>CAYMVM010000006.1:0-38111 GCA_964394175.1 uncultured Bifidobacterium sp.
TTCTTCCCACCGGCAGCAGCAGCCAGCTTCTTTTCATCCAACTGGTTCGATCCACTGACGAGTGCCATCACGATCTCGTCATCGACACCAAATACCAAGCTCTTGACGATTTGTCCAACAGACACACCGATCGCATTAGCCGCATCCTGAGCGGTTTTCGTGCCTTCTGGAAATCGTCGTACCTCAAGTGTCAACCCTGCAGACTCTGCATAGGTGACAACTCGCTCCACATTGGGATGACGCCCGTCCGGCTGATTCGATGAAGATTCATCAGTGGGTGGCATGACCAACCAGCATAGGAGTCACTTTTTGCCAGCAAACGTTGATTCCTACCGCTTCCCCGCTCTAACCTGACGAGTGAAGGGGAGTATCCCACTCAACGCATCGTCGTCAATACGACATTTCGTCCGGCGATGCAGGCTCAAGGGCCGGGAGAGACCTTCGGAGCACATAGCCCGAAGGAGACCCCCATCATGAGTCGTGCCGCAGTCACAGAACGAGCATCCTCGCCACCCCACTGCATCGACGAGAACGGGGTTGCGGCCGAGTTTGCCGTTTCAGTATCGAACGGTCTTTCAAACGAAGACGTTGTCGCGCGCCGATCACGCCACGGTGAAAACAAACTCGCAGAGGCGCCGCGAGTTCCTGCATGGAAGCGTTACCTCACCCAATTCAAGGACCTCCTCATCATCATTCTGCTTGCAGCAGCGCTCATCAGCTTCGTGGTGTCTGGCGAGCTAAAGACTCCGATCGTCGTCCTGATTGTCGTCATCGCAAACGCAACAATCGGGTTCATCCAAGAAAATCGAGCGGAGGCATCGCTCGAAGCTTTGCGGAAGATGTTGACAACCAACGCGAAGGTACGGCGAAATGGCAGTACCGTCGAAGTCGCAACAGTTGAGCTCGTTCCCGGCGACATCGTGCTCGTGGAAGCTGGCGACAGAATTCCAGCCGACGGTCGACTTGTTCTTGCAGCAAACCTTGAGATCGAGGAATCTGCCCTGACGGGAGAGAGCCACCCTTCCGAGAAGAACACAAGCATCGTGACGCGTGTTGATGCGCCTCTCGGTGATCGATCAAACATGGCATACAAAAACACCACGGTGACGCGGGGTCGCGGCGAGTACATCGTTACTGCAACGGGCATGAATACCGAGATTGGCCGAATTGCCGGGCTCTTACGTGCGACGAACGTGGAGAGAACTCCCCTTCAAAAACAGCTTGACGACCTCGCTCACCACCTCGCGATTCTGGCCGGAGCAATCGTCACACTCGTGTTCATCATCGGCCTGTTGTCCGGTGACTCCTTTGGACAGTTGTTCCTGACCGCAGTCGCACTTGCCGTCGCAGCCATCCCCGAGGGACTTCCTGCAGTGACAGTAGTGACGCTCGCTCTCGGCGTGTCGCGAATGGCCAAGAAGAATGCCATCGTCAAAAGGCTCGCCAGCGTCGAGACACTCGGCTGCACGAATGTCGTGTGTTCTGACAAGACCGGAACTCTCACCTTAAATCAGATGACGGCTCGGACGCTCGTGATTCAGAATCGTGAACACTCCGTGACGGGTGAGGGCTACTCATTTGAAGGACGGATCGAACGCCACAATCATGATGAGCCGTTCGCCCTCACAAGCGCATTCACCGCGATGGCGTTGTGCAGCGATGCTGTCGTTGGCACTAACGGGGACGGTGAGCCTGAACCAATCGGTGATCCGACGGAACTTGCACTTGTCGTTCTTGCTGAAAAGGGTGGCATTCCGGTCAACGGAGTGCGGCACCGGCACCCACGTATCGCGGAGGTTCCGTTCGATTCGGCGACCAAGTACATGGCCACGTTCCATTCGATCCCGAATGACCGGGGCGAATCAATGATTCGCATGTATGTGAAAGGTGCACCAGATGTGCTCATGTCTCGTGCAACTCACGCCATCGGTGCGAGTGGCGCAGCCGAGGACATAAAGACTCTGCACAGTGACCTCTTGGCTCACAATGACACTCTCGCCAACCGTGGTCTGCGCGTGCTGGCCGTCGCGGAACGCGTGTTCTCAAGTGCGGACTGGCATGAGTTTGTCGACAACGGTGGAAACCCTTCTGAACTTGTTCATGACCTCACTCTGCTCGCTCTCATCGGCATCATGGATCCACCCCGTCCGGAAGCCCGCGATGCAATCAGCGAGGCCCGTAGTGCCGGAATCGACGTGAAGATGATCACCGGTGACCACGCGGTCACGGCGGCTGCGATTGGTCGCGAACTCGGTCTCACATCGCACGGTGGCGGCCAGGCGGTAACTGGCGCAGACCTCGATCACATGGATGACGACGAGCTCGACCGCCGCATCGACGACATCGCAGTGTTTGCACGAGTCGCACCAGAACACAAGATCCGTCTCGTGAGCGCACTTCAGCGCAAAGGCCGTGTTGTGGCGATGACAGGAGACGGCGTGAATGATGCACCGGCGCTGAAAAAAGCTGACATGGGCGTCGCAATGGGTATCACTGGCACCGAAGTGACGAAGGAAGCATCCACGATGGTGCTGACAGACGACAACTTCGCCACCATCATCCGCGCAGTGAAAGAAGGCAGGGTTCTCTACGACAACATCGTGAAGTTTGTGCGTTTCCAACTGAGCACGACACTCGGATTCGCAACCATCTTCCTGCTTGCTTCAGCATTCAACATCGCAGGACGTAAGCCCTTCACCGCCATTGCGATTCTGTGGGTCAACATCATCATGGACGGCCCACCTGCGATGGCGCTCGGCGTCGATCCGGGTGACGACGACATCATGAAACGCTCTCCTCGCCCACTCAGCGAACGCATCCTCACTAAGCCGCGTTGGACAGCTGTTGGACTGGCAGCGGTGACCATGGCGGCTGGAACATTGCTCGTGTTGATATGGGCCCCAGGCGAGACACCGATAGCTGGCGTCTCGACTGTTGGGGGAACAATGGCGTTCAACACTTTCGTGTTGTTCCAGTTCTTCAACATTCTGAACACCCGTAGTGATGACAAGTCGACCTTTTCACGATCGACTTTCACCAACAAGTGGCTCTGGTCGTCACTTCTCGTGGTCATCATGCTGCAAGTCTCTGTCACTCATGTCGGGTTCATGCAGTCACTCTTTGAGACCACCGGCATCACGTTTGCTCAGTGGCTCGTGTGTGTCGCGGTTGCGAGCTCGATCCTCTGGGTCGAAGAGATGCGTAAGTTCGTTGTCCGTACAACGATGCGAAAGGGGAATCATGTTTAAGAACACAATGAAAACCACTGTGCTGCTGGCCGCCCTCGGTGGCCTCATCGTCGCGGTCGCCGGACTTCTCGGTGGCGGAAGCTCCGGTGCAGTCATGATCGGCCTGGTCCTGGCGCTCGTCATGGTCGGCGGCTCATACTGGTTCAGCGACAAGTTGGCACTTCGCGCAGCAAATGCCCAGGTCATCACAGAATCAGATCATCCCGAGTTCTACGGAATGGTCCGCGATTTGGCGATGCGCGCACAACTTCCCATGCCGACCGTCGCCATTTCACCATCTGACCAACCAAATGCGTTCGCCACGGGACGTGGACCACAAAAAGCCGTGGTCTGCGCCACCACCGGCCTGCTGCAATCACTTTCGCGCGACGAGATCGAAGGCGTCATGGCACACGAACTGATGCACGTGAAGAACCGTGACATTCTCATCGGTTCCGTGGCTGCTGCGATTGCCACCGCAATCTCTTCAATCGCACAGATGGCGATGTTCGCAACGATGTTCGCGGGCTCGAGCGACGACGAAGACCGTCCCAACCCGTTCGCAATCCTGCTCGTGTCGATGCTCGCCCCGCTTGCCGCGAGTCTCATTCAAATGGCGGTCAGCCGGTCACGTGAGTTCGAGGCCGACCGAGGTGCAGCAGAGCTGTTGCGCAATGGTGAACCGCTTGCTCGAGCCCTTGAGCGAATCGAAGTGATGGCACAGCGCCATCCCATGGTCGTGGCTCCCGCTCAGGCTCAGGCGTACATCCACAATCCGCTTGCCGAGATGCATGCACGTGGATCGGGGCCGAACGTTGCCCGCTTGTTCTCAACGCACCCGAACACCCAGGACCGCATCGACCGCCTTCGCGCAATGCGCTTCAACTGATCCCCCTGATGCTCTCCGGCTGTACCGAGCGATAGCACGTGGTCGCTATCGGTATGGTCGGAGAGCATGAATCGCGCCGCTCACCTCTCGACGCCTGCGATGATCGTCGGTGGTTATTTGGGTGCAGGAAAGACGACGTATGTGAATGCGCTGCTCGCCAACAACGACGGACTTCGCATCGCGGTGATGGTGAACGACTTCGGGTCATTGGCCATCGACTCACGACTCATCGTCAACTTGAATGGTTCGACGTGGGATCTTGCGAATGGCTGTGCATGCTGCGAAGTGGGCGACGATCTCGCCGATGCGCTGCGACAAGTGGTCGACAACGACCCACCGTTCGACTTGGTCGTCATAGAGGCTTCCGGGGTCGCGCTCCCCGATCGCATGCGAGCGATGTGCAGTCTCCCGGGGCTGCACGACGAAGGAACAGTCGTCATGGTCGACGCCACCGACATCGCACGACTGTCCACTGACAAGTACGTGTCGTCCATCGTGAAGCGCCAGATTCAGCGCTCAGACGCCGTCATCGTCAGCAAGGCCGACATCGCGTCTACTGAACAAATCGCGCATGCAAATGACATCATCAACTCGCTACGCGGGGAAAAACCGATCACTGGTGACCACGTCAACCCGCATGCAGTAGTCGACGCGCATCTTGCTCCCTCCTCCACCGACGCCCTCTCGAACATGTTCGCTTCTGTACCGCGGGGTGTGGTGCGGGCGAAAGGGTTCGTGCCGAGAACTGATGGTGGTTCATGGCTCGTTCACTACGCCGGAGGGCGACTTGATGTCTCTCCGAGTAATGAATTGCCCACGCCACTCACCGTCATCTACATCACGGCACTCACATCGGCCGACGAGGTGTCGGTGTGGCTCGCAGGTTCAGTCAAGAAGTGAATTGATCGCCTGAGCAAGCGAGACATCACGGTCGGTGACCGTTGACCTAGCCGAGTGCGTCGTGAGCGAGATGTGCACCACGTTCCAACTGTTGCTCCAGTCGGGATGATGATCCGCCTCGTCAGCCAACGCTGCCACCTTCGTCATGAAGGCGAATGCTTCAGTGAAGTCAGCAAAGCGAAATGTGCGAAACAGCACATCGCCACGAAGCTCCCACTGGTCAGGGATGTTCATGCGTCAGCAGGAGCAAAGGCTGCGTACCCGTCACGTTCAAGCACATCAGCCAACTCTGGGCCACCAGATTTCACGATGCGACCTTTTGCAAGGATGTGCACGCGGTCAGGCTTCAATTCTTCGAGCAATCGCACATAGTGAGTGATGACGAGCGCGCCGAGGCCATCTTCGTTGGTGGCATCTTCCACCCTCCTCGCACAGTCACGCAGTGCGTCAATGTCGAGGCCTGAGTCGAGCTCATCGAGAATCGCGATCTTTGGCTTCAACACAGCCAATTGCATGGTCTCGTTCCGCTTCTTCTCGCCACCAGAGAGATCAACATTCACTGCACGTCGCACGAGGTCTTCGTCGAAATTGATGCGCGCAGCTTCACGCGAGATGACGGCGGCCATGTCCTTGGTGTCACGCCCGCGGCTTGCCAATGCCTCAGACAACACGTCGGCTACCTGTACTCCTGGTACTTCAGTCGGATACTGCATGACAAGGTGGAGACCGGCAATTGCCCGCTCCCACGTGGACAACGCCAAGATGTCGTTTCCGTCGAGAGTCACTGAACCGGACGTGACCTTGTAACCCGGCTTGCCCATGATGACCGCCGACAAAGTCGACTTTCCGGCGCCGTTCGGCCCCATCACCGCATGCACCTCTCCAGATGACACCGTGAGATCGACTCCACGAAGAATCTCTTTGCCTGCCACTTCGGCGTGCAATCCGCGAATTTCAAGTGTGCTCATCGTGCGTCCTTCGTCGTTTTTTCTGCATCGTCGATGACGACCTGACCGTCGACCACTCTCGCGGTGAACACTCGAACTGGCTGTGTCGCGGGGAGGGTGTCCGGGCGACCTGTCTCGAGCTCGAACCTGCTTCCATGACGAATGCACTCAATGGTCTTCAGGTCGCAATCGACCTCTCCGTCTGACAACGCCACGTCGGCGTGACTGCACTTGTCGTGAAGTGCGTACACAGAATCGTCGATACGTACCACCACGACAGGTGTCGACCCGACCATCACGCGCTTCGACGCACCTGGAGCGATGTCAGAGAGTGCGCACACAGTGACAGTGCTCATGACGTGGCTCCGGTTCCGAGCAGTTTGCGCGAGACAGCATCTCGCAGGTCGACGACACCAGTGGCTACAGGAAGCCTGTCGATGACCTCGTTGAAGAACCCGAGAACCACCAGTCGTTCTGCAATCGTTGGCGGAATGCCGCGGCTCTCGAGATAAAAACGCTGGTCTTCGTCGATTGGTCCGACTGTTGACGCGTGACTGCATTTCACGTCGTTCGTCTCGATGTTGAGGTTCGGCACACTCTCGGCCCACGCACCTTCGCTGAGTGTCAGGTTGCGATTGGTCTGGAATGCCTCAGAGCCCTTCGCGTTCTCCTTGATGTGGATGAGGCCGGTGTACACGCTGCGCGCATCGTCACGAACAGCGCCTTTGAACAACAAGTCAGAATGTGTACGCGGAGCCGCATGCACCTGGGTGGTGCGGAAGTCGTGCATCTGTGAGCCGTCGGCGAAATACAAAGCGACTTGCTGTGAGTTTGCGCCTTGCTCGGCGAGTGTGGACGTGGTCTGCACACGCGCGTAGTCACCACCGAGGGCGATCGTGAAGAGTCGCGTCGTCGCGTCGCGCATGGCGAGCGCTTGCTGGTGTGCGATCTTCCAGGTGTCGCGGCCGAGTGCGTTGATGGACACGTACGTGACTCGCGCCGCTTGCGCTGCGCGCACTTCTACCACGGGGCACACCAAAGATGCGATGCCGTCAGCAGACTCGAACTTCTCGACGACGGTCACCTCGCTGTTCTCGCCCGCATCGATGACAAGTCGTGGGTATGCGACGATGCCTGAGGCATCGACGTGATGCACGATCTCGATCACCCCGTCAACCACTTTTCCGCGTGGAACAACGATTGTCACTGGTGACGTTCCGCTCTCGCGGTTCAAGCGTGCGAAGACATCGGCATCGTCTGTCATGACGAGACCAGAGCGATCATCGCCACGAAACGCGTCGGCACCGATTGTCTCGGTACGCAACGATCCGGCCGAATACGACGAGAGGTCGAGCTCGCCGATGCGGCTGTAACGCCAGATTTCTTCTTCGGCGCTGGGAAGGACGGGGGTGGGGGTCATTGGGTGTCTACCTATTTCTTTCGTCGCCACCAGCGACGTTTCGTCGGTCGTTCGAATTCTTCGAGCACTTGCCGCCCGATTGCATTCACAATGTCTTCGGCCGCATCGAGCACTGCGGCAGCACTTCCATCGTCGAGTCCCGGCACCTCAGCAGGTGTGGGTGGAGCGATCGTCGTTCCGTGCACCCATGCGACATCGGCGAGTCTGCGCTCGAACTTGTCACACGGCTCGGGGCAACGCCACGGCGCATCGGGAGCCAAGTCGAGATTGCACTTTCGCACCGCATCGCCGTTCGGGTACGTGCGGCTTTCGTAATGCTTGCACTCTGTGCGCATCGGCATGACGTTGCATCCGCGGCTCAGCCGACGGAGCCCTCCATCTGAAGTTCGATGAGGCGACTCCATTCCACTGCGTATTCCATGGGCAAGGTGCGCGTCACCGGCTCGATGAACCCGTTCACGACCATGCTCATGGCCTGCTCTTGAGAGAGGCCGCGACTCATGAGATAGAAGAGCTGCTCGTCGGCGATCTTCGACACAGTCGCTTCATGACCGATCTCGGCGTCGCGCTCGCCCACTTCCATGTACGGAAGCGTGCGGCTCTCGCTGCCCTCGTCAAGGATGAGAGCGTCACATTGCACGTGACTCTTGCATCCGTACGCACCTTCGTCGACACGCACCAATCCGCGGTAGGTGGTGATGCCACCGTCCTTGCTGATCGACTTTGACACGATCTTCGACGTGGTCTCTGGTGCTGCGTGCACCATCTTCGCGCCCGCGTCCTGATGCTGACCTGCACCTGCATACGCGACTGACAACACTTCGCCAGTTGCCTTCGGGCCGACCAGATAGACGCTTGGGTACTTCATGGTGAGCTTGGATCCGATGTTGCCGTCGATCCACTCCATGTGCCCCTCGGCCTCGACTCGTGCACGCTTCGTGACCAGGTTGTACACGTTCGGCGACCAGTTCTGGATGGTGGTGTACGTGACTCGTGCACTCGGCTTCACCACAATTTCGACGACCGCACTGTGCAGCGAATCACTGGTGTACACCGGTGCCGAACAACCTTCGATGTAGTGCACCTTGGAACCTTCGTCAGCGATGATGAGCGTTCGTTCGAATTGACCGGCGTTCTCGCTGTTGATGCGGAAGTACGCCTGCAGTGGCATTTCGACTTCGACACCCGGCGGCACGTAGATGAACGACCCACCCGACCACACCGACGTGTTGAGGGCGGAGAACTTGTTGTCACCAGGTGGGATGACCGTTCCGAAGTACTGCTTGACGAGGTCGGGATACTCGCGCAACGCGGTGTCCATGTCGCAGAACAGAATTCCCTGTTTCTCGAGATCCTCGCGATTGCGGTGGAACACCACTTCAGATTCGTATTGCGCGGTGACACCGGCGAGATACTTTCGCTCGGCTTCCGGAATGCCGAGTTTCTCGTACGTCGCCTTCATCTGCTCTGGCAGGTCGTCCCACTCGTCGACTTGGTCAGTGGCTGGCTTCAAGTAGTAGTAGATGTCCTGGAAATCGATGTCGGGCATGTTGACGGCGAACCACGGTGCCATCGGCTTGCGATCGAACATGCGGAGACTGCGCAAACGGAAGTCAGTCATCCACTTCGGTTCACCCTTCCACCACGAAATCTGTTCGACGACGCCATCATTCAGTCCCTTTTTTGGGGTGAACGCGTATTCGACGTCATCGCTCCAGCCAAGGTCGTACTTGGAGAGGTCGAGATCGAAGGTGCTCATCGTCGCTCCGTTTCTGCCCCGTGCCGGGCGGGGGGAATTTGCACTACGGACATAGTAACAATTCGTCCTTCCGAAGCCCACAGGTAGCGTCACTTTTCGCATGGAACGCTTCGGCCTTGTCGGCCTCCCCAACGCGGGCAAGTCCTCTCTCTACAACGCCTTGACTGGGGGTGGGGCCCTGGCTGCTCCGTATGCCTTCGCCACCAAGGACCCGAACATCGGCGTGGCCAAGGTGCCCGACAGCCGACTCGAGGCACTTGCTGCGATGTCGGCGTCACAAAAGACAGTGCACGCTGCGGTGCAGGTGGTCGACATCGGCGGCCTCGTCGAAGGTGCAAGCAAAGGTGAAGGTCTTGGCAACAAGTTCCTCGCCAACATTCGCGAGGTCGATGCGATCGTGTTCGTGTTGCGCGCATTCGTCGACACCGACGTGCCAGGGCCAGACGACCCGCTCGAACATCTGCGCATCGTCGAGTTGGAACTCGCGCTCGCCGACTTGGAGACCGTCGAAGCACGACTCACACGCGTGCAGAAACAAGCACGCGTCGACAAGTCAGCTGCTGAAGAAGTCGGAGCCCTCGAGCGCGCACACGCTGCTCTCGCTGAAGGACTCCCCCTGTATCGCGCCGGACTGTCCACCGACGACCGCGAGATGTTGGCGCCACATTTTCTTCTTACCAATCGACGAGTGCTTGCCGTGGTGAATGTCGGTGAAAACGACCTTGCATCGATTCCCGCCGTCGAGGCGCGCGTACGGGCCGAACTCGCGCCGCCTGGCTCTGCGCACGAACACGACGTCGAGGTGCTCGGCATGAGCGTGCAGATCGAAGCAGAAGCGGCTCAGCTTGACGACGCCGATCGCGCCGACATGCTCGAAGGACTCGGTCTCGGTGAAGGTGCTCTCTACAAGATGGTACGTAGCGCTTATCACCTGCTCGGACTTCGCACGTACTTCACAACCGGTGACAAGGAATCACGCGCCTGGACCTTCCGCGCGGGATCCAAAGCCCCCGAGTGTGCGGGCAAGATTCACAGCGACCTGCAACGCGGATTCATCCGTGCCGAGGTCATCCACTGGGACGAATTGCTGGAGATCGGCAGCTGGAACAAAGCGAAGGAAGTCGGCAAGATCCGTGCCGAAGGCAAGGACTACGAAGTGCAAGACGGTGACGTTCTGGAGATCCGATTCAATGTCTGAGCCGGTGTGGCTGGTGAGTGCGGGTCGCGTGCTTGCCGCTGCACAATGTCCGCGCACGCGTGCGCAACGACGACGTGGACTGATGGGGCAAGACACCTTCGAACCACTCGTGTTGCAGAAGTGCCGCTGGGTGCACTCACTCTTCATGCGCGTGACAATCGACGTCGCATATCTCGACGAGGAAGGGCAAGTGGTGTTCATCGAACGCCTCCGTCCATGGCGTGTCGCCGCACCGGTGTGGCGAGCAAGAAGCGTCATCGAAGCTGCGTCAGGTTCGTTCGAGCGATGGAACTTGAACCTCGGCGACATCGTGGAAGTCCGTCATGGCGGAAACTGAAGTTGTGAGCCCAGGGCTCTGGCTCGTGGCGACACCCATCGGAAACATGGGCGACATGACGATTCGTGCACGAGAGGTGCTGCAAGCAGCGAACGTGGTGTGCTGCGAGGACACTCGTCGTAGTGGTCGACTCCTCGCCGCGATTTCTGCGACTCCCGAACGGCTCATCGTCGTCAACGAACACACTGAGCACGATGCCATCGACACAGTGGTTGACCTCGTCACGTCAGGTCAGGTCGTCGCACTCGTCTCCGACGCCGGCACGCCGGCAATCAGTGACCCAGGCGAACGCCTCGTGCGCGCGATGATCGAACGTTCACTGCCGGTGTGGAGTGCACCGGGGCCGAGTGCGCTCATCGCAGCCGTCATCGTGAGTGGCTTTCCCACTGATCGCTTCGTGTTCGAGGGCTTCTTGCCCCGAACGGGGGCCGAACGCCGTGAACGTCTGGCAGAAGTCGCGCGCGAGCGCCGAACGTGCGTGCTGTACGAAGCACCACATCGCATCGAGCGCACGCTTCTCGAGCTGGCTGAGGTGTGCGGCGATGAACGTCGCGTCTGCCTCACTCGCGAGCTGACCAAGATGCACGAAGAGCTGTGGCGCGGCACTCTTGCCGAAGCGGTCGCACGTGTTCAATCGACCGAACCACGCGGCGAATACGTGCTCGTGCTTGACGCCGTGGCTTCAATGACCCTCGACGTCTCCGACGATGACATCGTGCGGGCACTCAGTGACCGTCGTGATCTTGGCCTCTCCACCCGCGACAGCGTGGACGAAGTCGCGACGGTGCTGAATGTCTCGCGCAAGCGTGTGTATGACTTGGCTACAAGTACAGATAAGCCAGGTGCAAACAGCACAAAAAAGCGCAAGACTTAGGTCTATGGAAAGCACTCGACGCGCCGCGTTCTTCGACCTTGATCGCACGCTCATCGCTGGTGCGTCAGCCTTCGTGTTCGCCCGCGCAGCACGTGAAGCCGGTTACCTCACAACGCAAGACTTCCTCCGTGACGCAGTGAAGGCAGTTCAGTTTCGTCTGTCGGGATCGACGGACGAAATGACCGATGCAGTTCGCGACCAGATGCTGTCGGCAGTCGGGGGACGCCAGCAGTCGGACTTGGTGTCGCTCAACGAAGCTGTTCTCCCTGAATTGCTCGGCATGATTCGTCCTGAAGCGCGGAACCTCATCGAACAGCACCATGCTGCAGGACGTGACACCTACATCGTGTCCGCATCACCTGTCGAGTTGGTCGAGCCACTCGCACGCGCGCTCGACATGACTGGTGGCATCGGAACTGTGAGTGAAGTCGTCGATGGCGTGTACACCGGTCGACTTGCAGGTCCGTTCTGCTACGGAGCCGGCAAGGCACTCGCGATCACGGATCTGGCAAAGAACGAAGGCATCGACCTCGAGAAGTCGTGGGGTTACTCAGACTCGTCCAGTGACTTGCCGATGCTTGAGATCGTCGGACACCCGGTCGCTGTCAACCCCGATGCGACGTTGTCCCGCGTCGCGCGTGAACGCGGTTGGCCAGTCGTTGTGTTCTCGCAACGAACGAAAACTGTCGTACGCCGCAGCACAGCTGCGAGCGCGGCAGTTGCGATAGCGGTGCTGGCTTATTCACTCGGCGTTCGTCGAGGGCGTTCCATCAACTGACGCGCGGCGCAAGTGCGATTTGTCTGCTGAGCGCCACGCAGGTGCCGCTTGAATCCCAGATCTGGCCGTCTTCTTCGAGCATGGCGCCCTGCACGACGTGCGTGGTGAACACGCACTGAACGGGTCCAGGTGATGGCTGCGCCCGGACATGCACTGTCAATTCGACCGTGGGAACCCAACCTTGCATGCCGAACAGATTGAACAACGTCGGTGGAAACGCATCAGCAGCAAGCAACAGACCGAGTGTCGACATTGGTGTGCCATCGGCGAATTCCAACCATCCGCGCATTCGCGCCACTCGTGGTGGGTTTCCGGTGGCGAACCCGACGTCATCGGGATGCAGGTACGTCGTCAACCTGTTCTGAAGTGCAGGGACAAGGGGCGAGTTGTCACGCCGGGCCACGCACTTGTCGACAGGTGGAATGTCGGGCGGAGACATCGTGACGTGGATCGGCTCACGTCGTGCATCGACGTCTCCGAACGATCCGATTGCTCTCGCGACATTCGTGTCGCCACGGCGAAGCGCTGCAGAGACGGTGGACAATGTGCGTCCTGCTTTCACGACGTCGACATCGGTGACGTATTCATCAGAGGCCGGTGCTGGTGCGAGGTAATGCATCGTCACGCTGACCGGATCGTTGCGCCCCGATGCGACACTCATCGCTTTGGCGACTCGAGCGAGCAAAAATCCACCGTTTGCGTTGCCCATGATGTCCCACCCGTCAGGAACAGGGGTCGAGTACGAACCCGCACCAAGTTCAGTCACCGACACGGCTTTGTCAAACTCAGATGGCACGTGGTCAGCATATGAAAATGCGCCCGACTTTCACGTTCCAGTGCCAATAGCCTGCAACGTGTGAGTCGCTTCTACTTGACGACACCGATCTATTACGTCAACGCCCAACCCCATCTCGGGCACGCGTACACCACGATCGTCGGTGATGCACTCGCCCGCTGGCATCGCCTGCTCGGCGACGACGTGCACTTTCTGACTGGCACCGACGAACACGGGCTCAAGATTCAACAGGCTGCCGACGCAGCCGGCATTCCTCCGCAACAATTTGCAGACGACATCGCCCCGCTCTTCATGAAGGCGTGGCAACGACTCGGCATCACCAACACAGACTTCATCCGCACCACCGAACAACGTCACAGAGTCGGCGTGCAGAAGTTGTTGCAGGCCTGCTACGACGCCGGCGACATCGAGCTCGACGTGTACCGCGGCATGTACTGCGTGGCATGCGAGGCCTACTACACCGCCGATGACCTCGATGGCGAGAACTGCCCCATCCACAAGCGACCGGTCGAGCACGTCGAAGAAGAGAACTACTTCTTCAGGCTCTCGCGCTTCGGTGATCGTCTTCTCGACTGGTATGCCAAGCATCCCGATGCCATCGTGCCCGATCATCGCCTGAACGAGGTCACCTCGTTCATCAAGCAAGGGCTTCATGACTTCTCCGTCAGCCGAAAGACGCTCACGTGGGGAATTCCACTTCCCTTCGACGAAAGCCACGTCGCCTATGTGTGGTTCGATGCTCTCGCCAACTACATCACCGCCATCGGTTATGGCTCTGACGATGCGAACTTCAAGAGCTGGTGGCCCGTCGACCGCCATCTCATCGGCAAAGACATCATCCGATTCCATTGCATCTACTGGCCGGCGATGCTCATGTCCGCTGGCATCGAACCACCAAATGGATATGCCGTGGGCGGTTGGTTGTTGGTCGGTGGCGAAAAGATGAGCAAGACGTCAGGAAACGTCGTGAATCCCCTGGACCTCATCGACGAAATCGGCCTCGATGGTTTCCGTTACTACGTGCTCGCAGACACCGCGTACGGAAACGATGGTGATTTCACCTACGAAGGACTCATCGCTCGGTACAACTCTGACTTGGCGAACAATCTCGGCAACCTTGCCGCACGTGTCGCCACTGTCGTGGGCAAGAAATGTGACGGTCGCGGGACGTCGCCGTCGCCCGACAGCGCACTCGCGCCGATTGCGCGACAGGCCGTGGCTGACACAGTCGAACAATGGAACCGCGTGCAACCAAGTCGCGCACTCGAAGCCACATGGCAACTCATCCGCGCGACGAACGCACATCTCGAGCAGCACGAGCCGTGGAAGTCAGAACCCGGCGCTGGTGTCGACGCGGTCATGGGTGATGCGCTTGAAGCACTCCGTATCGTCACCATCCTCGTGTATCCGGCCATGCCCGACACCGCCCGTGAGATTTGGTCGCGCATCGGCATGACAGGCGACATCGCCGACGTGCGCGTGCCCGATGCCCTCGAATGGGGCAAGTACACACCGGGAGCCACGGTCACGAAAGGTGATCCGCTTTTCCCCCGACGTACGGCGTGAACACGGAACACGACATGCACGACACAACCTGGATCGACTCGCATTGCCATGTGTTCGACGAGCGAATGGAACACAGTGCCGATGATGCACTCAATGCCGCTCGCGAAGCAGGTGTACGGGGTTTCGTCGTCATCGGGACGGACCGCGAGACGAGTCTTCAAGCAATCGAAATTGCGTCACGCCGCGACGACACATGGGCGACCGTCGGGTTGCACCCACACGACGCGCACATCGGTGTCGACACCATCGAAGACCTGATGTCATCGCCGCGGGTCGTGGCCGTCGGTGAATGTGGTCTCGATTTCCACTACGACAACTCACCACGCGATGTCCAACGCGATGTGTTCGCACGACAGATCGCACTCGCAAAGGCGCACGACCTCACGCTCGTCATTCACACGCGCGAAGCATGGGACGACACATTCGACGTACTCGACGCCGAAGGCATGCCGCCACAGACCGTCATTCACTGCTTCACCGGCGGACCCGATGAAGCACGCAAGTGCCTCGACCGCGGGGCGTTCTTGTCGTTCAGTGGTGTGGTCACGTTCAAAAATGCCCAGCCGACGAGGGACGCAGCTTTGATGTGTCCAGCCGATCGCCTGATCATCGAAACCGACGCCCCGTACTTGGCTCCTGTGCCACATCGTGGGCGCCCCAATGAACCTGCATACGTTGCGGTGGTCGGTCGTGCGATCGCCGACATGCGCGGTATCAGTGCCGAATCACTGTCGGAGAGCAGCACAAGGGCCACCCTCCTTGCGTTTCCGCGCATGGCTTCCTAGCGTCATCATCATCGTGAATTTGTCTCGCATCGACCGCAACCGCCTCACGTTCGTGGGCGTCATCACCGCCCTCGTGTTGCCCCTCATGTGGATGGCACAAGGTCGCTCCGACACTGCGCCCACGACCACCACGATCGACGCGACGACCACGACGATTGCCGTCGGTATCGGTGCTGACGCCACCGCTGATGCTCCTGCAAATCTCGAGGGACCTGAGAGCGTCGGCGTCACCGACAAGAACCGCATCGCGTATCCCGCGGATCAATCAGCATCGAGTGCCAAGGGCAACGCCACGTTCAAACGATTCCCCGAATCAGCCCAAACCGGCTGTGCCACGAACGTCGCACCCCTCGGCGCCGTCATCACCGTGCGAAACGTGAACAACGGGCTGAAGACCGATTGCACGAACATCAACATCGGCTATCTGCCCGGTGGCTCTGACATCGTGCTCAACATGCAGGTGTTCGAAAAGATCGCCGAATTGATCGATGCTCCCTTACCAGTCGAGATGACCTGGTGACGCTCACTCGCGCACACGCCTCCGACCAATTGCGTGACGCCGGACTTTCACCTAGGCGCGCACTCGGCCAGAACTTCGTCGTCGATGCGAACACCGTTCGACGCATCGCCAAACTGTCAGGAGTCGGCCCAGGAGACCACGTCATCGAGATCGGCGCAGGTCTCGGTTCGCTCACACTCGCTCTCGCCGAGACCGGCGCAAACATCGTGGCTATCGAAGTCGATGCTTCACTCGTTCCCCTACTCACCCACAATGTCGCAGCACATGACAATGTGCGCGTCGTTCATGCCGATGCAATGAACCTCGACTGGACGTCACTCCTCGGTGACCACACGAACTGGCATCTCGTCGCGAACCTTCCCTACAACGTCGCCACACCGCTCGTCGCCGACGTGCTCGACATGGTCCCCGCGGTGAGACACATCTTCGTGATGGTGCAGAAGGAAGTCGGCGATCGTCTGGTGGCAGCCGCAGACACAGACGCGTACGGAGCACTCAGCGTCAAGGTTGCGTTCTGGGCACGCGGGTCGATTGTTGGAATCGTTCCACCGACAGTCTTCCTGCCGCGCCCCAAAGTCGACTCCGCATTGGTCGACATCGTCCGTCGCGACGAGTTGCTCGATGACGACGTCGACCCCGCGACATTGTTCGCACTTGTTCGGCAAGGGTTCGCCA
Source organism: uncultured Bifidobacterium sp. (assembly GCA_964394175.1). Lineage (GTDB taxonomy): Bacteria > Actinomycetota > Acidimicrobiia > Acidimicrobiales > Ilumatobacteraceae > UBA2093. Next base: position 16,672 of record CAYMVM010000006.1, read on the forward strand.
AACGCCGAAAGATGTTGCGCGGTGCGCTCGCGGGCACCGTCGATGCAGCGCAATTCGAAAAGGCTGGCATCGCCCCGACGGCACGCGCCGAGAACCTCACGGTTCATGACTGGATCACGTTGTGCAAGACAGTCCATTTGACCGGTGAGGGGCGATGAGCACGTTGAAAGCACACGCGAAGTTGACGCTGTCACTGCGCATCACCGGGGTGCGCGACGACGGCTACCACCTCATCGATGCAGAGATGATTTCGCTCGATCTGGCCGATGACATCACGATCACCTCTGGCGATGACGGCATCGCTGTCGACGGCGAATTCTGTGACGGAGTGCCGACGGACGACACAAACTTGGTCGCCAGAGCACTGAAAGTTGCCGGCATGCGCGCGCACGTGCGCATCACGAAGAACATTCCCCACGGTGGTGGTCTGGGTGGCGGGTCCACCGATGCCGCTGCCGTTCTGCGCTGGGCAGGCTTCACCGATGTGGCTGCCGTTTCACGGCTCGGCGCCGACATTCCGTTTTGCATGGTCGGCGGACGAGCACGCGTGCGCGGTATCGGCGAGATCGTCGAGCCATTGCCCGAGCAGGACCTTGATGTCACGCTCGTGCTTCCCCCGATTCATGCATCGACGCCGGTGGTGTACGCCGCATGGGATGCACTTGGCGGACCACACGCTGACTCAGGAAATGACCTCGAGCCGGCCGCCCTGCACGCAGTCCCAGGGTTGAGCGCAGTGAGAGATCGCATCGCGGAAGTGGTGAAAACGCCACCAATCCTCGCCGGGTCAGGCTCGACATGGTTCGTCGAAGGACACCACCGCGAACTTGTCTCGGCGATGCCGGATTGTCGCGTGGTGTTCACTCGCGCCCGAACGGGCTGAGTTCTACTTGCGCCGTTGATGGCGGGTGCGACGAAGCATCTTCTTGTGCTTCTTCTTGCGCATCCGCTTCCGACGTTTCTTGACCAGCGATCCCATACCGGCGACGAACCTACAGGCGCAGACGCGGTTTTGCGAAAATCAGATACCGTCTAGTGACGAAGGCGTGCATTTGCACCCTTCCCTTCCGGGGTCGTTCAAATGGCAGGACAGCGGGTTTTGGTCCCGTTGATAGGGGTTCGAGTCCTCTCCCCGGAACCAACGGTTTCTTGCTAGAACCTTTGCATGACGAGTTCTGCAGCGATTTCGGCGATCGTTCTCGCGGCTGGTGAAGGCACGCGAATGAGGTCAGAGCGACCCAAACCTCTTCACCTCATCTGCGGTCGACCGATGGTGATGCATGTCATCCATTCCCTCGAGGGACTTCCCATCGAACGCACGGTCGTGGTCGTCGGTCACAACGCCGAGCGAGTCACGAAAAAGGTGCAGGAGGAAGCACCCGCATGGGCCGGAGTGTCGTTCGTCGAGCAAGCAGTTCAACGAGGAACCGGAGATGCGACTGTTGTCGGATTGTCCTCATTCGACGGCGACGGAAGCGACATGGATGACACATCGACCGTGATCGTTCTTCCCGGAGACACACCACTTCTCGAGCGTCACACCATCGCTCAACTTGTGCAGACCCACGAGTCCACGGGAAGTGCCGCGACTGTACTCACCGCTCGCATGGACGACCCGACCGGTTACGGACGCATCGTGCGCGCCAAGGACGGCCGTGTCATGCGCATCGTCGAGCAACGCGACGCAAAAGAGGAAGAGATCGCGATTGACGAAATCAACACTGGCATCTACGCCTTCCGGCGTGACCTTCTCGGGCCCGCGCTCCGCCGCATCTCGAACAACAACTCCCAGTCCGAGTACTACCTCACCGATGCGGTCGAGGTGTTGGCATCGATGGGCCACCGAGTCGCCGGCGTCGAAGCGCCTGCGGCCGAGACCGCCGGAGTGAACGACCGTTGGCAGTTGGCTCTCGCTGAGCGCGAACTGCGCGCTCGCACCAACAAGATGTGGCTGCTGAACGGCGTCACCATGCTCGACCCGCGCCAGACATTCATCGACGTGACAGTCACCATCGGGCGCGACGTCACACTCTTTCCGGGCGTGCTGCTGCAAGGTGACACCACCATCGGCGACGGGTGCGACATCGGACCACAGACCCGACTCGTCGACTGTGTCGTCGGACCTCGTGCCGTCGTCGAGAACACCGTCGCGCGCGAAGCCGAAATCGGTGCCGATGCTGTCGTCGGTCCCTTCGCATCGCTCGAGGCCGGCAGCAGCGTCGCTGCGGGCGCGCGGACCGGCGCGTTCTACACTGGAACTGCATGACATCGAAGCCGCTTGAACGAGTCACCACCAAGCGACTGTCACTTTTCTCCGGACGCACACACCCCGCCCTCGCCAACGAAGTGGCGGCTCACCTCGGCATCGAAGTGGGCGACGCGAACATCGTGGAATTCGCCAACGGCGAAATTCGCCCACGATTCGCCGACAGCATTCGCGGTGGTGACGTGTTTGTCATGCAGAGCCACTACACGACGAACGGTCATTCCATCAACGACTCGATCATGGAACAGCTGATCATGATCGACGCAGCACAACGTGCGAGTGCGAAGCGCATCACCGCGGTGTGTCCGTTCTACGGATACGCACGTCAAGACCGCAAGGCCGAAGGCCGCGAGCCGATCACCGCGCGGTTGTTGTCCGACATGTTCAAAGCTGCCGGTGCCACTCGCATGGTGTCGATCGACTTACACAGCGGACAGATTCAGGGTTTCTTCTCCGGCCCAGTCGACCACCTCACTGCATTGCCAGTACTCGAGGAATACGTCCGCAAGCATGCGGACAACGACGTCGTCATCGTGTCGCCAGATGCGGGTCGCGTGAAAGTTGCAGAACGATTCGCACAGCACCTGTCCGATCGCAATGCAGACGTCGCATTCATCAACAAGCGACGTCCGAAGGGCAGTGCGAACGTCGCCATCGCCAAAGAAGTCATCGGTGACGTCGACGGTCGACAGTGCATCCTCACCGACGACATGATCGACACCGGCGGCACCATCGTGTCTGCAGCCGAGTTGCTGCTGGAACGAGGCGCGAAGGAAGTGTGGGCGATGGCCACTCATGGCGTCCTCTCGGGTCCCGCCATCGACCGCTTGAAGGCATCCCCCATCGAGCGCGTGGTGCTCACCAACACGTTGCCCATCGAAAACGGCAAGTTGTTCGACAAGTTGGAAGTACTGTCCGTCGCCAAGATCATCGCCGATGCCCTCGCCGCAGTGTTCGACGAGACTAGCGTCAGCGAGCTCTTCGGCGGCGAAAACCAGGCCTAACAGCCCTCACCCGCTCTTGTGCGGCGAGCCGGGCCCCGGTGGGGTCTCTGAAGTACCTGGGTAGACTCGTCAGCCGTGTCCAATACAGCTTCTCTCCTCGCCAAGGCCGGTCGTGCCACTGGCAGCGCCAATGCTCGTCGCCTGCGCGCCCAAGAACAGATTCCCGGTGTCCTCTACGGCCACGGCATGTCACCGTTGTCCGTGTCGGTCGCACGCCGTGACCTGCGAATTGCCTTGAGTGGCCCCGCTGGTGTGAACACCATTCTCGAATTGAACGTCGACGGAACCGTGTATCCGGCGATCGTGAAAGAGCTGCAGCGTCACCCCGTGCGTCGCACCGTCGCTCACATCGACTTCCTGCAAATCGACATGAGTGAAGAAATCACCGTGTCGGTTCCCGTGCGTCTCACCGGTACCGCAAAGGCAGTCGTTGCCGACGGCGGACTCGTCGACGCCGCAGTCGACACCATCGACTTGCGCACGACTCCGGCGAACTTGCCGAATGAAATCGTCATCGACATCACGAACATGCACACCAACGACGTCATTCGTCTTGAAGATGTCGTGTTGCCCACTGGTGTCGTTGCTGTCGGTGACCCCGACATGCCGGTTGTCACCGTCCTCACGCTGCGTCAAGACACACCGACATCTGCTGCCCCAGCCGAAGGCGAAGCTGCAGCCGCTGCACCGGCCGATGCCGGCGGCGCGTCATCCTGACCCAGTCGACCTGATCTCCCCCACGATGTGCGGGGCCCGCTCTCAGGAAAGTCCTGACCATGGTTGACATCGAACGAACTCTCGTGGTGGGACTCGGTAACCCGGGTAAGCGTTACGCCCGCACTCGTCACAATGTCGGCCAAGAAGCAGTCGAGTTGCTCGCCGAACGATGTGGTTCACGCCTGAAACTCGGCAAGCAGCATGCACAGATCGCTGAGACGTCACTTGCGGGAACCTCTGTCGTCCTCGCCGTCCCGACGACGTACATGAACGACTCCGGCGAAGCGGTCGGTCCGCTGTGCAAGAAATACAAGATCTACGACCTCGCACGTCTCATCGTCGTCCATGACGAGCTCGACCTCGAACCTGGCGCCTTACGCGTGAAGGTCGGTGGTGGCCTTGCGGGCCACAACGGTCTGCGGTCCATCTCGGCTCATCTCAAATCTGATGACTACGTTCGCGTGCGCATCGGTGTTGGCAAACCTCGCTCGAAAGAAGTTGGCGCCGACCATGTGCTGTCACGCATCCCAGCCGCCGAGCGACAATTGCTCGATGAATGCGTGGTGCGCGCAGCAGACGCGGTCGAGGCGATTCTTCGCGACGGGACACTGGCGGCCATGACGGCCTACAACGCCAAACCCGCATGAGCCTGCTCGATCTCGTTCATCTCGCACTCAACGAGCCAGCCCTTGCCCACATTGCCGGCAAGAAGAATGCTCGTGTCGCTGTCGCCGAATCGGCGCGACCCATCGTTCTTGCGGCTCTCGCAGCGTCGACACGGCGAGCGCCAATCATTGTCGCCGTCCCGACCGGCCCCATCGCTGAGCAACTCCACGAGGATCTTCGAGCATTCATGCCGAACGATGCAGTGTGCCTGTTCCCCGCATGGGAGACATTGCCTTTCGAACGAGTGAGCCCTGCTGTCGAGACGATGGGTCGACGTATGGAAGTCGTGTGGCGACTTCGACAGGATGTCGACCGACCTCGCATCGTTGTGGCAAGTGTGCGCTCACTGCTGCAGAAACTCGCGCCGAATGCCGACGTCGTGGAACCGATTCGCGTGGCTGTCAAGGGCCGCGTCGACATCGACGAACTGTGCACGACTCTCGTGCACTTCGGATATCGACGCGAGACTCTCGTCGAACACCGCGGTGAATTCGCTCGCCGTGGCGCCATCGTCGACATCTTCCCCAGCACGTCCGATGCGCCGGTACGCATCGACACGTGGGGCGACGAGGTCGACCGTCTCACGATCTTCGACGTGAATGACCAGCGTTCGATTAATGACGTCGACGATGTGACCGTCTTTCCGGCGCGTGAGTTGATGCCCGATGACGAACTTCGCGAACGTGCGAGCCGACTTGTCGCCGACGAACCGTGGGGCCGCGAGCAATGGGAACGTCTGTCTGAAGGTCAGATCTTCGATGGAATGGAGAGTTGGCTTCCATGGCTCACCACCAACGACCGCCTCGTCACCGATGTCATCGGCGATGATGCACTCGTCGTGCTTCTTGACCCGAAGAACATGGCCGACCGGGCTCGCGACTTGCTTGCCGAAGAAGATGATCTTGCGCGCGCACTCGCCACCTCGTGGGCACGAGATGCGAGTGTCGAATTCCCTCGTCTGCACACGAACCCCGATCGCTTGTTGTCCCTCGAATCAGACAGCGCATCACTCACGGTGCTGAACACGGCAGATGCGCCAGAGACACCGACGGTGGCCTCCGGTGGATGGGGTCCGATCATTCACGACCCGACACCGGTCTTCACGCGCGCAAAGGAATTGCTGTCGCAGAAATGGACGATGGTCGTCGCTGCCGAGACCGATGCCTCTGCGACGCGACTGGCCGATCTGCTCGCGGAAAACGGTCTGCAGTTCGATCTACGCACCGACGGAACGCTGCGTGGTTCCGCAGGCAACGTGATCGTGGCTCCGCTCTCGCGAGGTTTCATCTTGCAAGAGTCCCGCATCGCAGTCATCGCCGAATCAGACCTGAGCGGCCGTCGACGCACCCGTCGTGCCTCACGCACGTCTCGCGCGAATGCAGTGTCGGTGTTCGAAGACCTGCAGCCGGGTGGCTATGTGGTGCACCAACACCATGGAGTCGCGCAGTACGAGGGAATGGTGAAACGTTCCATCGGTGGTGTCGAACGCGACTATCTCTTGCTGGCATACAAAGGTGGCGACAAGTTGTACGTGCCCACCGACCACATCGGTGCACTCCGGCAGTACGTGGGTGGTGAGACTCCGACTCTCAATCGAATGGGTGGTAGCGACTTCGCCCGGGCGAAGTCACGAGTGCGAAGCGCAGTTCGCGAAGTGGCACAAGAGCTCGTCGTCCTCTATCAACGCCGAGTCACCGCAGAGGGACACGCGTTCGCCGAGGACACGCCGTGGCAGAACGAGATGGAATCAGCCTTTCCGTTCGTCGAGACTCCCGACCAGATGCGCGCAATCGACGAGGTGAAAGCCGACATGGAGCGGACGGTGCCGATGGATCGCCTCATCTGCGGTGACGTCGGTTTCGGCAAGACCGAAGTGGCCGTGCGTGCCGCATTCAAAGCAATCCAGGGCGGCCGACAAGTTGCCGTGTTGGTGCCCACCACGCTTCTCGCATCTCAACATGCCAACACCTTCTCCGAACGTTTCGCCGGTTACCCCATTCGTGTCGAGATGCTGTCTCGCTTCCTCTCGAACACCGAAGCACGAAAAGTGCTGGAGGGCTTGAAGACCGGTGAGGTCGACTGCGTGATCGGCACGCACCGCTTGCTGCAAGAAGGAGTGACCTTCAAGAACCTCGGATTGCTGGTCGTCGACGAGGAACAACGATTCGGTGTGCAGCACAAAGAAGCGATGAAGCGATTGCGCACGAACGTCGATGTGCTCACCATGTCAGCGACACCTATCCCGCGCACACTCGAGATGAGCCTCGTCGGCATTCGCGACTTGTCGCTTCTCCAGACGCCGCCCGCCGATCGCCAACCGATCCTCACTTATGTCGGAGAGGACAGCGAGGCGGTGGCCACAGAGGCCATACGACGAGAGTTGTTGCGACAAGGACAGGTGTTCTGGGTACACAACCGGGTGCAGTCCATCGAAGATCGTGCACAACAACTGCGCGACCTGGTTCCCGAGGCGCGCATCGTCGTTGCCCACGGACAGATGGATGAGTCGCAGCTTGAGAAAGTCGTCGTCGATTTCTGGGAAGGTCGACACGACGTGTTGGTGTGCACGACCATCATCGAAAGTGGCATCGACATGCCCACTGTCAACACGCTCGTCGTCGAACGTGCCGACCTTCTCGGACTCGGACAGTTGCATCAGTTGCGAGGACGAGTCGGTCGCGGCGGACAACGCGCGTATGCCTACTTGTTCCATCCTCGAGACAAGCGACTGAGTGAAGATGCATACGAACGACTCCGCACCATCGGCGAGTCGACGGAACTTGGCAGTGGCTTTCGCATCGCAATGCGCGACTTGGAGATACGCGGAGCCGGCAACTTGCTCGGCGAGGCGCAGAGTGGACACATCGCAGCGGTCGGATATGACTTGTACTGCCAGTTGGTCACAGAAGCCGTGGCAGAAATGAAGGGTGAACCCGTCGTCGAGCAGGTCGACGTGGTCGTGGACTTGCCTGTCGATGCGTTCCTTCCGGATGACTACGCCCCGAGTGAAGAGTTGCGACTCGAGGCCTACAGACGTCTGGCCGATGTCACGACACGTGTGCAAGTCGCGGACATTCGCACCGAATGGCTCGACCGCTTCGGACCACTTCCACCACCGGCCGAGAACCTGCTTGGTGTCGCAGAACTGCGTGCCGCGTGTCACCGTCTTGATTTGAGAGAAGTGACCGCGACGCGTCGAGAAATTCGCCTCGCACCCGTGACGTTGCGTGCATCGCAGACTTTGGTGTTGCGCCGCATCGCTCCTGGGGCCGTGTATCGCGAGTCTTCGCGACAATTGGTGTTGCAAAGTCCGAAGAACAAGCCACTCCTAGAGCACCTTCACACGGTCATCAGCGAGCTATTCGAGCCCGACGACGAGTAGGGTCATTTCTTGTGACCGTGCAACGAAAACTCCCCCGTCGACTTTCCCTCATCGCTGTCGCGCTCGTGGCAGGCACCGCCCTCACTGGATGCTCGACGATCGAGAAGTCGAGCGATGCATTCAGAGTGAATGGCACGTCATTTCCGCTCGACGACTACGAGCAGCTCACCGAGGACCTCATCTCGGCTGGTCAGATCACTCCCGATGCGAATGGTCTCTTGTCTGGTGACGACGCTCGCAGCGTGCTGAACTCGCTCATTCGTGGACGTGCGGCCGCACAATTCCTGACCACCATCGACGATTCAGTCACCGACGAAGACCGTCAGAAGGCGCTCGCATCAATTCCCGAGGGGGCTGTTGACAGCTGGTCAGAGTTGTTGAAGTCCACGTCCCTCGAGTTGAACTCACTTCAATACGCGTTCGAACGCGTGAAGGTTCCTTCCGAGGAAACGGTGAAAGCGTTGTATGAAAAGCAACCGGCCCTCACTGGCGTGATGTGCCTAAGTCACGTACTTGTCGAGTCGCTTGATGTCGCGACGAAAGTCATCGCTGATCTCGAGGACGGCGGGGACTTCACCGAGATAGCCAAAGCGACGTCCACCGAACCCGCTGCGAAAGAGTCGGGTGGCAAACTCGATGAAGGCGAAGACACGTGTTTCAATCTTCCCTCGTTGCAAGAGCAGTTCGATGCTGACTTCATGGATGCCGCGATTCCGGGTCATTCGGGCATGTTCATCGGACCGGTGCGCACACAGTTCGGCTACCACGTCATCGTCCACCGTCCATGGGCAGAGGTCGGCGACGCAGTGATGAAACGCCTCAACGAGAACTCGACGAGTCTCCTCGCCATCGGCTATCTCGCCAGCTCGGACGTCTGGGTCAACTCACAGTTCGGGTCTTGGAGCACGGCAAAATCTGCCGTGCAGTGACCCACGACGCGACACAACGTGGCTCGAATCGTCATCGTCGGTCTCGGACCTGGCGATCCTGCGCGCGTCACAACCGGCACGCTTGATCTGATCTCGCGCACGCCACGACGTTTCATTCGAACGTCGCGACATCCGTCGGCACATCTGGTGATTGACGCCCCTGGTGGGGCCGAATCGTTCGACCACGTATACGACTCTGCTGACACCTTCGAAGAGGTGTACTTGGCGATCACAAATCGACTCGTCGACGAAGCGCACACCCATGGCGAAATTCTTTTTGCGGTACCCGGGTCGCCACTCGTACTCGAGCGAACCGTGCGCAATCTGCTCGAACGCGACGACGTCGACTGCCACATCGAGCCCGCAATCTCGTTTCTTGACGATGCATGGCGCGCGCTCGGCATCGATCCGGTCGAACGCGGAGTTCGACTCATCGATGGTCATGACTTTGCTGCAGCAAGTGCCGGGTATTCAGGACCGATGTTGGTCGCACACACCCATGCGAATTGGGTCCTCTCTGACATCAAGTTGTCCATTGACGATGTCGACGACGCTCCAGTCGCGATCCTGCACCATCTCGGTCTCCCCGACGAGCGCGTCGTGCACACCACCTGGTCAGACATCGATCGAGTGACTGAAGCCGACCATCTCACCTGTCTGTGGGTGCCAGGTCTCGGTGCCTCGGCCGGACATGACTTGGTCCGCTTCCATCAACTCGCACGCACTCTTCGCGAGCAATGCCCGTGGGACAAAGAACAGACCCATCGATCACTCGTCACGTATCTCCTCGAAGAGACCTACGAAGTCGTCGATGCGATCAATGCTCTACGTGAAGGTGACAGCGACAGCGACGACGAACTGATCGAGGAACTTGGCGACCTTTTGTACCAGATCGAATTTCATGCCGTCATCGCCGAACAAGAAGGTCGCTTCTCGATGGCGGACGTCGCACGACGAGTGCACGACAAACTCGTGCGTCGACATCCACATGTGTTCGCCGACACCAGCGTGAGCGGCACTGACGATGTGTTGAAGAATTGGGAGCAGCTGAAAGCCGAAGAAAAACCGCACCGAACTGGCATGTTCGATGGTGTCGTCGAGGCCGCTCCTTCGCTCTCATTTGCACTGAAGGTGCAGCAACGAGCATCACGTGCCGGGTTCGACTGGCCACATGTCGACGGGGCCCTCGACAAGGTGGCCGAAGAAGCCCGAGAGGTCGCTGCGGTGCAGCACCGTGACCCCGAGGCGACCTTCGCCGAAATCGGCGATCTGTTCTTTGCCGTCGTGAATGTCGCCCGCCATCTGGACATCGACCCAGAGTCCGCGCTTCGTGGCGCAGTACAGAAGTTCCGTCGACGCGTCGAACATGTCGAGAGCGCAGCGCGAGCCCAGGGCTCCTCCATCGACGCGATGTCGCTAGAGGAACTTGACCGCCTGTGGGCATCAGCCAAAGAGAGTGACTGAGGCGAGTTGTCACTAGCGTGATGGCATGAGTGAAATCGTCGAAGTCGTCGGGCGTGAGGTCCTCGATTCCCGCGGAAATCCCACCGTCGAAGTCGAGGTCATGCTTGACAGTGGTGCCATCGGCCGCGCCATCGTCCCGTCTGGTGCATCGACAGGTGAGCACGAGGCCGTCGAGTTGCGTGACGGCGGTTCCCGCTATCTCGGAAAAGGTGTCACGCGAGCTGTCGAGAACGTGAACTCATCGATTGCCAAGGCGATCATCGGTATGGACGCCACCGAGCAACGTCTCATCGACACCGCCCTCATCGACCTCGACGGCACAGACAACAAGTCACGGCTCGGTGCCAACGCGATGCTCGGAACGAGCCTTGCAGTCGCCCATGCCGCTGCTGCCGAACTTGAACTTCCCCTCTTCCGCGCACTCGGAGGTCCACACGCCCATGTGTTGCCCGTCCCGATGATGAATGTCATCAACGGTGGTGCACACGCAGACAACAACGTCGACCTCCAAGAGTTCATGATCATGCCCGTCGGTGCGCCAAGTTTCCGAGAAGCTCTGCGCTGGGGAGTCGAGACGTACCACACGTTGAAGAAGGTCCTGCATGATCGCGGTCTTGCCACTGCCGTGGGTGACGAAGGTGGATTTGCTCCGAATCTTGACTCGAACGAAGCTGCCATCGCGGTACTCGTCGAAGCAATCGAACGTGCCGGATACGCACCAGGTACTGACATTGCCATCGCGCTCGACCCCGCGATGAGCGAGTTATTCAAGGGTGGCAAGTATCACCTGTCCGGCGAAGGAAAGACCCTCAATGCCGACGAGATGGTCGCGTGGTGGGTCACGATCGTCGACAAGTATCCGATTGTCAGCATCGAAGATGGCATGGCCGAAGACGACTGGGACGGATGGAGCAAGTTGTCGGCCGCCCTCGGCTCGCGCATTCAGCTGGTTGGCGACGACTTGTTCGTGACAAACGCACGTCGTCTGTCAATGGGCATCGAACGGAATGTCGCGAACAGCGTGTTGGTGAAGGTCAACCAAATCGGCACTCTCACCGAGACGCTCGACACCGTCGAGATGGCGACACGACACTCGTACAGCAGCGTGATGAGTCACCGCAGTGGCGAGACGGAAGATGCGACCATTGCGGACCTCGCTGTCGCCACGAATTGCGGACAAATCAAGACCGGTGCACCTGCACGAAGTGATCGTGTGGCGAAGTACAACCAGTTGTTGCGTATCGAGGACCGCCTCGGAGACGCAGCGCGCTTCCGCGGTCGCGCCGCACTAGCCCCACTGCGCTGACGCCGCCTCTTTGACTGATGCGCGTCCACGAACAGATGTTCGCGTACGTGTTTATCCACAGCGTCTGCGCCACAATTGAGGCGTGACCGCCCGTCGCCCCACGACCTCTTCTTCCCGCGCGCGCTCGACCGCGCGTGGAACCATGACGCCGCCGAAGAAGTCCCAACGCCGCGACATCCGCGACGCCACGCGCGACCTCACGCGCGCCATGACCGAGGGCCTCGCTCGCCGCACCCCGGCCGAGAACCGCCTCATCAAGAGTCGACCACTTCGTGTACTCGCATGGTCGTTCGCCTCTCTGGTGGTCCTTGCCGTCGCAGCTGCGTTCTTCGTGTTCCCCATGCGTGACTATTTCAAACAACATGAAGCAATTGCCCAGCGCACAGCTGAGTTCGAGGCGCTGGCCGACGCCAACGAACAACTTCAGGATGAGATCGATGCGTTACAAACACCTGCCGGTGTAATCGCAGCCGCGCGGTCGGAACTTGGTTATGTGTACCCCGGCGAACGTCGCGTGAACCTGTTGCAGATGCCTGAGTTGCCGACCACATTGCCGTCGTCGTGGCCCTACTCAATGGTGAGCAACATCATGTCCGTGCGCATCGTCGAAACGGCACGCCATGGCGGGCCCCTCGGCGGCTTGCAACCCTGATATTCAGCCTTTCACGAAGGCATTTGGGTCAATAACAGCGATCGGTACCCCGGCTTAACCACCCCCGTCGCCGCCTCGCTAGTCTCGCGGTACACAAAGTCGCACCTAGGCAACGACTGTGTCTCGATCGGGGGTCCTCGTGGGTGGAAGCATTCTTGGAAACCGGGTTCTTCGTAAAGAGGACCCGAAATTTCTCACGGTCGGAGGCAAGTACGTCGACGACCTGCTTGACGAGTCGCTTCTCGCCGGCGCATTGCACGTCACCTACGCGCGCAGCACTGTCGCACACGGAAAGATCTTGTCGATCGACACGAGCGATGCCGCGTCAATGCCAGGAATCGTCGCGGTGTTTACCGGTGCTGATCTTGGCCTCACTCCCCAGCCGGCCACCTTCAACCCGATGGTTGCTCGTTCAGCACTCGCGATGGACAAGGTCCGTTATGTCGGCGAACCCATCGTCGCCATCATCAGCGAAACGCGCGAGCAAGGTGAAGACGCTGCCGAAATGGTGATCGTCGACTACGACATTCTCGAGGCGCTCACCGATCTCGAGCAAGCACTCACGAGCTCGACACACATCTATGAGTCATGCGGTAGCAATGCCGTTTTCGACACCACTGCTCTCGGCATGCCGGACAACACCGGTGATGCATTCTTCGAAGGGTGCGAAGTGGTCGTGAAGCAGCGCGTCCTCAATCAGCGCGTTGCTCCGTGCCCGCTCGAAGTTCGCGGAGCCGCAGTCGCCTGGGTCGATGGCCGCCTGTACCAGTGGCTGTCCACACAACACGCGCAAGGGGCACGCGACTCCATCGCTGCTGCCAACGGGCTCGATGCATCACAAGTGCGAGTGATCACCCCCGACGTCGGTGGTGGTTTCGGTGCGAAGATCGGCTCGTACCCCGAAGAGCAACTGCTCGGTCGACTGTCCAAAGAAGTTGGCAAGCCATTGCGCTGGCGCGAGACACGCAGCGAGTCGATGATGGCTCTTGGCCATGGTCGTGCGCAGGTGCAATATCTCACCATCGGCGGAACTCGTGACGGCCACGTGACCGCGTACCAGATGCACGTCCTGCAGGACTGCGGTGCATGGTTCGACATGGGTGCGATTCTCGCGCCGTTCATGACCCGTCCCATGTCGTCGGGCGTGTACGCCATTCCGAAGATCGAGTGTCGTACGACCTCGGTCATCACGAACACGACTCCCGTCGTCGCATATCGCGGAGCAGGTCGCCCTGAAGCGACTGCGGCAATCGAACGTGCGATGGATTTGTTCGCAGCAGAAATCGGAATGGACGCCGCAGAAGTGCGTCGTAAGAATCTCATTCCGAAGTTCGACGAACCACACACCACCGTCATCGGTCAGACTTACGACGTCGGTGACTATGAGGTCGCCCTCGACAAGGCTTTGGACGCAGCCAACTACAAGGAACTGCGCGCAGAACAGGCCCGTCGACGCTCGTCTGGCGACGTGAAGCAACTCGGAATCGGAGTCTCGGTATATGTCGAGATCACCGGTGGTGTGCCACCGATGGGCGAGACCGCAAAGGTCGAGATCACCGATGACGGCCGCGCCATCGTCTACACCGGAACGTCACCTCATGGCCAGGGCCACGCAACAGCATGGTCGATGCTCACCAGTGAGCAGACGGGCATCCCGATGGAGAACATCGAATTGGTGTGGGGCGACACTGACCTCGTGCCGTCAGGCGGCGGAACCATGGGTTCGCGCTCTCTCCAGCAAGGTGGCGTCGCAGTGTTCAAAGTCGCCGGACAGGTGGTCGACAAGGCCAAGTCTGTGGCCGCTCGACTGCTCGAAGCCAACGAAGAAGACATCGTGCTCGATCGAGATCGCGGAGCATTCCACGTGGCAGGTACTCCCGCTGTCGCAAAGACCTGGGCCGAACTCGCCGTCGCCGCGAAAGCCGACGGTGGATTGAAGCACGAAGAGATGCACAGTGTCTCTGGTGCGACATTCCCGTTCGGTGCGCATGTGTCTGTCGTCGAAGTCGACACCGAGACCGGCAAGGTTTCTCTGATCAAGCAGATCGCGTGCGATGACGCCGGAAAAGTGCTGAACCCGCTCCTTCTCGACGGCCAGATCCACGGTGGTGTCGCACAAGGTGCCGCTCAAGCACTTCTCGAAGAAGTGCGTTATGACGCTGACGGAAACCCTGTCACCTCAAATCTCGCGGACTACGCCTTCATCTCGGCTGCAGAAATGCCCGACATCCAAGTCGTCCACATGGAGACCCCGACGTTCGTCAACCCACTCGGCGTGAAGGGCATCGGTGAGTCCGGCACAATCGGTTCCACACCTGCTGTTCAATCAGCGGTCGTCGACGCACTCTCCCACCTCGGAATTCGACACATCGACATGCCGTGCACGCCCATGCGTGTATGGGAAGCACTGCACGGAAGGAAGTGAGCAGACCATGAAAGTCTCCATGAAAGTGAACGGCGTGAGCCGCGACGGTGACGTCGAACCACGCACACTCTTGGTTCAGTATGTCCGAGAGCATCTCGGCCTCACCGGCACGAACATCGGATGCGACACGTCCAGCTGTGGTGCATGCACGGTGCATGTGAACGGTGAATCCGTGAAGAGCTGCACGATGCTCGCGGTGCAGGCCGACGGCTGTGAAGTCGTCACCATCGAAGGTCTTGCGCAAGGTGGCGAGATGCACCCGATGCAGAAAGCCTTCATGGAGAACCACGGACTCCAGTGCGGCTACTGCACGCCCGGAATGGTCATGGCGGCGATCAGCATCTTGAAAGAGAACCC
Source organism: uncultured Bifidobacterium sp. (assembly GCA_964394175.1). Lineage (GTDB taxonomy): Bacteria > Actinomycetota > Acidimicrobiia > Acidimicrobiales > Ilumatobacteraceae > UBA2093. Next base: position 31,840 of record CAYMVM010000006.1, read on the forward strand.
CTCGCCGAGCGAGGAAGACGTGCGAATCGGTCTCGAGGGCAACCTCTGCCGTTGCACCGGTTACCACAACATCGTGAAGTCCGTGCTCGCCGCGGCGAAGAGCTGAGGGACGACCAATGATTCCTGCACCGTTCGATTACAAGCGCGCGAGTTCTGCCGCCGAGGCGATCTCCATCGTCAGCCAGCACGGCGACGATGCGAAATTCCTCGCAGGTGGACACTCATTGCTTCCCCTCATGAAGTTGCGACTCGCCCAACCGGCCGTGTTGGTCGACATCGCTCGAGTCAATGACCTCTCGTACATCCGTGATGCCGGCGATCACATCGCGATCGGTGCGCTCACTCGTCACACGGAACTCGAGCGTTCGTCGCTCCTCCAACAACATGTCCCATTGCTGTCGCATGCCGCCAGCCATGTGGGTGACCCACAGGTCCGCCATCGCGGCACACTCGGCGGCTCGATCGCTCACGCCGACCCGGCCTCTGACCTGCCAGCCACGACACTCGCGCTCGGTGCGACCTACGTCGCTCAAGGCCCGAACGGCACCCGCGAGATTGCCGCCAGCGACTTCTACAAGGGGTTTCTCGAGTCAGCACTTGCTGCCGACGAGATGCTGACCGAAGTGCGTGTACCGAAAATGGACGGGGCCGGTTGGTCGTTCCAGAAGTTCAACCGACGCGCCCAAGACTGGGCCATCGTCGGTGTCGCTGCATGGCGCAAGGGTGCGAACGCTGGTGTTGCTCTCGTGAACATGGGATCGACACCGATTCTCGCTTCATCAGTGAATCAAGCCATCGCACAGGGCGCATCCGTGGAAGACGCTGCTCGTCTCGCATCGAGCGAAGCTGAACCGCAGGACGACATGAACGCTTCTGCCGACTATCGACGCCACCTGGCATCGGTATTGGTGCGACGCGCACTCGAACAATCATCCCGCTGACGACGCACAACACCGTCGACATGGCGGAGACAGTCGACCGTTGGCAACGTCATCGGCGAGGCGTGCTCGTCACGTACTGTCTCGTCTTCGTCTGGAGCGCCAAACAGTTCGGCATTCCTGTCGATCGTCTCGCTGTGCTGTCGTGGATCCTCGCCGCATTCATGTGCGGGGCCATCGGACGACCACGGGAAGAAGTCAGACAATCGTTCCGTGACTGGGCCGTCGTGTTCGGCATCTACATGTTCTACGACTACAGCCGCGGAATCGCCGATCAACTGGGAATCCCTGTCAACTTCTCAGGTCCACGTGACGCAGACAGGCTTTTGTTCTTCGGCGTCGATCCGAATGTGTGGATGCAGGAACGTTTCTATGTGCGCGGCGACATCAAGTGGTACGACGTTCTCGGCTCGATCATCTACATGACTCATTTCGTTTTTCCGGTCGCTCTCGCCGTGTTCTTGCGCTGGCGCGGACGTGATCGATGGGTGTTGTATGTGCGTCGACTCGGTCTCATGCTCATCGGTGGCGTGGTCGGCTACATCGCTTATCCCGCCGCACCACCGTGGATGGCGGCAAAAAACGGGTACATCGAAAAGATCGACCGCATCACCGGACGCGGTTGGTCAGAGTTGCATCTCGACACCGTCTCCAAGACTTTTGACCGCGGGGTTGCGGTGTTGAACCCGGTCGCCGCCATGCCGTCGCTGCACGCGGCGACGGCGTTGTTGGTGGTCTTGTGGTTCTTTCCGGGCCGTTCGTGGTGGACTCGCAGTGCACTTCTCCTGCACCCCATCGGCATGATGCTCGCCTTGGTGTACTTCGGTGAGCACTACGTGGTCGATGCACTCGCCGGTTTCGTGCTCGTCTTCGTCGCGTGGCGCGCTGCTGACTGGTGGGAACGTCGCCCCCGCGTCACGAACTGAACTGGATGACCGTGCGGGCGCCAACGATCGGAGCGAACACTTCGGCACGAACTTTGTTGTGCACATCGTCAGTGTCGTACTTGCGCCAGCCCTCTGCGTCGTCGAACGTGGCGACGATTCCGTAGTCGGCGTTACCGCCATCTTTCAGGCCGGCATCGACGCCGTGGTGGTACGACCGCACATACGGCATCGTCGCCACCATGTCATCGAGTGCACGACCGACGGCGGCGACCGCGTCTGGCGTCATTGGTGCCTTCCAGGAGAACAAAACGACGTGATGAATCATGACGGCACCTTACGTCGACATCGAGGTCGGCGTCGAAAGAGCGGTGAGTACGTGTGACGAGACGACCTCAGATGAGGCCGGCGTATGCGCCACCGTCGACCTGCAGGTTCGCTCCCGTGACGAACTTCGCGTGTTCGCTGCAAAAGAACGCGACGACTTGGCCGAAATCTGCGGGATCACCGAGTGCACCTGCGGGGATGCCGAGCGCTGACGGCTCTGCGTGTGCTCCGTACAGCTGCAAGATGCGATCGGTGGCATGGATACCTGGTTGCACGGTGTTCACAGTGATGCCGTGTTGCGCGACTTCGCGAGCGACAGTCTTCAAGAAACCGGTGACACCCGCACGTGCCGTGTTCGACAAGATGAGATTCGGTATCGGTTGACGAACTGCACTTGATGTGATCGCGACGACTCGACCCCACTTGCGTTCTTGCATACCGGGAAGCGCCGCGTCGCACATGCCGACGACCGACAACAAGTTCTTCTCGAGCGCTTTTGCATACTCCGCTGGTGCCGTCGACGCGAATGTGCCTGCAGGCGGACCGCCGCCATTCGTGACCAAGATGTCGACATGCCCGAGCCGATTGATGGCCTGTTCCACGAACATGCGACCACCAGACTGTGTGTCGACGTCGCATACCAACGCAATTGCACGCTCGCCGAGGGCGCGTGCAGCCGACGTGATGCGCTCTTCATCTCGACCGCATATGGCGACCGTCACGCCAGCCTCGATCAATGCTCTCGCAGATGCCAGGCCAAGGCCCGCTGAGGCTGCTGCGACAGCCGCGGTGCGTCCGGCGATACCTAAGTCCACTCGGCAAATGTATCCATCACGCCGCACCCCTACGCTGTGGGGCGTGCCTGACGAGTCCGCGACCACGAACACCCTGAGTGTCGACTCGGTGCGCGCCGGCCTGCAGGCTCACGGTTACCTTCCCGACGACGGCGTCACCACTGCGGTGTATCTGTCATTGTCACTCGGTCGACCATTGTTTCTCGAAGGTGAAGCCGGCGTGGGCAAGACCGAACTTGCGAAAACCATCGCACGGTGGCGCGGTGCGCCGCTCATTCGCCTTCAGTGCTACGAAGGCATCGACATGGCCCAAGCCGTGTACGACTGGGACTACTCGCGACAGTTGCTGCATCTTCGTGCCGCCGAGGCAAGTGGTGAGGCGCGCGAAGCCGGAACGACTGCGCTCGAGAACCAGTTGTACAGCGAACGATTTCTGGTGAAGCGTGCGATCCTGCGAGCCATCACAGACGAGTCGAGCACTCCACCGGTGCTTCTCATCGACGAGATCGACCGAGCAGACGACGAGTTCGAGGCCTATTTGCTCGAAGTTCTCTCCGATTTCCAAGTGACCGTTCCAGAGATCGGCACCTACGTCGCCAAGAACCCTCCGATCGTCGTGCTCACATCGAACCGCACACGTGACGTACACGACGCCCTGAAACGCCGTTGTCTCTACCACTGGGTCGAACATCCCACCTTCGAGCGCGAAGTCGATATTGTCCGCGCCAAAGTGCCTTCAGTTGACAGCGCACTCGCCTCACAGGTCGCTGCGGCAGTCGAATCGTTGCGCGGAATGAACTTGTACAAGCCACCAGGAATCGCCGAAACCATCGACTGGGCCACAGCTCTTGGTCGTCTTGGAACATCGGTTCTCGACGAATCAGTCGTCGAAGCGACGCTCGGTACGGTTCTGAAGTACAAGGAAGACCATGACCGCCTGCGTGAACATGGCATCGCTGCGATTGTCAAGCAAGCATTCGACCGCGGACTTCTCCACGGCTGACGACGATGTCGACCAACACCACCGGCGCCACTTCGTTCTTCGAAATGCGCTCGGGCCCCGACCGTATGGCGGTCGTCTTCACGCGCCTGCTACGCCAATCTGGCCTTGACGCACCACTTGACTCGGTGCTCACTTTCATCTCCGCTCTCGAGCGTCTCGGAATCGATCGACGCGAGAACGTGTATTGGGCAGGTCGCACGTCGCTCGTACGTCGTCCAGAAGACATCCCCGTATACGACCGGGCTTTTGCGGTCTTCTGGGATCATCGCGAGACTCCTGAATTTCTCGATGATGACGAACAGCTGAAGATCAGCATCGTTCTCGATAATGAAGACGCAAGCAACGACGGCACCGCGACGCCGTCTGAGGATCCCACCATCACAGTGCGTTTCTCTGGTGTCGAGACACTGCACAACAAAGACTTCGCCGCGTACTCTGACGACGAACTCGACATCGCCCGTCGGTTGATGGGCTCGCTCAAGTTGGTCGGGCCGTATCGACAGTCACTTCGACACGCGCCGACGCGTCGGGCCGCACGTCGTACTGACGTACGGAGAACACTGCGAGCTTCGTTCGCGTCAGACGGCGAGCTCATTCGGCGTCGCTTCACCTCGCCCGATGAACGTCCACGCCGCATCGTGTTGCTGCTCGATGTCAGCGGCTCGATGGAACCTTATGCCCGGGCACTTGTTCGCTTCGTGCACGCCGCAGTGGTGGGCCGCCAACGAGTCGAAGCGTTCACCCTCGGTACTCGACTCACACGCATCACACGTGAGTTGAACTCTCGAGACCCTGACATCGCACTCCGTCGCGCATCAGACTCAGTCGCTGACTGGAGTGGTGGAACGCGTCTCGGTGAGACGCTTCGACAGTTCAACGATCGTTGGGGCACCCGTGGCATGGCTCGCGGTGCCGTCGTCGTGGTGTTGTCGGACGGTTGGGACCGTGGCAGCCCCGACGTGCTTGCCGAGCAGATGCAACGCCTCCGACGCGTCGCCCATCGCATCGTGTGGGTGAACCCTCTGAAAGTCACACCCGGCTATGCCCCACTCGCTCGAGGAATGGCTGCCGCTCTGCCCTATGTTGATGACTTCGTCGAGGGACACTCCCTCGATTCTTTGGACACACTCACGAAAGTCATCAGCCATGCGTGACATCCTCGATGAACTCGACCGATGGAGAGACTCGGGGAAACGTGTCGCACTGGCGCGTGTCGTCGACATCGAAGGTTCCGGCCCGCGAGAGGCAGGTGCCGCGATGGCTGTGAACGAGGACGGTGAAGTGGTGGGGTCTGTGTCGGGCGGATGCGTCGAAGGGGCTGTCGTCTCTGAAGCCCTCGCCATCTTGAACGGCGAGACCCAGCCTCGAGTCGTCACCTTCGGTTACTCCGATGACGAGGCCTTCGCCGTCGGACTCACGTGTGGTGGGATCATTCACCTCTTCATCCAGCCAGTCGACTGGTGATGAACGCATGAGTGTGTACGCCAGCCTCGCAACGAGCATCCGGAAGAATCTTCCGGTCGCACTCGCGACCATCATCGATGGACCACACACCGGATCGAGCATGCTCGTGCGACCGCACGACGACAAGGACACACCCTTCACCATCGAAGGAAGCCTCGGTCACCCTGAACTTGACCGCGTCGTCGCGCGTGATGTCGCCGGCGAGCTCGAGGCGGGTCGCACCGGAGTGCGCCATTACGGACCAGAAGGTCAGTCGACGCCCGAAGACCTCGTCGACACCGCGACGGTGAAAGTGTTCATCGAGAGTTTCTCTCCACCACCGCGCATGTGGATCTTCGGTGCTGTCGACTTCACTGCAGCACTTGCCCGCGTCGCCAAAGTTCTCGGCTATCACGTGACGGTGTGTGATGCACGCGAGATATTCGCCACGCGACGCCGATTCCCGATGGCCGACGAGGTCATCGTCACATGGCCGACACCCATGTTCACGGAACATGGTTCGTTGCTCGGACCACGTGATGCAGTGTGCATCCTCACGCATGACCCGAAATTCGACGTGCCAGCAATTGTCGGTGCGCTCGACACCTCAGTCGGTTACATCGGGGTGATGGGAAGTCGAAAAACGCATGCCAAACGCCTCGAACGCCTGGCCGAAGCAGGCGTCACTGAGCCTGCCGATCTCGAGCGATTGATGTCACCGATCGGCCTTGACCTCGGCTCTCGTACTCCGGAAGAAACGGCCATCAGCATCTGTGCTGAGATCATCGCGCGAAGAACCGGCCGGGTGGCACAGAGCCTGCGAGCCACGAACGGCCCCATTCACTGACCACTCACGAGTGCGTCGACACCGTGTATCGACGCC
>CAYMVM010000006.1:38211-42694 GCA_964394175.1 uncultured Bifidobacterium sp.
GACGCCATGTGTCATTCGTCGGTGCCGGCCCGCTCGGCTGCCTTCTCTCTTGCTTTCTGTTCGGCGAGTGCCTCCCAGTCCCATACTCGCCAATCTTCGAGCTTTGTCGGGTCAGCCCATGACATGGTCGGCAACAAGTTCGGTCCCATGACACGAAGGCGGACTTTCTCTCCTCCGTACGGTGCTTCGAGAGTCAACAAGTCCGTTCCGAGATACATGCGTACGTGCACACGCCGACCGACGATGTCACCAGCTTTTGCTTCGTCCTGTTCGATCTGATTGCGCTTGTCGAGTTGTGATTTTGAATAACGCGGCATCTTGATGCCTGCTGCACGCCACGCATACCAAAGAAGACCCGAACAATCGATTGCGTTACCCGGGCTCTCTGAGCCGTGTCGATATTTCACTCCGAGCTGGGTGAGCGCAGTCATGAGTGCGACCTGATGACGTCGCGTGGTCTTCGACCACGCCTTCTCCAATTTCACGGATGGCACACCTGTGCGCTGAGCGATCGAATTGGCGACCTTTGTGCGCATCACCGCATATGCCGCGGATGTCTCGCCGTTGACGCGCATCAATGGCGTGAGCGCGCGAGCAGCAAGTGCTGCGATCGGGTCAGAGGTTCGCGGAGATGGTTTCAGGCCTCGAGGTCGCTCCTTCACCGAGGGCGATGCAACATCGACCGCTTCGACCGCCGCCACGGGCGCGGCGATTGTCGCGAGTGACAACACGAGGACAACGAAGGCAGCGAGGCCGATTCTTGGCCTTTTTTGCTGCATCCGAAAGACGCATCGCCCGTTTCTCCCCACATCAGGCAGGCTATTGGATATGGCTCCGCCACCGAGACCCCGGCTCCTGATTGCACTGCTCGCAGCAGGCGAAGGACGCCGTTTCACCGGCAAGAGCCACAAACTCCTCGCAGACCTCAACGGAACAAGCGTCGTGTCACATGCTGTCGCTGCCGCCATCGCAGCTGACATCGGACCTGTCGTCGTCGTCACTGGTGCAGTCGAACTTCCCGACGTGCCACATGGTGTCGAGGTCATTCACAACGCCGATTGGATAACTGGCCAGCGTTCATCGGTGCTCGCCGTCCTTGATGAAGGCGTCCGACGTGACGTCGACGCCGTCGTCATCGGCCTTGCCGACCAGCCGTTCATCGGCAGCGATGCCTGGCGTCGTGTCGGCCAGTCAGATGCGGCTCTGGCGATGGCCGACTTCGACGGAAGCCCCTCCCCCCCAGTGCGTTTCGCGCGTGAGTTGTGGCAGACATTTCGTGACATGACATCTGACCCAGACGAAGGACTGAGAAGTCTCGTGCGCCTTCACCCCGAATTGGTGCGACCGATAGCCTGCGAAGGCTCCCCCGCAGACATCGACACCATGGAGGATCTCTCCCAATGGACCTGAATCATCAATTTGAAGTACCCGTGCCCGTAGAAGAGGCGTGGAAAATCCTCACTGACGTCGAGCGCATCGCACCGTGCCTGCCGGGTGCGGAACTCCAGGAAGTCGAGGGCGACACCTACCGAGGCGTCGTGAAAGTCAAAGTCGGGCCGATTCAGGCGCAATTCAAGGGTCAGGCGAGCTTCATCGAGCGTGACGACGCCGGCCACAAAGCGGTCCTGAAAGGTGAAGGCCGCGACACCGGTGGCAAGGGCAACGCAGCTGCTGTCATCACCGCGCAACTCTCTGCTTTGTCACCGACGAACACCGAGTGCAAAGTGCACACCGACTTGTCGATCACAGGCAAAGTCGCCCAGTTCGGTCGAGGCGCAATGGCAGACATCTCTGAAAAAATCCTCGCGCAATTCGTCGTCAATCTGAACGAACTCATCGCCGCACAACCGGCAAGTTCTGCGATGGTGAACGACACGACCGAGACACCATCTGCGTCGACGACCGACGGTGTCCGCAAGATCGACGGACCCGAAGCCAAGCCGATCGACTTGCTCGATGCTGCTGGTGCGCCGATCCTCAAGCGTGCACTGCCCGTCGTTGCTGTCGTTGCTGCGGTCGTCATTTGGCTGATTGTTCGATAGGCGACGATGTCGCGTCCGGCATTTGGTAGCGAGCCGACTCCGGACGAACGCATCCTCGTTGAGCGACTGCTCGGTCGGCGACCCCAAGGGGCGTACCGAATTGTGGTGCGCTCAGCGATCGGCGAACCGGTGGTCTTGCGCAATGCGCCACTGCTTGATGACGGCACTCCGATGCCAACGCTCTACTGGCTCATTGGTCCTGACGAAATCAGGGAAGTCGGCGCGGTCGAGGCCGACGGAGGCGTGGACCGTGTCGAGGAACTCGTCGGACTCGACACCATTGACGCTGTGCACCGTGAGTACGCCGCGGTCCGCGATGCGGACATTCCGACCGACCACAGTGGGCCACGCCCAAGTGGCGGTGTCGGCGGCACTCGACGCGGCGTGAAATGTCTGCATGCCCATTTCGCATGGTGGCTTGCCGGCGGCAATGACCCCATCGGCGCATGGGTCGATGAACAATGCAGGTTGCGTGGTGCACACCTGGCCGAGAGAGTCACGGCATGAGCACGACAGCGAACCGTGTCGCAGTAATTGATGTCGGTACCAACTCAGTGAACATGCTCGTGCGCGACCGAGATCGAGACATTATGCGTCGGTTCTCGACTCCACGACTCGGCGAAGGCATCGCACGTTCCGCACAGCTCTCCCCCGCTGCACAAGCACGGACACTCGACGTGTTGCGTGGTTACATGAACGACATCACCGATCTCTCTGTCGATCGTGTTCGTATCATCGGAACATCCGCATGTCGACGCGCGTCGAACGTGACGGACTTCGCAACAGCAGTGCGTGAAGCCACACGCACAGACCTTGATGTCATCGATGAGCACACTGAGGCGCGCCTGTCGTTCCGAGGCGCTCTTTCTGGTCTTCCGACTGACACGACTCACGGTGCTGAACGCCCGACTGTCGTCGTCGACATCGGTGGTGGCAGCACCGAATTCACGATCGGAATACGCGAACCCGACATCACTTTCAGCCTTCCCTATGGTGCGGTCGTCACGACCGAGACAGAGCTCGAACATGACCCCCCACGCCCCGAAGAACTGACCAACGCGATCGGTGCGGTGGAAGACGACCTCGAGGAACTTGCGCGCGCCCATCCGGCGCTCATCGCCGAGCCTCGTGTCGTCGGTGTGGCTGGCACCATCGTCACGGTGGCAGCCGTCGAGATCGGTCTGACGACGTTCGACGAGGCAGCGCTACACGGATTCGTACTCACGAAGGAAGCCGCCGAAGATGTGTTCCGTACGTTGGCAACCGAACGGCTCGAAGACCGCGTGTTCAACCCCGGACTTCCCCGCGAGCGTGCCGACATCATTGTCGGCGGATGTTGCGTGCTTGTCGGCATCATGCGCCGACTGCGCCTAGATTCACTCGTCGTGTCGACACGCAATCTGCTCGACGGGGCCGCATCAGACATGTTGGGGCTGCCGTGACACTCGAGCATCCTGCCCGCACGACCCGCTCGGGACTGCGCTTGTACTCACGGCGCCTGGTGCTACGTCCGCTCGTGGCTCAAGACTTTGAGCAATGGAGTGCTGTGCGGTTGCGCAACGTCGAATGGCTCACGAAGTGGGAGCCTCTCCGCCAGCCCTATCACCCCGACCCGGAACGTGACCGCGATGTCTTTGCAGCCAGGTGCTCACTGCGTGAACGCGAACGACAGTCCGGAACGCAGTACGCCTTCGGGATCTTTCTCGACGGAAAGTTCATCGGTGAGATCAACATCAACAACGTCGTGCGAGGCTCCCTTCAAGCAGGAACCATCGGCTATTGGATCGACCAGGCGCACGCCGGACATGCGTACATGTCTGAAGCCGTCGTGTCGCTCTTGCGTTACGCCTTCGACGAACTCCAGTTGCACCGCATCGAAGTCTGCATCATCCCGCGAAACCGGAACAGCCACCGCGTCGTCGACAAGATCGGCCTGCGTAATGAAGGCGTGGCGCTGCGCTTTCTCGAGATCAACGGCGTGTGGGAAGACCACGTCCGCTACGCGATGACCGCCGAGGAATGGCGCGCACGAGCAGCCGACCTCACCACCACTTGGCTCGGCGCGGCACGTTGACCAACGCGTAGCGAACTACACAGTGCGATACGCGCGGTTGCGCGCCTTCCTGTTGTTCGTCCGACGCTTCCAGTCCTTGGTCTTCCAATGACGTAGACGCTTCGGAGCGCTCAGGTTCTCTTCACGTTTTTGACCGTGATGATGGACCGATTTCCAATTCGGTCCTGGTTCGTCGATGTCGTCTGGCTCGGTGCCGTGTTCGACAGCTTCGACGACGAGGTGTAACTCGCTGTGAATGCGATGCCGCTCGTTGTGTGCGTGTGCACGCACATCCGCGCGCGGAATCGGAGCGATCTCCTCATTGCGATGTCGCTTGCTCATCGCAACTCCCTTCCGGGGCCGCTGGGCCCCTCTCGTGAGTCCCTGA
>CAYMVM010000006.1:42794-56942 GCA_964394175.1 uncultured Bifidobacterium sp.
CTTGCTCATCGCAACTCCCTTCCGGGGCCGCTGGGCCCCTCTCGTGAGTCCCTGATCGCACCGTACACCCACGAAGTGGTTGTGGATAACCGCCTCAGTCGATCGTCAACACATGTGTGCGTGACGTCTCGGCATGGCTCGTCGTCAGCAACACGACACACTTACCGCGCTTCAGGCCGACGAGGCGTTGTGGACCCGACTTCACCGCACAGATAGCCGCGCTTTGAGGGGCAACGACCCAGCGTGCAGACCCGGCTCGGGGCTTCGACATGAGTTGTGTGACAGGGACAGATGAACCGACCGGAAGACGCCGTGGTGCGACTTGGGCGGATTTCGACGACACGCCACCACGTCCGGCAAGCGATTGTGTGCGCACAGTGGCGCTGTACTTCGCTCCGTTGCGCAACCCACCGATGCGCACGACCTGACGATCACCCGTGACCGACACCTTCTTCACCAGTCGAGCGCCCGCATACACGGAGACGATTGACTTCTCGATTTGTGTGCCACCGTCGCAAGGATGGTCCCAACTCACCGTCAATGAGTTGTTGTCCGCCACCGCGACAATGTTCGTCGGCGTTCCAGGAGTCGTGATCTCTGTGATTGGTGATGTGTCGAGATACAGCATGCGGTTCGGCGAACCAGAACCGAGCCCGACCAACACGTCGGTCGTGGCGCGCGCAAGAATCGCGCGCTCGACACTTTGCGGACACAGTCCCGGCTGTTGCTGAGCGAGAAGAGCCGCAAGACCAGCGACGTGTGGTGAAGCCATCGACGTGCCCGCGTCTCCGTAGTAGTCGGTGTCACTTGCATTCCACGCCGCGTCGACCCAGGCGTTGAAATCACCACCTGGTGCATAGATGTCGATACAAGAGCCGAAATTCGAATACGACGACTGCTTGTCATTCCAATCGACGGCGGCCACCGTGATCGCCTGCGGCTCGTTCGCTGGCGCGATCATGCACGCATCGATCGGGCGACCTGCGCTGTTGCCGTTGCCTGCGGCGACGATGACGATGACCCCATCGGCAATCAACCGTCGTATCGCAGCATTGATCGAGTCTCCGTCATCACCGATGTCGACTCCGAGGCTCAAGTTGGCGATTGCCAACCGACCGGAGGTGTGATGATCGATGACGCGTTCAATGCCCTCGACGACGTTTGGCACTTCCCCGTTGCCATCGCAGTCCAACACCTGGACCGAGAGCAACCTCGACCCGCGAGCCACTCCGACGGTGTTGCCGACAGCAACCGACGACACATGTGTCCCGTGCCCGTCACAAGTCGGTCCGGTGTTCTCTCCTTTGTCACCGATCGAGAAATCTGCGAGGTTCACCGCGCGCCCACCAAACTGCTCGTGACTTGCTCGCACATCCGTGTCGAGGATGTAGATGTCGACACCCGATCCGTCGAGCAACGGAGCGGTGTATGTCCGGTCGAGCGGCAACGTACGTTGGTCGATGCGATCGAGATTCCACGGAAGAATCGGCTTCACATCTGCGGCGACAGGCGTCGACATCGAGAGCACGCCAAGCGACACGATTGCCGCTCCTATTGATCGCAGCGGTCGCACCGGGCTACTTCTTGGTGATCTTCTTTTGCAACGCGGCAATTCGCTCAGCGAACCAGGGTTGCCGCGTGCTCCACACCTGGGGGTCGAGCTCCCGCTTCACCGCGTCAGGATGAGTGCGGACGTCAGCCATGTCCTTGATCGTCTTCTTCACCGACTCGAGCAGGTCACGAGGAGTCTCTGCCGCCCGCATGGCGAGCTTCATCGCCTCGGGCATCAGTTGGTCGTCTGCGACGCATTTCCACACAAGACCGATTCTCTCGGCCTCTCGACCATCGACAACCTCACCGAACACGACCGTGGCAAATGTCGCCTGTGGTCCGAGGATGCGTCGCATCATCCATGTGTGACCTCCACCGGGGTGGATCCCGATCTGCAAGAAACGAGTGTCGAATTTTGCTCGTTCGGCGGCCAAACGCACATCACACGCGAGCGCCATGTTCATGCCTGCTCCGACCGCAGCACCGTTCACTGCAGCGATGGTCGGCAAAGGACTGCGCGCGATGCGGAGAAAACCTTCGTAGATCGCTCCGAGGCTTTCGGCGGTCGCTTCGGCCAAGTTGCCGAGGTTCGCACCTGCGCAGAACGCAGGTGCCGCACCGGTCACGACGACAGCGCCGACAGAGCGGTCAGCCTCCACCTTGTCCATCGCCGACACGATGGCTGCCACCATGTCGGCAGTCAGCGTGTTGCGCTCGTCCGGTCGGTTGAGAGTGAGCAGGGCCACGCCGGAGTCCACGGAAAGTGTCACTGGGGACATGGCATCAGTCTCGCACAGCGTCAACGTTTTCACCTACCGTTGAACCGTGAGCAATCAATCAGTCATCTACGACGTGTCCGAGCGCATCGCAACGATCACGCTGAACCGGCCCGAGTCACGAAACGCACTCGACAGTGCGACACTGCGACTTCTTCCGCAGTTGCTTCTTGACGCGAATTCGGCCGACGATGTCGACGTGGTGATTCTCACCGGAGCTGACCCTGCTTTTTGCGCCGGACTTGACCTGCGCGAGTTGGGTGACAGTGGTCGCAACTTGGATGGCACTGGCGCGGACGGAAGCCCGAATCCGACGGGTGCGCGTGGGCCCTTTCCCGCAATGGACAAACCAGTCATCGCGGCCGTGAACGGAGCTGCTGTCACCGGAGGTCTCGAGTTGGTGCTGAATGCCGACTTCGTCGTCGCGTCCGAGCGTGCGAAATTCGGCGACACCCATGCTCGTGTCGGCGTCATGCCCGGATGGGGTATGTCCGTTCTCTTGCCACAGGCAATCGGCGTGCGTCGCGCGCGAGAGATGAGTTTCACCGGAAATTTTCTGGATGCCATCGAAGCACTGCAATGGGGACTCGTCAACCATGTGGTTCCACATGAAGATCTCATTCCACGTACCCGGGAGATTGCCCGAGACATCATCGGCAACGACCAAGCAGCTGTCCGCAGTCTTCGGCGCACCTACGCGGACATCAACGCCGAGACCGACGCATGGGACATTGAGGCACGAGATGCGCGCGCTTGGCGAAAAAAGAATTTTGACCCGTCGGTCGTTGCGAAACGACGCTCCCGCATCATCGAACGCGGTCGCACTCAGTGACTGCGTCCGCATGGGGCGGACACACAATTACTTGCGGAGTGTGGCCTCTGCGTACACCTCGATACCGCCACGTGGACGTTGCGTGAGCTTCACGGTGACAAGGTGTGGTTTTGCAGTGTGCATGACTTCTTCAGCGATTTCGGCTGCCAGTGCTTCTGCGAACACTGCACGGTCACGGAAACCCCACAGATATAGCTTCAGCGATTTCGATTCGATGCAGTGCTGATCGGGCAAGTACTCGATGACCACATTCGACACGTCGGGCTGCTGAGTGACGGGGCACATCGATGAAAGTTCGTCGGTGGTGAAACGCACCGTGGTGACATGTTTCGGTGCAGGAAACACCTCGACATGGTCAATGGGATGTCGGACTGTGTTGCCAAGAACGGTGAGTTCCATGGCTCCCAAGCGTAGGGCTGGTCAGCGCAAATCGGCCGGCAACAAGGTCTGCAGCGGCACGAGCGGGCGCGGTCCGACGTGAGCAATGACCTCTGCGGCTGCGATTGCACCGATGCGGGCGCAATCCACGAGGTCCATGCCCCGGGTGAATCCACGCAAGAAACCAGCTGCGAACAGGTCGCCGGCTCCCGTGGTATCCACGACGGAGGCAACTTTCTCTGCCGGCACCACGTGCACGTCATCGCGCGTGACGACCACTGAGCCCTTTTCACTACGGGTGATCACCGCGACATGACAATCACGCCGTAACTGGGCCACAGCGTCGTCGAAGTCGTCGGTCTCATATAGCGACAACAACTCGAGTTCATTGCCGAACAACAAATCGATCTCGTCCTCGATGAGTCGGCGAAAGTCCCCACGATGTCGATCGACGCAGAACGCATCAGACAATGTGAGTGACACGACTCGGCCCGCTGTGTGGGCGCGGGCTGCCGCCAAGCGAAAAGCTTCTTTCGCTTCGTCGCGGTCGAACAGATACCCCTCCATGTAGAGCACCGCTCCCGCTTCCACCGTGTCGGCGTCGACGTCATCGAAGCTGAGCAGCGTGCTGATGCCAAGAAAGGTGTTCATGGTGCGCTCAGCATCTGGGGTGACAGCGATGATGCAGCGCCCTGTCGGCTCGTCGCTCGGTAGCAGATTCGACCTGAAGTCGACGCCGAGGGACTGCAGGTCACGCGAGAACACTTGTCCCAAAACGTCATCAGCCACTTTGCCGATGTAGGCGACGGTGCCACCGAGGCTGGCGATACCGGCGATGGTGTTTGCTGCCGAACCGCCGCTCGTCTCGAGGCCAGAGCCGAGAGCCCCGTACAACTCGATCGCCCGCTCGGTGTCGATCAGTTGCATCGAACCCTTCGTCAGACCGAACGCGTCGATGAACGAGTCATCGACTTGTGAGATGACATCGACCAGTGCATTGCCGATACCCACCACGTCATATGTGACACCGGCTGACCTTCCACGACGGTGAAGTACATCCGAGACACTTGATTGAATTTGGTCATCCGGCACGAGTTGACAACTTAGTGCTCATCGGCACCGCAAGTAGCCTTCGATGCGTGAGCACGCTCGACAGTCATCTGAACGACCCCCATCGACTTCCGCGGGATGTGATGCCCTCGTTGTACGACATTCACCTGAACCCTGACCTCCGCTCAGCCACGTTCAGCGGCACGGTGAGCATCACCGCCAGTGTCACGACCCCGATCCAGTCGATTGTGCTCAATGCCAAGGAGCTGTCGATTCAGAACGCCCGCGTGAATGGGCACGAGACGTCATGGTCTCTGCACGAGCCGACTGAACGTCTCGTCATCGACGTCTCGGGGCTCTTTGACACACATGACCGTGGTGAAGCGACCATCGACATCATTTTCACCGGCATCCTGAACGACAAATTGAGAGGTTTCTATCGCTCCACGTATGTCGATGACGCAGGCGACGAACACGTCATCGCCACCACACAGATGCAGTCGACGGACTGCCGGCGGGCTTTCCCATGTTTCGACGAACCAGACTTCAAGGCCGTGTTCCGAGTCGCGCTCGAGGTCGACGATGGCCTCCTCGCCATTTCAAACGGCCCCGAGATCGAGCGCACCTCAGTAGGTGGCGGTCGAACTCTCGTGCGTTTCGCCGACACGATGGTGATGAGCACGTACCTCGTCGCATTTGTCGTCGGCAGACTCGATGCGACCCCGCCGATCATGGTGAACGGCATCCCGTTACGTGTCGTGCATGTCCCCGGCAAGTCCCATCTCACTGAATTCGGGCTCAAGGTCGGAGCATTCTGCCTCGATTGGTTCGAGAAGTACTACGACATTCCCTACCCAAGTGAGAAAGTCGACATGATCGCGCTCCCCGACTTCGCTGCCGGAGCCATGGAGAACCTCGGCTGCATCACATTCCGTGAAGTGTTGTTGCTCGTCGACCCAGCCACCTCCACGCAAGTTGAGCGCGAACTCGTCGCCGATGTCGTGGCACATGAATTGGCACACATGTGGTTCGGGGATCTCGTCACCATGAAGTGGTGGAACGGCATCTGGCTGAACGAGGCATTCGCCACGTTCATGGAAGTCGCCGCGTGCGACGCGTTCGCACCGCAGTGGAAACGATGGGTCTCGTTCGGGCTCGAACGAAGTGTCGCCTTCGAGACCGACTCGCTGCACAGCACCCGTCCCATTGAGTATGAAGTGCGCTCTCCTGATGACAGTGAGGGCATGTTCGACGTGCTCACGTACCAAAAGGGCGGAGCGGTGTTGCGAATGCTGGAGCAATACCTCGGCGAAGAGCGCTTTCGTCGTGGCGTCAACCTGTACCTCACGACGCATTCATACGTGAACACCGAAACGTCCGACCTGTGGGATGCCATCGAGGCTTCGGTCGCCAGCGATGGTGGTGACCACGTGCCGGTACGTCGACTCATGGACAGTTGGATCTGGCAGGCGGGATATCCCCTCGTCACCGCACGCATTGCGGACGACCACGTGGTCCTTGACCAGCAACGGTTCAGTTTCGATGATGAGCTCGACGCCACGACATGGCTCGTACCTGTCCATGTGCGCATCGGGGCTGCGGTGCACAAGGTTCTCTTGCACGAGGAACCAGTTCGCCTGTCGCTGACAGAAGCGTCGGCACCTGTCGTCGTCAACGCCGGAGGTGGTGGCTTCTTCCGCGTCGCCTACTCAGAAGAATTGCTCGAACGATTGTCGGGTGACACCTTCAGCGGTCTCGATGTGCTCGAGCGGTACAACTTGGTCGACGATGCCTGGAACGCTGTGGTTGCTGGGCACCTGCCTGCGATGCGTTTCGTCGACATGTGCCACCAATGGCGCCACGAACACGAACTCGCGGTGTGGCAAGCGATGGTCGCAGGACTGAGATTCATCAATCGTTTATTGCCCACTGAGCATGACGGACTCCTCGCTCCACGCGTGGTCGACATCGTCGCACCGTGCCTTGAAAGACTCGGCTGGAGTCCACGACCAGACGAAAGTGACCTCGACGCGAAATTGCGCGGACTCATCGTGTCGACAATCGCCGTTCTCGGTCGTGACGTCGATGCACAACAACGCTGCCGCGACATTTTCACTCGCTCGACGACTACAGATCTCGACCCGGAATTGGTCGCCAGTGCCACGAGTGTCGTCGCTGCAATCGGTGACGCGACCGACTACGAGACGTTTCTCGGCCGGTTTCGTGAGCCGAGCACACCACAAGAGCAGATTCGGATGCTGTACGCGCTCGCAGACTTCGATTCAGAAGAACTCGTGCTCCGCAGTTGTGACCTGGCCTTCAGCGGTGAGGTGAAGACCCAAAATGCCCCGTTTCTTTTGAATCGGTGCATGGCCAACAAGAACCACGGCGACGCTGCCTGGCGCCATGTCCGTCAGAAATGGGATGTCGCCAATTCGTCATTTCCGGTGAACACCATCATTCGCATGGTCGACAGTGTGAAATTGCTCATGTCAGACTCCGCAGAGGCCGACGTGCAAGCGTTCTTCGGCGAACACGACATTCCGCAAGCAGTGTTGACACTTCGTCAGGTACTCGAGCGACAACGCGTGAACGCGTCGCTACGTCGACGCGAGGCTGACCGTCTCGTCAGCGACTTGACGCGCTGAGCTCGCCTTTCGCCACGCGTTCACGAAGTTCACGTTTCAAGAACTTGCCCGCGGCATTTCGCGGGAGCGGCTCGGACATGAACACGATCTTGCTCGGCACCTTGAACGAGGCGATCTTGCCGTCAAGGTGTGCCCAGAGATCTTGTGCCGTCAGGGTCTGTCCGTCATTGACGAGAATCGCGACGGCGACTTCCTCTCCGAGACGTTCGTGTGGCACTCCGAACACGGCGGCTTCGTGGACCGCTGGGTGTTCGTAAATCGCTGTCTCGACTTCCGCGCTGTACACGTTCTCGCCGCCGCGAAGAATCATGTCCTTGATGCGGTCTTGGATGTAGACGAATCCTTCGTCATCGATGTAGCCGGCATCACCGGTGTACAACCAACCGTCACGGATGGTCTCTGCCGTCGCATCGGGTCGATTCCAATATCCACGGATGAGCATCGGTCCGAACATGCAGATCTCGCCTCGTTCGCCACGCGGCAATGTGCGACCATCTTCGTCGCGAACTTCGACTCGCATCGGAGGAATCCAACGACCAGTGCTCGTGGGGTGCGTGATGTAGTCCTTCCCGCGGTTGCCCGGACCGAAGGCGTTGGTCTCGGTCATGCCGTAACCCAACTGCGGGCCACCGGTCGGAACACTTTCAGCGACCTTTTCGACGAGTGGCGCAGGAGCTGGTGCGCCACCACCACCGACTTGCCGAAGTGACGACGTGTCGAACTCTGTGAATCGCGGATGGTTGACGAGGTCCCAACTTTGCGTCGGAACGCCGATGAACGACGTGATTTTCTCATCTTGGATGATGTGCAATGCCTTCTCGGCATCCCACTTGTACATGATGACGAGTTTCGTACCACCCACGAAACAGCCGAGCATGACAGGGACGCATCCCGTGACGTGGAACAACGGGACGATGAGAATGAACGCCGGATCGACCGAATCTGAACCCGGTGCCACTCCGTCGCGCAGGTTTTCGATGGCACCTCTCGCGACAAATCCCATGAGAGCACTGATGACAGCTCGGTGAGTGGAAACCGCCCCTTTGGGCCGGCCCGTCGTGCCGGAGGTGTACAGAATCGTCGCATCATCATCGGTGTCAATGGACGCCCCTGGGTGTTTCGCGCCGTGTGGCAGCACCGACTCCCACGCGTCGACGCCAGCGGGCAGAGCGGACTCTGCGCGCACCACGAGGACCTTCACCGACAATTCCTCACATGTCGCTCGCCCAGTTGCGAAGCGCTGCTCATCACAGATGAGAACCGACGCACCCGAGTCACGGAGCGCAAAGTCCATCTCGTCTTCCGTCCACCACGAGTTCATCGACACAGAGATGGCGCCGATCGAGGTGATGGCCGCGAACGACACCACCCACTCTGGATAGTTGCGCATCGCGACCGCCACTCGATCGCCCTTCGTGACGCCGTATGTGTTGACCAACAAATACGCGAGCGCATCGACGTGCTCCATGGTCTTCGTGAAGGACCAACGTTCGCCTTCATACACGAGGAACGTCTTGTCGCCGTGAAGGCGCGCGAGATCGAAGAATTGGCCAAGATGTTGCGGCGCGTTCTTGAACACCTGCATGCGCAAACCACGCACGTCGGCGTCGGTCAACTCGAGTGGAGTGCCCGACCCCGGAGAAAGAACCGCCTTGACTGCGTCATCGAAACTGAGTCCCACGATGCCCCCTCTGTGTTCCCATGTCTCAACCCCCGTCGGACATGGTCACGCGCACGACAGTGCGGTGGTGGAGCTGAGGGGAATTGAACCCCTGGCCTCTACATTGCGAACGTAGCGCTCTACCAACTGAGCTACAGCCCCGAGAAGAGCCAAGGCTACCTGCGGATGTGTCGCTCAGGCGGCGCTGAAATAACGCTGGCGATGGCGACGCAACTGTTCTTGCGTGCGAATCTGCACCAACATCCAGCAGTATCCGACGAGCGCTGCCACGGCAATGGCGAAGGCCCAGATCATGGCTCCGCTGCCGGTGGTGAACGCGAGGAACAACGTCAAGAGATTTGCCCCGATGAGGGCGTACAGGGCGTTGGTGCGGCGGCGACGGACGATGTCACGCGTCGAAAGGAATGCTGTCTCTGGCGCCAGGTGTGACCGAGTGTGATCAGAGCTGTGGTGACGTCGACGGGTGGTCGTCGTGTCGTCAGCCGGAGCCGGAGCGACGACGCGCATGCGTGCCGCTGGGCGCTCGCCCGCTCGGGGAGCCTGTGCCAACGGACGAGCCATGGCTCTCATCGGGGCCTGAGCCCGCAACGGAGCTTGCGTGCGTTGCAACGAATACAACTGGCGACGGAACTCGGTGATCGATGACACTGGACGAGAATCGATACGAGAACGGAAAAGGGGCGGCAACAGCACCGCCATCCATGCGGCACCCACGAGGAGAAGTATGAGTTTGCTCATGCGGAATCTGGCCCTGTGTGTGAGATCTCACGCAGCTCCGAGATGGAGCCCGTTGCGTGAGGAGAAGTGTACGGGGGATGAACGGTCAAGGCGACGACCACCGCCACCCACCTGTGGATAACTCACCTCGCGGCCCCGGAAAACCCCTGGAAATCAAGGATTTCGCCTGCCAGACGGAAGCGCCGTGTGGCAGGTGACCACCTCGGTCCGCGTGGCCTCAGGAGGGGTCAGTGGACGTCTCGCGGCGAAAAGTGCCAGAGCGGCCGCCCGTCTTTTCCCAGAGGGCCAACTCGCCAATGGTCATTGCACGGTCTGCGCTCTTGCACATGTCGTAGATCGTGAGGGCGGCGACGGAACACGCGTGGAGCGCCTCCATTTCGACCCCCGTGCGCTCGACAGTGTCGACCGACACCTCGATCTCGACGAAGTCGTCACCGATCTCAAAGTTGACCGCCACTGCACCGACGAGGAGTGGGTGACACAACGGAACGAGATCGCTCGTGCGCTTCGCGGCTTGTATCCCGGCCACTCTGGCCACAGCCAGTACGTCGCCCTTCTTCACTTCACGATTGATGATGGCGGCCGCGGTTGCTGGCTGCATGAACACCTTGCACTTGGCGATGGCCCGGCGATGAGTCGCGTCTTTGGGCGTGACATCGACCATGCGAGCATGACCCATCGGGTCGAGGTGGGTGAAGTTCAATTCCGGCATCGCATGATGAGCGTACCGGTCGTTGGTCAGGCCAATTTCAGGAAAAGGCGCTCGACCTCTTCCAGTGTGAACCCCTCTTTGCCAGCCTTCTTCGGATCTTGCAGACATTTCTGCATGCCCGCTGACAAGAGCCGAAACCCCACCTGATCAAGAGCCGTGCTTGCCGCCGACACCTGGGCGATGACTTCCTTACATTCACGGCCTTCACCGAGCATGCGCTGCACCGCACGTACTTGCCCTTCGACGCGCGCGAGGCGCTTGGTGAGTTCGTCGACCACGTCGTCATCCAATTTCATGGTTTGAGCCTACGATACCCCTAGGGGTATAGTCAAGTCAGGTTGACACCACGTCGAGAGAAGCAAAGCCAGGACACCAACAGTGGAACCATCGAAAGAACGCACTCCCCCTCGCGAACTACACGTTCTGCGTTGGCGCGAAGCCGTCGATGCAGGCGCGGCGTTGATCGACGTTCGGGAAGAAGAAGAAGTCGCCACAGGCACATTGCCCGGAGCGGTCAACATACCCCTCGGCCACATTCTCTTTCACGTCGGCGACTTCGACCCACAAGTGCCGATTGCTTTGCTGTGTCGTAGCGGCAATCGCAGCGGGCAGGCAGCGGCTCGACTCGCCGACCTTGGTTTCGTCGCCATCAATCTCACCGGCGGAATGCTCGCCATCCATGACGCACACGACAGCAACGGAGACTCGCGATGATCGTTCGTCAGTTCTATCTCGACTGCCTCTCACAGGCGTCGTATCTCATTATCGACGAAGAGTCCCACCGAGCAGCGGTGGTCGACCCCACCCGTGACGTGCAGCAGTATCTCGATGTTGCCGCTGAGCATGGCGCCCACATCGAATTGGTCCTAGAGACCCATTTCCACGCCGACTTTTTGTCCGGGCACCTCGAGCTCGCTGCCGCAACGGGAGCCACGATCGGATACGGCTCGCGAGCAACGCCACAGTTCGACGCACGTTTGTTTGCCGATGGAGAACGACACAGCCTCGGCACCGTCGAGTTGGAGATTCGCCACACCCCCGGCCACACACCAGAGTCGGTGTCAATCGTCGTGTGGGAGCGACCTGACGATGTCGTGCCGTATGGGGTCCTCACCGGTGACACCATGTTCATCGGCGATGTCGGTCGGCCCGATCTCCTCGTGTCGGTCGGACACACCGCCGAGGAACTCGGAACGATGTTGTACGAGTCGCTGCACACGAAGTTGCTCACCCTTCCTGACGCCACACGAGTGTTGCCTGCCCACGGCGCCGGATCGGCATGTGGGAAGAACCTGTCGACCGAGACGATGTCGACCATCGGCGAACAACGCGCAACGAACTATGCGTTGCTGCTCGGCGATGCCAAGACTTTCATCGACGTCGTCACCGAAGGTCAACCACCTGCACCCTCCTACTTCGTCTACGACGCGACGCGGAATCAGGAACGCCGTCCGATCCTGGATGAACACACTGCACCGGTTCGAATGACTGTCGACGAAGTGATCTCCAACCAGAAAGATGGTGTCATCGTCATCGACACGCGAGATGCCCAGTTCTTCGCCGCCGGACATCTCGTCAAGTCACTCAATGTCGGGCTGCAGGGTCGCTATGCCGAATACACCGGTGCAGTCGTCACGCCGACAGATCGCCTCATCGTGGTCTGTGATTCGGGTCAGGAACTTGAAGCCAAGGTCCGCCTCGCGCGAATTGGCTACGACAATGTCATCGGTTGGTTGAGCGTCGATGAGTTGTCGGAACGTCCAGATGTCGTTTCGAAAGCATCACGACTCACAGCACGACAGTTTGCTGACCGTCGTGGTGACGTTCCCAACCTGCAAGTCATCGATGTGCGCAACGAAGGCGAGACGAAACTCGGCATGATGAACACCGCGCTGAACATTCCGATCGCGCAATTGTCGCGACGCATCTCGGAACTCTCAGCGACACGACCGACGGTCGTGTACTGCGCCGGCGGGTACCGTTCGTCACTCGCTGCGAGTGTGTTGCGAGCAAACGGGTTCACCGATGTGAGTGATGTTCTCGGTGGCTACGAAGCCATCGTGCAGAACAACTAGCGCCGCCAAGGAAACGTCGGTTTGCGCTTTTCCGTGAAGGCGGCGATGCCTTCATCAAGCTCACCCGAGGTCTTCGGCACCGACGCCCATGCAGTGCGTGTGGCTTCACTGACTGAACCTGTCAGCATGATCTCGGCAATCATCGCCTTGGTTGCGGTTTGAGTGAGAGCTGAGCGCGACAACAGCGTCGAGACAAGACCCTCGACACGTGCTTCAAGATCATCGGGGGCGTGCGTCTCGTGCACGACACCGAGACGACTCGCCACTTCGGCGTCGACGATGTCACCGGTGTACAACAGGCGCTTTGCGTTCGAGGCACCGAGTGCGCGCACCGCGCGCTCGAGAGAATTCGTCGGGTAGACGATGCCCAATTTCGCCGGAGTGATGCCGAACGTCGCGGTCGTGTCTGCGACTCGTATGTCGCATGTGAGGGCGATACTGACGCCACCACCGATGCAATTGCCACGGATCACCGCGATCGTCGGGGCCGGAAAATTCGTCAATAGTTCCTCGGCGCGCCAGTTGTCCCGCGCATAGTCGCCGTCGACCCCATCACCGAGACCCGTGATGTCTGCACCTGCACAGAAATGGCCAGCGGCACCACGAACGACGAGCACGCGCACATTCGGATCTGCAGCCAGACTTGCGAGTGCATCACCGATTGCACGCCACATTTCGTGCGTCACCGAGTTGCGTTTTTCGGGCCGATTCAGTGTGAGCGTCGCCACTGCATCCGCCACCACGACCTCGACTGCTTTTGACAACGTCAACCTCCGATTTGGCTCATCGTGCGGCGTGGCTTCACGAACGTGACGTGACCGATCTGGTGCCCCGCCCATTTTGTGCCGACAGCACGCCGAATGAGATCTGCGATGTCGTCATCACTGGCTCCGTTCCGCAGCAGCGCTCGCACATCGAATTCGTTCGTGGCAAAAAGGCACGTACGGAACTGCCCGTCAGATGTGAGCCGCACCCGATCACAATCTCCGCAGAATGGCTTGGTGACCGATGGAATGACACCGACCGTTCCCCGACCATCTTCGTACTCCCACCGATCCGCCGGAGCCGCACCGCGAGCTGCGAGTTGGCGTAGTGGGTACACCGCGGCGATTGCAGACACGATCTCGTCCTGACTGACGACCTTGTTGCGCTCCCACTCATCACTGGCATCAAGCGGCATGAACTCGATGAAGCGCACTTCAACGGCATGTTCACGACCGAATTCAGCCAGCGCGACGATCTCATCATCGTTCACTCCGCGTTCGATGACGGCGTTCACCTTGACAGGGTCGAACCCAGCGGCCTGAGCTGCGCGAATTCCCTCAAGGACATTTTCGAGTTCGTCACGTCGCGTCATGCGCTCGAATTTCTCGCGTTGCAACGAATCGAGGCTGATGTTGATGCGCTCGAGACCAGCACCACGCAGTTCCGATGCATTGTTTCGCAACGTGGATCCGTTCGTCGTGAGTGCCAGATCAGGTGCCTTGCCTGCGCGAGGGGACGTCGCATCTGACGGCACGCGAAGTGCGGCGAGTTTGTCGATGAGCACCGGCAAGTGTGCACGTACAGTCGGTTCGCCACCGGTGAGCCGAAGACTGTCGACATGGAAGTGGTCGACGCAGATGCGAGCCACACGTTCAATTTCCTCGAATGTGAGAATGTGTGACTTGTCGAGCCACACCATGCCCTCTTCGGGCATGCAATACG
>CAYMVM010000006.1:57042-74684 GCA_964394175.1 uncultured Bifidobacterium sp.
GTGAGAATGTGTGACTTGTCGAGCCACACCATGCCCTCTTCGGGCATGCAATACGTGCATCGAAAATTGCATCGATCAGTCACCGAGATGCGCAGATCGCGCACAGTACGTCCGTGAGGATCGACCAATTCCACGATGACAGCCTATGCAGGGCCGAACAACAAAGCCCGAGCCGATTCGCCTGCCGACAAACCGTCGCCATCGGGTACTTCGAGCAGAGCGTTGGTACGTGCACTCGCAGACAACTGATGGCTGGCTTGGTCATCACCACGACGCGCGTGGAGCCGACCATCGTCATGCCAGTAGGCGAACACCCTGTCGAAGTGGACTTTCCCGTCCACCTTCCGCCGGACGTCACTGTCGACCACCACCGTCGCATACGAGCGGAACGCGGTCGTGGTCGGATGACCCGCCATCGTGCGCAGTGCAGGACGTGCGATCAATTCGAAACTCACGAACGACGACACAGGATTCCCTGGCAATCCGAAGATCGGCACGCGTCGCACACCATCGCTGAGTTCACCGAATGCGAACGGCTTTGCTGGTTTCATGGCGATCTGCATCCACTGCATGTCGGCGATGCGTGACAAGACCATCTTCACCACGTCATAGTCACCCATGCTCACACCACCACTGGTGACGATGGCATCACACTGCAATGCCGCATCTCGCAATGCGTGTTCGAGAGTGCTCTCGTCGTCACGAATGATGCCGTAATCGACCGGCGTGCACCCTGCTTCAGTGACGAGGCGCAGCAGCATCGTGCGATTGCTTTCACGGATCTGACCGATGCGAAGTGGGCCTCCATCGTCGACTAGTTCATCTCCGGTCGACAAGACCGCAACTCTCGGTCGTGGGTGGGCCGACACCGTCCGCACGTTGCAACTAGACAGCACTCCCGTCATCGCTGCGGTGACTTCGACCCCGGCGCTGAACAACTCGTGACCTGCAGTGATGTCGCTTCCGGCACGCCTGATGCCAGCACCAGCAGACACGGCAGTAACCACTTTCACCTCAGAGCCATCATTCAGGCGTTCGGTGTCCTCGACCATCACAATGGCGTCGCAACCCTCTGGAAGTGGCGCTCCGGTCATGATTCGAACGGCAGTTCCCGCTTCGACCACCACGTCGGGTGCTGCACCAGCTGCAATCTCGCCGATGACTCGCAAGACGACGGGCGCAGACACGACGTCTTCACTTCGCACCGCGTATCCGTCGACGGCTGTGTTGTCGAACGGTGGCACGTTCTCTGGCGAACGCACCTCGGCGGCGAGAACCAACCCGTACACATCATCGACTCCGACGAGCGTCGGAGCGAGACGGACACAGCGAGACAACACACGTTGACGGGCATCCTCAAGTGGGATCACATCAATGAAGGTACCGGCAAGATCAGATGCAAGGCTGTGCCCGTGGCCAACTATCTCGCGTTGCCGTCGACTGGTCTCACACTCGAGTGGAACCAGCCCACCGGTGAACCAGCATGCAGAGCAAGACTGCGCTGGGAGAACGAGGGTTGGACGGCAGAGATCGAACTTGCGTCCGAGCGGGCGACCGCCGTGCTGCGTTTGTCAGCCACGTGGACCGTGCAGCAGTTCTTGCTCTTTCGTGACATGGAAGACCCTGACTTGTGGCTCGCCACAGACGGCCGCGGTCGCTGGGGCGAAATGCACGGATCAGAGCGTCGTGAACTTGACGGTTGCGTGGACATCGACATCGCCGGGACACCGTTCACGAACAGCATCGCCATTCACCGCCTACAACTTGACGTCGGCGAGAGTGCAGACATTCTCATCATGCACATCGACATCGAGACACTCGCAATCGAGCGACTCTTGCAGCGCTACACACGTACTGGTCCGTCGACATGGCGCTACCCGTCGCTTTCACTGGGTGCCGCAGTCGACGTTGAGGTCGATGAACATGGTCTCGTGATCGACGAACCAGGTTCGTTCGTTCGCTCACCATCTGGTGACTGACGAGCACTTCAGTAGCCGATGCGACCCCGCAGCCAGGCTTGAAGTGCATTTGATGTGTCGGGGCGATTGAGGGCGATGTCGATGACGGCCGTCAGCCATCCCATCGGCGTGCCAGTGTCGTAGCGCGCACTCTTGTTCAGTAGTCCTGCAAGTGGAGATTCCGCAGATTGCGCACGCAGCGCATCGGTCAATTGCAATTCACCATTCGCATGCGGCGTCAGACGCGAGATCTTGTCGAAGACGTCAGGAGTCAACACATATCGACCGATGATGATCAGATTGCTCGGGGCATCTTCCATCTTCGGTTTCTCGACGACATCGACGATGCGGAATGGTCCATCATGCGGTGCACCCTCCGCGGGAGTGATGACGCCGTAGGAACTCACTTCATCGCGTGCGACTCGCATGAGGCCGACGGCTCCCACTCCGCTGGCATCGACCGTGTCCACCAAGCTCTGCAGAAGATGTGAATCTCCCATCAGTTCATCGGGCAACAACACGACGAATGGTTCGTCGGCGACCACGTCGCGGGCACAACCCACGGCATGACCAAGACCAAGCGGGGCGTCCTGGTACACCACAGAGACGCGGACATCTGTTCCGATGCGCGCCAGACGATCCGCAAGCTCGACACGACCGCTCGCCCGTACGCGCTCGACCACGTCCGTCGCGGGTCGCACGTATGTCTCGATGCCGGGTTTGTTGACACTGGACACGAGGACGATGTGGTCGACTCCGACCTCGACGGCTTCGTCCATCACCAACTGCAGTGCCGGCATGTCGATGATCGGCAACAGTTCCTTCGGCACCGCCTTGGTGACGGGCAGGAAGCGGGTTCCGAGGCCGGCGGCGGGAATTACTGCGGTGCGCGCTTTCACTCACTGGCACCCTAGCCAGATACCATTTAGCACTCGAACCCCCCGACTGCTAGGGGCACACCAGCTCCCAGAGGTTGCCATGCCTACCTACGTGTACAAGTTCATCGACACCGGCGAGACCATCGAGGTGCAACAGGCCTTCACTGACGAGGCACTCACTGAGGCCGTCCATCCAAGTGACGGCACGTTGCGACCCGTAAAGAAGGTGTTCACACCTGTCGGAATCACCTTCAAAGGTGGCGGCTTCTACAAGACGGACAACTCGAAGTCCGGCGGGTCAGCATCGAGCACCTCGACCACTGCAGCGACGACTTCGTCAACGTCCGACTCGTCGTCTTCGTCTGCATCGTCATCTGGGTCGTCCACATCGAGCACCACGTCCGCTTCCAGCGCTGACTGACGGAGCCCGTCGTCTCTCGTTCAGGCTCGCACGGCACACATCACATGGGTGCATCGATTCACCAAACGTCGTCTCACTGAATTCTCAGGTCGCTTGTTGGTCGATCGTCGACTACAGATCACTATCTCGTTCCTGTGTGCAATCGTCGTCGCACTCGTCGTCACGTCTCACGTCGTCGCGTTGCGCTCGTCGATTCATGTACAGACATCGGACATTGAAGTGCTCGTTGCCATTACTGACATCGCACCAGGCGACACACTGACGTCATTCAACACATCGACACGCTTCGTGCCCAAGCACCTCACACCGCGCGACGTGCTCGCATCACATCGAAACGACAGCACCGCCGCATCTCTCATCGTGACTGGTCAGATGATCGGCGAACACCACATCGGAACAGCACCATCACTCACTCCGCATGGCTGGAAGACCGTCGCACTGCCGAGCGACCTGATACTTCCACTGGCCTCAGTCGGTGCAAAGGTCGACGTCGTCATCGACTCTCGTATCGTCGTGAACGATGCAATCCTCGTGTCAGTTTCGAACGAGTCGAGGTCGTCCACGATCGCGGTGCCCGAGCAACACGCTCCGGCTGTCGCGGTCGCCGCACAACGTGGCCTCCTCACACTCGTCGGGGCCTGACAAGTTCGCGGCGAAGGTGACGACGTCAGCGCAGACCGACGAGTGTGAGCACGACGACTCCGAATGCAATTCGATACGTGACGAACACACCGAGGCCGCGCATGCTGACGAGTCGCACCAACACCCAGACGGCAAACCAACCTGACACTGCCGACGACACCACACCGATGACAATCGCGGTGGCAAAGCCATCTGGCAGTGTGCTTGTGTCGAGTGAGATGAGTTTGTAGGCAATTGCGCCTGCGATGACCGGCACACTCATCAGGAACGACATACGCGCCGTCGCGGCGCGTGAGAAGCCGAGAAATCTGCCCGCTGTCATCGTGATTCCCGAGCGTGATGTTCCCGGGTTGAAGGCAAGCACTTGCGCCGCACCGACGAGTACGGCATCGCGGAGGCTGAATTGCTCGATGTCACGCCGACCATCTCTCCGGTCGGCAACAGCGAGAAGTAGACCGAAAAACACCATCGAGACGGCGATGATCACAGGCGTGCCGAGCGAGCCATCGATCCAGCTTTCAAGCAGCGCACCGATCCCGGCGGCGGGGACCGACGATGCAAGGAGCAGCCATGCGAGTCTGCCGTCGGGAGAGCGCTGGTCGGAACGGAAGAGCTGACGCACGCCGGCACGCACCAGCCGGCTGAGATCGTGGCGGTAATAAGCGACGACTGCCACGAGTGTGCCGATGTGCAGAGCCACGTCGAATGATTTTGCGGTGCCGGGGTCTTCGAAGTGATCCCAGTCGAACAACCAGGGAACGATGATGAGGTGACCGCTTGATGAGACCGGAAGAAATTCAGTGAGACCTTGGACGATTCCCAGAATCACTGCGTGAAACCAGGGCACCGATCAGGCTCCGCTCATGGTGACGTCGCGAATGACGAGACTGAGTCCTGACGCTCTCATCGGCAACCAGTCGACGTCGCCGCCGATGGCGATGATGTCTTGCAACATGCGCTGCAGCGTCGAGGCGATGGTGAACTCACGGACGGGCTCGGCAGTAGCACCGTTGCGAATCATGAGGCCCGACGCACCTGTCGAAAAATCACCAGAGATGGGGTTCACTCCGCTGTGCAGACCTTGCACCATCTGAATGAGCACACCGTCTTCGACATCGGCGATGAGTTGTTGTTGGGTCGCTGTGCCTGGAACGAGTTGCAACGCCAGACAGCCGACGCCAGGCGAACCTCCAAGCCCGCCTCGCGTTGCATTTCCTGTGCTCTTCGTTCCTGCTCGACGTGCGCTGTACGACGAGTGGACGAATTTCTTCAATTCACCGTGTTCGATGAGCACGTTTCGACGAGCTGCCAACCCTTCGCCGTCGAGATCCGTGGCCGTGTAGGCCCGCGAATCAGTCGGGTCGTCGATGAGCGTCACCATCGATGAGGCGACGGTCTCTCCTAAACGTTCTTTGAAGAGACTGCGCCCCTTGATGACACTCTCGCCGTTCAACGTCGAACCGATGATCGACAGGAATTGTGCGGTGACATATGGATCAAGCACCACAGTGGTGCGCTTGCTGGGAGGCTTCACGGCCCCCAGAAGACGTGTCGCGCGTTCTGCAGCCTCACGACCTGCTTTGTCGAGGTCGAACTCACCCGGCCACTTCCCCACTGAGAAGCCAAAACCAGTCTGAGTCTCGTCGCCATCATCAGCCAGTGTGCCGACCGAGGCGTAGCAGCCATTTTCGCGACCACCGGAGCGCACACCTGTGGTCGTTGCGAATGCTTCCTCTGCGAACACGTCGCTGTAACTCGCGTCCTCGACTCGCACTCGTGAATCTGCAGCCAACGCGATCTTTTCGAGGCGCTTCGCAATCGCAATCTTTTCTTCCGTCGGAAAATGCTCGAGCTGCTCGTTCCA
The DNA here is from genome assembly GCA_964394175.1 of uncultured Bifidobacterium sp. GTDB lineage: Bacteria > Actinomycetota > Acidimicrobiia > Acidimicrobiales > Ilumatobacteraceae > UBA2093. Next base: position 62,806 of record CAYMVM010000006.1, read on the forward strand.
CAATTGCTGTGGCACCACCGGAACGCCGTCAGGTTCGGCAAGGCCGGCCCATTCGTCGACTGACCCGAGCTCTGCATTCTCTCGAGCTTCAGCAAGCACCTCTGCCAACGCGCTGACGTCGAGAGTGCCTGCGTACGACGTGCCCGTTCGACCATTCCTGATGATGCGAACTCCGACTCCCTCACTTTGCGCACTGACGAAGTGCTCGATTTCGCCTTCATAGACTCGGATGTCGGTTTCGCGTGCACGTGACACGTACGCCTCGATCTGCTCCCCCGGGCGCGCTTGCGCCACGATGCGATCAGCGATGTCTTGTAACTGCCTGACTGAATCGGGTGTCGACTCGGTCGCTTTCGAAGCGGTCGACATGGTCAGGCGGCCGTTCCACCGATGGTGAGACTCTTCACCCGCAACGTCGGTTGGCCGTCGCCGACGGGCACACCTTGTCCGTCTTTGCCACATGTGCCGGGGTTGCCCATGGCGAAGTCGTTTCCGAGCATGTCGATGTCTGCGAGCACCTGTGGGCCGTTACCGATGAGGTTTCCTTCGCGAATTGGTTCGGTGATCTGCCCATTCTCGATGAGATATGCCTCGGTCATGCCGAACACGAAGTCACCTGTCGCGGTGTCGACGCTGCCACCGCCGAGTTTTGCGACATACACGCCGTGTTCTGTGTTCTTCACGATGTCGTCTGGCTCGCTGTCGCCGTTCATCACGAAGGTGTTGGTCATTCGCACCATGGGCAAGTCGGCATACGACTGACGTCGACCATTCCCGCTTTGAGCACGTTTGTCGTTTCGCGCGCGAAGGTAATCCCACATGTAGTCGGTGAGCACTCCGTCTTTGATGAGAACGTTGCGCTGACTCTCGTGTCCCTCGTCGTCGATACCGATGGCTCCCCATTCGGCAGTCATCGTGCCGTCATCGACGAGCGTCACCAAGGGTGATGCGACGAGCTCACCGACACGATTGCGATAGACACTTGCTCCCTTGGCGACAAGGTCGGCTTCGAGTCCGTGCCCGCACGCCTCGTGGAACAACACGCCACCAGATCCACATTTGATGACGACGGGCATAGCACCCGACGGCGCAGGGCGTGCACGCAACTTCGTGACGGCTTGTCGTGCAGCAGCAACTGCCAGATCACCGACATCATTGTCTTCGAACAACTCGTATCCGATGGTGTGTCCCATCGACTCGTACCCGGTTTGCATGCCGAGGTCACCATCGGCCACGACACTTACGCGAAAGAGCGAACGCACTTGCTCGTCTGAGGCGAGCACGCCATCACTGTTAGCGACAAGGATGCGTCGCACACTGTCTGCGTATCCGGCTGACACCTGCACGATCGAGCCGTGCACGCCGCGTGCAGCATCGTCGGCGCGCATGAGTAGCGCCACTTTGTCGGCCTTTGGAACCGAGCCGGGAAGAACCCGGACCACATTCACCGGATGACGACGTGGCGAGTTCAGTGCGACCTTTTTCGTGCCACCACCACCGGAACGTGCCGCAGCAGCCGCAGCCTGCGCGGCCTCGATGAGTCCACGTTCTGTGAGATCTGCGGTGTGGGCAAAACCCGTCGTGTCACCAGCGACCACGCGAATTCCGGCGCCACGGTTTCTTCCACTGGTGACCTGCTCGACCTTCCCGTCATCCAGACCGGCCGACACCGACCGCTTGTCCTCGATGAACACCTCTGAAAAATCTGCCCCCATCGACCGTCCGGCGTCGAGAACTCGCGCCAAGGTGTCGGGGTCGAACTCGCTTGTGAGGTCAACCATTGTCACGTATCTGAGCCTACAGAGGCCTCACCTACCTGTGCCCAGACGAGCGCGTCCTATCCTCTCTGGTGCAACTATGAGCGTCGATGTTCCTCCCGTCGTGATCGCACCGAACGAGCGTGAACACGTCACCAGGTGGTGGAAAGAAGCGCTCGTCATGGCGACGTTCTACGCCATCTACACCGCAACTCGAAACAGGTTCGGCTCTGCCGTCGTGGGCGACACAGATGTTCCTCTTCATGCATTCAACAATGCCGTGCGCGTCATTCGTATCGAGCGAGCGCTCGGTCTATATCACGAGGAGTCGATCCAAGATCTCTTCTTGCCATACCGAACTTTCATTCAAGCAATGAACACGTTCTACGGAACTGCCCACTTCATTGTCACGATCAGTGTCTTCTTCGTGCTGTACCGCCGACGCAAAGATGTGTTCCCCTTGTTCCGCAATGCTCTTGCAGCCACGACCGCACTTGCAATCGTCGGATTCGCGCTCTTCCCACTCATGCCACCGCGTCTTCTCGATGTGTCATGCCCGCCCGAGGGTTTCGGTGCTGCGTGCATCGAGCACGAGATGCGCAACTACAACGGTGCATCGAGTTTCGGATACGTCGACACTCTCAAGGACTTCGGAGGCCCATGGGACTTCGATTCCGGAGGCATCGCAAAGCTCTCCAATCAATATGCCGCCATGCCGAGCCTGCACATCGGTTGGGCATCATGGTGTGCTTTCGGGTTGTGGCCACTCTGGCGACGAAAATGGATTCGTGCTGCGGTCCTGCTATACCCGGCGCTGACGTTGTTCTGCATCGTCGTCACGGGAAATCATTTCTGGCTCGACGGTGTCGGTGGCCTCATCGCACTCGGCGTCGGCTTCATCATCGGTGAACGCATTCACACATGGAATCAGCGTCGCCTCGATCGCAAGTTCGCTGGCCACATCGCAGCACACCCTGCATCTGGTGCGTGACCTCCGACCAGTAGACGACCCGGTCCAACCTGTTCCCCGGGGCGACCTGCAGGTGACCCACGGGTAGCCTGACCGTGCATGGCATTGCTCGACTCCATTCGTGAACCGGCGGATCTGCGCGCCCTCACGCTGCCTGAGCTCGAGCAATTGGCGGGTGAAATACGCGACTTCATCGTCCAAGCCGTCAGCGAGACAGGTGGCCACCTCGGAAGCAACCTCGGCGCCGTCGAGTTGACACTCGCTTTGCATCGAGTGTTCCAAAGTCCCGTCGATGCCGTGCTGTGGGACACCGGTCATCAGGCCTACGTGCACAAAATCGTCACTGGTCGTCAAGGCGGGTTCAGCCATCTGCGACAAGCCAACGGCATCTCGGGTTACCCAAGCCGTGAAGAGAGCACACACGACTTCATCGAGAACAGTCACGCCTCGACGGTGCTCAGTTACGCACACGGCCTTGCTGTCGCGCGTGACATGGGCACCAATTCCCACGGTCACATCGTCGCCATCATCGGTGACGGGTCGATGACCGGCGGCATGGCGTACGAAGCACTCAACAACCTCGGCCACAGCAAGCGCAAAGTCATCATCGTCTTGAACGACAACGGACGAAGCTACGCACCGACGATCTCCAACCTCACCGCAGGTGGCCCTCAACCTGCTGAAGCAACTGGCGAGCTGCCTCGACTTCCCGAACGCATCACCGGGAAGCTGTCAGAGACGCTCGTCAACATCCGCTTGAACCCGGTGTACCTGCGGCGTCAGAGAAAACTCGAACAGTTCCTTCGTGATCTTCCGGTCGTTGGTCGTCAAGCCGAACAAGGAATGGAAGCGTTCAAAGCGGCCGTGCGCGAGTTCTTGCAACCGCCCTCGTTCTTTGAAGCACTCGGCGTGCACTATGTCGGCCCCGTCGACGGACATGACATCGAAGCCCTCGAATCTGCGTTCAGGTCAGCCATTGACCGCGAAGCTGAAGGGCCGATCGTCGTCCACGTGCTCACACACAAGGGCAAGGGATATCCCCCCGCAGAAGATGACGACGAAAAGCACCTGCACGACACTCCGACTTTCGACCCGGTGAATGGACCTGCGCAAAGTGCTCCCTCCGGTTACACCGCTGCATTCGGCGACGCCATCGTGAAAGAAGCCGAACTCGACTCACGCATCGTCGCCATCACTGCAGCCATGCCTGGACCGACAGGTCTTCTCAAGTTCAAGGATCATTTCCCCGACCGATTCCTCGATGTGGGTATCGCCGAACAGCACGCCGTCACAATGGCTGCTGGCATGGCGATGGGTGGGCTACGACCGGTCGTCGCGCTGTACTCGACGTTCTTGTCGCGAGCATGGGATCAAGTGGTGTACGACGTCGCGCTACATCGTCTTCCTGTCGTGTTCTGCCTCGATCGCGCCGGCATCACCGGAGACGACGGACCGAGCCACCATGGCATTTACGACATGGCACTTCTTTCGAAAGTTCCCGGCATGCGCGTCCTCGCGCCGAGCAGCACGCAAGAGCTCGAGGTCATGTTGCATGACGCCATGTCACTTGCAAACGACGGTCCCGTCGTGATCCGCTACCCGAAGGGTCTTGCCCGCAACACTCCCGATGCCCCACTCGGGACTGGCGTGCGGGCACGACAACTGTTCGACGGTGATGGTCGCGTGTGCATCTTGGCAGTGGGCAAATTGGTCGCCGCTGCTGAACGGGCAGCAACTGCTCTCGCCACGGAGGGCACCAAGGTCGACGTGTGGGACGTGCGCTCATGTGCGCCACTCGATGACGACATGTTGGCGAGCGCTGCTCGGCACGCACATGTCCTCACATTTGAAGATGGTCTCCGTGACGGTGGCATCGGCATGTCGATCGCTGACCGCATCGCCTCGATTGACAGCACTGTGGACGTTCGTGTGCATGGCGTTCCGACGAAGTTCATTCCGCAAGCAAAGCCCGATGCGATTCTTGCCCAATTAGGTCTCGACGCTGACGGTGTCGTGGCCGCAGTACGTCGCACACTGAACGACTGAACGTGTCGAACGAACTAGCCACCGAACTGACGCTGGCGCTCGAGCTTGCCGATGCTGCCGATGCGTTCACCCTGCCCCGCTTTCGTGAACGGTCGTTCTCAGTTGATCTGAAAGAAAACCTCACCGAGGTCACCGAAGTCGATCGCGGTGCAGAGTCGCTCATCATGGACATCGTGCGGCGTGAACGACCACGACATGGTTGGTACGGCGAAGAACATGGAAGTGGTGCTGGTGACGGTTGGACCTGGGTCATCGACCCGATCGACGGCACGAGCAATTTCGTCCGCGGCGTTCCGGTGTGGGCCACACTCATCGCACTCGTGCACGAGGACCTCGGCCCAGTGGTCGGCGTCGTGTCTGCGCCGGCGCTCGGCTCGCGCTGGTGGGGAATCATCGACGATGCCGCTTTCAAGAACGGCTCCCCCATCCGGGTGAGCCAAGAGAGCGACATCATGAATGCCCATGCAAGCCTTACCCCGAACTCATTGTGGAATACGGCGGGCAAGTCACAGAACCTGTATCGATTGCAGAACATGGTGAAGCGAGTTCGTGGCTTCGGGGACTTCTGGCAGCACATGTTGGTCGCCGACGGCAGCATCGATGTCGCCGTCGACGCCATTGGCCTCGAGCCCTATGACATCGCCGCTCTTGTGCCCATCGTGCATGCCGCTGGTGGTCGACTGAGTGACCGACACGGAAAACCAGATTGGCGTGCGAACTCTGCCGTGTCGTCAAACGGACTGCTCCACGATTCCGTGATCGCCGTGCTCAACAGCTGACTACGCTCACCTTCATCGAAACGTCACCAAACTCCGCTGCTCGAACCAAAGTGAATGTCGTCGTACTTGACGACTATCACGCGGTTGCCCTGACTCTTGGTCCATGGCATCTACTCGGAGCTGGTGTCGACGTGGTCGTTCACACTGATCACATGGCAGATGACGATGCCGTCGTGGAACGCCTTGCAGAAGCCCACGTAGTCGTTGTGATGCGCGAGCGAACACCACTCACCCGCGCACGCCTCGAACGGTTGGGCAATCTCCAGCTCATCGTCACCACGGGCATGGAGAACCGAGCAATCGACATGGCTTTCGCACGAGAACGAGGAGTCACTGTGTGTGGTACTCGCGGTGGCCTCTCGAATGCTGTCGAACACACATGGGCACTCATCTTGTCCCTGCTTCGTAATCTTCCGACCGAGGAACACAACATCCGCAACGGCGGCTGGCAGTCCACAATTGGCCGCGACTTGTTCGGGTCAACTCTTGGTCTCGTCGGACTCGGACGCACCGGCACCCGCATGGCTCGTGTTGCCCGGGCATTCGACATGAACATCCTCGCGTGGAGCCCGCACCTCACACCTGAAGTCGCTGAGACCCATGGTGCCACGGCCGTGTCGAAGGAGCAACTGTTCGCCGAGAGCGACATCGTGTCTGTTCATCTTCAGTTGAGCGAATCAACACGGGAAATCATTACCGCCTCAGACTTCGCGCGCATGAAGAAATCGGCGGTGTTCGTGAACACGTCACGAGGTGCACTCGTCGATGAAGAGGCGTTGGAAAGGGCCGTTCGAAATGGCGACATCGCCGGCGCAGCGCTCGATGTGTTCACCACCGAACCACTGCCTGCCGACTCCTCGATGCGGTCATTGCCAAACAGCGTCCTTACACCGCACGTCGGTTACGTCACCGAGGGTCTCTACCGGCGTTTCTTCACCGACATCGTCGAAGACGTTTCAATGCACCTTGCCGGAACTCCCGTCAGGGTGTTGAACAACTAACAGCGACGTTCTAGAACGCGTCAGGGTTGGCGACAATCTCTGCCGGGATGTCGAGTCTGAATAAGCGGGCTGCGTTCTGCCAGGTGAATTTACGGACCACGTCTTCCGGAATACCTTCGAAGTGCTGGCGAAGCATCTGTTGCGTGCGTGGCCACGTGGTGTCGGCATGCGGATAGTCGGACTCCACCATGATGTTGTCGGCGCCAATCACGTCGTATTGAGGGAACGACGACGGGTCTTCGATGGCACAGAACCAGAAGTTGCGCTTGAACACCTCGGACGGCGACAACTCGACGTCGTTCCATGTTCCATACATCTTGTTGTATGAGTTCATGTGCTCGAGACGATCAATGAGCCCTGCCACCCAGCCGATTCCACCTTCAGACAGACACAGTTTTATGTTCGGAAAACGCACCGGAACCTTCGAGAACAACCAGTCGGTGGCGGCGAACATGGCATACGCAAAGAACAACGTGCCGACGGCGTCGCTAGGAGCGTCCGGTGCGGTGGCTGGTGACGAACCCGACGACCCGACGTGCAGACACACGACCGTCTCGGTCTCTTCGCAGGCTTGCAGCAGAGGATCCCAGTGGCCGGTATGCAGTGACGGGAAGCCGAGCATGTGCGGACCTTCCGAGAACGACAACGCGCGGAACCCGCGTGCAGCATTCTTGCGAACTTCTTCTGCTGCTTCCTTCGGGTCCGACCAAATCGGCAATTGCATCGGTATGAATCGGCCAGGGGCGCTACCGCACCATTCTTCGAGCATCCAGTCGTTCCACGCACGCGTCATTGCCTTCGAGAACTCGACGTCATTGGAGATCTGGTACAGACGCTGGCCAGCGAACCCCGGAATGAACGACGGAAAACACAGCGACGAATAGATGCCGTTCAGATCCATGTCCTTGATTCGTGCCACTGGGTCCCACGAGCCACGGCGCATGTGTTCGAAGCGCGTCGGGTCGAAGCTGAACTCATCCACGGGACGACCAACGACGGCATTGAACCCCACATTTGGCATCTCAAGACCGTCAACGACCCACGTCTCAGAACCGTCTTCTTTCTCGATCACTCGCGGTGCTCGATCACCGAACTTCGCTGGCATACGTCCTTCAAATGTCGTCGGAGGTTCAACGACATGGTCGTCACAGGACACCACCGTGTAGTGCCTCTTTGCCCTCTCTGGCTCGGGCAGAAAGGTCACTTTGCCCTTCACATTTTTAGTGAAGGACGAATTTTGGGTGAGTTCGTCGAATGACAAGGCCATGGTGGTCTCCTTAGTTAAGAACGTCTGGTTCGTTAGTGATGATGGGCCTGACTGCGCCATCGAAGTACGCAAAACTTGCGCGTTCGACTTGTGAGGCCTTGATGCCCTTCATCGGCTCGATCGGAATCGGAAGTGGCTTTTGGCCGGTCTGCAGGACCTTCCAATAGATCTCACACGCACGTTCGAACTGCGCGGCCTTGTACAGACCTTCTTCCATGGTCGGTGCGGTGACGACCACGCCATGACTGGCTAGCACTGCAACGGACGCATCACCGATGTGACGAACCAACTCTGCGGCGACGTGCGGAGTGTTCAACTCACCGTCGTATTCGTGCACCATCACCATCTCATCCATGATGATGGCGGAATTCTGGTGAACAATCTCGGGCAACACACCGATCGCTGCCAACACCGAGCAGTAGATCGGGTGATTGTGGATGACAACACGCGCATCTGGTCGCGCTTTGTGCAACTCGGTATGCAAGTGGAACGCCGGTGTCACATCCCATTTTCCGCGTAACACCTTCCCCGTCGAATCGATCTCAAGAATGTCGCTTGCTTTGGTCTCGCCCCACCACAGACCCCACGGATTCACCAACATGGTGTCTGTACCTTCGCGTTGCCATGTGATGTGACCAGAGAGGTTCTCGCAAAAGCCGAGGTCATCAAGGTGTCGAAGTGCGAGCGCAAGAACTTGTTCATCGGTGAGGTCACGACCAACGCCAGGCATAGATGTGGGCATCCACGCCGCAGCTCCACCACGTGGCTCGTCCATGCTGTCCTCCCCGCTTCGTCCGGTCATGCTGCACCTGCAGACGCCGGAGTAACTGTCGTCAGTCTTCCCTGAATCAACGCTGCGTGCAATAGTGCACGCACTATTTGCAATGTGGGGATTGCACTGTGGTCACTTCGAGCCCACTCGACGAAGTGATCCCTCATTGTGACGTTTCAGGACGTCGTCCTTCAGCGTTCCCTTCGCCACTTTGCCTCCTGATGCCATGGGCAAGGAGTCAACGACGATGAAGTACTCGGGGAAGTACTCCTTTGAGTAGCCCTGCGAATCGAGATGTGCGAGCAACTCAGCTTCGGTGGCCGATCGGCCTCCGTGGAACACGACATACACACCGACGCGCTGGCCGAACACGTCGTCTGGCACCGCGACGGCAGCTGACAAAGCGACAGCCGGATGCGTCGCAACCTGCTCTTCGACGACCCTCGCGCTGATGTTCTTCCCGCCACGAATGATGAAGTCGGACTTTCGACCCTCAACGCGCAGGTAGCCGTCCTCGCCGATACTCACGATGTCGCCCATCAGCATCCAGCCGTCGGCGGTGTACAACTCGTCGTTTGCTGCGTCGTCGTCGTAATACCCCGCACACGTGACCGGACCACGCACTCCAGGCACACCGGACTGCCCGGTGCCGGTGACGTCCTCGCCTGTGTCGGGATGAAACAGCCTCGTCTCCATCACCGGAAGTGGTTTGCCGCATGTCGAGAGCCTCAACTCGCGCGTGTCGTGAATTGATGTGGCACTCACTGCTCCGGTCTCGTTCGAGCCAAAGAACTGCAACACGAACGCTCCGGTGCGCTCTTCGAATTCCGCAGCACGGGCATACGGAACAGTCTCTCCACCTGTCCACATCACTCGCAAAGATGAGAAGTCGTGTGCAGCGACGTCAGGGTCATTCAACATGAGGATGAACTGCGTCGTCACTGCAGCCAACAAGCTGACGTTGTGCTCTTCGAGTGCAGAAATCATCGCTGTCGGCGTGAACCTCGGAAGCACGACGCACGGTATTCCGAGGATCGTCGGAGTGAAGTGTGAGGTCCACAGCCCGAAACCAAACTGAGCCGGCACCACCGACATCATCACGTCATCAGTGCCGACCTCTGCAAGTTGCTCGACCATCTTGTGGTACGCCATCCATCGCTGCATGTACTGCGTCACACACTTCGGCATGCCGGTGGTTCCCGAGGTCGAGTTGAGCAACCACAAGTCATTCGGACCAAGGCGACGCGCAGCGATGTCGTCAGCGAGAATTTCACTTCGATCGATGGAGACCTGTCCGTTCACAGTGATGTTCTCGGTCGAGTCACTTCGGTCGGGCACACAGATGTGCCGCTCAATGTTCACGCCTCGCCCACGTAGCGCAGCGAGCAACTCGTCGGCCGGTCGGCCGTTCACCACGGCATGAGTCGCGAAGTTGACGGCGCCGGTCTTTCGGAGGAGGTACTCGATCTCTGCCTCGCCGGCACGCGGCCCGATGCCGACAGCGACCACGCCTGCCTTCTCCGTGCCGACAAATGCGGCATGCACGGAGGGTCCGTCGGGCAGCATGACCGCCACTTTCTGACTGGAGTCGATTCCCGATGAAATCAGCGAACTAGCGAAAATAGATGAATAATTACTATATTGAGCCCAAGACAGGACCTCGTCGCCGGCAACGAAGGCCGGATTGTCGCCATGTGATGCAACGTTCCGTTCGATGTAGTCGGCGATTGACAGCGTTCCCCACCATCCACTTGCTTCAAATTCAGCTGCACGCTCACGTGGATCTCTCACTGATGTCTCTCCTTAAGTGATTAATGAATCAATTGCTCATTGCAAAGAGTCGCGCGATGTGCGTCGCTTGACAGAACTTGTGTGCCTTCGTAGGTTTAGCACTCATACACACGTCGTTCGGTCGTTCTTGGCCGTTCGGTAACCCGGGGGGAAAAACACATGACCACACGTCACCGACGTCGTCTTCTTGTTCCGATCATCGGTCTCCTCGCAGCAACGGTGCTCGGTTCAGCACCATTGCATGCGAGTTCAGGCTCGACTGATCGCACAGTGAAGTTGAAGACGACCACTGCTTTCCGCACGGAAGGCACCAACCAGATCATGACCACGACAGCGGTGCAGATCAACACACGTACTGAGGCATCACCAGATGGCGTGAAGAAGAAGACGACCACCACGTCGAAAGACAAGAAGGTCCAGAATTTTCCGAAGCTGAACAAGGTCGTGACAACTCTCACCGAGGTGACCAAGACAATTGACGTCGACACGACCACCATCGTGAAGCGCACGACGGTCATCACCGAAGTGACGACGAAAGATGCGAACGCTAGTGCGAAGCTCGTGAAGGGCTGCGAAGGTACTGGTTGGACCAGCCCCGACGACTTGTCGTTCACTCGTAAGGTTGCACGCTGCAAGCCTGGCTTCCCCGCGCCGAAGCCACTCGCAACCAAAGAGAAAGTGAAAGTGTCTTCGAGCTTCAAGCTTGAATTCAACTCACCGCTTCTGTTGGCTATCAGCGAAGGCGAGTTTGCCAAGGAGAACCTCGAGATCGAGTGGATCAGCCTTCCGTTCGCCACTGCTGCAGCGCAGCTTGGTACCGGTCAAATTGACGTCGGTGTCGGTGGCTTCGAAGTGGCGCTCTACAACGCAGCAGCCCAGGGTCTCGGAGTGAAGGTCGCGCTCGCGAACTACTTCCCGCCGAAGGCTGGTGACTACAAGACCCCGCAGACCGGTCTGTGGTGTCGCCGTTCGTTCTTCTCGAACCCGACCAACCCGAACTTCAAAGAGCTCGAGAACGGCTCGCGCTGGGGTACCTCGGTCGGCAAGGGCTCATCAGCGGTGTACTACTCAGTCACTGAGTTGCGTAAGAAAGTGCCGAACTTCAATCCGAAGAACATCACTTTCAGCATCGTTCCGTCCGCTTCCGCGTGGGACGCATTGAGGAACAAGGCGCAGGACTGCATGGTCATGCTCGACCCATTGTGGACACTGCCAGCTGGTGAGCCGCAGAACTACGTTCAGGCTGCAACCCAGACGCCAGCCGAGCCACTCGGTATCTACGCCTATGGCAAGCGTCTTCTCGAGGATCGTCGTGACATCGGTGTGGCATTCGCACGGGCGTTCATCCGCACCGTGAACACCTACTTCCAGGCCGACTACCACAATGACCCTGTAACGCCAGCCTTGATCAAGAAGAACGTTCCTGCGTACGACATCGAGTTGAACAAGAAGTACGACTCGCTGACGATGGACTGGGAAATCCGTTCAGGTACGAC
>CAYMVM010000007.1:0-34915 GCA_964394175.1 uncultured Bifidobacterium sp.
CTATGCGGGTTCGATTCCCGTCACCCGCTCCAACGTTTTCGTGCGATGTTTCAGCCGTATGGTGGTAAGTCTCACGCCGCCCAATGCGACAGAAGTAGATCTGCGGCCTCGCGTGGTTTCTCAACCATCCACCAGTGTCCTGCGGCCGCTATGTGTGCCTCGGTCGCACCGGTCCACGAAGCAACCTCCATGTGCATGTCCCTTGTGCCAGCGAAGTGATCGTTCTCGGCGATGATCACCATTCCGCGTGGTGGTGCCGCTGCGCGGAATGCATCGCCGAGCTCTCTCATGGCTGGCTGCGATGCACTTCTGTACAGCGACAGCACACATGAACCCGTCGCTTCGCTGAGGCCTTGCGCGATCTTGGTCGCAATCACCTCGCCCATGCCGAGCGGTCCCATCACCGCGGCGAACTCTGCCGGGGCGCGAGACGTGAGACCCTTCACCATCTCCTCGCCGACCCCGGGCGTCTGCCAGCCCAGTGCTGCATCGTGCCAGACGTACTGGGGATGCATCAGCCCCGCACAGTCGGCGCTCCAGGTACGCACGTTCGGTGGCGACTTTGCGAGTGCACCGAAGACGTGACCGGCGCCCCAGTCGTGACCGACGAGATCGATGTCGCCATCGATTTTCGCGAGTTCGGCAAGAAGCCAATTGCGGTACTCGATGCGCGTGCCACCCCAACCGCTCGGCACCGGAGCACCGAACCCTGGTGGGGAGAGAGTCAGGAGATCATTGACGCCGCGCGAGCGCAGTTCGGTGTGGAGGTCATCCCAGACCGCCTGTGTCTCTGGGTTTCCGTGAACGAAGACTTTCGTCACTTCTTCTTACCCGTCACCCGCTGACGTCGTCAGCGAGTCGCCGTTCGATCTCTGTCTGCGAGCTCGCGAACCGTCATCATCGCATATAGAAAACCGCCGGTCACCACGATGAAGAAGATGACACAACCAAAACCAAAGAGCGCTCCTTGACTCATGTCAGCCACTCCGGCGTTGCGATGCGATGAGGAATCCCCCGAGCGCAAGAATTGATGGCACCCACGTGCCGACAAAAATTCCGTTCAGCTTGTCGTCTGTCGTCGCATCGTTCGCAAAGAACAAGGCGACACTCAACACAAGGCTCGCGGCCGCACTGAGTAGAATCGTCAGGCGAAGAATGAGTACTGGCTTCATTTGTTGAGTTTCACACAGTTTTGACGTGACGTTGTCGAATACAGCAGAAATCTCCTCATATCCTTACGACATCGTCTTGCTTGGCGTCACATAGGCCGTTTTGTGATGAATCTTGCTGTCATTAGGCTCAAAACATGACCCTTGCGCTGGTGCGTCGAACGAGTTCGCGCCTCGCAGACGGGTTGTTGACTCATATCGAGCGTCAGCCAGTGGACATCGATCGTGCACGACGCCAATGGGAGAACTACGTCGCCCTTCTCCGCGAAGTCGGCTGGGCCATCAAAGAGGTTCCACCACTAGAGACGTGTGCCGACAGCGTCTTCGTTGAGGACACGGTCGTCGTGTTTCGCGATGCCGCGGTCATCACTCGACCTGGCAACGACGCTCGCAAGCCAGAAATCCTCGACGTTGAGCCCGTGGTTCGAGACATCGGCCTCCACATCCACCACATCGTCGAACCGGGGACGCTAGATGGCGGCGATGTCCTGAAGGTCGGCGACATCATCTATGTGGGGCGTGGTGGTCGCACGAATCAACCTGGCATCGACCAGTTCGCAGCGATAGTCGAGCCGCTCGGTGCGACGGTCATCACCGTGCCCATGTCGAAGGCCTTGCATCTCAAATCAGCGGTCACCGCTCTTCCAGATGGAACCATCATCGGTTGGGAGCCGGTTGTTGATGACATCTCTGTCTTCCCCACGTTTCTCCCGATGCCCGAAGAACAGGGTGCTCATGTCGTCATCGTCGATGACCGTCGGCTCATCATGTCGGCCAATGCCCCACAAAGCGCGGCCCTTCTGCGCGAACGTGGATATCAGCCATTACTCGTCGACATCGGAGAATTCGAGAAGCTCGAAGGTTGTGTGACCTGCCTCTCTGTTCGAGTGCGAGGCATCTAGACGACTCTTGCGTACGCTCGACGCTCATGGAAATCGAGATGATCGTCGAGATACCTCAAGGCTCTCGCAACAAATACGAGATGGACCACGAGACGGGCGCCATCTGGCTCGACCGCACGCTCTTCACTGCAACGCAGTACCCACTCGACTACGGGTTCTTTCCCCACACTCTCGGCGAAGATGGCGACCCTCTCGATGCGCTCATCTTGCTTCCGCAAGCGACGTTTCCCGGATGCCACGTGTGGTCACGACCGATCGGAGTCTTCTGGATGAAAGACGAGAAAGGACCCGATGCAAAAGTTCTCTGCGTTCCTTCTCGCGACGCTCGATACGACCAATACCGCGACCTCGGGGACGCCCCAGATTTCTTACTCGCAGAGATCGCCAATTTTTTCGAGGTCTACAAACTCATTGAGCCAGGCAAAGAGTCAACAGTCGGATCATGGGCGAATGCTGCAGCCGCTGAACAAGAAATACGGGCAGCGCTGGAGCGTCACAACCACTGACTGGTGGCGACAGAAGACTCACGCCATTTCGCGTACTCGCTGACGCCGAGCCTTGACAATGAGATACACGAGACCGACCGCGACTGCGGCGACCACGGCGTACTGCAGATAGTCACCCCACTTGCCGGCCTTCTCCCATTCATTGCCGAGCCCCCATCCGATGGCGACCCACACGGCATTCCATAACAGCGAACCGGCTGCGGTCAGAACCGTGAACCGTGCGATTGACATTTTCTCGGCACCGGCGGGAATGCTCACCACTGAACGCACCACCGGCACGAGACGACCGAAGAACAACACCATCGAACCGTGGCGCTCGAACCACACGAACCCTTTGTGCACATCGTCGCGTTTCAAACCGACGACTCGACCGACTGTCGCGAGGAATCGCTCGAGGCGATCTTCACTCAACGCGCGCCCGATGCCATAGAGCACAAATGCCCCGATGACGGACCCCACTGTCGACGCAACGACACCACCGACATAGCCGAAGCGACCAGCAGCGACATTGGAACCCGTCAGAAGAAGGATGAGCTCGGACGGGATAGGCGGAAAGATGCTCTCCAACGCGATGAGCAAGGCGACGCCGACCAGCCCGATTGCATCGATGAAATCTGTCGCCCAATTGACCATGAAATGACGCTATCCAGCGGCCGGTGCAGCCGAGTGTCTTTTCCGTGCGAGTTGGCCGTGCACGATGACGAGCAACACCCCGGCTGCGACGAGAGCGAACGTCGAGAGAACGTGATAGCCGACAGCACGGCGAATGAATCCCGATGCAAAGCCACCCATACCTCCACAGAAGCTCATGAGCAAGTCAGCTGCTCCTTGCACCCGGACGCGCGCCTCGGCCGACATCGACTCGGTCAGAAGACTCGAGCCGCCGATGAGACCGAAGTTCCAACCGACGCCAAGTAGCCACAGTGATGGGAACAGCAATTGTTCGACGTTGCCAGACAATGCCGCGATCGCTGTGGCTGCGACGAGGAGCAACGCGCCGACACGAATCGTCTCGTGGTGACCTCGTCGGTCACTGAAACGCCCGACAAGCGGGCTGAATGCATACATGCCGGCAATGTGAAGTGACACCACGAACGGACTGACCGCCTCGTGTCCGTGCAACTTCAGGTGGACAGGAGTCATGGTCATCACTGCCACCATCGTCACTTGTGACACCACCATCGCAGAGAGAGCGATGCGTGCTGCTGGATGAGCCCAGATGGATTGAATCGTCGAAGTAATGCCTCCGAGTCGAGACGATGTGGATGCAGACTGCCCGACTCCCCCAATCACCACCAACGGGTCTGGACGCAACAGAATCGAGGTGGAGATGAAAGCCGTGAAGAGAAACACGGCACTGAAGAGAAAAGGTCCGGAGTACTTGGCGATTCCGAACCATTCGACAGCAACATGTTGAGCAGGGTGCACGAGCACCGGACCGAACACCGCTCCGAAGGTCGATGCGAACACGATGCGACTCATGTCAGATGCGCGTGAATCGTCACGCGACAAGTCTGTAGCTGCGTAGCGCGCCAGAAGATTCGCGGCAGATCCGTTACCGAAAAAGAACAGACCGATGAGAAACACCGGAAGCCATCCACGATCCGCCCCGAACGCCGCCAGCAGGCCGCCGACACTTGCAAGGAAGTA
This sequence comes from uncultured Bifidobacterium sp., assembly GCA_964394175.1. GTDB lineage: Bacteria > Actinomycetota > Acidimicrobiia > Acidimicrobiales > Ilumatobacteraceae > UBA2093. The sequence goes on from CAYMVM010000007.1 coordinate 4,228, forward strand.
GCCGAGCGCCAAACCGGGACGGCGACCATGTGTCGACATGCGCTGCGACAACATCTGTGACATTGCTGCAGTGCCCACCGTGACTGTCGCGGTCGCCATACCTGCCCAGGGCGTCTCCTGTCCGAGAATGTCCTGCACCACATACGCACCGACGGTGACTGCAGCTCCGAGTGCCGCCGATCCGATGACCTGGCCGATGGTGAGCACGCGCAAGGTGCGGCGTTGAAGCGCCATCCGCTCGGCGTCGGTCAACATGTCACGCATCCTTCTTGTCAAGTGACGGCGGCACTGGTAAACGCACGCGGACATCACCGTCGATCACTTCGGTCTCGAAGACCTCCAGGGCGATGCGGGCAGGCGTCGCCGTCGGCGCACCGGTGATTGCGTCGAATCGACCATTGTGCTTCGGACACTCGATCGTGGAGCCATGCACAAAGCCGTCAGCCAGGTGTGCACGACCATGAGTGCATTCGCCAGCCAAAGCACAGATCTGTCCGTCTTTCGTGTGCACCACGATGAGCGTGGTGTCACCGATATCGGCACGTATGACATCTTCTCGACCGACGTCGTCTGCCTTACAGACAGTGATCCAACCGTCGCTCATGCCGCGCTGCTCGGCAGTTGGACCGTCGCGTTGTACGACTGGTCGTCGCGCTGACGAGCCATCGCGTCGAAAGCCTCCCGCCACGCACCGCGAATGGTCCGGTGCGCAGGCGGCAGTTGATCTTTCACCAATTCATGAAGACGCGGCAACGCGTCGTAGGGAACGTTCGGAAAGATGTGATGTTCCAAGTGGTAGTTCATGTTCAGGTACAGGAACCGATGAATCACGTTCATATGGACGGTGCGAGTGTTCATTCGGTGGTCGAGCACATCTTCAGAGAGGCCCGCATGCTGCGTGATTCCGTAGGCCATGAGCAGCCACTTGCCGTACACCGACGGCAACCCGATGAACATCGCCGGCTTGACGCTGCCGATGATCACGCACCACACAGCCACTGAGGCAAGTACGAGGAAAAACACCCACGACCACACCTGTGATTTTCGTAGCGTGTCGGCTGGTTGATAGTTCCGCTGCGGTGCAGCAGGCCTGCCGACCATGTTGCGCGCGATCTTCACCAGTTCATTGCGCGCACTCAGCAATCCGAAAAACTCTGCGACGATCCTCAGTCGAGATGTGGGACGTGGAAAAGCGATTTCTGGATCGCGACCGACAACAATGGTGTCGCTGTGGTGTCGCGCATGACTCCACCGCCAGCTCTCGGGTTCGCGGAACGTCATGAACGACGCGACTGAATACACGACGTCGTTCGTCCACGCGCGACGAAATGCGGTGCGATGACCAAACTCGTGCCACCGCGCATCGCTCGTCGAGCCATACAACGTTCCGTAAGCGAAGAAGGCCGGTAGGGCCCACACGCTTCCCCACGCTGTGTTCGCCCACCAACCGGTGACGACGAGGAGCACGACCCAAATGACGAGATGAATGACCGGAATTCTCGATCTACTGGTGACGAGTGTCTTCAACACGCTTCGGTCGACGTGAGGTCGGTACCAGTCTGCATCGACCAGTCCATTGGCTTGCGCCAGCGCTTCTTCGCTGCCCCCAACCGTGTAATCACGCACGACCCAAGAGTACGAGGCGCGTACGGGCTCGTCTGCGATGTGGCCCGTCGGCAAAGATGGAGACATGACTCGTGAAGCTTGGATCATTGACGCTGTTCGCTCCCCTCGTGGCAAAGGCAAAGAATCGGGGGCCCTTCACCCGGTGCACCCGCAGCGGATCCTGGCGCAGGTTCTGAACGCACTCGTTGACCGTCATGGTTTTGACACTTCCGACGTCGATGACGTCGTCATGGGATGTGGTGCCGGAAGTGGTGATCACGCGATGGACATCGCCCGCATGGCTGCACTCGATGCCGGATGGGCGCTCGATGCCCCGGGCATCACCATCAATCGTTTCTGTGGATCTGGTCAATCCGCCGTGAACTTTGGCGCAATGGGCGTCCTGTCTGGCTTCCAGGATCTGGTGGTCGGCGGCGGCGTCGAATCGATGTCGCGTCACGCACCACAGCATGTGGACGGTTTTTCAGCGAACAATGACCACCTAAAGCAGTTGTACCCGATGGTGCAGCAGGGCATCTCTGCAGACCTCATCGCGACCATCGAAGGATTCACCCGCCAGCAATGCGACGAGTTGGCTGTCGACAGTCAACGTCGCGCCGAAGCAGCCATGAAAGAGGGGCGCTTCGAGAAGTCGCTCGTGCCGATTCACTCCGTCGACGGCACATTGGCACTTGATCGCGAAGAGTTTCCCCGACCAGGCACGACCATCGACGATCTTGCAAAGTTGACTCCGAGTTTTCTGGAATACGGCAAGAAAGTGCGCAAGGGCGACACTCTCACCGTCGATCAGACGGCACTGCAGGCGTACCCGCATGTCAGCGAGATCAACCACGTGCACCACGCCGGCAACTCATCGGGTGTCGTCGATGGCGCATCCGCGGTTCTCATCGCATCACCCGATTACGCCAAGGCACACGGCCTGAAACCACGTGCTCGCATCATCATGACAGCCGTCGCGGGAACAGAGCCGGTCATCATGTTGACGGCCCCCGGACCCGCGTCGGAGCGTTGTGTGAAGAAAGCCGGCATGACGTTCGATGACATCGACTTGTTCGAAGTCAACGAAGCGTTCGCCTCGGTCGTGCTCAAGTTCATGAAGGACACCGGAGTGTCGTGGGACAAGATCAACGTGAATGGTGGCGCGATGGCTCTTGGTCACCCCATTGGTGCCACGGGTGGCATTCTCATCGGCACGTTGCTGGACGAGCTCGAACGTCGTGATCTACAGACTGGCCTCGTCACCATGTGCACTGGTGGCGGCATGGGCACTGCCACCATCATCGAACGCATCTGAACCAATCACGTGCGCTCACGCGCAGGTTCACGGACGTGACGAGTGATAGTCGCCGTCGCGCCATTGTCGAGTGCGACGAAGAATCTCTGAGAGCCCATAACGGGCGCCGATGCGATGACGCACCTCGGCTGCGGCGATGGACAATCGTTCGGTCACTTCCCGCGCGTACATGATCATCTTCGTCTCATTCGGTGTGAGCACGATGGACGGCTGCGCGTCGGGGAATGTCTCGGTCGGATATGGGAACAATGCAAAATCGAGATAGCCCCACTTCTCGATGAGTGGTGCGATTGCCGACGTGACGACCTTCGTGTACGAAATATGAAGGCCCTCGTTCAACCGCTGCAATGACACGTTCGTGCCTGCGCGTTCATTCACCTGTGCGATGAAGTTGTCCAACTCGCCCGGCTTGTCGACCTGCAAGAGATGGGTGTGGGGAAATTCGCCCGGCCGAATTTGCTCTGCTTGTGAACGGAAGTGGTCGTCGAAGTGGACAAGGTGCGGCTTGTCCGTGATCGTGTGCACGAAGCGCTCGAACGTGGCGACGATGTCAATGCACCCGTCCACCAGAACGTCGTCGAAGTCTGCAAACGTCGGAATCTCTTGACTCGGAGCACGCAGCAAAATGCGGTTCTCCCAACTCGAATACATGCGTGCATACGGATTGCGAAACGCACCGACCCGCCACCAGTCCTCTGCATGCAGAACATGCTGCTGTTCCGACAACGACAGTTCTCGGAACAACCTGAACCCTGACACCTTGATGTTGTGGATGGTGTGGGTGCGGGTGACGGCCGCCGTCGGCAATGCGTCAGCTGCCTCATGGCTCAGGCTGCCCTCGGCCTCGGCGAGGGCCCATTTCAAGGTGGTGCATGCGGCCTTGGTGACCGGGAAGTACAGAATTTTCAGTCGCGGCAGGACCAATGCGGCCGGCACCAATTTGGCCACATCGGTGAGTGGCGGGGTGAACGGACGGCGGAACACGCGCTAACACTACGAAACCCCCCGACCAGCGGCGGGCACTGTCTGTTCACCTGCCGTTTGCAATACGAGAGACTCGCCAATAGTGTGACCGGAGGCACTCACACGAGTTGCTTCACACACCGCTCGTCACTGGGCGTCATCTAAGGGGAAATCAATGACCACACGTAGGACAGGTCGTCTGCGCCGTACCGGAATCGCACTCGCGATCACCGTCGGCGCAACCGCCGTTCCGCTGGCAGCGAATGGATCGTTGTCGGCCGCTACAGCACCGAAGAAGGGCGGGACCCTGGTGATCGCCACCAAGGATGCACCCAATGGGTTCTGTCTGAACCAGACGAACTCAAATGCTTCCGAAATATCGGTTCATCAGGCTCAAGAGACCCTGTTCGAGCAGCGTGACGATGGCAAGACTGTGCCCTTCCTCGCCGAGTCAGCTTCGGCAATTGCCAGTCTCGACACCGGACAGGTCGATTACCGCACGTGGCGCGTGAAGCTTCGCCCGAACATCAAGTTCTCTGATGGCACCCCATTCAACGCCGACAACGTGATTCTCAACATCACGGCATGGCGTGGCCGCGTGCCGGGCGTCACCGGTGCCGGTGACCTTGCTGTCATCGCGAACGGAAACTGGACTGGCGCACGGAAGATCGACGATCTGACTGTCGACATTACCTTTGACCTGCCAATTGGTGACATCGGTGAATCGCTCTACGGATCTGGTCGCCAGCGTATTCGATCGACCGCATGGCTCAGCCAGAAGGTGGCAGACCAAGGCACGGCCAAGGGTTGCAAGAACTTCTTCGACGGTACTGGTCCTTTCATGATGGAGAGCATCAACAGCGATAGGACTGAGATCACCCTGGTGCGCAACCCGAACTACTGGCGTAAAGACAAGAACGGTGTGCAATTGCCGTATTTGGACAAGGTCATCATCAAGGCTGTTGCTGAAGGCGTACAGCGAGTCAACGGTTTGAAGACTGGCGACTACGACGTTGCATGGTTTACTGCGGAAATCGATACGACGCAGTACAAGACGCTGTCCCGCATGGCCAAGAACAAGAAGATGAAGCTCGTTCAGAGCAAGCCGGAATTCTTCCCGCAAATCTTCTTGAACACATCTGCCACTCTCGTCACCGGCGCTGCGAATCCGTTCTCGAACCTTGACTGCCGCAAAGCAGTCATTCAATTGTTCGATCGGAAGTCATATGTTGCAGCACGAGGCAACGGGGTGCTTAAGGCGAATGACACCGTTCTTGGTTCTGTCACGCCGGGCTACACAAAGGCCGGAATGCTCACTTTTGACAAGACAGCTGGAAACGCATCGCTTGACAAGTGTCTCACCGCCATCGGAAAGACAACTCTTGAATTCGGCGCACCGCACGACACAGCTCTCGACGCACAGAAAAACATGGAGTTCATCGCCACAATGTTGGCCACCAACTCGAACAACCGCATCAAGTTGAACCTTCGTGCCATTGCAACGAACACTGTCATTCTGCAGTACTTCGGCAATGCCCATGCGTTCCAGCAATTCCAGGTTCTGGAAGGCCCCGGCATGAGCTTCAACCAGTTGTTCCTGAAGGGCAAGATCTCCTCGTCTCCAAGAGCGGCAGCAACCTTCAAGGCGCTTGGTCAACCACTCAATCTTCTCAGCATGTCAAAGCACACGTATGAGAACCTTGACTTGCTGTACGAAAAGGCCCTCGCCAACCCCAACACGAAGGCTGCAGCAAAGGATTACCAGGCAGCAATGAAGATCTGGCAGGAGAATGCCCTCAGCATTCCCACTTGGTCTCTCTTCTACTTCGTGGCTGGCGGGAACCAAGTCAACGGAATGGGCGAGCTGCAATTGCTCAAGGGTGGACAAGCCAAGAAGGCCTCGAACTGGGGCCTCAAGATGACCAACGTTTGGTTGTCGAACTGACCATCACCACTTAACGAAAGGGCGGCAACTCCTCACGGGGTTGCCGCCCTTTCTTGTTGTGCGCGTTGGTCGACAGAGAAACTACGAACTAGATTTCGCTTGGGGTTGGCGTGAGGACACTTGCAAATTTGTTGAGAAAGTTGGGGCTTGGCGCAGTCGTCGTCGTGCTAGCTACTTTCTTTCTCTCGTGGCTCATGCGGCAAGTGCCCGGCTCAGTCGTCGATCTGATTGCTCCTTTTGCGTCAGAACAACAGCGCGCAGAGATCAACGCATCATTAGGGCTCGACCAGAGCCTGGTGAGCTCCTATGCGGATTGGTTGAGTGGCTTCATCCGCGGAGACTTCGGGGACTTCATCGTCACGTCTGGTTCGGTCGGATCGCGACTGGCCGAAGTGATTCCCGTCTCTTTACTTCTCATGATCTATGTACAAGTTTTCGCACTTGGAATCGGCGTGCCTCTCGGTCTCTACACCGCTTATCGCGCCAACACGCGGGTCGACGCCTACACGCGCGCCACGCTCTTCTCGCTGTCGTCAATTCCAAACTTCGGGACCGCAATAATCCTTGCAATCGTTGTGGGAGTGCAGCTCAACTTGGTGCCACCAGCGGGATACGTACACTTAACGGAAAACATCGGGGGCCACTTCAAGTCGATGTTGCTTCCGGTGCTGGCCCTCGCCATCGCTCCCCTAACCTCCTACACCAACCTCATGCGCTCTGAGGTGCTCGCCACACTTCGCGAGGACTACATCACCTTGGCCGCCTCCAAAGGGCTGAAACCTCGGCGAATATTGTTCCGTCACGTCATTCGACCCTCAATCACCCCCATCATGACGTCTGCCGCCCTCAGCATGAGTGCACTTATCGGCGGTGCGCTCGTCATTGAGATCATCTTCGTCATCCCAGGCTTGGGCACGCTACTTCAGCGTTGCATTTTCACCAAGGAGTATGGTGCGTTGCAGACTGTCGTCGCTGTAATTGCAGTGTTCTATGTCGTCTTCAACACCATCGTCGATGCCCTCATCAACGTTGTCGACCCGCGAACCAGAGGAACCCGTGCGGCGCGTTAACACCATCGGTGGAAAGCTCGCCATCGCATGGCTCGGGATCATCATCTTTTTGGCTCTCTTCGCACCTTTCCTCCCCTTTCACGACCCGAAGCAGCCATTCCTTAACGCACTTGGTTTGGGTCCCACTATTCGGGGATGTTTCGGTATTGAGTCATCCATTATCAAGCAAGAAGAAGTGTTCAACGAGGAAGACACAACCTCTGACACCCTCCTTGAGGAGGAAACAACCACCGAGACCTACGCCGACGTCACCGACACCACCTTCGAGGACACAACCACCGAGACCTACGCCGACGTCACCGACACCACCTTCGAGGACACAACCACCGAGACCTACGCCGACGTCACCGACACCACCGAAGTCGACGATGGCTCCACTGAATCGACTGATACGTCAAGCGAGGGGTCGTTCGGTGCGGGAACTCCGCACGGATGTCACATACTCGGCACCACACCCGATGGGTACGACATCTTGTCGCTCCTCGCAAACGGTGCCCGCATCTCGATGTTTGTTGCCGTGTTTTCAGTCGGAATCGGCGGCACCATCGGCGGAATCGTCGGGATCTTCGCCGCTTTCCGCAAGGGAGTCATTGACCGCATCATCGTGCTTCTTTTCAATGTGATCCTCTCGATACCACTCCTAGTCATGGCGCTTGCCTTCATGGCGGTACTAGCACCTGATGCAGTCGATGGCGGTCGGAGCAGTTTTTCTAGTGCCTTTGTACTCATGTCATCACTGGCGCTGGTTGTCATTCCGCAACTTGGTCGTATCGCACGGTCCTCCGCCATGCAATGGGTGAACCGTGACTTCGTCACCGCATCGCGCAGCCTCGGTGCGACTAACCGATCAGTGTTGTTTCAGCGAATCATTCCGAATGTCGTTCCCTCAATGCTTGCCGTTGCTTTCCTAGCAGTCGGTGTTGTCATCGTCGCCGAGGGTTCGCTCGCCCTTCTCGGCGCAGGTATTCCAGGCGGAGTCAGTTGGGGCTCGATGCTCGCCCTCTATAGGACAGAACTGGAAATTCGGCCGTACATCGTTCTTGCCCCTATTGCTGTCATTGCTCTCACGGTGATCTCGACCAACAAGGTCGGCGACATCATCCGTCAATCTCTCGACCAGAGGGAGTCACGCATATGAGCGAGAACATCCTCGTCGTCGACGACCTTCACGTCAGTTTCGCCTCCGCTCGTGGCAATATCCAGGCAGTTCGCGGCGTGTCGGTGTCCATCCGAAGAGGCGAATGCATCGGCGTCGTCGGAGAATCGGGCTCGGGAAAGACAGTCCTGTCGCGCGGCATCATGGGCCTTCTGACACAGAATGCGACACGGACGGGACGGGTCGAGTTTGCAGGCCATGACTTGTCGTCGCTGACTCGCGACGAGTTGCGCACCCATTGGGGCACCGGCATGGCGATGATCTTCCAAGATCCGATGACATCGCTCAACCCAGTGCGTCGCATTGGGTCGCAAATCATGGAAGGCCTCACGGTCCGACTTGGCATGTCCAAACAGCAGGCGAAGGCGCGAGCTGTCGAGCTGCTTGAGCGAGTCCGAATTCCCGACCCCTATGCGGCACTGCGCAAGTATCCGGGACAACTCTCTGGCGGTATGCGCCAGCGCGTCATGATCGCAATCGCCGTTGCCTGCACGCCTGAATTGCTGTTCGCAGACGAACCCACCACTGCCCTCGACGTCACGGTTCAGGCGCAAGTGCTCGAATTGCTCGATGAACTTCGCGGTGAGTCGAACATGTCGATGGTGCTCGTCACTCATGACCTCGGCGTCGTCGCCGGGCACACTGATCGCATTCTTGTCATGTATGCGGGCCAAGTCGTCGAGGCAGCACCGACGGCAGAACTCTTCGCCAACATGAAAATGCCATACACCGAAGCATTGTTGAAGTCGATTCCTCGAATGGATTTGCCGAGTGGACAGAAGATTCCTGTCATCGCCGGCCGACTTCCCGACCCGACACAGCCTGAACCCGGATGTGCTTTCGCGCCACGCTGTCAGTACGCAACCGACAAGTGCCGCGCCGAGCAGCCACCCCTCGTCGACATGGGCAATGGTCATTCGTACCGTTGCTTCTTCCCCATCGGAGGAGGTCGCTGATGGCCGGCACAGGCAAGGCCCACATGCGCCAAGTCGGCGACAAGGTGCTTGAGGTCAATGACCTCGTCATGAACTACAAGGCAGGACGAAAGACCTTCGTCAGTGCCGTCGCTGGTGTCAGCTTCGACGTGTTACGTGGCGAGACGCTTGCCATCGTCGGTGAGTCAGGTTGTGGAAAGTCGACACTCGGAAAGGCGATTTTGCAGTTGCCACGCCCCACGAGCGGTTCAGTACGGCTCGGCGACAACGAACTCACAACGATGGACGATGGCTCTTTGCGCTCTATTCGCCCCCGCATGCAGATGATCTTCCAGGACCCCATTTCTTCGCTTGATCCACGTCTCCAGGTGAAGAACATCATCGACGAGCCACTCAAGGTCTGGGGACGCGGTGACGATGCTGATCGTGAAAAGAAAGTCAACGAACTTTTGACGGCAGTTGGTCTCGACCCTGCGGTGGTGCGCGATCGTCGTCCGTGGGAATTCTCTGGTGGTCAATGTCAACGCATCAGCATCGCCCGCTCGATTGCCCTCGATCCGGAGCTGCTCATCTGCGACGAACCGGTCTCGGCACTTGACGTGTCGATTCAGGCTCAAATTCTGAATCTCTTGCAGGACATGAAGGACCGCTTCGGCCTCACCATGATCTTCATCTCCCACGACCTCTCAGTCGTGAAACAGGTGTCAACCAGAGTGCTCGTCATGTATCTGGGCAAAGTGTGCGAGGTGGCGCCACCTGACGCTCTGTACGCGAATCCGGCTCACCATTACGCAAAAGCGCTCATCGGATCCGTGCCGGTACCAGACCCACGTCGGGGTCGGGCCAAAGCCACCATCGAAGGCGAACCTCCCTCTCCGATGAATCCACCCTCTGGATGTCGATTCCGCACTCGTTGCCCCGCCGCAACCGAACTGTGCGCGCAACAAGAGCCCGAGCTTCGTGAAATAGCTGTCGGTCACTTCGTCGCCTGCCATCACCCGAACCCGCGCTGACCATGTCGCGGCCGGTCATCATCGAGGTTGCGGTCAACGGCCCCACTCGAAAGGACCAGCAGAGCAGCGTTCCGGTCAGCGTGAACGAGCTGATCGCTGACGGAGTTGAGTGCCTTGCTGCTGGAGCATCGATCTTCCATCATCACGACGAGTTCCGGTCATTTCCGGACAAAGAACCAATCTCGATGGCTCGTCGAAGCGCAGAGGTGTTCACAGAATTGCAGCGACAGTTCCCACGTGCGCTCATGTACCCGACTGCGAACGCATATCACCTCGCAGACGGCGTGAAGATGTGGGAACACCACGAACACCTCGCCGAGATGGGCCTCATCGACATGGCACTGCTTGACCCAGGAGCAACGCTGTTGTGGCGGCCAACTGAAAGCGGTGCTCCGGGCTCTGGAATCCTCTACGGCTATTCACCGCGCGATATTGCCCACATCAATGAACGTTGTCATGCTCTGCGATTAGCGCCAAGTATCGCCTGCTTCGAGCCTGGCTACATCCGCCTCATAGCTTCCTACGCACGGTCTGGATCCCTCGCTGACGGTGCGTTTGTCAAGTTCTACTTCGGCACCGGCAGGCAGCCATTTGGGCTTCCACCGTCAACCACGGCGCTCGATCTATACCTCGACCTTCTCGCCGGCACCAATCTGCCGTGGGCATGCGCGACTCTCGGAGGCGACTTGGTCCGGTCCGGATTCGCAGAGGAAATGTTGTCCCGCGGCGGTCACCTACGCATCGGACTAGAGGACTACGAAGGCGAACGCCAAGTGAGCAACATTGAATTGCTGACCGAGGCAGTTGATCTCGTGGAGCGATGCGGACTTCGTGTCGCCACCCACGATGAAACGCGCGCGATTCTCGGAATCAGATAGCGAGTTGAACTTTTTCGCTCACCGCTGGGATCACCGTGGTTCCCGATGAACAAGCGGCTGTCGCGGTGACACTTGGCAGAGTCTTTCCCCGCTTGACGGCACCGATCTTTTTTGCCGCAGCCTTGAGCTTCGTCGCCGTGTAGCTGACCACAGCCACCCCGTCTGCTCCGGCAGTCGTCGTTAGCGTTGACGTCCTTGAGCCGTTGGCCAACGTGATCGAGCATTTCGCACCGGCGACCGTCGCCACATGGATTCCTTCACCGGCAGTTACGATTCCCTGCCCGCCCGACTTCAACGGTGCTGGTCGCAGGATGATCGACTTTCCTGCTCCTTCAGCAAAAGTGAGCTTCATAGCCCCTTGATCGGGGTCTACTCGCGGACGACCACGCACTCCGAGGCCCATTGCCTTCTTGGTGGCAGTGAACTTGTCGACGATGTCCGTGATACCGGTCAACTGGAATGTGTCGGCATATGAGTACGAACCAGAACCGACGAGCCCGTCAAGTGCCCCTGTCGTGTCGGTCACGTTGACAGTCACTGAATCGAGACTGAATGGAACACATGCCACTGCACTTGCCGAACACTGTTGCGATGCTTTCGTTCCGACGTTGGCGAGACCTTCGATTGTTCCACTAAGTGATGCGGCTTTGGCAGCCGACGTCGCCGTGAACGAACACGCAACAGGCAACTGCGACGACACAAGGTTCTTCATCGCGATCAGCGTGGGCACTTTGAGCCCAGCGTCGATTGACACGGTCACCGAGAGGTTCGCGCGAAAACTGCACTTCAAGTTGAAGACTCCGTCAGAGAACCCGAGCGAACTGCTCGACGCCGTTCCGGTGATGTTCACGACCTTGCCTTCCACAGCAAGTGTCGGCTTGCACTCGAGACTCACGACATTCAGTAATCGGATCGGATTCGAACTGAGAGCGGTCTCGAGGTCTTTCACCGACTTATGAGTGGTGGCACCATCACGACAGTTCACTGAATTCATGTCAGCGATGTCGCCAAGCACGGGCGTCCAGTCAGCGTCGACGACGAGGTCGGCCGGAGCCGGCACGGTCACACGAGGCACAGATGCCCCGACTGTCGTGCCTGCGACGCCCACGGACGCTGCTACCACAGTCATTGCCACCATCATCTTGCGCATGTCAAACCTCCACGTGCCTGCTCTCAAAGTAGCACCCGAGTCTCTGGCGGTCATGTGGTCGCTACTGCAGATCACTGCGCCTGCAGGTACGACCCGTTCGTGATTGAAGGATCGTTCAGGAAACGCACGACAGAGTCGCCGACGACCGACGGTGGCGCACCTTTTTCTGCCACGAACTTCAACGTGTCAGACGCGAGCACCCGTTCCGTCGCAATGAACCCTGGATTGATGTTGCAGGCACGAATTCCCAAGGCGCCATATTCGAGCGCGAGCATGTCCGCCATGCGGTGAAAACCAGCCTTGGTGGCTGCATACGTGAGCGGCCAGCCACCTTTGCCCACTGGAGCAGGCGGTGTGTGCTGACCGGCGCCAGAAGTGATGTTGACGATGGTGCCACGAAGCCCGTCGACGACGTCTTGCCCGATCATTGCGTTCAGAATCGTCTGCGTGAAGAGCAACTGCGCCAACAAGTTGCCTGTCACCCGATTGATGATGTCTTGTCTGTCGACGTCGCCGAACAGACGATCGTTACCTGGTCCTGCGTATATGGCGTTGTTGACAAGCACATCAAGACGTCCGTCGGTCGCAGCAAGAGCTTCCCGGGCGACGTCGTCGAGTGAATCAAGATCGAGCAGATCCATGACGACGCAACGACACCTCGCGCCACGCTCTTGCGCTTCTTGTTGAGTGCGCTCAAGACTTCCTTCGAGAGGCGCACCCGTCTCAGGGCTGCTGCCGGAGCCCTCCGTCACAGTTCGTGCCGTGATGACGAGGTCATATCCGTTTTCGGCAAGGGCGAGAGCGATGCCCTTACCGACACCTCTGCTCGCACCCGTGATCAATGCGGTCGGTCTTCTGTTTCCCATTACGCCACCTCCGCGACGACTTCGGCTACTTCGTTGGCCATGGCCGGATCAGATGTCGCCGGCACGACGATGAACTCGTCGCATCCGACTTCTTTCATCTCGACGAGTAGGTCACGCAACGCTGATTTTTCGTGGATGCGCATCGACTCGCTGAGCTGGCGGGCGAAAGCTGGCGAGAACACTTCCAAGTATTCATATGCGAACTGACGCAGCACGTCGCGGGAATCCTTGCCGAGCGAGACGAAAGTTCCGGTCACGTGTCGTGGTTTGTCGGTCCTGCCTGCGGAGGACCAAGCGGATTCTGCTGCCGAAAATTGTCTTTTGGCCTCGTTGACGTCAGCCATCAGAGTGAAACCGCTCACACCATGTGCCCACCGCGCCACGCGAGCCATCGACTTCGGACCCATCGCTGACCCGAAGAAGCGTGGTCCACCGATTTGCACCGGCTCAGGTCCGACGGACTCACCGTCAGCTGCGGCACCACCGGACCATAGGCGCTTCAGTTCTGTAACGGCGTCGTCGAGTCGCTGATGGCGATTCTCGAAAGGCGAATTCAGCGACGCGTAGTCCTGCCATCGCCCACCGACACCCACAGCAACATCAAGACGGCCGCCCGACATCACGTCGATCGTGGCTAGTTCTTTTGCAATCAGCGCAGGTTCATGCCACGGCAAGACGATGACGTTGGTCATCACTCGGACACGCTCCGTCGTCACTGCCGCGGCCGCGCACAACGTGATGCCCTCGAGGTTTCTGAAGGTGATGCGTTCGCCAGCGGAGATACTGGAGAAAGGACCATTGTCGGCGGCCACACACCAGCCGATCACTCGTTCTCGGTCAAGCCCGCGAGCCATCTGCGGAATCGCAAGTCCTACTTCCATGTCGTTTTCTCCATTTACCTACCTGTCAAGACCTTGATGAGTCCGACAGCAATCTGTCAACTAAGCGTTTGAGCGGCATTCGAAAATCGTCGAGCATCGACCAACCAGCATCATGCATCGCCTTGTTCTCGAGCACCGAGTTCGCTGGTCGCGGCGCTGGTCGCGGGGGTTGAAGATCAGCGGTCTTGATCGGTCGCACGCGGTCTGGGTCATGGCCAGCGGCGATGAGAACCTCACGTGCGAATTCAAACCACGAAACTGCGCCTTGGTTTGTCACGTGCCAGATACCCGCCACTTCGGCGACAGCCAAGTCAACGATGCGCGCCGCGGCGTCGTCGGCGAATGTCGGGTGGCCACGTTGGTCGTCGACAAATGACAAGACGTCCTGGTTGTCAGCGATACGAAGAATCGTCTTGACCATGTTTCCGCCCGTGTAACCACAGACCCATGAGATCCGCACGGTGGCGTCGCTTGCTCCGAGTGCGTGCTCTCCCATCAACTTGCTGCGTCCGTAGGCCGACACCGGGTTGGTGGGGTCGGTCTCCACATATGGTGCGACTTTCGTTCCATCGAAGACGTAATCAGTCGAGACATAGGTGACGTGGGCATCGATACGTCGGGCCGCTGCGACGACATTCTTCGTGCCCTGACCATTGACTGCAATTGCCTTGTCGGGGTCGGTCTCGCAGTTGTCAACGGCAGTCCACGCGGCCCCGTGAATGACGTGGGTCGGGCGCACCGACTCGAACACTTTCAACGTCGCATCGGCGTCGACGATGTCAAGGTCTGCATGAGTCACACCGACACACTCGACACCTCGAGCGTGTGCCACGGCAACAATCTCGGTGCCCAGCTGTCCGCCGGCGCCCGTCACCAACAGTCGCGTCATGATGTGCGACCTACTTGGCCTTCTTAAGAGGTTCCCACCACCAACGATTGTCCTGATACCACTTCACGGTCTCGAGAAGAGCCTCGTCTAGTGAGCGTTTTCTCTTCCAACCAAGTTTCGTGATCTTGTCGATGTTCACCGAGTATCGACGATCGTGACCTTTACGGTCCTCCACGTACTGCACGCTCGACTCGTCTTTGCCCATGATCTCGAGAATCTTGTCGACGAGCACACGGTTGGGCGTCTCGTTCCCCGCGCCGATGTTGTAGATCTCGCCCAACGTGCCATTCTCGAGAACGAGTTGGATTCCTGTGCAGTGATCGTCGACGAAGAGCCAATCCCGTTCGTTCAGGCCGTCTCCGTAGAGCGGGATCTTTCCGCCGTTCATCAAGTTCGTGACGAAGAGCGGAATCGCCTTCTCTGGATATTGGTACGGCCCAAAGTTGTTGGTACACCTCGTCACCACGACCGGGGTCTTGTGCGTCGAGTAGTACGACAGCGCAATCAGATCAGACCCGGCTTTAGAAGCCGAATACGGCGACCTTGGTTCGAGAGGGTCGGTCTCAAGTGATGACCCCACTTCGACTGATCCGTACACCTCATCGGTGCCGATGTGCAGGACCCGTTGCACATCGAGACGGCGTGCCGTGTCGACGATGACGTTGGTGCCGAAACAATTCGTGAGAATGAAGTCATCTGAGCCTGCGATTGACCGGTCGACGTGGCTTTCTGCTGCGAAATGAACAACCACGTCGTGACCCTTCATCGCCGACTCGACTGCGGCGGGGTCGCAGATGTTGCCCTGCACGAATGTGAAACGAGGGTCATCTGACATGTCCTTCATCGTCGACAGATTGCCCGCATAAGTGAGCGCGTCGTACACCGTGACGTGATGGTCCGTGGTCGCCAGGACATGACGCACGTAGTTGGAGCCGATGAAACCGGCAGCACCGGTGACGAAGTACTTCATGTCATGTCCTCAAAGCAAAGTGCGGTCGAAGTTCAGGCACGATGGCAGCACGCGACGGATTGGCTTGATCGCGACCAGAGAGAACCGGCTGCGTCACTCCCCAATCTGCGCCGATGGCAGGGTCGTCCCAGGCCACGCCAAGCTCATCTTTCGGGTTGTAGTAACCATCGACGAGATACGTGATGGTCATGTTGGAGAGGGCCGAAAACCCGTGCGCCACTCCGGGCGGAATGTACACACCGCGGTGGTCATGGGTGCCATCGCTTCGTGCACCAAGATCGATGATCTGCGTGCGACCGTCACTTGGTGAACCTTCACGCAGATCGTGCAGCACGACCCGGCATGAGCCGAACGGCACATACCAATAGTCGGCCTGATGCAAGTGGTAGTGCAAACCGACGACAGCCCCGGCTTGACGATCGCCACGATTGCCTTGGATCATCTCGCGGCCCTTTGGAAACCATTCACGACGGTAGGTCTCGACGAAGAAGCCACGCGCGTCGCCGTGCACGTCGGGCGTCACGACATAAACACCCTCGATGACGTCTGACTTCTCGATTGTTGCCACGCTGCTACTCCTCGACTCTTGTTCTTGCCTGTTGTGTGACCCGCGGTCAGCCGATCTCGACGATGGAGTCATCACCCAACATGAGACGATGCGCTTTGGGAAGCGCTTCTGTGCGCTTCACCGCCACGTCGTACCCGATGAGCGAATCGACGAGGCGACCTGCGCCAGAGATGCTGCTGCGCGACAAGACCACCGAGTGCTCGATGTCGGTGTCTGCGATGGTGCAGTCGTCGCCGACAGATGTATAGGGGCCGATATAGCTGTTCACGATGACCGCATTACGACCGATGACGACCGGGCCACGAACGCGTGAGTTCTCGATCTTTGCGCCATCCATGATGCGCACTCGGCCCTCGACGCGCGAGGCGTCGTCGACGATTCCTTTGTTGTCGGCTTCGATGACATCGAGCACCAGACGATTGCATTCGAGCAACGGATCCTTCTTGCCGGTGTCGATCCACCATCCGGCGAGCACCTCGTGATGGACGACGTGCTTGTTGTCGACCAACCACTGGATCGCATCGGTGATCTCCAACTCGCCACGAGCAGAGGGTTTGATCGACGACACTGCGACATGAATCGACTTGTCGAACAAATACACGCCGACGAGCGCAAGGTTCGAACGCGGCTTCTTCGGCTTCTCTTCGAGATCGGTGACATGGCCGTCCTTGTTCACCACCGCGACACCGAAGTGTGATGCATCTTCGACTTCACAGAGCAGAATTTGCGCGCTGGGCGGATTGGACGATGTGCGCTTCTGCTGAAAACCCGACACGAATTGCGTGAGGTTCTGCTCGAGCATGTTGTCGCCGAGATACATGACGAAATCGTCATCTTGCAGGAAATCGCGGGCAATGAGCACACAGTGCGCGAGGCCGAGCGGTGCGTCCTGTGGGATGTAGGTGACCTTGACACCGAACTGGGATCCGTCGCCGACCGCAGTCATGATTTCGTCGCGAGTGTCTCCGACGATGATGCCGATCTCGCTGATGCCGGCCTCTGCCATGGCCTCGATGCCGTAGAACAAGATGGGCTTGTTGGCGATCGGCACCAACTGCTTCGCCCTGGTGTGGGTGATCGGACGCAGGCGGGTTCCCGCACCACCAGAGAGAATGAGCCCCTTCATGCGACTTTCAGCCTAGTTGCAGAGTCGCTGGCAGGACCTGCGCACGGCTAGTGCTGACCGGTGAAGCCGTACATTCGGCGCAAATTCGCGTCGGTGAGCACCTCTCTCGGAGAACCCTGAGCGATGACCTCCTTGGCCACCAGCAGCACGATGTCGGCCTCACGTGCATCGTCAATGTCGTGAGTCGACACCACCACGCAGGCCCCTCGTTCGCGCGCCGCAGACACGCATGCTGTGACAGTGTCGCGACCCTCAGCGTCGAGTCCAGCCGTCGGTTCATCAAGAAACCAGACGTCCGCTTCATGGGCGATTGCCTGTGCGAGATGCACACGCTGGCATTGACCGCCCGACAACGACTGCAGAGGCTTGTCGGCAAAAGAAGAGACTCCCATGGTGTGCATCGCCTCGTCGACAACATCTCGATCATGGCGACTGAATCGTGCGAGCAGACCAAGTCGGGCGTACCTGCCCATCGCCACGACGTCGCGTGCACGAAGTGGCAATGTCTCACTCGTGGCCGAGTGCTGTGGCACATAAGCGACCCGTGCCGGATGAGAACCGGGCACATCGCCGAGGACAGACACCGAACCACTGACCGGCTGAAGTAGACCGACAAGAGTCTTCAGAATGGTGCTCTTCCCCGAACCATTTGAACCCATCAATGCGACAAGAGTTCCCGGAGCAAGTCGAAGATTCACGTGGTCGACGACAGCGTGTGACCCATAACCCACCGACAAGTCATTGGCGACGATCATGTCAGTGGGCATGGTGATGACCTCCTCCATGGGCGACGGCCGGATGACTGCCTGACAGTTGACGTCGACGAAGGGTCGACGCTGCGAACACCACCACGAATATGGCGCTGGCACTGACAACGACACTCGCACCGGCTGCGAGGTCGTAGTGGTAACTGGCAAGGAGACCTGAGTACGTCGCGACGACACCACAGATGCTCGCGACGATGATCATGGTGTGCAATCGTCGCGTCACAAGTGCAGCAGTCGACGGTGGCGCGATGAGTAGACCAAAGACGAGCAATGTGCCGACGGACTGGAATGACGCGAGTATCGCGATGCCGATGACGGACATCATCAGTGCCTCGAACAGTGACGCATTGAAACCATTGGCTCGCGTCAAATCACGACTGATACAGAGCAACATGAATGGGCGCCGACAGACGTACGTCACGACACCGACCACCATCGTCGAGCCGATCATCCATGCCAATTGGCTCGAATCTGCACCGAGAAGCTCACCAAAGAGAATGCGCGTGAGGTCACCGGCAAACGATTCAGACCGCGACGTCATGATGACTCCGAGTGCCAGCATTCCGACAAACAACAGGCCGATGGCCGTGTCCGAGGACAGACGCGTACGCCGCGTGATGAGGCCCACGCCGCCGACCAGCACTGCTGCTCCGACAGCAGCACCCACGATCGTCGACACACCGAGCAGGGTCGCGGCGGCGATACCGGGCAACACACCATGGGCGAGCGCATCTCCGATGAATGCAAGCCCGCGCAAGACGATGAATGTGCCCGCAATCGCGCAGATGACCGCTGTCGCGAAACCAGCGAGCAGTGCGAGGCGCATGAACTCGTTGTCAAGAAACGGAGCAAGGAAATAGTCGGTCATGAACCAGTCAGTCCGTCAGTGATCGCGCGCGCGACTGTCGTCACGTAGTCACGGTAGCGACCCGATGGCGGTACGGAATGGGACGGCAGCGCGACCACACGCGCTCCGGTCTCTGCGGCAATGCGGTCAGACACACGCGTCGACGTTCCCTCATCGACGAAAATCGCCGATACTTTCTCGATCTTCATCGCCTTGGCAAGATCGGCAAAATCTTGCGCTGTCGCTTCCGCGAGACCGGACAGACTCGGAATGACGACTCCGACAATCTCACAGCCATAGCGATCGGCGAGATATCCGAGACTGTCGTGCCCCGTGACGATCTTGCAACTTCCCGACGTCAACGTCGCGAACACCTCACGGACCGCCGTGTCGGCCGCAGCAAAAGCGTCTGCGGCTATCGCTGGTCGCGCGCCATGTGAGATTCCAGTCGATGCGGTGAGTGCCTCCGCAAGTGCGGGAACCAATTCACCGACGGTCACTGGGTCTGTGAAGAAATGCGGGTCGTGCTCGCCATGTACGTCCTTGTCGCCGTCGTGGGCTTTGTCATCAGTGTGTTCTCCGTGCTCGTCGTGCTCGTCGCCGTCACGGAGTGTCACATGTTCGGTGGCGAAAAAGACCGACTGACCATCAGCGACCAGCCGGTCAAGAACTTTGGCGAAAGCCGGCTCGAACTTCTCACCGTTGGCCACCACCATGTCAGCTGCATCGAGAAGCGCGATGTCCTGTGCACTTGGCTCGTAGTCGTGTGGGTCTTTGCCATTCGGGATGATCACTCGAACGTCCACGTCATCGACAGCGATCTCTCGCACAATCGAACCGAGAACTTCGTGAGTGACGATGACGAGCGGTCGCTTCATCGTGGTGTCGGGCGTGCTCTCTGTTGCGACCTCGGAGGTCCCACCACACGCGCCGAGTACAACTGCACACGCTGCCACCACGGCGAATGTCAGCCGTTCTCGCGGACTCACGAGGCCTGCCCGACTCCCCGCATTCAATTGTCGCGCCCGTTTGGAAGTGAGAACCATTCTCATTTTCTATCAGCAGGATCGCCCAATGGCAACCCGATTAGGTTTCCCCCCATGGTCGGTCGTTTTCTACACCCGTTCGCCAAACCTGCACGCGAATCGTTCCTCTCCATCGCCCGTGGACATGGCGCCAAGGTCTGGACCACCGACGGTCGCGAGTTGGTCGACGGCATGGCGAGCCTTTGGTATTGCGCCATCGGACATGGTCGGGCGGACATGGCCGAAGCAGTTGCACGCCAGATGACGACCATCGAGTCATACTCTGCATTCGACCCCTTCACCACCGAAGTTGCCGACTCACTCGCCGAACGCATCGCGACGCTCTCTCCCATCACTGATGCGCGAGTGTTCCTGTGCGGCTCTGGTTCAGAGAGCATCGACAGTGCGATGAAACTCGCGCGCCTCGCTCATGTCCAAGCCGGACATCCAGAAAAGACACTGATCATCTCCCGCACGCGCGGGTATCACGGAACGAACTACGGCGGAACCAGCGCACAAGGAATCGCACCCAATAAAGCCGGTTACGGAACGTTGCTGGAAGGCGTCGTGCAAGTCGATGCAGACGACGCTGAGGCAATGTCAGTTCTTATGAGCAACAATGCTGGTCGCATCGCAGCTGTCATCGCAGAGCCCGTCCAGGGTGCGGGTGGCGTCTTTCCTCCGACCGAGGGCTACCTGCGCGAGTTGAGGCGCCTGTGCGATCAGCACGGGGCGTTTCTCATTTTTGACGAAGTGATCTCCGGATTTGGGCGCCTCGGAACATGGTTCGGTGCTCAATTCTTCGGCGTCACCCCGGACATGATCACCTTCGCGAAGGCGGTGACATCGGGCTACGTGCCCCTGGGAGGTGTCGTCTTGGCACGCTCGGTGTGCGAGCCACTTGAGTCTGACCCGACATTCATCTTGCGCCATGGCTACACCTACAGCGGACACGCTGTTGCATGTGCTGCCGCGCACACCAACATCGACGCACTACAGAACGAAGGCCTCCTCGGACGAGTGGCGCACATCGGAGGCCGAATCGAAAGTGCCCTGTCTGCACTTGCCAAAGACGGGACGATTGCTGGGGTACGTGGTTGCGGCGCCGTCTGGGCTGCAGCCCTACGCCCCGATCAGGACGCGATGGTGATTCGTGACCGCATGCTTGAGCTTGGTGCGATAACGCGTGCCATCAACGATGCAAACACGTTCTGTCCCCCGCTTGTCATCAGTGACGACGAACTCGACACTTTGCTCGACGCCTTCGCCACCGCAGCCAGCGGTAAATGATCAACGGCGATAGCGCCGAATGAGACTGCTCGTGTCGCTGCGCGAATCGCCAGCAGCATTCAGCTCGTCATAGAAGCGAAGCACCTCCGTGGCAAGTGGTGCCGGGACTCCAAGTCGCTCGGCTTCCGCGAGGGCGTAGCCGAGGTCCTTCTTCATCCACTCGACAGCGAAACCAAAGTCGAACTTTCCGTCGATCATCGTGTGACCACGATTCTCCATTTGCCAGCTTTGTGCCGCACCTTTGGAGATCACGTCGACAACTGCGTGCGCATCGAGGCCGGCAGCAATTGCAAAGTTCAGCCCCTCGGCTAGGCCTTCGAGCACTCCGGCGATGCAGATCTGATTCACCATTTTCGCAAGTTGACCCGAGCCAGCGCGACCAAGAAGTACGCAGCTCTTCGAGTAGGCGTCGATGACGGGCGCGACCTTTTCGAATGCTGCGGGGCTGTCTGATCCACACATGACCGTGAGCGTTCCATTTTCTGCTCCGGCTTGGCCGCCACTCACGGGAGCATCGACGAAATCGACCCCGACTTCAGCGAGACGTTGCGACATCTCTCGGGACAGTTCGGCACTTGTCGTCGTGTGGTCGACCACGACCGACCCACGGTTGAGGCCATGCACGATGCCGTGCGGCCCGAAGACGACAGAGCGAACGTCATCGTCGTTACCCACGCAGACCATGACGACATCTGCTTCGCTCACCGCTTCGGCCGGCGAGGAACATGCAGTCAGTTTCGCGATGGCGGCGAGTTCATGCATCTTCGACGCGGTGCGATTGTGCACACGCACCTCGTGGCCAGCATTGGCCAGATGTCGCGCCATGGGTGCACCCATGACACCAAGTCCGCAGTATGCAACTCGTGTCATGTGGCCAGCGTCAGAAATCGTCGTCTTCGTCGACTGCTTTCTTCGGCGCAGCCTCGGCCTTCTTCTTGGCGACCTTGGCCGGCTTCAAGACACCCTTTTCGAGCGCCTCGTTCAGGAATCGCTCGGCCTCTTCGTTCGACACTTTCAACGCCGGCGCAATTTCAGAGATGAGATTGATGCGGGCGCGCTCGTACATGGTTCGCTCGGCGGCCGACAACGAAGCGTCTCGATTGCGGGCCGCGAGGTTACGCACCACTTCGGCGACCTGATACACGTCGCCACTCTTCAATTTTTCTTGGTGGTTCTTGAACCGGCGCGACCAGTTCGACGGCACGCGTGGGTCGGCTTTTGAAAGAACAGACACGAGGTCTTCGAGTTCATTTGCAGAAACTGGAGGACGCACGCCGACCTGATCGGCTTTTGCGGTCGGCACCTGGAGAGTCATTTCGTTGATGACCGTCTTCAGGATGAGGTATTCCTGACGTGTTCCGAAGGCGTTCACCTGCTTGGTTCCGATCACGATGCATGCACCGTGTTGGGGGTAGATGACGGTGTCACCCTTCTTGTATTTCACGACTTTCAAGGCTAGGCCGTCGGGCTGTGGATTCCACGATTTCGAGACGAGTCGATGAGCGCTGTCACGTGCGTCATCGGGCTGGTGCGCGCCCCCGGCAGGAATCGAACCTGCGACCTGCGGATTAGAAGTCCGTTGCTCTATCCGACTGAGCTACAGGGGCAACTTTCGCGTTGAGATGATGCTATCGGGCTACCCTTTCTGCGTGCCGCTCAACCCCCGGCGTCGATCCCAGTCTTCTGTCGACAACGACAATCGAATTCTCGATGCTGCTCTCGTCGAAGTCGACGATGTCGGCATCGACCGCATCGTTCTCCGCTCAGTGGCTCGTCGCGTCGACCTCACGAGTGGAGCGATGTACGGGCGCTACGAAAACGCAGCCGAAATTGCGGTCGGGCTGTGGACCAATCGTTTGGCCGAGCCGACTCTCTCACTTCTTTCTTCGGGCATCGAAGCGATGATGAGCGGCGATGCCGACACGATGTCGACGGTCGTCAAGAAACTGGTGAAACCGACACCCTCCATCGCCGCTGGCCTCGAATGTCTCGCCGTCGCCCATCGACACGATGTGTTGAACGAGGAGATGAGTGACTGGATGCCGAAGTGGTTTGCCGCGAACGGTCTAGACGAGTCGACGGCGGCGCACGAGCGAGTTCGTCGCTTGACATCTCTCTCGGTGCTGCTCGGAATGGGCTTGTTCAGCTTCGTGAATCAACGACCCGACGAATGGTCGCTCATCGTGCCGATCTATTCTCACGCCCTGCGCACACCCGTCGACATAAGCGGCGCTGCTCCGACGTTCGAAGCGACGCCGTTCGTCGCGGCCACAACGGGCGACCCGTTGCGTGATGCGCTCATCAATGCAACCGCTGAGGTGATGGGTCGCGCAGGTTTCGAACAGACGACCGTGTCGCGGATCGCACGGCGCGCACACCTCACAAGCGGTGCGGTGTACACCCAATATGACGTCAAAGAGGAACTCCTCATCGATGCCATGAAGACCCTTCTCTCCAACGCAGCGGCCGACACTGGTGCTATCACGACCTCTGGCATCGAGGCGAACGACTTACCCGATGCAACAGCGCAGATCTATCAACTTGCTGTCGCACCAGAGCGCACCAACTGGCGTCGTTTCAGGCTCGAGACCTACGTCGCAGCACGCACTCGACCGACAGTGAAACGGGCGCTTCGCTCTATTCAGCAAGCATCTGATGCTCGTTATGCAGAGATGTTCGGATCTGGTGGCACCTTTCCTCCCGCAGTGGTTCCCCTTGTGTCAGCAGCCGGTCAAGCGATCCCGATCGGATTCACCGTCATCGACTCGTTCACCACGAAACTTGACACGCTCGATTTCCGCGTCATCACTCGCCCACTTATCACGATGATCAGTGTGAAGCGTTGACGTCGGTTCGACGCTGAATCAATTCGTCAGCGTGCGGCGCAACACGTCGAGTGCAGAGATGACACTCAATTGACGCATCTGGTCACGTTGGCCTGGCAACCGAAGGTGATGCGTGTTCACGGTGTCATCAGGCATCGCCACACTCACATACAACGTGCCGACCGGTTGTCCGTCTTGCTCGGTTGGTCCAGCCACCCCGGTGAGCGCGAGTCCGACATCAGACCCGAGCACCTGGCGAGCTCCACGCGCCATCGCTGCTGCAGCATCGTGTGACACCACCGGCCCAGCGGGCACACCGAGCAGATCATGCTTCACGGCACTTGCATACGACACGATGCCGCCACGAAACACCTTCGAAGAACCCGCGACCGAGGTCAAGCGACCAGCGACAAGACCTCCCGTAACCGATTCTGCGACACCGAGCGTCAGACCGCGTTCAGCAAGAAGATCGAGCACGACAGACTCCATTGTCTGTTCGTCTACTCCGAAGATCACATCGGATACTTCTGAGCGAATGCGACGTTCCCACTCTGAAATCAGTCGCCATACGTCGTCTTCTGTCGCGGCTTTTGCGGTGAGGCGAACCTTGATGCCTTCCCAGCCACTGGCAAGAAACGCCAGCGTCGGATTTCCGACGACGTCGAGGTCATCGATGATTCCTTGCAGACGTTCATTCAGCCCGGACTCGCTCTCACCCCACGTGCGAAGTACTCGACTCATGATCATCGCCGAGGATCCAGAGCGTGCGAGAAGGTCGGGAATGATGGCTCGCGTCAGCATGTCCTGCATCTCATGCGGCACTCCGGGTACCGCGTACAGAACCTTGTCACCGACCGGACAGATGAGCCCTGGCGCCGTTCCACGGGTCTGAGCAATGACCGAGGCCCCTGTGGGGACAAGTGCCTGTTTCATGTTGTTCGCCGACATTCGTCGACCACGCGCAGAGAACATCGAGATGATGCGCTCGGCGACCTCTTCGTCCTCGACGAGATCTGCCCCCATCACCTCGGCGATGGCTTCTCTCGTCAGGTCATCGTGGGTCGGTCCCAATCCTCCGCAGACGACGACCGCATCAGCCTCGCTGAGCCGCTCACGCAGGATATGAACCATGCGGCCCAAGTTGTCGCCGACCTTCACCTGCACCAATGAGTCGATGCCGGCGGCCGCCAATTGTTCACCGATCCATGACGAATTGGTGTCGACAATCTGGCCGAGCAGCAGTTCGGTACCGATAGCAACGACGTCGCAGCGCACGGCGTCAGTTCTTCTTTCCGATTCCGAAAGCTCGAGCGGCGTATTGCAGGCCGCTCAATACCGTGAGGCCGACTGCTATCCAAAGAAAGATCGTCCATGTCCACGTCGCATCGTCGACGGTGACCGGCACGAGGGCAAAGCCGACTGCCATCTGTTGGCTGAATGTCTTCACTTTCGCAGTACGACTTGCCGGCACACTCACTCCGCGCGAACCGGCGACGACGCGATAGACGCTCACGATCACTTCGCGAACTGCGATGATGAGAACTGGGAGCAAACCAAAAACGCCACGACTGACAAGCGTGAACATCGCCCCAAGAACCAACACCTTGTCCGCCAACGGGTCAAGAAACGCTCCGCTGTTCGTCGTGCCGTGTCGACGTGCCAAGTATCCGTCGAACCCGTCGCTCACGCAGAGCACCACCCACATCGCCAGCGCCACCCACGAGCCATTCGTGTCTGCAGGAATGATCGCGAACAAGAGCGGTGACACGAGAATGCGAGCCACAGTGACTGCGTTTGCCCATGTTGCGATTGCTGTTTCGTCGACCGTTCGCTTCATCGGGCAGCCCCCGCCGGAGTGCAAAGAACTTCCGAACCCTCGCGAGCGATGAGATCAGGACCGAAGACTTGCTCGATGTCGACTCGGTAGAACTCACCGACAGTGAGCGTCTCGGGAACTTGGACCACACCATCGATCTCGGGTGCTTCGCGGTGAGAGCGCCCGACACCTGGCTCATCGACCAGCACCGTCACCGTTGTGTCCAGCAAGTCGTCGCGGCGCTTGGCGGTGATGTCATCTTGCAACTCGCGGAGCTCGGCCAACCTGTCGTTCATGAGCGAGGCGTCCACCTGGTCATCCAACGTTGCCGCGTGGGTGCCCTCTTCCGGGCTGTAGGCGAAAAACCCGCACCAATCGAGTTGCGCTGATTCCACGAAGCGCAACAGTTGATCGTGGTCCTCTTCAGTTTCTCCGGGATAGCCGACGATGAAATTGCTACGAAAAGCTGCTGCAGGCTCGAGATGACGGATGCGCTCGATGCGTTCGAGAAAACGCTCGCCGTCACCCCAGCGACGCATACGCCGCAAGTGCACCTTGCTCACATGTTGCAGTGACAGATCGAAGTACGGGACACCAGTGGAGATGATGACGTCGATGAGCTCGTCGCTCAGGTCGCTCGGATAGAGATAAAGAAGTCGGGTGCGGTCGACGCGATCAGCAACCTGCTTCACCAGCGGCACGATCGAGCCTGCCCCCAGCTCGTCTGGTCGATCCTTGCCGTAGCTGGCGAGGTCTTGAGCGACGAGGACGATTTCTCGTGCGGACAGCGCATCGACTTCGTCGAGTATCGACTGCACGTCACGGCTTCGTTGAGGTCCGCGAAACGACGGAATGGCGCAGAATCCGCACGTCCGGTCGCACCCTTCGGCGATCTTCACGTATGCCCACGGTGCAGTTGAGCGGGGACGTGGAAGATTCAACAAGTCGAATGTCGGCACCTCTGCCGACACAGACAATGGTTTGCGCCCGAGCGCGATCGGGGTTCCAAAGCCAGCGATCTGGTCGGCTTCAGGAAGTGCCTCTGCGAGTTCGTCGCCGTATCGCTCGGCCATGCAACCGGTCACCACCAAGCGTGAGGACTTCTTGCGTTGGTCGTGGAGTGCCAGCAGCGTGTCGATGCTCTCTCGTCGAGCGTCCTCGACGAATGCACAGGTGTTCACCACAACCAGATCGGCCTTTGACGGGTCATCTGTCGCTACTAGCCCATCGGAGAGAAGGCGACCAATGATCTTTTCGGAGTCAACTTGATTCTTCGGACAGCCGAGTGTCTCGACATAGAACCGCTCACCCACGAGTCGTGAGCCTATCGGCGCCGGAATATGTGCTCAGTGGTTCAGCGCCAGACCGTTGTATGGCCATGTCATCGACACGAGACGACCAGTTGCCGACAGCGTGATGTACGCGGTGCGGTGGTTCGCTCCACCGAAGCAGATATTGGTGGTCAACATGTCGTCCGTGGCGACAAAATCGCGGAGCGTCCCATCGGCTGCGATGACCGTGATTCCCCCATTCACCAAAGTCGCAACACATACATTGCCGTCGCCGTCGACGGCCAGCGAGTCGAGTAATTGCATGCCGGGAAGACCATGCAACACAACCGACGGGTCGATCATCGACACAGCAACGAGCTCACCTGGCGACGCGACTGTTCGCCGGAACACTCGTCCAGTGTGCGTCTCTGCCCAATACAACTGCGACCCGTCTGGTGACAGACCGATGCCATTCGGCGAATCAACGGGTGCCACCACTTGACGAATGAGCGAGCCGTCCGCTCTGGCGTAATAGATGGCGGTTCTGTCTGCATGGTCATGCGTCCGCAGGCCGTGGTCGGTGAACCAAAACCCACCATGTGTATCGAACACGAGATCGTTCGGGGCACGCAATGGCTTCCCATCGCAGTGCGTGTAGAGATCTGTGACCGTTCCTGTCGCAATGTCGACCTTCTGGATGCGTCCACCGATGTAGCGGTCCATGTCGACATCACCGGGCAACAACAACTCTCCGAGGTCAATCGGCGTGAACGCATTTCCGTTGTTGCAGAGATACAAGTTTCCGTCTGGTCCGACAGCGAGGCCGTTCGGCCCGCCTTCCATTTCCGCCACGGTTTCTGTGCTGCCATCGGCGCGCACCCTCGTGAGTCGATGCGCGAACATTTCAGTGACGATGACACTGCCATCAGGCATGGCAACGGGACCCTCGGGGAACCGAAGTCCCGATGCAAGTTCAGTGAATGTGTGACCGGACATGACGCCTCGCCTTCGAACGAAGAACTAGGCGCCACCTTGCAGGGCGTCGAGCTCCTCAACGGACATCAGAACTGTACGCGCCTTTGAACCTTCGCTCGGCCCGACGACCCCGCGTTCTTCGAGAAGGTCCATGAGACGGCCCGCGCGAGCAAAACCGACCTTCAACTTGCGTTGCAGAAGAGACGTTGACCCGACACCACCTCGAACCACGATCTCGATTGCCTGCATGAGGAGGTCGTCGTCATCACCCGCGCCGCCTCCGAAGGACCCGAGACCACCGCCGGACTCTTCACCCTCGATGCCGCTGACATAGACGACCTCCGGCGACTGACGCCGCCAGTGCGACACGACCTTGCGTACTTCGTCCTCACCCACCCATGAACCTTGGATGCGCTGTGCGACGTTGCTGTTGCCGGGGAGAAGGAGCATGTCGCCTTGTCCGACCAATTTTTCCGCACCGGGGCGATCGAGAATGACACGGCTGTCGGTGAGGCTGCTGACGGCGAAAGCCATTCGCGCCGGAATGTTTGCTTTGATGACACCGGTGATGACATTGACCGATGGGCGCTGCGTGGCCACGATGAGGTGAATGCCCACCGCACGAGCTTTCTGAGCGATGCGAGTGATGCACTCTTCGACGTCGCGAGCGGCCACCATCATGAGATCGTTCAGCTCGTCGACGACGACCACGATGTACGGAAGGCGTTCGTAGGTCTTGTCGTTCTCGTCTTGCGGCTCCATCTCGCCACGGTCGTACGCCGCGTTGTAGCCGGCGATGTCGCGAAACCCGACCTCGACCAACAAGTCGTAGCGACGCTCCATCTCTTTCACAGCCCAACTGAGCGCGTTCGCCGCCTTCTTCGGATTGGTGACAGGCGCGGTGAGGAGGTGTGGCAGTCGGGCGTACTGCCCCATTTCCACTTGCTTTGGGTCGATGAGAATGAGACGTACTTGGTCGGGTGTTGTGCGCATGAGCAACGAGGTGATGATGCTGTTCAGACCGCTGGACTTTCCGGCACCCGTCGCGCCGGCAATGAGCAAGTGTGGCGTGGTCGCAAGATTGAGGAACACTGCGCGGCCAGCGATGTCTTTGCCGATCGCGACATCGAGTGGATTCACTGCAGCACGAGCCTCGGGCGACGTGATGAGGTCACCAAGCGACACCAGCTGGCGAGACTCATTCGGAACTTCGACACCAATGGCAGACTTCCCGGGGATGGGAGCCAAGATGCGCACATCAGTGGCTGCCATCGCATACGCGATGTCACGATCAAGGCTCGTCACCTTCGAGACCTTGACGCCGGAACCGAGCTCGAGCTCGAAACGTGTGACTGTCGGCCCGACGGTCATGCCGACGAGTCGTGTGTCGACACCGTGTGACGACAATGACTCTTCGAGGAGGCGCCCTCGTTCGGCGACGCGAGCCTTGTTCACCTCGTGGGCTTCGGTGCGTGACAACAGATCGGTGGGCGGAAGTGACCAATCACTGTTGCGCACCGCCGGGCCGAGCGGCAACGGGGCCGGTGTCGACTTCTTCGTCGACGATGGTGCGGGCTGATGGAACTGGGGCTGTGCAGGTTCGTCAGCCGACTTCGCAGGTTCTTTGCGAGGTGCGCGGGGCTTCTTGGTCGCTGCGAGTTCAGGGTCGTCACCAGCGTCGAAGATCGGTGCGGACGGACGTGCAGGCGTCGCCGGCATCGGTTCACCTGGAACGTGCTCACCTGGAACTTCGACCAACTGATCGAGATCGCGACCACCGCGCTCGGAGACCAACGTGCGCGCTGACGTGATGGCGGCCTCAGAAGCCGGAGCCACTTTCAACTTGATGAGTGCGATGAGTTCAGGAACAGTCGTGTCGGTGACCAGCAGTACCCCACCGACTGCGATGGCGAACAACACGACGAGGGCACCCGGCCAACTGATGGTCGAACGAAGTGGTTCGGCGAGGAGCGCCCCCACCCAGCCGCCAGCCTGCGACATGGCATCGACGTCGGCAACGATCTTGTCGGCGCCATTGATGACATGCAAAAGACCGAGCAGTGCAATGACGATCAACATCCAACCGAAGGTGAGACGAGCGCGGTGCTCGATGCTGCGGTGACGCACCATCGCAATACCAATACCGAGCGCCACCAACGGAAGCGCGAATCGCCCAAGACCAAGTAGCCAGCCAGATGATGTGTCGATGCCGCGCCCGACGGGGCCTGCGACACCGATATAGATGGAGAGCGCGAGCAAGAGACCAAGTGCGATGCACCCGATTCCCCAGAATTCGACTTCGCGGCCACGCATTGCCTTACGGGCAAGTGAGTCGCTTTCTTCGTCGTACAAGGTTGGTTTGGTGCGAGGGGTGCCCGACGGAGGCGTCTTGACCGCAGACTTCCCGCCCCGAGCCTTTGATGAGGTTCGGGGTTTTGGGGTGCGCGACGAAGAAGAGCCCTTTGCGGCCATGGATTCACCGTACCAATGGGGTGTGGGGTCGTCGGTGGATTGTCAGTTCGCGGCCTACGCCGACATCACT
>CAYMVM010000007.1:35015-72382 GCA_964394175.1 uncultured Bifidobacterium sp.
GGGTGTGGGGTCGTCGGTGGATTGTCAGTTCGCGGCCTACGCCGACATCACTACGGGCACGATCATGGGGCGGCGCTTGGTGCGCTCATTCACGAAACGGCCCGCTGCTCGTCGCACTTCACGCTCAAGAGTCTCGATGTCGCGTGTTCCCTCGCGCAACGCACGCTCCACCGCTTGGGCGACATGCTCACATGCTTCGTCGAGTAGGTCGTCGGCCTCTGGTGCATACACCCAGCCACGCGTGATGATCTCGGGACCGGTGAGCACCTCGTTCGTTTCTTCGTCGACCGTGACGATGACAACGACGACTCCCTCTTCGGCGAGAACCTTTCGGTCGCGCAACACTCCCTGACCGACATCGCCGACGATGCCGTCCACATACAAATGTGCAGCGGGGACTCGCCCCGTGAAATCGAGACCGTCATCACTCAGCTCAAGCACGTCACCGTCGCTGACGACGAGCACATTCCGCCGCGGCACACCCATGGTCACACCGAGCTCGGCGTTCGCGACCAGATGACGGTATTCACCATGAATGGGCACGTACCACTCAGGCTGAACGATTGACAGATACGTCTTCAGATCCTCGGCTTGTGCATGACCAGTCGCGTGCACATCGGCGATTCCGCTGTGCACGACACGAGCACCTGCGCGCAAGAGCCCGTCGATCACGCGGCTCACGTTCATCTCGTTTCCGGGAATGGGAGTGCTCGACAGAATGACCGTGTCCTTGTCCCCCAACTTCACCCACTTGTTGTCTCCGCGCGCCAGCAGTGCGAGTGCCGACATCGGTTCACCCTGTGAACCTGTCGCAAGTATCAACACATCGGCAGGGTCACGATCTGAGGCTTCGTCAATGTCGATGATGGCGCTTCGTGGCACATCCATGAGACCAAGGTCGAGAGCCAGGCGGACGTTCTTTTGCATCGAGCGACCCAATGTCGCGACGACACGTCCGTTGTCGACTGCGGCCTCAATCAACTGCTGTGCGCGATGGATGTGGCTCGCGAAGCTCGCGGTGATGATGCGGCGCCCGCGCTGTTCAGCGATGACCTGACGCAAAACTGCTCCGACATCACGTTCGCTCGGCGCATGTCCCCGCTCTTCTGCATTTGTGCTGTCGGCCAACAACAACCGCACCCCATTGTTCGATGCGATAGCACCAAGGCGCGCGAGGTCAGTACGTCGGTCGTCGACTGGAGTGAGGTCGATCTTGAAGTCGCCTGAGTGCACCACCACTCCCTGGGCAGTGTGCAGCACGATGGCATGCGCGTGGGGCACGCTGTGTGTGACCGGAAGAAATTCGACTTCGAATGAGCCGATGAGTCGTCGCTCACCGTCTGCCACCGTGATGAGTGACGTCCGATTCAACAGTCCCGCCTCCTCGATGCGATGCGCAGCAAGACCAAGGGTGACTTCAGAGCCGTAGATTGGAAACGACATCTCTCGAAGCAGGAATTGAAGTGCCCCGACATGGTCCTCGTGTCCGTGTGTCGCGACGCACCCGACGATGCGGTCAGCATTCTCACGCAGGAATGTGAAGTCCGGCAGTACCAGGTCGATGCCGTGCATGTCAGGCGACGGGAACATGAGGCCACAGTCGATGAGCAACAATTCGTCGTGCTGTTCGACGACGAGACAGTTGCGACCAATTTCGCCGAGCCCACCGAGGAAGTAAAAACGCACCGAGGGGCGTGTGTCAGACATGGTGTCGTTACTTGGCCGCGGCACGTGCAGCATTCAAATTCGCCAGCACAGTTACCGCCCGATCGTGCACGAACTGTGGTGCTGGACCCATCGGCAGACGGGCATCGCCGACATCGAAGCCAAGGAGGCTCATCATCGCCTTGGTCGGTATCGGATTCGGAGCCTCATCGCCGGTCTCGAATGCATAACTCTCGAGCAGACGATCGTTCACTAGACGTGCACGCTCGACATCTCCAGATTTGAAGGCACTGATCATTTCTTTGTGGTCGTTGCCAGACCAGTGCGTGGCGACTCCGATGACGCCGCTTCCGCCATACGCCAAGAATGCAAGAGTTAATCCGTCATCGCCGCTGTACAACTCGAACCCAGCCGGTGCCTTCGCCATGAGATTGGCGGTCTCAGCAGGGTTACCTGCTGCATCTTTCACCGCTCGTACGTTCTTCACGTTGTGCGCAAGGTCGAGCAACGTCGCGGTCGAGATCTTGCGACCGGTGCGAACTGGAATGTCGTACACCACAACTGGCAACGTCGTTGCCTCTGCCATTGCACGCAGATGAGCCGCGATACCAGCTTGTGATGGACGGTTGTAATACGGGCCCACAGCGAGGATGCCGGCGACACCTAGTTGTGAGACTTTCTTCGTGAGATGCACGGAGTGAGCAGTGTCATTCGAACCCGTTCCGGCCACGACCGGAATGGTGACGGCCGACGCCACCGCTTCCCACAAGGTCAACTTCTCATCGTCGGTGAGCGTCGAGGACTCTCCGGTCGTTCCCGACACGACGAGACCATCGTTGCCGTTCTCTTGCAACCAACGTGCCAAACGCATGGCTTCATCGACATTGAGCGAACCATCACTCCGGAACGGAGTGATCATCGCGGTGAGGACGTCGCCGAAAAGTGCCATGACCCTGTGAATCGTAGTGACTAGGCCGTGTTGGTCACTGCTCGATTGAACAGGGACAGGTGCTCAGGCTCCGGCAGCGGGGGCGATGTCTTTGCCGAGCTCGAAGTTGTCATACTCCTCACCCGTGTCCACCCAATCCTCGAACTGAATGACACCAAGTTCCTCGAAACGACGACGCAACCACTTGTCATTGCGGTCCAAGAGACCCAACTTCTTGCAGTTCGGCACGATTTTTGAGAACAGCATTTGCTGGAACAGCTGTCGCTGCGGATCGTGGAGAATGAGTGGCGCCATCACACGGGTGTCGATGCCCATGCGGTCCCACACTTCCTGTTGAAGGAAACGGTCGCGCATGCGAACACTCGCCTCGAAAGCAAACTCTTGACGCTCTTTGATCTCAGCATCGGACATCTGGGTGTACGCCTCTTGCAGGCTCAACACGCCGAATGCGACGTGACGCGCCTCGTCACTCATGACGTAACGCAATAGTTGGCGAAGAAGTGGCTCGTTGGTGAGGTGGTGCAGGAACCCGAAAGCTGCGAGCGCCAAACCCTCGACCATGATCTGCATGCCGAGATACGTCATGTCCCAACGGCTGTCGTTGATGATGTCGTCGAGCAACAGACGCAGATGCGCGTTGATCTGGTACTCGCCACCCATCTTCTCTTCGAGGTACCGAGCGAAGACTTCGACGTGGCGAGCCTCGTCGACCACTTGCGTGCTTGCATACAACTTTGCGTCGTACCACGGCACGGTCTCGGTGATTTTCGCGGTGCACAACAGGGCACCTTGTTCGCCGTGGAGGAACTGCGACAACTGCCAACGACGACCTTCGATTCCGAATTCAATCCATTCCTTGTCGCCCCACTTGGCGAGAGGCGTCTCTGAATAGAGAGTCGGATCGAGACCGGCGCCGAGCATCTGCTGGTCGTATGCGATCTGCTTCTCGTTGTCGACTTCGGTGTCCCACGGCAAGTCGGTGGCGCCGTTCCACTGGCCCGTCTTTGCCTTCTCGTACAGCTTGCGCAACTGAGGCCGCGCAAGTGAGTAATCCCACGTGAAGAGTGTGTCGGCATTGTTCTTGACGACGTGGCTCACTGCGTCGACGTCATGGTTGGTGATGGACAAGATTGCCTCGACATCGTTGATGTCGTCGCGACCGATCATGTCCTTGTTGGTGTTTTCGGTGATGCTCATTGTTCCTCCGTGGTTGTCGTGATGGTGTGTCGATTAGTTAGCGAGTAGGGACCTGGGTACGTAATGACGAACGAATGCGCGCACGCTCGATTCATCGGTGAAATCGAAATGTGCGGATGGGGCGAGAAACAATGAGATGACGAGGCGCGAGATGATCTCGAGCATCTCCTCGGCCTCACTTCGCGGCACGAAGCGTTCGGCGAGCGGTGCGAGAAACTCGGTTGCCGAATGCACAATGTGGGGAACATCGCTGATGGTGAGATGTCCGAGGGTCTCACCAGGTGTGGTCGCGATCAGCGTCGCCAGTTCCGCGTCGTCACGAAGCTCGACCGAAGCGACAGTGATGGCCGAGACGATGAAGTCTTCGAAGGTCTTCGTGTTCTCGACCTTTGATCGCAATTCTTCGAAAAATTCACGACGACCAAGGTCACGCATGGCGTCGAACAACACGTCACGCCCTCCGGGGAACAACCGATACAACGTCGCGCGAGAGACCCCGGCTTCGGCGCAGATGTCGTCCATCGTGACTTTGTCCCATCCCCACCGGCGGACAGAGGCGCGCGCAGCGATCACGATTGCGTCGGCGGGAGAATCAGGTGCTTCGTCACGTGCGACATCCCGGTGGTGTGCAGCCACACGCTCGGCGGTGAGACGGTCATCTGTGAACAACGCCACAGTGAGACACTAAAACGAAAACCGTCTCAGTGTCAATCGACAATTCCCGACGGAAATAGTCGGGATTATGTTTGTCCTTGCTAGTGTCGCGTCGGCTCACACTTGAGCCCACACCTTCAACCGAAAGGCATTTCATGCGAACCCACCAGCGCGCACTTGCAGCCGCACTCGTCAGTCTCACTTTGCTGGCGGCCTGTGGCGGCAGCGACTCATCGACCGACACCACTGCCGCAGCTTCTGAGGAAGCAACGGGCGGAGCGGGCAACGACTGCACTGCGGGCAAGACGCTCGCCGAGGGGAAACTCACCATCGCGACCGGCAACCCTGCCTATGAGCCATGGGTGGTCGGAGACGCACCTGAAAGTGGCGAAGGATTCGAAGCCGCTGTTGCGTACGCAGTCGCTGACGAGATGGGTTTCACGAAAGAGAACGTGACTTGGGTTCGCACATCATTCGACGAAGCGATCCAGCCAGGTGCGAAGAACTACGACTTCAACTTGCAACAGTTCTCGATCACTGACGAGCGCAAGAAGACCGTCAGCTTCAGTGATTCGTACTACACCACCAATCAAGCGATCGTCGGCTTTGCCGATTCTGCTGCTGCTGGAGCAACGTCAGTCGCAGACTTGAAGGGTCTGAAGTTCGGTGCGCAGTCAGGCACAACGAGTCTTGACTTCATCACAAACGTCATCAAGCCAGATGCCGAACCATTCGCATACGACGACAACGCCGGTGCAAAGGCCGCTCTCGAAGCAAAGCAAATCGACGCCATCGTCGTCGACTTGCCGACAGCGTTCTACATCTCGGCGGTCGAAATCGAAGGTTCGAAGGTCATCGGTCAGTTCCCCGCACAGACTGGCGTTGCTGCTGACGAGTTCGGTCTCGTTTTCGATCTCGACAATCCACTCGTCGAGTGCGTGAACACCGCACTTGCGACATTGAAGACAGACGGCACACTCGCTGCAATCGAGGGTCAGTGGCTCGCCGACAAGACCGGCGCGCCTGTGCTGTCCCTCTAATTCTCGAACTCATCTCGAGTAAGTCGGCGCGTCGATGTCCACTTTGGATTCTCGGCGCGCCGACTTCGAGCGGAGCCAACGTCGCCGCTCGACCACAATCGCAGCGACCAGCACGATTGTCGTGCTGGTCGTTCTCGTTGTGCTCGTACCCAAGATGCCTCGATGGGACCGAGTCAAGGCATCTTTTTTCGATGTCGATCAGTTTCGGTCATCGTTTCCGCGACTGCTCGAGGCATTCCTCCTCGACGTGAAGATCTTCTTGTGGTCAGTGCCACTCATCTTCCTGGTCGCCCTCTCTGTCGCACTTCTGCGCAACTCCCGCTCCCCTGCCCTATTCCCTCTTCGGATGTTCACTGTCGTCTTTGTCGACGTGATGCGCGGCGTCCCCGTGTTGCTGTGGATCTATCTCATCGGTTTCGGGGTACCGGGTCTCGGCCTAGAACGACCGTGGAACAGCCCGTTGTTGTGGGGCACTGTCGCTCTCGTTCTCACATACAGCGCCTACGTGTCGGAGGTACTTCGCGCAGGTATCGAAGGTGTGCACGAGAGCCAACGAGCAGCAGCACGGTCACTTGGTCTTTCGAACGTTCAGACGATGCGCCATGTCGTTTTACCCCAAGCAATCAGACGTGTCGTTCCGCCCCTCGTCAACGATCTTGTCAGTTTGCAGAAAGACGTCGCGCTCGTCAGCCTCATTGGTCCGATAGAAATTCTGCGCCAAGCAGGAATCGACAAGTCGAAGTTCGCCAACTTCACGCCGTACGTCGCGGCGGCTTTCATCTTTCTGCTGGTCACCATCCCCCTCACCCGATTGGCCGACTGGCTGATTGAACGCGAGCGTCGACGCACGGGCGGTAGCAAGGTGCGGTCATGAGCAAACTCGACCTTCACAACGTGTCCAAAATCTTCGGCACCAATCGAGTGCTCGACGGTGTGTCGTTGTCCGTCGGTGCCGGCGAGGTGGTTTCTCTCATTGGGCCGAGCGGATCTGGAAAGAGCACTCTCTTGCGCTGCATCAATCTGCTCGAGACAGTCGACGAAGGTGCGGTGCTGTTTGACGGCGTCGACATCTCTCTTCCCGGCTACGACGCCAATCAGGTTCGGCGCCGCATCGGAATCGTGTTCCAGAGCTTCAACCTGTTTCCTCACATGACAGTGGCTGACAACATCAACCTTGCGCCGCGGAAAGTTCTCGGCACCCAGAAAGCTGATGCACGGCAAAGAGTTCTTGAATTGCTCTCACGTTTCAACTTGGCCGACAAGGCCGATGCTTACCCCGATCAACTCTCCGGCGGTCAACAACAGCGCGTCGCCATCGTGCGAGCACTTGCGTTGCAACCGGAGGTCATCTTGCTTGACGAAGTGACGAGTGCTCTCGACCCCGAGCTTGTCGGCGAAGTTCTTGATGTCATCTCCGAGTTGAAGGCTGCGGGCATGACCATGATTCTCGCCACCCATGAGATGTCGTTCGCCCGACACATCAGCGACACCGTGTGCGTGCTCGACAAGGGCTCGATCATCGAGCGTGGATCACCCGCCGACATATTTTCAAACCCTCAAGAAGAACGCACGCGGCAGTTCCTCTCGCGCATCTCGCGATAGCCCCTCGCCGCACTCAGACGTCTGTGGGCAGCTTGTAGTCGGCAAATCGTTCGCGCAGGGTCTTTTTCGAGAACTTGCCCACGCTTGTCTTTGGCACTTCGTCGATGAACACCACGTCGTCGGGCATCTGCCACTTTGCGAGTGTCGGTGCAATGTGTGCGAGGACATCTTCCTTGGTCATCGTCACCCCGGGCTCGAGCACCACGCATGCGAGCGGCCGCTCTGACCACTTGCTGTGTGGCACGCCGATGACTGCAGCTTCACGGATGTTCGGGTGCGACATCAGTTCGTTTTCCACTTCGACCGAGCTGATCCACTCACCGCCTGACTTGATGAGGTCTTTGGTGCGATCGACGAGCCGAATTCTGCCCGCAGCGTCCATGGTGGCGACATCACCGGTACGCAACCAACCGTCGGCGGTGAAGCTGTCACCGGCACGCTCGTCGTTGTAGTACGTCGCAGCGATCCATGCACCAGCAACTTGCAACTCTCCGCTCGTTTCTCCGTCCCACGGAACCTCATTCGTCGTGTCGGGTTCGACGACGCGACATTCGACACCGAATGAAATACGTCCGACGGTCGTGCGCAACTCTGCCTTCTCATCATCTGACAATCTCTCGTCAGCGCGAGACAACGTGCACACGGCAGCGACCGGCGAGGTCTCGGTCATGCCCCATGCTTGAAGAATCGGAAGACCAGTCTGTGCTCGATATGCCTCACTCAAGGCCTTCGGCACAGCGGAACCACCACATGGAATGGCGCGCAGGGAACTTGTATCTCGACCTTTCAGCTCAGGAAGCACGCCCATCCAGATGGTCGGCACGCCAGCTGCGACCGTGACCTTCTCTTCAACAATGAGGTCTGCCACGGCTTTCCCACTGAGATCTGGTCCGGGCATGACCAGGTCGGCACCCGACGCGACACCGGCGTGCGCTAGCCCCCATGCGTTCGCATGGAACATCGGCACAACCGGCAAGATGACGTCACGCTCACAGACGCCAACGGAGTCCGCCATCATCGCACCCATCGTGTGCAAGTACGTGCTGCGATGCGAATACACCACTCCTTTCGGATTTCCCGTGGTGCCGCTCGTGTAACACATGCTGGCGGCGAGATTCTCGTCGCCCACATGCCAGTCGACTTCTTGGCCCGATGCCAACAACTTCTCGTAATCATGCACCTCGAAGCCGTCGACGGCCGCAGGAGCTTCACCCTTGCCGTCATCCATGATGACGAGATGACGGACAGTCGTGAACGTCGGCAATAGCGGCGCGAGCAGACCAAAGATCGACTTGTCGACGAAGATCACCTCGTCTTCAGCATGGTTGACGATGTATGTCACCTGCTCCGGGAAAAGACGGATGTTCAATGTGTGCAACACACGACCCGTGCACGGTGCAGCAAAGTACAACTCGAGATGCCGAGCGGTGTTCCACGCAAACGTCGCGACACGTCCGTCAGAAGATATGCCAAGGTCGGTCAACGCACCGCCCAGCTTTCGTGTGCGCTTCGCCCAATCGCCGTATGTGACACGCTGACGACCAGTGCCAGTCGCCGTCACAATGGTCTTGTCGCGGTGATATCTCTCGGCTCTGTCGAACAGATAGTTGATCGTGAGCGGAGTCGACTGCATCAAACCCTTCATGGCACCCCCATGTGATGTCGAACGTCCCACCAAAGGTGGGTGGCGTCAAGATAGTCGCCGAATAGCTGTGCTCGAACAGGCACATCGGAGCACCGACCAGTACCTTTGTGTGGTGCGTCGTGCCGTGGTCGCCCTGACCTCATTTCTCTTCATCATCGGCACCGTCGGATCAAATATCGGCCCCGCCCTAGTAGATGAACGGCCGCTACTCACCTTGCTTCTCAGCTCCCGCAACAGAAACTTGTTGGGCTCGGTTCCGTTCATTGACGTGGCCCCATACGCAGTTGTCGGATTTCTCCGCCTATTGCTCGCGGCTGTGTGCCTGTACTTCGTCGGTCGCTGGTACGGAGGTCGCGCATTGGCCTGGGTGGAATCGCAGGCTGGCGAAGTGCCCCGCGTTTATCACGTCATCGAACGCTTCACGGACAAAGCTGGCTGGGCAGCGGTCATCTTGATGCCGGGCTCGAACATCGTTTGCCTCTTCGTGGGTCACCGTCAGATGCCGACGCGAAAGTTCATCTCTCTTGCCTCCATCGGCATCACCATCAAACTCGTCGTCTTGTGGATCGGCGGAAAAATGCTGGAGGACCAGATTCGCTCGTTCCTGGATGCCATCGAGCGGTACCAGTGGTGGATTGTCATCGGCCTGTTTGGCATCACCATGATTCAGTCCATTCGTCGGCAGCCTTTGGCGCCGCCCGACGAATCGTGACAGTCTGACCACATGGCACAGACTTCTTTCGGCGGCAATCCCGTCAACACCGTGGGCGACCTTCCTGCAAAAGGCTCGGCACTCCCCTCATTCAGTCTCACGAACTCAAGCCTCACCGACATCGGCAATGCCGACTTCGGTGGCAAGCGCGTCGTGTTCAACATCTTTCCCAGCGTCGACACACCGGTGTGCGCCACGAGCGTTCGCAAATTCAACGAGTTGGCGTCTGGCCTCGACAACACGGTCGTGCTGTGCGTGTCGGCCGATCTGCCGTTCGCGCAAGGTCGCTTCTGCGGTTCAGAAGGACTCACCAATGTGCAGAATGCTTCGTCATTTCGCACCGACTTCGGCAAGACATTCGGTGTCGGCCTTTCTGAAGGCGCGTTCGCCGGCCTTCTCGCCCGTGCAGTTGTCGTCGTCGACGAGAGCGGCAAGGTCCTGCACTCCGAGCTCGTCAGCGACATCGGCCAAGAGCCGAATTACGACGCAGCCGTCAACGCACTCAAGTGACACCGCGTCACCGTTGACGGTGACAGCCCAGAATGTCGACCTACAAGAGGTCGTCGATGCCGATTGTCAGACCAGGTCGTGATGCGACATGGCGACATGCGAGCAGCACACCTGGCATGAAACTGACACGGTCGTTCGAGTCGTGGCGTATGACAAGGGTCTGACCGGCCGTTCCGAGTATCACTTCCTGTGATGCAGTCATTCCGACCATGCGCACCGCATGCACATGAATACCGCCAGGACCGTTGCCACCTCGTGCCCCGGCGACAACTTCGTGCTTGGTCGGGTCGGGCGCCCACGAGTCGCTTGCTGCTGCCATGCGGCGCGCGGTTGCCATCGCTGTACCACTCGGCGCATCAGCCTTCGCATTGTGATGGAACTCAATG
The DNA here is from genome assembly GCA_964394175.1 of uncultured Bifidobacterium sp. Taxonomy (GTDB): domain Bacteria; phylum Actinomycetota; class Acidimicrobiia; order Acidimicrobiales; family Ilumatobacteraceae; genus UBA2093. Next base: position 45,376 of record CAYMVM010000007.1, read on the forward strand.
ATCTCGGCCGTCTCGAAGTGTGGTGCGGCAAGTTCGGCAAATTTCATCATCAACACAGCGCCGATCGCGAAGTTCGCGGCAATCAGGCAATTGCTGCGGGTAAAAGCTTTCTCGAATACGGCCATGTCGTCATCAGAGAAACCAGTCGTGCCGACCACTGCATGTATGCCATGAAGTGCGAGCCAGGGCAACGTGGTGCGTGCTGCGTCGGCGACGGTGAAATCGACCACCACGTCACACTTCGCATCGGCGAGGGCCTTCAACTCTGTCGCCACAACCAGCCCATGCGAGCTCTGACCACCGGCTGCTGTGTCGACCACAGCGACGAGCTCCATGTCGTCTGCAGCTGCGACGGCATCACACACGGTCGCTCCCATGCGTCCTGTTGCACCAACCACTCCCACACGAATCATGCGAATGACCGTAGTCGCTGAATGCAAAAGAGCCAGTCACGGTTTCCCGTGCTGGCTCTTTCGATTGAAGTCTGGGTCGCTGTGCGACCCAACGTGTCAGCGGTCGCGACGCGCCTGACGACCTGGGCCCAGGTCGCCGAAGTCACTACGCAACTCAGCATCGAACTCGTCTTCGAACGACACTGCGACTGCGTCACTTGATGCCTCGGACGAACCCCGGCGCTCACCACGATCTGAACGATCGTCGCGGTCGCGACGCTCGCCGCGATCTCCACGGTCATTACGGTCGCCACGTCCGCCGCGATCACCGCGACCACCACGGTCGTTGCGCCCGCCGCGATCACCACGGCCACCGCGATCTCCGCGATCACGACGCTCGCCACGGTCTTCGCCTGATCCGCCGCTACCTGGCAGGTCTTCCCCATCAGGGCCGACTGGCGTGAGGCTGATCTTGCCCTTGTCGTCAATGTCGTCGACACGCACGGCGATTTCCTCACCGAGCGTCAACACATCTTCGACTTGGTTCACACGCTGGCCGCGACCAAGTTTGCTGATGTGCACGAGTCCGTCACGTCCGGGAAGGATGTTGACGAACGCACCGAACTTGGTGATGCTGACGACGCGACCGTTGTAGATGGCGCCGAGATCAGCTGTCGGAGGATCGACGATCGCGAGGATGCGCGAGCGTGCCTCTTCGACCTTCTCGCTGTCCGGTGAACCGATAGTGACGATTCCGACTGCGCCGTCGTCGGTGACGCTGATGTCGGCACCGGTCTCTTGCTGGATCGTGTTGATGACTTTGCCCTTCGGACCGATGACTTCACCGACCTTGTCGAGCGGAATGGTGATGCTGACGATCTTCGGTGCGTTCTTGTTCACCGAAGAACGTGCACTCGGCATCGCTGCGTTCATGACCTCGAGGATCTTGAGACGAGCTTCACGTGCCTGGTCGAGTGCCGCCGCAAGAACGTCGGCAGGAATGCCGTCGATCTTCGTGTCGAGCTGCAATGCAGTGACGGCGTCAGATGTACCGGCGACCTTGAAGTCCATGTCACCGAACGCATCTTCAGCTCCGAGAATGTCGGTGAGTGTCGTGTACTTGCCTTCGGCATACACGAGACCCATCGCGATACCTGCGACAGCTGCCTTCACCGGCACGCCGGCGTCCATCAGCGAAAGGCTCGACGAACACACTGATGCCATCGAGGTCGAACCATTCGACGACATGACTTCGCTGACGAGGCGAATCGCGTAGGCGAACTCTTCCTGGTCAGGAACGACCGGCAACAACGCACGCTCGGCGAGTGCACCGTGTCCGATTTCGCGACGCTTCGGCGACCCGACGCGACCGGTTTCACCGTTGGCCCACGGAGCCATGTTGTAGTGGTGGATGTAACGCTTCTCGGTGTCAGGGCCGAGGGTGTCGAGTGACTGGTTCATGCGTGGCATCGCCAAGGTGCACACGTTCATGACCTGCGTCTCGCCGCGCTGGAAGAGGCCGGTGCCGTGAGCGCCTGGCAACACGCCGACTTCTGCAGACAACGGACGGAGGTCACGTGGACCACGGCCGTCGATACGTACGCCCTGCTCAACGATGCGCTTGCGCACCAACTTCTTGGTGAGGCTGCGCACTGCTTCCTTGACGGCTTTTTCCTGACCGTGGAACTTGCCCGGCGCAGCTGCTGTGCCACACAGCTCAGCGACGGTCTCGTCGGCTGCTGCATCGGTGGCGGCATTGCGGTCGGCTTTCAGCGCAATCGACACCGCAGTGGACAACTTCGACGTTGCTGCTTGTTCGACTGCTGCGAACACCTCGTCGGAGTAATCAAGCACTGCCGTGTACTCGAGCGGCGCAATCGGACCCTTCGTCGCGATGACGCTGGCGACCAGTTGACGTTGCAACGCAATCGACTCTTTGATCCAACGCTTCGATGCTTCAAGGCCGTCGGCGATGACCGACTCATTCACTTTCGGTGAGCCTGCCTCGTAGAACTCGAAACTCTTCTCGGTTCCGCCTGCTTCGACCATCATGATGGCGACATCACCATTGTCGAGCTCGCGGCCCGCGACGACGATTTCAAAGGTTCCGGCATTGCCTTCTTCATATGTTGGGTGTGCGACCCACTCGCCGTCTTGCGAGTACGCAAGTCGAACGGCGCCGATCGGCCCCTCGAATGGAATGCCGCTCACCATGAGCGCGGCAGACGCTGCGTTGATCGCGATGACGTCGTGTGGGTTCTCCATGTCGACACCGAGAACTGTGAGGACAATCTGGGTCTCGTTGCGGTATCCGTCTGGGAATGCCGGACGCAATGGACGGTCGGTCAGACGACAGGTGAGAATCGCCTGCTCGGACGGACGTCCTTCGCGACGGAAGAACGCGCCAGGAATTTTTCCTGCTGCATATGCACGCTCTTCGACGTCAACGGTGAGTGGGAAAAAGTCGATGCCATCACGCACGCCGCGAGCAGCGTTTGCTGTGGCGAGGATGATCGTTCCACCGATTGAGGCGACTACTGCGCCTTGTGATTGCTGGGCGAGTTTGCCCGTCTCGAACGAGAGGGTTTTGTCGGTGCCCGACACGGGACCCGACACGCGGATTGCGTCAGCCATTGAATGCTTCTTTCTGTTGTGCGGTGTCCCCGCCAGCAGGAGCCGGTTCCCAGTGAACAACCCCGCGCCACGTGCACGGACCTCTCCACTGACAACCGACACTCTCTAGTGGTGCCGGAGGGGACGTATGTGTTATCGACGCAGGCCGAGCTTGGCGACCAACTCGCGGTAGCGGGCAACATCGCGGTCACGCACGTAATCGAGCATGCGCCGGCGACGACCCACCAACATGAGCAGACCACGACGGCTGTGGTGGTCCTTTGGGTGGTCTTTCAAGTGATCGGTGAGATGATTGATGCGTTCCGTCAACGATGCGATCTGGACATCGGCTGATCCGGTGTCTTTGTCGTGGTGGCGGTACTGAGCAATCGAGTCTTGCGTCGACATAAAGCCTCTTTTTCTGTGAGGGCGCCGCTCGCACCATGCGAGTGGCATCGCGTCGGAGCCTGAGCCCCAAACGGACTCCGTCAGGCTATTGGTGAAGTCCCACGGCCCACAACCTGCGGGGGGCGTTAGTGTTCGTGCGGTGTTCACCGGCATCGTCGAAGAATTAGGCACTGTTTCGGCCCGCGAGGGCTCTCGTGTGCGCATTGCCGCCACCACGGTGCTCGATGGAAGCGACCTCGGAGCATCTATTGCGGTGAACGGATGTTGCCTCACCGTCGTCGCCCGTGGTGATGATTGGTGGGAAGCCGACGTGAGCGACGAGACATTCTCACGCACGACGCTCGGCGATGTGAGCCCCGGAGACAAAGTGAATCTTGAGCGCCCGATGGCACTCGGTGAACGACTCGGTGGCCACATCGTCCTTGGTCATGTCGACGCTGTCGGTGTCGTGGTCTCCCCCGCACCGAAACTCGTCGTGCGCATCCCCGAGCGTCTCATGAGATACCTCGTCGAAAAAGGTTCGGTCACCGTCGATGGCATCAGCCTCACCGCATTCAATCTGACCCGCGACAGCTTCGAAGTCGCCGTCATTCCCCACACCGCCGACGTCACGACGCTCGGACATCGACCCGCAGGATCACGAGTCAACATCGAGATGGACATGCTCGCCAAGCATGTCGAGCGTCTCGTCGTCAAGGACTGAGTAGCGAAAAATGGCTTCGCTCGACGACCTTCGCGCAGACATCGACTCGATCGACCGCCAGATCGTCGATTTGCTGGCACGTCGACTTCGCGTGTGTGCCGATGTCGCCGCACTCAAGGAGCAGACTGGTGCCACGGTCATACAACCCGATCGCGTGCGACGTGTGCTGTCCACGCGTCGCCAATGGGCGATCGACCAGGGTGTCGACGCCGACTTTGCTGAGCACATCTTCCGCACGCTTCTCGCCGAGACGCACCGAATCGAAGTCGCCGACGCACATCCTGCGCCAGCACCAAGCAAGTCCGCAGGTGACGTCGACCGCAGCGAGCTCGACACAGTGGCGTGCCGCATCGATCATGTCGTCGTGGCCGTCGCCGACATACATGCAGCACGCGAGTTCTTCGCGGGCATGGGCTTTCGTATCCAGACCACCGACGATGCCAATGTCATAACCGCTGAAGCCGGTGGAGTCGCTGTCGTACTGGTCGGACCAGGTGACGACCCCACCATGTCGCGCTACCTCGACGAACATGGATCAGGCGTGCAGCACATCGCCATCGAAGTGTTGAATGCAGGATTCACGCGCGATGCGCTCGACTCAGCCGGAGTCCCTCGTCTCACTGACGTCATCGTCGACAAAGACGGCCACGAGCAGGTCTTCACCGTCATGGATCCGGCGTCTGGCGTGCAACTCGGTTTCATCAGTCGTGTCGGCCATCGTGTGCCCATGACGGGCGACAACGTGAGGGCACTCTTCCGAGCCCTGGCCGAGGGCTGAATCTCGCCGCATCATCACTTCTGCGGACTTTCTTTCAGATTCGACCCAATAGGACTACAGTTGGTGTTGCTCGGTCACAAGGGCGACGCACGGTTCTAACTCTCGTGTGAAGCCTGACCGGCACTGGCACACAATTCATCCGCTCATTACAGACACCTCGGAGGTGTTGCGTGTTGTCGCGCCAGTTCTCTGCAGAAGAGCTTCTGCATTCTCATCCTGTCGACTCGATGCTTCTTGACGTCGTGTCAACCGCTGCGCTCAGCGACCTCATGGCGCATGCGCGAAGTGTTCGCGACACACACCACGGCACCCGCATCACATATTCGCCGAAGGTGTTCATCCCGCTCACGATGTTGTGTCGTGACAAGTGCGGATACTGCACGTTCGCTCAGCCACCGGCACGCCTGGAAAAGCCGTACCTACTTCCTGAGGACGTGCTCGCGATCGCTCGTTCCGGTGCGCGCCTCGGTTGCCATGAGGCCCTCTTCACTCTCGGCGAACGCCCCGAGCTTCGCTACAGCGTCGCCGCCGACTGGTTGAAGACGAACGGTTATGACTCGACCGTTCATTACCTGCACGACATGGCGCAATTGGTGTTGAGCGAGACCGGGCTGTTGCCCCATGCAAACGCTGGTGCGTTGTACCGCGACGAACTGTCGATGCTTCGTCCGGTGTCACCATCGCAAGGAATGATGCTCGAGACCTTGCGTGCGGATCTCGACTGCCACAAGGGGGCGCCCGACAAACATCCGCAACGCCGCCTTGACACGCTGTGCACGGCCGGTGAGTTGTCCATTCCGTTCACCACCGGAATCTTGGTCGGCATCGGTGAATCGCGGGAAGACCGCGTGAAAGCTCTGTCTCTCATTGCCGCAGTGCACCGTCGATACGGCCACGTGCAAGAAGTCATCGTTCAGAACTTCCTTCCGAAGCCGCGCACCGGCATGCAGAACGCAAAGCCCTGTCCGCAAGACGAATTTTTGTGGACGATTGCTGCAGCGCGCATCTTGTTGCCGCCAGACATTCATCTTCAAGCCCCACCGAACTTGTCAGACGACTTCGGAGTGCTTCTCGATGCAGGCATCGACGACTGGGGCGGTGTGTCACCTGTGACAGCCGACCATGTGAACCCAGAGCGACCATGGCCCGCACTCGACGTGCTGCGCAAAGAGACCGAGGCGCGCAACTTCGCCCTCGCTCCCCGACTCACCATTTATCCGGAGTACGCGACGAAGCCCGCGACATGGCTCGACACGACGTTGCACTTCCCAGTCCTCGATCGAAGTGATGCAGAAGGATTGGGGCGAGATGACCCTGGTGCGCTGTGGCCAGAGAAGGTGACAGCAGCCGATGTCGTACATGACGGCGCCGAGGTCGTGCTGGTCGGACACAAATCGACGCAGTGGTACAGCGGCTCGAACGTGAAGCCTCCGACACTCATCCCTGCGCCGCGACGCATGGTGCGTGGCGCAGTCGCCGATGTGCTCGATGCACATCAACAGGGCAACGAGGTCGACGAAGACGGACTTGTTGCACTCTTTGCCGCACGCGGAGCTGAAGTGACCGCCATCGCCGCGTACGCCGACGACTTGCGTCGCCGCGCTGTTGGCGACGTCGTCACGTGGGTGCACAACCGGAACATCAACTACACGAACGTCTGCACATACAAGTGCAAGTTCTGCGGATTCTCCAAGGGTCCACTCAGTCTCAATTTGCGCGGAACGCCCTACCTGTTGACTCTTGACGACATCGCACAGCGAGCAGTCGAAGCATGGGAGATGGGCGCCACGGAAGTCACACTTCAAGGTGGCATTCACCCCGACTTCGACGGTGACTACTACATTGACGTCACGCGCGCCGTGAAGTCTGCGGTTCCCGACATGCATGTGCATGGTTTCACTGCTCTAGAGGTGACTGAAGGGGCACGTCGCAACGGTGAGTCTCTGCGTGACTATCTCCTTCGACTGAAAGAGGTCGGTCTTGCGAGCCTGCCGGGCACAGCAGCAGAGATCCTCGACGATGACGTGCGTGCGATCTTGTGCCCCGACAAAGTCGACACCGAGGAATGGCTCGAATGCCATCGGCAAGCACATTCGATCGGACTGGGCTCGAACATCACCATCATGTACGGCAGCGTCGAATCACCTCGTTCGTGGGCGCGTCACATCGTTCGCACGCGAGACCTTCAGAAGGAAACGGGTGGTTTCACTGAATTCATCCCACTTCCGTTCGTGCACATGGCGTCGCCCATCTATCTGCAGAAGCGCGCCCGCCGTGGACCCACGTTCCGCGAGACCGTGCTGATGCACGCCATCGGACGCATCGCCTATGACGGACTCATCGACAACGTGCAGGTGAGCTGGGTGAAGATCGGAACACACGGTGCAGCACAACTCTTGCAAGCGGGTTGCAACGATCTCGGCGGAACACTCATGGACGAAAACATCTCGCGGGCAGCCGGGGCAAACCACGGTCAAGCGATGACTGAGGGCCGCTTCAGCGAGATTGTCGCGCCCCTCGGGCGTCATCTGTCGCAGCGCACCACTTCATATGGTCGCGTCAGCGCTTCTGTCGGCGAGTGAACGTTGCTCAGCGGCGGCCGACGACGGCCGACCGGGCATGTTCGATGTCCAGTGACAACTGACGACGCAAGTCGTCGACGGAATCGAAACGACGCTCACTGCGCAGAAATGCCACGAACTTGACCGCCGCCTCTTCGCCGTAGAGGTCGCCTTCGAAGTCCAAGAGATACGCCTCGAGCAATGCATGGTCGGCGTTGCGGTAGAAGGTCGGTCGCCGCCCCAGATTGATGGCGCACATGTGCTCGTCTCCGTTGGCACGTCGGTACAGACCCGCGTACACGCCGTCTGACGGGAGACACATCTGACGCGGTACTTCAACATTGGCGGTTGGGAAGCCGATAGTGCGACCGCGTTTGTCTCCGTCGACGACACGTCCACGCACTTCATAGAAGGCTCCGAGCATGCGTGTCGCTGTGTCGATCTCTCCGCCGGCCAAGGCTCGTCGAATTGCAGTGGAACTCACCGGTTCATCAATGCCGTCGGCACGCGGAACGAGTGCCAACGGCTCGACAGAGAAATCGTGGCGCTCGCCCATCTCACGAAGAAGTGTGACGTTTCCTTGCCTCATGTGACCGAAGCGGAAGTCTTCGCCAACGATGACAACTTTGGCACGAAGTGCATCAATAAGCACACGCTCGACGAAATGCACCGGTGTCTCGTGTGATTGGTCTTCGTCGAACGGAACCACCATCGTCGCGTCGACACCTGTGCCCGACAGCAGCTCAAGTTTCTGTTCGATGTTCGTCAGCAGCGGTGGGGCCGATTCGGGTCGCACCACGCTCACAGGGTGACGATCGAAAGTGACGACGACAGTCTTTGCTCCGAGCTTCGCCGCACGGTCGCGTACCTGCGAGATGACGGCACGGTGACCTCGATGCACGCCGTCGTACACGCCGATGGTGACGACTGATCGATCGCCAGACCAATCGGACGAAAATGGGGTGTCAGCGACTGAGGTGATGACCCGCACGACGGTGGAACCTACCGCCCCCCGAACACCACCACGGGCTTGGCCAGATCGCCCTTCCACTTCTCATAGACAGCGACCAATTGTTGACGCTCGTCGAGAATCGCCCACGGCCCCTCGCCGGTCCACGCAGAAAGCGGGCGGCCATAGAGGACGTCGTCGATACCTGCGTCGTCGAGCGTGACACGTTCCATGTCACGCACCGCGGTGATGACGTCATGTAGTTCTGGCGCTTCGAGAGTCGACGAATCACTCAATGTGAACGGGCCGATTGACGTTCGTCGCAGATTCCTGATGTGTGCGCCGCAACCAGCAAGGTCTCCGAGATCAGCACCGAGCGAACGCACGTAAGTGCCTGACCCGCAGGTCACTGACGCCCGCACAACACGAGGATCCTCGGTCGACTCGATGTCAAAGGCATGCACTCTGATCGGCCGAGCGACACGCTCCACTTCGATGCCCTCGCGTGCGAGTTGATGAAGTCGTTTTCCGTCGACTTTCAAGGCTGACACCATCGGGGGAATTTGTTCGATGGCGCCAGTCAGATTCGACGCGACAAGGGCACGGAGATCCTCTATAGCGGGAACTGGTGCGTCACTAGTGACCAGGACGTCTCCGTCGGCGTCGAGTGTCGATGTCGTGACGCCAAAGACGATTTCGCACGTGTACGACTTGTCCATCTTTTCGAGAAACCGCATCAGACGTGTTCCGTTGCCAACACCAACGAGGAGGACGCCGGTGGCGCTCGGATCGAGCGTTCCGGCATGGCCGATGCGACGCTCACCGAAATGTTTGCGCAGACGTGCGACGACGTCATGGCTGGTGAAACCGGCAGGTTTGTCGAGAATGACGAGACCGTGCACTGTCGGCGGAGTGCGACGACCCACGATCAGCTCTCGTCGTCCTCGAAGGGTCTCGGATTCTTGAGGATGCGGTCGATGCGTTCGGCGGCGCGGATGACTTCGTCGGGTTTGAACGTGAGCACAGGTGTCTTGCGGGCGTGCATCTGCCTGTTGATGGACGACTGGATGCGTGAGCGATGTTCACCAAGCGCGATGAGGATTCCCTCGTCACCCGCCTCGCCCGCCATCGAGTCGTAGAAGACGATTGCGCGGTTCATCTCGGCATCGACGTCGATGGCCGTGATGGTGACGAGTTCAAGACGTTCGTCGTCGATGCGGGTCAATTCGTCGGCAATGATCTCGCGCAACACTTCGCTGAGGCGCGCGGTGCGTGGGTAACTGTGCGACGAGCCGCCCTTGGGCTGGCGCGAACGGGACCGAGAGTTCTGACGCGACACACCTCCACCGTACCGACGTCGCCGTACGATATGACCCGCATGTCTGCCCCTGAGCCCCCCACCTCACCGAGCGTGCCGCAATTCCGGTACTCCGCGACACTTGCCGCCGGCATCGAGGCCAAGTGGCAGGACTATTGGCAAGAGCACCGCACGTTCGAGGCACCGAACCCCGCTGGACCGCTCGCCGAACCACACAAGGTCGCTGGTCGCCCGAAGTTGTTCGTGGTTGACATGTTCCCGTATCCCTCTGGTGCCGGACTGCACGTCGGACATCCACTCGGTTACATCGGTACCGACGTGTATTCGCGTTACAAGCGCATGAAGGGCTTCAACGTCCTCCATGCATTGGGTTACGACAGTTTCGGATTGCCTGCGGAGCAACACGCCATCGCGACCGGCGTGCACCCACGCACCAACACCGAAGCAAACATCACGAACATGCGTCGACAGCTGCGTCGACTCGGTCTCGGCCACGACGACCGCCGCAGTGTGTGCACCACGGACGAAGACTTCTACAAATGGACACAGTGGATCTTTCTGCAGATCCACGGATCATGGTTCGACACCGACGCCAAACGTGCTCGCCCGATCAGCGAATTGGTGCATGAATTCGAGAGTGGACGTCGCACCACCGCAGATGGCCGCGCTTGGGTTGATCTGACAGCCGACGAACGCGGAGACGTCATCGATTCTCACCGCCTCGTGTATTTGTCCGACGCGCCGGTGAACTGGTGCCCTGGCCTCGGCACGATCTTGGCCAACGAAGAAGTCACCGCTGACGGTCGAAGCGACATCGGCAACTACCCGGTGTTCAAACGGAACATGCGCCAGTGGACGATGCGTATCACCGCTTACGCCGACCGCCTCATCGACGACCTCGACCGACTCGATTGGCCAGAGCCGATCAAGTTGATGCAACGCAACTGGATCGGGCGCAGTGAAGGCGCCCGAGTGCGCTTTGCGTCGCCCGCGGGCGACCTCGAAGTGTTCACCACGAGACCCGACACGCTCTTTGGCGCCACATTCATGGTGTTGTCACCCGAGCATCACCTCGTCGATGCACTGACCACGAGCGAACAACGTGACCTCGTCGAGCACTACCGCGCGCAGGCTGCAGCCACCGGAGACAACGATCGACAAGACGACACGCGTGAAAAGACTGGTGTGTTCACTGGCTCGTTCGCCACGAACCCAGTGAACGGTGCAGCAATCCCCATCTGGATCGCCGACTACGTGCTCATGGGTTACGGAACGGGCGCAATCATGGCCGTTCCGTCTGGTGACCAACGCGACTTCGAATTCGCTCGCCGTTTCGATCTGCCGATCGTGGCCACACAAATGCCGCCCGACTCGTGGTTCGAACAGCACGGCATCGCACCGAACGTGTCGTGCGATACGTGGCCCGAGGCATACGTCGGTGAGGGAACATACGTGAACTCTGCGAATGACGACGTGTCACTCAACGGTGCCCGGACCATGACGGAAGCCAAGAGCATCATCAACGACTGGCTCGCCGCCAAGGGGCTCGGCGAACCGACTGTCACATACAAGTTGCGTGATTGGCTGTTCTCGCGTCAGCGCTATTGGGGCGAGCCATTTCCGATCGTGTACGACGACAATGGCCGCGCCCACGCCGTACCCATGAGCGAACTTCCCGTCTTGTTGCCCGAGCTCGACGATTTCCGACCGCAAGCACTCGACCCAGACGACGCTGACACCGAACCCATACCGCCGCTCGCTCGGGTGGAGAATTGGCGCAACGTGACTCTCGACCTTGGCGACGGACCGCGCAACTACCGACGTGAAGTGAACGTCATGCCGCAGTGGGCCGGCAGCTGCTGGTACGAAGTGCGCTATCTCGACCCCACCAACGACTCCTCCTTCGTCGATTCAGAGGTCGAGAAGTACTGGATGGGCCCGAGCGAGCAAGGACACACCGGTGGTGTCGACCTGTACGTCGGCGGTGTCGAACATGCCGTGTTGCACCTTTTGTATTCGCGCTTCTGGCACAAGGTGCTCTTCGACCTCGGCCGCGTGTCGAGCGAAGAGCCATTCCATCGCTTGTTCAACCAGGGCTACATCCAGGCGTATGCGTACCGCGATGCCCGCGGACAGGCTGTCCCGGCCAACGAAGTCGTCGAGGCGGACGGCGCGTACACCTGGAACGGCGAAGCAGTCACACGTGAATACGGGAAGATGGGCAAGAGCCTGAAGAACATCGTCACACCCGACGAGATGTACGACGAATACGGTGCCGACACCTTCCGCTTGTACGAAATGGCGATGGGGCCACTCGAAGTTTCTCGACCGTGGAACACGCGAGACGTCGTCGGCATGCAGCGCTTCCTTCAACGTTTTTGGCGCAACGCTGTCGATGAATACAGCGGAGCCTCGAAAGTGGAAGACATCGAAGCTCCTGATGAATTGATGCGCCATCTCCACAAGTGCATCGCTGGCGTGGACTCGGACATGGATGGTCTCAAGTTCAACACCGCCATCTCGAAACTCATCGAATTGAACAACGAGCTCACTCAGTGGATCAACAAGGGAAATGCTGCACCGCGCAGCATCGTCGAACCGATGGTGCAGATGGTCGCTCCCCTGTGCCCACACTTCGGTGAAGAGTTGTGGCAGCGACTCGGCCACACCGACTCCATCACGTTCGTGCCGTTCCCCGTGGCCGACCCTGCTCTGCTCATCAGCGACACGATCGAGCTGCCTGTGCAGATCAACGGAAAAGTACGGTCACGAGTGATTGTCGACGCGTCTGCAAGTGAACAACAGGTGATCGACGCGGTGATGAGCGATGAAAAAGTACGCGCCGCGACCGACGGGAAACAGATACTGAAGACCATCGTCATTCCTGGGCGTATGGTGAACCTCGTCATCAAGTGACGACAACGTCAACAGGAGGCGCCATGACCGTCGAAGTACCGCTCGTCAGCAAGAAGCACAAGGTCATCGCTCTCGTCGCTCATGACAACATGAAGGACGAACTTCTCGAGTGGACCGACTCACACAAACACGAGCTGCGCAACCACACGCTCATCGGCACCGGCACAACGGGCCGATTGGTCAACGAACGCACCGGGCTTGAGGTCGAACGTCTGCGCAGTGGGCCGCTCGGTGGCGACCAGCAAATCGGAGCACGCATCTCAGAAGGTGATGTCGACGTGTTGCTGTTCTTCTGGGACCCTCTCGAACCGCAGCCCCATGACCCGGACATCAAGGCCCTGCTGCGCATCGCCGTGGTGTGGAACATTCCCGTGGCTTGCAATCGCGCCACCGCCGACTTCATCATGACCTCGCCGCTCATCAACGACGAGTTCGTGCGTTACGTACCCAGCCACGAACGCTGAACGGTTCCTGTTGCCGCCGCGGCGGCTACTTTCGCTGACATGACGAGTGCTTTCGAGCAGTTCTGGCAGCTGGTCGATGCAGCCGTACGCCGCACAGACGAATACGGCCTTCCCGCCAATGTGACCGCCGAAGGCAAGCGATACGCGTTGCAGCTTGCCAAGTTGGCGCTCGACATGCACGTGGACAACCAAGACCCTGTGCGACCGCTCATCACCGAGATGATCGGGCCGACAATCAAGTGGGGATGGGACAACCCCTACACCACGTACCACTACGCGCCACTCGACGGCGCCACGACATATCGCTTCACTGGCGCTCGCAACGAATCCATCTACCTCGGTGTCACCATCTACGGCGAAGGCAACGAACGTGGTGGCGATATGCCGAAATTCGTCCTTGGATCCTTCAACGACAACGACATGACCATCGGTGCTGACGGCACCTTCGAGATTCGACTCGACCCCAACATCACGACCCCGTCGCCAGGTGTCGTCCCGCTGCCACCCGGATCGACATCGATGATCGTGCGGCAGTACTTCTCGTCGCCGAACACTCAAACTGCGGCACTCGTGAAACTCGAAGCGACTCCGCCGGCTGGGCCGCCACCACTTCTCACCGAATCGGCGCTGATCGAACGCATCGAAGCAGCGAGTCGATTCTTCGACGGCATGTGGGGCATGTCAGATGCGGTCGTCAGCCGAATCACCAAAGCACCGGCCAACGAGTTTCACCCACCGTTGCCTGGCGGCACGGACATGCAAGGCAAGCCGAGTGGCTACATGTATCCGACTGTCGACAACCTTTATGTGTTCGGCAACTACGAAGTGCAAGACGACGAGATACTCATCGTCGAGGCGACTCCACCACCGTGTCGTTATTGGTCGTTCTACTTGGGGACGGTGTTCCAACAGAGCCACCCCTACGGGTCTGACTTTGGTCTCTACATTCGCGACAACGCGACGCACGGTGCCGACGGATCGGTTCGCTTTCACATCAGCAAAGAAAACCCTGGCGTCGACAACTGGCTGGGAACAGCGGGGCACGTGCGCGGGATGATGGCGATGCGGTTCTTGCTCGCAGACGTCGATTCACCGCCGGTACCGACGTGCCGCCTCGTGAAACTCTCCGACTTCACGTCACAACAGTGAGAGTGGAGCTGAGGGGAATTGAACCCCTGACCTCTTGCATGCCATGCAAGCGCTCTGCCAACTGAGCTACAGCCCCGAAACTGAAGTCCCCACGATAGCGGTCGGACCTAGACCTGCCACGAAATCGGTTGCACATCCTTGTACAGGCGTTCGATCTCGTAGAAGCGACGGGTCTCATCGGCGAACACATGGACCACGACATCGCCATAATCGATGAGCACCCATTGTTGCTCCCCTGCACCCTCCGAGCGCAGCGGCGATCGACCGGTGAGGTCACGAACTGCGGTCAACACCGAATCTGCGAGCGCCTTCACCTGACGCTTGTTCGATGCACTTGCGATCACGAAGAACTCGGTGATGGCGAGCACGTCGCCGACAGGAAGCACGACGACGTCTGTCGCCAACTTCTCGTCGAGTGCTTGTGCTGCGAGCACAGCGAGATCCCGAGACGTGATGTCCGGGTCGACCGGTAGTTGAGCTTCCATGTGTGTCGTGACCTCTCGTGTCAGTCCGGAACGGTTGTCGAAGTGGTCGTCGTGGGGGTCGCTTGACCCTCAGGAGTGTTCAGATACGTGCGGAAGTCCTCGCCGAGCACCAGACGCACGTCGATTCCTTCGACGCGATCTCTCGGCTCACGCAAGACGACCGGCCCGAAATACGCGTCGTAGTTCTCGACTGCGTCGCGCACTTCCACATCGCGATACAACAACTCAGTGTTGGCCCCCGCGGCCTGACCTGTCTGACGGATGACCAGCACGTTCACCTTCAACAAGATGAGACGCTCGACAGCTTTTTTGATGATCGACGCATCTGCAAACGGACTGTCGATCATGAACGAGACGTTCGTCGACGAGACTGACACTGAGCTCGGTGCGATGCTCGCCATGACCATCACCACTTCGGCCCGGTCAAGGTCGTAGAGGTCCAGGTTCGCCGGGTTGCGTTCGCCTTGCGGTACCGGTGTCGCCGCGAACTGCCACAACTGAATCGGCCCCGTGCGCAACGCTGCGAAAAACTCGTTGACATCGGTAGGAACCACGGTCGAAGTCGTCGACGTGTCGGCCGCGCCGGTGGTCGGCACCGATGTCGCCGGTGAGGACAGTGACGTACCGGCAATCGCCGTCCACAGGGACTTCATTCGCACGAGGCGTTGACTCTCAGGGGCACCACGTTGACTTGCGAGCAGAGCCGTCGCCATCTGCTCGGGCGTCATCACTTGCTCTCCGGCGACTGCGATCTGTCGCACCGACCCGTCGAGCGACGTGTCATACACGTCAGAGTCGATGACGACCGTGCGGTCACCCACCGATTGCAACATCGCCGTCAGGTCGGCGACATCGACCTTGGCTGACGCGGCGAACGACACATTCAGGAGTCCCTCGACATCGATTGCGAACGCGTCGAATCCGGACTCGCGGTACGTGTCTGCGACACGGTGAATTGTGCCTGTGCGTCCGATGCGCGCATTCGAACCGACGGGTACTGACACGATCGTGCCGCCGCGCCCACTCGGCGAGAGAGCGAACACGGCGATCATCGCGATCTCGTCGCGCGCATCGACTCCAGCAAGCAGTGCGGCAGGGGTCGGCGGAATTCTGATGGTGCTGTCTGCCGTGACGTTTCGTCCGTCCGTCGAATTGAGAAGTGTCGTTGCGCTCACCACCAGACCTGCGGGAAGTGCGACGAGTGCGACGATTCCAAGAACGACGGCCGTGATCATGCGCCGACGGCGACGCTCGGGAATGGCGCTCATGAGGTCGTGTTCGCAGTCACTGGCTGGCGACGACTGTCGTCGACATACAGATGACGAGCGTGAATCACGTCAAGGACCGACCGGGGCAAGAGATGATTGGTGTCTTTTCCGTCGGAGAGACGTCGACGCAGATCAGTGCTCGAGCACTCAATGACAGGTGTATCAACACGAATCCAGTCGATGGAACGCGGTAGCGACAACTCGTCGTCACTACGTGCGATGACGACGAAGTGCACGATCTCTGCCAACTCATGCCAACGATGCCACGACTCGACACGTGCTGCAGTGTCGCCACCGACGATGACGAAGATGTCAGTGTCGGGTGCAGACGAGAGAATGTCCCGCACCGTGTCGAAAGTGAATGTCTGTCCACCGCGCACGATCTCTGCGTCTGACACTTCGAGCCCAGGCACCCCTGCGCACGCGGCGCGAGTCATCTCAAGACGGGCGTCGGCAGGAGTCACGGCGCGCACGGCCGACTTCTGATACGGGTCGCTTGCGACCATCATGAGGACGCGGTCGAGCCCGAGGGCATGGCGCACGTTCACAGCCGCCGCGATGTGACCCACGTGCGGGGGGTCGAACGTGCCCCCGAACAGTCCTATTCGTAGCGGCACGGAGACCAAGTGTAGGTCCGGCCCCGTGCTGACACCCCTGCGGCACAAGGGTTTCAGCCGGCAACGAGGGGTCGCGCACGTCGGGACGAATGCATCTCAGAAAATGTGAAATTGGGGGGCGACAAACGAAACGGAAAGTGTTATTCTCACATTTCCCCAAAATTGACACCCCCACCCACCAGTTGTTCCGCAACCCCCGCGTGTCTGACGCCACCCGTCAGATGGGAACAACACCACAGGACACACGGTTACACGATCCATCATGAATGACTCAATTGGTCTCTATCTGAACGAAATTGGCAAGGTTGCCTTGCTCACCGCCGAGGACGAGCGCGAGCTCTCCAAGGCCATCGAGGCGGGCCGCGATGCTGCCAAGCGCCTCGAATCTGGCGAGCGTGGTGCCGCCCTGCGTCGCGACCTGCGTAACGCTGCCGCGGCGAAGGACCGGTTCATCCGCTCGAACCTCCGCCTCGTCGTCTCTATCGCACGTCGGTACCCCCTGCCTCAGGGCATGGACCTCCTCGACCTCATCCAAGAGGGCAACCTTGGTCTCGAGCACGCGGTCGACAAATTCGACTGGCGCCGTGGCTTCAAGTTCTCCACCTACGCGACGTTCTGGATCCGTCAGGCCATCGGTCGTGCGCTCGACCAGAAGGCCAGTCTCATCCGCATTCCTGGCGATCGCTCAGCCAGCTTGCGTGCTGCTTTGCGTCAAGCAAGTGGCGATGGCGAGACCCTCGATGCAGGCAATGCAGAGTTGCACCGTCTCACCACCCCAGTGTCGCTCGACAAGACCGTCGGCGACGACGGTGATGCCACCCTCGGCGACCTCATGGACAACGGTCAGGGAACACCTGAAGACGCCGTCATGGCGTTGGTCGACAGCGAACTACTGAGCGAACTGCTCGGCACTCTCGACGAGCGTGCTCGTTACGCCGTTGAGGCACGTTTCGGTCTCATCGATGGTGAGCGCAAAAGCTTCCGCGAAGTCGGCGAAGACCTCGGTGTCACCGCTGAAGCCGCACGTCGTCTTGTCAGCCGCGCTGTCGAAGGTCTCCGCGAGGACGCCGAGCGCATCTTGGCTGCCTGAGTCGCCTCGTCGGCGACTCTCGCACAAAATTCGCTTTGCAAATCGCCTAATCCCCCGCAAGGCTGTGGACCATGGCTCGTAGTTGGACTCCGTCTTCCTGGACGGCGTACCCCGCCGCACAACAACCCGATTGGCCCGACCACGCGGGTCTTGATCGCGCGCTGAAACACATCGCGTCGTACCCGCCCCTCGTGTTCGCCGGCGAGGCGCGTTCGCTGCAGTCCTCGCTCGCCAAAGTGGCCGCCGGAAACGCCTTCTTGTTGCAGGCCGGCGACTGTGCCGAGAGCTTCGAAGAATTCTCCGCCAACAACATCCGCGAGAAGTTGCGTGTCATCTTGCAGATGGCGGTGGTGCTCACCTATTCGATGGGCGTACCGGTGGTGAAGGTCGGACGCATGGCTGGGCAGTTCGCCAAGCCTCGTTCGAGCCCCACAGAAAAGGTCGGTGACCTCGAGATTCCGTCGTTCCGCGGACACATCGTGAATGACCCCACGCCGACAGAGGCTGCGCGCATGCCAGACCCCGAAAGGCTTGTGCAGGCATACCACCAATCAGCAAGCACGTTGAATCTGTTGCGCGCGTTCACCAAGGGTGGTTTTGCAGATCTCAATCGAGTTCACGCCTGGACTCAAGAGTTCGTGGCATCAAGTCCGGAAGGTCAGCGTTACGAATCGCTCGCTGCCGAAATCGAACGCGCACTGCTCTTCATGCGCGCCTGTGGTGTCGACACAGAGAACACTTCTGCACTGCATGAAGTCGACGTGTTCACCAGTCACGAAGCTCTCATCCTCGGGTACGAGGAGGCACTCACCCGCCAAGACTCGCTCACTGGCGGCTGGTACGACTGCTCTGCACACATGTTGTGGATCGGCGAGCGCACACGACAGATGGACGGAGCACACATCGAGTTCTTGCGCGGTGTCGGCAATCCTGTCGGATGCAAGATCGGTCCCGGAACAGATCCTGAATGGATACTCGAGCTGTGCCAGGTGCTGAACCCCGCACGAGTGCCGGGCCGCCTCACCCTCATCTCGCGCATGGGAGCCGACAAAGTGGAAGACGAATTGCGTCCGCTGTTGCGCGCAGTACACGACGCCGGACACCCGGTGGTGTGGGCATGTGATCCCATGCACGGAAACACCTACGCCACACCGTCCGGGCGCAAGACCCGTCACCTCGACACGATCATCGGGGAGATCGCCGGTTTCGTGCGAGCCCACAAGGCTGAGGGCACATGGCCCGGTGGCATCCACATCGAACTCACCGGCGACGACGTCACCGAATGCCTCGGTGGTGCCGACGATCTCGGTAATGATGACCTCGATGATCGTTACGAAACAGTTTGCGATCCGCGACTGAACGGAAGGCAATCACTTGACCTTGCATTCCGCGTCGCCGAGCTCATTCGCGCCAACGGCATCTGACGGCTCCTCCCCCATGACCGATGCGCTTGCCGGACTGGTCGCCGGCTGGCCACCAAAGAACGTCTCGATCGCTGTCGTCACGTCGTCAGGCACCGTCACTCACGGCGACATCGACCGCGACTACCGCATCGCATCGGTGAGCAAACTTCTCACTGCGTACGCGACCCTTGTCGCAGTCGAAGAAGGCATCACGTCGCTCGACGCAGCTGTCGGGCAAGAGTCCTGCACTCTTCGCCACCTACTTGCACACGCGGGTGGTTATCCGTTCGAAGGTACACAACCGGTCAACGCACCTGGTCGAAAGCGGATCTATTCGAACACCGGCTACGACATGATCGCATCACACATAGAGACGTGTTCGTCGATTCCTTTCGCGCGCTATCTCCGTGAATCAGTCTGCGAACCACTCGGCATGGTCAACACCGTCCTCGCAGGCTCGGCAGCAAAAGATGTTCACTCCACCGCGCGCGACCTGGCGGCATTCATCACCGAGATGCGTGCACCGACACTTCTCGCGCGTGACACGTGGACTGACGCGACCGCACCACACTTCGCAGAACTAGACGGCATCGTTCCGGGGGTCGGCCGTTTTTCACCCTGCTGGTGGGGTCTCGGACCAGAGCTGAAAGGCCACAAACACCCGCACTGGCTCGGTGAGCGAAACAGTGCGTCGACGTTCGGACATTTCGGCGGGGCCGGCACCTTCGTCTGGGTCGATCCGGTCGCTGACGTCGGGTGTGTGATGTTGTCAGACCTCGGCTTTGACGACTGGGGTCTCACCTACTGGCCGACGTTCAACGACGCGATCGTCTCGAAGAAGTTCCTGTCATGAAACTTCAGAGCGGCGACCGAGTGATGGTGCGCACCGTCGACGATGACGGACTGCCGATTCTTCGTTACGGCAATGTCTGCGAACAGTCCAACGACGACGGACCCATCGTCGTCATCTACGACGACATGTCCGGAACCGACATCGTCGACGCATCTGAAGTGAGCCTCGTCGACATCACCACCATCGAATTGGTGCTCCACGGTTTTGACCTGTCCGCCGACCCCGACTTGCGCCAAGGCCTCGCCGCGATGTGGCGTGCAGAAGCCGACGTCGCCGGCGTGAGTGTGCTGAGTATGTTTCACCTTGGCGCCGGTTTGCGCGACAGCAGCGACACGTGGGCACTCGCCGAAGTCTCTGACGGCACCGACACCTTCGTCGTGCGAGTGCACACGAACCCGAATTCACCCGACACTGTGACCGTGCGCGCAGACCGCCCCAATCGCTGGGACTGGTGACGTGAACGAGACAAAAAAGAGTGGCATGGGAGTGCTGTTGGTGTGCGCATTTCTCGCCGCGGTGTCGAACTCGGGCATCTTCGCGGCACTGTCGGACCTGCAAGACAAGTACGGCTTCAGTGATGCGGGCCTCGGCTACATCGCCGCCGCTGGTTTTCTCACCTCTGTCGTCGTGTCCATCACCGTCGCACCGTTCGCCGACAGAGGTCATCCGAAGACCTTGGTCATCGCCGGACTTGCCGTGTCGGCTGCGGGGTCTGCTCTCTTTGCACTCAGTGGTTCGTTGTTCGCATTCATCGTGGCACGAGGACTGATCGGCGCAGCGATGGGAACTGCCGGCCCCGCCATCCGAGCGCTCGCTGCGAACCTCGACCCATCTCGAGCGGCAGAACGGCTCGGTCGGTTGCGAGGCATCGAGATGGCCGGATTCACAGGCGGTCCACTCATCGGCGCATTGCTGATCGAAGCGACGAGCGTGAACGGCATGTTCGTGTTCTTCTGCAGCTTCGCACTGTTCGCACTGTTCGTCGTCATGCCCCGCCAACTCCCCACGCTCCCTTCGACGGGCGAATCACAACGGCTGAGTCTCGGCCTGCTGCGACTACGGCCCATTCGTGCGGCATCGATCGCATCACTCACGTTGTTCCTACCCGTCGGCATTTATGACGCGTTGTGGGATCGCTACGTCACCGATCGTGGCGGCACCAACCTCATGGTCGGACTTTCGTTCCTGCTGTATTCAATTCCGTTCATCATGTTCGGTGCTCGCGGAGGACGTATCGCTGACCGCCGGGGGGCCCGCACGATGGCGCTCGTGGGTATCGCATGTGCCGCGCCGGTCGTGTGCATTTACGGACTTCTCACGAACGCGTGGCTCATCGTGTTGTTCGGAACGGTTGAAGGTCTCGTTGGTGCACTTGCGCTGCCTGCAGCACAATCGATGATGGCTCGCGCAGCCCCCGAAGGGCGTGCCGCAGCTGCACAAGGACTGATGGGTGCCGGTGATTTGTCGACGGCGGCACTTGTGTCGCTGATCGCGCCGATGATCTACGGCTCAGCCGGCCCAGCTGCGACATTCGCCGTCGCTGCTGGCGCGATGGCTGTGCTCGGACTCGTCGTTGCGTATGAAAGTCGAGATAGTCGCGACTAGCTGAGACGCTCGATGATCATGGCCATTCCCTGGCCACCACCGACGCACATGCTCTCTAGTCCGTACTGCTTGTCTTCCCATTGAAGACCGTTGATGAGCGTCGACATGATGCGCGCACCGGTCATTCCGAATGGGTGACCGAGTGCGATTGCTCCGCCATGGACATTCAACTTCTCCATCGGAATGCCGAGGTTGCGAGCTGACGGAAGCACCTGCGCTGCGAATGCCTCGTTGATCTCGACCAAATCGATCTGGTCAATGGTCATGCCGGCTCGCTTCAGAGCTTGGCGACATGCCTCGACCGGACCAAGTCCCATGATCTCGGGATTCAATCCGGATACGCCGCTCGACACGATGCGAGCGAGCGGAGTGATGCCGAGCTGCTTTGCCTTCGTGTCGCTCATCACCATCACAGCTGCGGCACCGTCGTTCAAGGGGCATGCGTTACCTGCTGTGATCTTTCCGTCAGGACGGAACACCGGCTTCAACTGCGAGGTCGCCTCGTAGTTGGTTCCTGCACGGGGGCCGTCATCTTTCGATACGACGGTTCCGTCAGGAAGCGTCAACGGTGTGATCTCGCGCGCGAAGAAACCGTTCTCGATCGACTCACACGCGAGGTTGTGGGAACGAACACCGAAGTGGTCCATGTCTTCGCGTGACACGTTCTCGATTTCTGCCACGTTCTCAGCGGTCTGACCCATCGCGATGTAAGCGTCAGCAAGACCCTGCTGTGGCGACCACTTTGGCTGACCACCCTGGGCACGCAGTGCACTGTGCTCCATCGCCGACTTGAAAATGTCGTTCGGAGCGGTGTCGGCACGACCATGCACGTAGCGACTCACGGTCTCGACGCCAGCGGCGATGAAGCAGTCGCCTTCACCGGCGCGAATCGCATGTGCGGCCATACGGATGGTCTGCAGACTGGAGGAGCAATAACGATTGACGGTCACACCGGGGACATCGTCGAGACCGGCCAGGATTGCGGTCATACGCGCCACGTTGAAACCACTTTCACCAGCTGGCTGGCCGACGCCCATCATCAAGTCTTCGATGTCAGAGGCCTTGACCTGCGGCACCTTGGCCATCAGAGCCTTCACGATCTGGGCGGACATGTCGTCTGGACGCAGATCGATGAGTGAGCCTTTCTGAGCGCGGCCGATGGGGCTACGGGCGGTGGCGACGATGACTGCTTCTGGCATGGAATTTCCCTTCACGACTCCCGCACGCATGCGAGACGGCTCGCAAAGAGTAGCCAAGAAGACCCACTTTCAGGGAGTTGAGTGAGATGGCTGAGGTGATGCCTCAGAGGTCAGAGAGCCATTCACCACGTGCGTCGGCTGCCGCAAGCACTCGCTCCAATTCTTCGAGCTGCATCGTGTCGCGCACCCCGAGCAATCGCGCATAGAACCGCAGGCCCTTGGGCGTTCCTGTCACCCTCACAGGGATGCGCATTCCGAGATCGGCCCCGTACTCATTCGGGATGTCGACAGATTCGACCCCGGCTGCGTGCAAGTCCGCCTCGTCTGCGGCAAGTTCTCCGCCGTTCATCTGATACAGATCGGCATCGACGAAGAAGGTGAATTCGGCCATGGCGCCGAACCTATCTGTCCGGTGAATTGCGGTGTCGAATCGGGCAATACAGTCAGAGGCATGGAACTTCCTGTGGTGCCCCTCGACGACATCGATCTCTCGCTGAACGAATTTTGGACCAAGGATCGCGCGTACCGCGAAGGTGCGTTCAAGACATTGCGCGACGAATCGCCCTTCCATTTCTTTCCCGAAGCGATCATCGAGGACTCACCCTTCCCGCGCGGCCCGGGCTATCGCGCGCTGACACGTCACCAAGACATCTGGCATGTCAGCCGTAACCCGCAGATTTTCTGCAGCGGCAAAGGCTCGAACATCGGTGACATGCCGACAGAGTTGAACGAGTTTTTCGGTTCGATGATCAACATGGACGACCCGAAGCACTTTCGTCTTCGATCGATCGTGTCGAAGGGCTTCACCCCGAAAGAGATCTCACGTGTCGAAGAACAAGTGAAGGTACGAGCGGTGAAGGTCGTCGACCGCTTGCTCGAGAAGTTTCCCGGCAAGTCCTGCGATTTCGTCGAAGAGGTCGCGGCACTTCTTCCTCTGCAGATCATCTGCGACATGATGGGTATTCCTGAGAGCGACGAGCGCCAGATCTTCAATTGGACGAACGTGATCCTCGGCGTTGGCGACCCTGAATTCGTCGGATCGTATGAGGACCTGCTGAAAGCCGGCATGGAGATCTTCGCCTACGCACAGGCACTCGGCGAAGACCGCGTGAAGAGCCCGAAAGACGACGTGACTTCAGCGATGATGAACGCCGTCGTCGATGGCGAGCGACTCACCGCGCAAGAGTTCGGCTCGTTCTTCATTCTTCTGGTCGTCGCTGGCAACGAGACGACTCGAAATGCGATCAGCCACGGCATGAAGTTGCTCACCGACCACCCCGACCAGAGACACAAGTGGTTCAACAATTTCGAAGAGCACACCCGCACGGCTGTGGAAGAAATTGTCCGTTACGCCACTCCCGTCATTCACTTCCGTCGAACTGCGACGGAAGACACTGAGATCAACGGTCAACCCATCAAAGAAGGCGAAAAAGTCGTCATGTGGTACTGCTCGGGCAACCGTGACGAGCGGGTGTTCACCGACCCACACACTTTCGACGTGGCTCGCCCACTCGCCCCCGCGCAAGTCGGGTTCGGAGCTGGCGGCCCGCACTTCTGCCTCGGTGCGAATCTGGCACGCCGCGAGATTGGTGTCATGTTCGACGAAATTCGCAAGCGCGTGCCGTCACTCCACATCACGAGCGAGCCCGCGTATCTGCAGAGTGCCTTCATCAATGGCATCAAGCGCATGCAGTGCGCGTGGGACTGACACGCAGGCGCGTATCTGAACTACGGGCGTGAGAAGGCCGGACTGGTCGCTTCCGCCGGAATGACATCAAGTGGGCGCGAGATCTCTGCATGTGTCGGCCCAAAATGGTTCGCGAGTGGACGGAGTGCGGCGAGGTCGAATCCGTAGACGCGAGACGCTGTACCCGCGAGCAAAGTCTGCAGCTCGTGCGGGCTCCAGTCGGAAAACACCAGACGCAAAGACTCGCGCGTGTACGGGTACGTCGACTCGTGGTGCGGATAATCACTTCCCCACATCACTCGCTCGAGACCCACTTCACGGATGATTGCAGCGTCTGATGGACTCGGATACGCAGACCCGATGAAACAGTTGCGATTGAAGTATGTGCTCGGCGTTTCTTTCAGAATCTGATCAGGCTCGAACGCGATCTCACCGAGGCGACCTTTCACCATCTCACTGTGGAAGTAGTCCATCGACCGCAACATCTCGGGTACGAACTTGATGCCTACTTCGGTGAGGACGAAGCGAAGACCAGGAAAGCGTTGGAAGACGCCACCCCAGATCAAATGCCACACCGCACGGTCAGCCCACCATGGTGACTCCATGGCGAACACGATCATCGTGGCGGGATGGTTGCCGTAATTTGGGATGCCCGTTCCACCGCCGTGGTGGGCGATCGTCAGATCCAACTCTTCACACACGGCCCAAATCGGGTCATAGTCGCGCGCAAAAAGCGGTTGCAGACCCGAGTCGGGAGCAACTCCGGGCAACAGCACTCCACCGTCAATTCCTCTCGCATGGAATTCCCTGATGTCGGCGACAGCGGCGTCGATGTCGTTCAGAAAGATCTGGATGAGACCTTTTCGACGCTTCGGTGCCTCCTGTAACCACTCCACCTGCCAACGATTGTGAGCGCGTATGCCGGCGAGGCGTCGCTCATAATTCTTCGCCGTCGGTGTCGGCGCGACGACAGAGTTCGTCGGGAAGAACGGTGGCACGGTGTTCGGGAACACGATCTCGGCCACGATGCCGTCACGTTGCTGCTCGTCGAAACGTCGGGAGCTGTCCCAGTTGCGCACCTTCGAGTCGCCCGTCAGGTCACGCCACGGCGTCACGTACTTTGCTTGCCATTGGTCGAACTCATCTCGCCACTGCGGGTCGAGATACGAGGCGTACTGCTCCATCGAACCACCGGCATGACAGTCAGCCGAGATGATCGTGTATCGCTGCTCTCCCACCATCACGTCTCCTGCTAGTGTTGACTCAGTCAACACTAGCAGTTCGATTGGGGGGCCATGGCACGACCACAGAACACGCCTCACTCGGTCATCGCTGCCTCCTTGCGCCGACTGCAGCGCCTTCGCGCGAGCAAGCAGGTGCATAAGGCTCTTTCGCTCGCCAGTGGCGTCGACCTGCCCCAGCAAGCGACAGAGGTTCTGCTTGCCCTCGACGATCACATGTCACTTGCCGACTTGGCTCGCGCTGCACAGATGGACACTGGCGCGACGAGCCGACAGGTGTCACTTCTCGAAGACCTGCGCCTCGTGCGGAAGGAACAACATCCGGACAACGCAAGCGCGATTCTCGTGTCTCGAACGACACGCGGATCGTCGCTGGCAATTCGGATGGTCGAGATACGAGATCGTCACCTCACGTCAGTGCTCGACAAATGGTCGCGCGACGACAAAGAACGACTTGCTGACCTGCTTGAGCGTCTCCTCCATGACCTGGAAAAGACGCCCTATCAATCGACATCACGGAGGACATGACATGACGCGAATGACGCAAGGTACTCGTCGCATCGAATACGCCGGATCAGTCCACGATGAACGCGAGATCGAGGCGGTGGTGAGCGTCCTCCGAGGAGGCCCGACCGCACTACGGATCGGCAAGAACGTGCGCGAGATGGAACGTCGCGTCGCTTCCCTCTTCGGGAAAAAGCGTGGAATCATGTGCAATTCAGGATCATCGGCGTTGTACTTGGCCATCGACGTTCTCGGCCTGTCCCCCGGCGATGAGATCATCACCTCGTCGGTCACCTTCTCAACCGACATCGCCCCCATGATTCGCGCAAGCTTGGTGCCAGTGTTCGTCGACGTCACGCCAGACACGTTCCAAATCGACGTCCAGAAGATCGAGGAGATGATCGGCCCCAAGACGAAAGCGATTCTCGTGCCCAATCTCATCGGCAACGCACCAGATTGGGACCACATCCGCGACATCGCCAATCGTCACGGCCTGAAGGTGATTGAGGACTCGTGTGACGCTCTGGGCCTCACACTTCGCGGAACACCGACCGGCACGCGTTCAGACATCAGCCTCACGTCGTTCGCGCTCTCGCATATCATCACCGCCGCCGGCACCGGTGGCATGGTGTGTTTCGATGATGACGAGATGGCCGACAAGGCTCTGTTGTTGCGCCGGTGGGGTCGGCGCTCCGAAGTCAAACTCTTCGGGTCTCAGAAGACTGCGGGCTCACGCTTCTTCTCCGAGATCGAAGGTGACATCGAATATGACGACCTCTTCATCTTCGACGAGGTCGGCTGGAA
>CAYMVM010000007.1:72482-73621 GCA_964394175.1 uncultured Bifidobacterium sp.
GCACATGTCGCCGACCTTGCAGACCAGTCCAGTCGACTCAGCATCATTCCCGCCGCGCTCAGCCACTTCGGCGGTCGCATCGATGTCGTCATCAACAACGCTGCAGCTGCGATGTACGGCCCATTGCTCGAGTATCCCGGCAAGCGGCTGCGGCTCACCTACGAAGTCAACACCTTCGCCCCCCTTGAAATTTGCCAGCAAGTCCTTCCATCGATGATCTCGCGAGGTGAGGGATGGATCGTGAACGTGTCGAGCGCGACCGCCAAGCACAACGAAGGGCCACCGTTCCGCCAGACCCACACCAGCCACGGCATCTACGGTTCGTCGAAGGCGGCCCTGAACCGCATCACGAACGACCTTGCGGTCGAGATGTACGGCAACGGCATACGCATCAACACCGTCGAGCCTCGTGCTGCGGTCATGAGCGAAGGTGCGCAGATTCTCATCGGAGACTTCGTGCGCAAGGACCAAATCGAGTCAATGGAAGAAATGGTCGAGGCGACACTTGCGCTTTGCTGTTGCGACACCGAGTCGACAGGTTCTGTTCATGTGAGTCTCGACCTGATCAAAGAGTGGCACCTCACCGTGTACGACCTCGATGCGAAAGGGCCGTGGACTCCGCAGCCCTGAACTACGTATTGATGCGGTGGTAGTTTGAACGTGCACACCTGACGAGGAGCTACAAATGTCACGAGTCCAACTTGCCCTCAATGTCTCTAATCTCACCGAGGCAATCGAATTCTATTCGCGCCTGTTCAACACCTCTCCTGCAAAAATCCGCGACGGCTACGCGAACTTCGCGATCGCGAATCCGCCGTTGAAGTTGGTGCTCATCGAGGGTCAGGGTGAGCCAGGATCGTTGAATCACCTTGGTGTCGAAGTCGAGAGCACCGACCTCGTGCAAGAAGCGATCACGCACTTGCAGGCCGTGGGTCTCGCCACCGACATCGAAGAGCAGACCACCTGCTGTTACGCCGTGCAGGACAAAGTGTGGGTGAACGCCCCCGACGGCGAACCGTGGGAGGTCTACACAGTTCTTGCCGACGCAGATCAGATGCGCGTCGAAGACACCGCGTGTTGCGCCTCCGACACCACACAGGCCGTGTCACTGTCGTCCAACGCCTGTTGCTGACACCACC
>CAYMVM010000008.1:0-49271 GCA_964394175.1 uncultured Bifidobacterium sp.
CAGGGGGCATTCGGAGCTCCTCTCAAAGCCGCAAGACCTGGCAAGTCACCGAGCTCGAGCAACTCGAGCGATGCTCCTCCGCCAGTGCTCACATGGTCCACCTCATCGTCTAGTCCGAACTGTGCGAGGGCTGCCGCACTGTCTCCGCCTCCGACCACCGTGAACGCCTTCGTGTCTGCCATTGCTTGAGCGACCGTTCGTGTGCCCGACGCGAAACGCTCGTCTTCGAACATTCCCATCGGGCCGTTCCAAAAAACGGTTCGAGCGTCCATGATGACGTCTGAGAAGGCCGCTGCGCTCCCCGGTCCGATGTCGAGTCCTTTTGCGCCATCCGGGAGACGTACCCCAAATGTCGCGTAGGCGCCTGATGCGTCAAGACCGTTGATGTCCTCAGGCAGATGAATGGGTTTTGCGCCGTCGAGCAACTTGCGACATGTCGACACGTGGTCCAGTTCACAGATTGAGTCGCCCACCGGATACCCCTTCGCGGCAAGGAACGTGAAGCACATGCCTCCTCCGATGACCAATGCATCGACGACTTGCAGGAGCGCCTCGATGACGCCGAGTTTGTCGCTGACCTTCGCGCCACCAAGCACAGCGACGAATGGGCGCTTCGGGTTCTCACGAAGACCACCGAGCACCTCAACTTCGCGCTGTAACAATCGTCCAGCAGCCGACGGCAAGGTCTTTGGTGGCCCGACGATCGACGCGTGCGCACGGTGCGCGGCACCGAACGCATCGTTCACGTACGCATCGACGCCGCGCACGAGTTGTGCGACAAAATCAGCGTCGTTCTTCTCTTCTCCGGAATTGAATCGAAGATTTTCGAGTAGCTCGACACCGGGCGCTAGCTCGGCGAGCCGCCGCCGGACCGGCTCCATCGAATACTTGGTGACAGGAGCACCTTTCGGACGCCCGAGGTGGCTTGCGCACACCACTGTCGCCCCACGCTCGGTCAGCCAATTGATTGTCGGCAGCGCCGCACGGATGCGAAAATCATCGGTGATGGTACGGGCATCGTCTGGGCCCTCCATCGGACAGTTGAAATCTGTGCGCACGAGGACGCGCTTTCCAGCGACGTCTCCCAAGTCTTCAAGTGTCGGAATGCGCGGCACCAGCCGACCTCACTTCATGACGGCGCCGACATGCAACGCAAGGTCGACCAGCCGGTTCGAATAGCCCCATTCGTTGTCGTACCAACCGAGAACTTTCACGAGCGAGCCCATGCTCATCGTGAGGCCACTGTCAAAGATGCAGCTGTGGGGGTTCGTGACGATGTCACTCGACACGATCGGAGCGTCTGTGTATTCGAGCACTCCCTTCAGCGGGCCATCTGCAGCCTTCTTGAACGCTGCGTTGATCTCATCGGCGGTGGCGGGCTTCTTGAGATTCGCGACGAGGTCAGTGATTGAACCAGTCGGCACCGGAACACGAAGTGCAGTTCCGTCAAGTTTGCCCTTCATCGCTTCCATCACGAGGCTCGTGGCCCGTGCAGCACCGGTGCTCGTCGGCGTGATGTTGATCGCAGCACCACGTGCACGTCGAAGATCGCTGTGTGGTCCGTCGACGAGCTGCTGGTCTCCGGTGTATGCATGCACTGTCGTCATCAAGCCGTTTTCGACGCCGAAGTTGTCATCGAGCACCTTCACCAACGGGACGAAGCAGTTCGTTGTGCAACTCGCGTTCGACACCACCTTGTGCTTCTTCGGGTCGAAATCTTGATGATTGACGCCGTACACGAATGTCGCATCAGCACCGTTCGCCGGCGCAGACACGACGACGAGTGGCGCGCCAGCATCAAGATGTGCTGCAGCTTTGTCGCGATCCGTGAAGAACCCGGTGCTCTCGACGACCAGGTCCACTCCCAGCGACCCCCACGGCAGGTTCTTCGGATCACGCTCTGACAGAACTTTCAGGATGCTTCCGTCGACGCTGATGCCCCCGTCGACAGCCTCGATCTTGTTCGGCAACACGCCGAGCACGGAGTCGTACTTCAGAAGGTGTGCCATCGTCGTGAGCGACCCAAGGTCGTTCACTGCCACGATTTCGATGTCCGCCCCACGCGCCCGCGCCGCTCGGAAGAAATTGCGTCCGATTCGACCGAATCCGTTGATACCAACCCGTACAGTCATTCGTCGTCCCTTCGACCAGGGGCCATCACCCCTTTAGATAACGAGACGACCCTAGTGCGCGGACATGTCGCGATGAGTAACTCGTGGCGTGTACCCAAGATCGCGAATGCCCCCTGCGATGGATTCAGCGAGCACCACAGACCTGTGTCGACCCCCCGTGCAGCCGACAGCCAATGTGAAGTAGCTTCGTCCTTCCTGCACATACGCCGGTAGCACCAGCTCGAGCAGTGACAGCGTTCGATTGAGAAACTCCGTCGATGCCGGTTGAGACATGACGAAATCACGCACTGCATCGTCAAGACCAGTCATCGGGCGCAGTCGATCGTCCCAATGTGGATTGGGAAGGAATCGCACGTCGAGGACCATGTCGACATCGAGGGGAAGGCCGTGCTTGAAGCCGAACGATGACACGGTGACCTGAAGCACATCTTTCGAAGACGTCGGGCCGAACATTTCCACCAACTTCGTCTTCAATTGGTGGATGTTCAAGCCTGTCGTGTCGATCACCAGGTCTGCAGCTGCGCGCACTTCTTCGAGAATCGCACGTTCACGCTCGATGAGTGCCTCGAGGCCGAGTCCTTCCTCGACGAACGGGTGCTTTCGGCGCGTTGCTTCGTAACGGGTGACCAACTCGCGGGTGGATGCCTCGAGAAACATCAGTCGTACACGATGACCGGACTCGCGCAGGCTTGATATCGAGGCAAGCACCGATGTCTGCTGTCGGACATTGCCGACGACGAGACACAGTTGATCGATGGCTCCTCCGGACTCGCCGGACAACTCGACAACCTTGTCGACGAGCACGACTGGAAGATTGTCGACTACGAACCAACCGAGATCTTCGAGGTCATCGGCAGCCTGCGAACGACCGGCACCGCTCAGGCCCGTGATGACGAGGATGTCTGTCATTGCTTCCGCGTCCGGAGATACAGGAGCCGGGGGACGGTGTGCGCCAGCCGATACTCGGGAGCACGCGCCAAGAAGGATTCGGGCGGCTGGGGCTCGACCATGGCTTCAATAGTAAGGCCGTGCCGAGAGAGCGTGTTGACATACACCGACAACGGGCGATGAACAAAGCGAATGTGTACGCCGGGTTGCACCTCCTCGATGGATTCGGTCTCCACGAGATACGCCCCGATACGCCAATACTGCTCGGGTGGGTCGATGATGTGATCGTCGATCCATCCGCTTCCGGGTGTCTGGAGAAGTGGATGGTTCAGAAAGAAACTGAATCGTCCACCCGGTTCGAGAACTCTTGCGATTTCAGCGATTGACTCGTCCAGCAAGTCGACGTGCTCGAACACGAGACACACGACAGCGGTGTCAAATGTGCCGGATGCGAACGGCAGGTTGTCGCTCGAGGCCTGAACGTACCGCGCTCCACCACGACGCTGCGAAGCGATGTCGAGCTGGGCAGTCGTGACCTCTACCCCGGTTACATCTGCACCAGACTCGGCCATCACGCGCGAGAGTTGTCCCTCACCACAGCCGACGTCGAGAATGCGTCTTCCCCCAGCAACCTCTGATCTCAGCAATGGAATGATCTGGTCTTCGTATTCGGGGTCCACACCCTCTGTGAAGTTCTCGATCCACCATGGTGCGTTGGCCTCCCAGAGACGCCTGTTCTCACCCGTCATGTTCTTCTTCTCTCGTGTCGCCCGCGATGTTTGGATGAAAATGCTCGTACACCGCGTCAGCAACTTTTGCCGGCAACCACTTCAACTGGTCAAATTGCTCTCTCGGGGTCGACCGTAAGGTCTGCACGTCGCCAATTTCCTGTATCAGTCGAGTCGCCCTCGCCTTACCGAGCCCCGGTATGCCGTCAAGTTCTGACACCAACATTCGTTTGCCGCGGACTTCTCGGTGGAAGGTGTTGGCGAAACGGTGCGCTTCATCTCTGATGCGTTGCAACATGAACAGAGCGTCGCTACCCCGTCCGATTCGAACGGGTTCAGATCTTCCTGGAACAAAGACCTCTTCGTATCGTTTGGCGAGAGAGGCGACGGGAATTTCGTCTTCTAGGCCGAGGTCAGCCACGACCTGAATTGCGACACCAAGTTGGCCCTTGCCGCCGTCCACCAAAAGCAACTGAGGCGGATACGCGAATTTCCCCGGCTTTGCGCCGTCCTCACGTGGCGTGTCTCTTTCCTCCACGTAGGCCTCAAGTCGTCGACGCAAGACTTCTCCCATGGCGGCGTAGTCGTCATTTCCTTCGACTGTTCGCACTTTGAAACGACGGTATTCGCGTTTCACGGGAAGTCCATCCTCCATCACGACCATCGAACCCACATAGTCCTGACCCTGAAGGTGAGCCATGTCGTAGCACTCGATACGCAACGGAGCTTCTGGCAAGCCGAGCGCATCTTGAAGCTCGGTCAATGCACGACTACGCGCGTTGTGGTCTGCGGCGCGTCGCAATCGGTGTCGCAGAAACTCTTCAGAGGCATTTCGTGTCACCGTCTCAAGTAGTTCGCGCTTGTCTCCTTTTTGTGGCACTCGAATGTCGACACGCGTGCCGCGCAAACTCTTCAGCCACTCCTCATATACAGCGACTTCTTCCGGAAGATCTGGCACGACCACGAATTTCGGCACCCCGAGCGGCGGTGGGTCGCCGTAGAGGCTTTCGATTGTTCGACCCACCACTCCGGGCACGGTCAATTCCTCGACTTTGTCGAGGATGTAGCCCTTGCGGCCGAGCACGCGGCCTTTTCGCACGAAGAACACCTGTACTGACGCCTCTAGTTCGTCATCGGCGACTGCGATGACGTCGAAGTCTTCATCACGCGACCCCACCATCAACTGCTTCTCGCTCGCGCGTCGCACAGCGTGCAAACGGTCCCGTGTGCGTCCAGCAACTTCGTATTCCTGCGCCTCAGAGGCGGCTTTCATCTTTTCTTCAAGTTCTTCGACGACGGCATCGACGTCGCCCTCGAGAAATTCGCAGAGCCCACTCACCATCGAGTCATACGCCGCCTTGTCGACCTCACCGACGCAGGGCCCGGAACACTTCTCGATGTGGAAGAGAAGGCAGGGGCGACCGAGTTTGCTGTGCTGGTTGAACTTTCCGGGTGAACAGGTGCGCACCGGAAACGATCTCAGCAAAAGATCGAGCGTGTCGCGGATTGCGTATGCATGCGCATACGGACCGAAGTACTTGGTGCCTTTGCGTTTCGTGCCGCGCATCACCACTGCACGGGGCCACTGTTCGTCGACGGTGACAGCCAAGAACGGATAACTCTTGTCGTCACGGAGACGGACGTTGAACCTCGGTCGGTGTTGCTTGATGAGGTTGTATTCGAGCATCAAGGCTTCGACTTCGTTGCGGACCTCGATCCACTCCACGGACTCGGCAGCCGTGACCATTGCGACTGTTCGTGGATGCATATGGCGAGCGTCTTGAAAATATTGAGACACGCGAGAGCGCAAGTTGCTCGCTTTGCCCACGTATATGACGCGCCCGTGCACATCTTTGAACTGATACGAACCTGGCGACTCTGGAATGGACGACGGAGTCGGCTTAGCGACCACGCGCGACCTTCTTGGTGACTTTTTTGTCGACCTTCTTTGCCGGCTTCGCGCTCGGCTTCGTAGAAGGTGCTGTTTTCTTCCTCACATCCGCCACATGCTTCGCGGCCCCAAAGGTGGTCAACATCGGTTTCAGGAAACGTCCAGTGTGGCTGCGAGGATCCTGCGCGACGACCTCAGGTGGGCCGACAGCCACGATCTCTCCTCCACCGCTTCCGCCTTCGGGCCCGAGATCAATCAGCCAATCAGCAGTCTTGATGACATCCAGATTGTGTTCAATGACGAGCACCGTGTTCCCTTGGTCGACCAAGCGTGACAACACGGTGAGCAACCGACGGACGTCTTCGAAATGGAGACCGGTCGTCGGTTCGTCGAGGAGATAGATCGTGTGTCCGGTGCTGCGCTTGGCCAGCTCACTCGCGAGCTTCACTCGCTGCGCTTCTCCACCAGACAGGGTCGGTGCAGATTGACCAAGACGGACATATCCAAGCCCGACGTCGACGAGGGTCTGCATGTGCCGGGCAATGGCGGGTTGATTGGCGAAGAAGTCGACTGCCTCGCTGATCGGCATGTCCAGGACATCGGCGATGGTCTTTCCCTTGAACGTGATTTCTAGGGTGTCGCGGTTGTATCGCGCGCCCTTGCACACTTCACACGGCACATACACATCTGGCAAGAAGTGCATCTCGATCTTGATCGTTCCGTCGCCCGAACACGCCTCGCAGCGACCACCTTGAACATTGAAGCTGAACCGTCCAGGCTGATATCCGCGCACCTTTGCTTCCGGGGTGGCGGCGAACAGTTTCCGAATGTTGTCGAAGACGCCGGTGTACGTCGCAGGGTTCGATCGTGGCGTGCGACCGATCGGCGACTGGTCCATGTCGATCACCTTGTCCAGCTGATCGATGCCATCAACAGCCTTGTGACGCCCGGGGGCATCCTTGCTCTTGTAAATGCGCTGCATGAGAGCAGGCAACAAGATGTCGCGTATGAGCGTGCTCTTGCCGCTTCCCGACACACCGGTCACCGCCACGAAACAGCCCAGCGGAATTTCAACATCGACATTCTTCAGGTTGTGTTCGCGTGCGCCCCGTATGCGCAGCGAGTCGCGACCCGGTTCGCGTCGGGTGGCCGGGACAGGAATGGACGTCTTTCCACTGATGTAGCGGCCAGTGACCGACTCGGACGCCTTCACAATGCCCTTCACCGGTCCGCTGTACACCACTTCGCCACCGTGTTCGCCGGCACCCGGACCAATGTCCACGATCCAATCGCTCTCTTTGATCGTCTCTTCGTCATGTTCGACGACGATGACGGTGTTGCCGAGGTCTCGCAGTCGGAGCAACGTCTCGATCAACCGTCGATTGTCGCGTTGATGGAGACCGATCGACGGCTCGTCGAGGACATACAAGGTGCCGACGAGACCGCTTCCGATCTGGCTCGCCAACCGGATGCGCTGCGCCTCTCCTCCGGCGAGTGTTCCTGCAGAACGGGACAGTGTCAGATAATCGAGGCCGACATCGAGGAGGAAACCGAGTCGTGCGTTGATTTCTTTCGTGACGCGCTCGGCGATCATCGATTCGCGATCGGTCAACTCCACTGTCGACAGAAACTTGGCAGCGTCACCAATTGACATTTCACACACGTCAGAGATGCTTCGACCACCGATCGTCACAGCGAGAGTCGACGGTTTGAGACGGGCCCCGTTGCACGATGGACACGGCACTTCACGCATGTAGGACTCGTATTGTTCCCGAGTCCAATCACTCTCTGCTTCCTCGTGGCGGCGCTTGATCCACGGAATGACGCCTTCGTAGGTCGTCGAGTACTGGCGTGTGCGACCGTAACGATTGCGATACTTCACCAACACTGCACCATCGACCCCATTCAGGACGAGCTTCTGGTGCTTCGCCGACAGTTTGCTCCACTTCTTGTCGAGGTCGATGTCGTGTTCGTCTGCCACGGAAGCGAGCATGCGGGTGAAAAATTGCGTGTGTGCTGAACGCCACGGGGCGATGGCGCCCTCCCTCAAGGACATGTCAGGGTCCGGGATGACGAGGTCGGCGTCGACTTCGTACTTGGTCCCGAGACCATCACATGTCTCGCATGCGCCGAAGGGCGAGTTGAACGAAAAGGTGCGGGGCGCGAGTTCATCAAAGCTCGAACCGCACTTCGGACATGCCATGTGTTGGCTGAAGGTGAGGATTTCACTGTCGCCCTCACCATCAGGCATGAGTTCGATTTCGGCGACTCCTTCAGCGAGACGGAGTGCTGTCTCCAGCGAGTCGGTCAGACGCCGGCCGATCTCACCGCGGCGAACAAGACGGTCCACGACGACTTCGATGGTGTGTTGCTCATAGCGAGCGAGTCTCTGGTCTTGCTTCAGGAATTCGCCGATGTCGACGGTCTCCCCGTCGATTCGCGCACGAGAGAAACCTTGCCCCGAGAGCTCTTGCAGCAACGTGTCGTACTCACCCTTTCGCGCCTTCACAACCGGCGCCAACACCTGGAACCTGGTGCCCTCAGGAAGGTCAAGAATGCGGTCCACGATCTGTTGAGGCGTCTGTCTCTGCAGCCTCGTTCCGTCGTTCGCGCAGTGCTGAATTCCGATACGCGCGAAGAGAAGTCGCAGATAGTCGTAGACCTCAGTGATGGTTCCCACTGTCGAGCGAGGGTTGCGCGACCCTGACTTCTGGTCGATCGAGATGGCAGGCGACAGACCTTCGATGAGGTCGACGTCAGGTTTGTCCATCTGACCCAAGAACTGGCGTGCGTACGCCGAGAGGCTCTCTACATACCGGCGTTGACCCTCGGCATAAATGGTGTCAAAGGCCAGGCTGCTCTTCCCGGAGCCAGAGAGCCCGGTGAAGACGATGAGTTTGTCGCGCGGAAGTTCGACACTGATGTTCTTTAGGTTGTGCTCTCGCGCACCTCGAACGACAATCTTGTCCGCCACGGACGAAAGGCTACAGACGCCTCATCGCGCATCACGAAGTTCGCGACGTAGTTCTCGTATTTCGTCACGAAGTCGTGCCGCATATTCGAAGCGCAGGTCTGTGGCTGCCTCGTGCATTTCTTCTTCCAACGTCTGGACCAGTCGTGCCAGTTCCTGTTGTGGAAGCGATTTGATCTCCCGATCGACCTTGTCTCGCTCCCTGTTCTTCCTCTGACCTTTTCCAGGATGCGGGGCTCCCTCATCTGGTCGTAGCAATGACAGAATGTCCCCTACCGCTTTGCGGATTGTCTGCGGGTTGATGCCGTGCTCGAGGTTGTAGCCGATCTGCATCTCACGACGACGCTTGGTCTCGGCGATGGCACGCTCCATCGAGGGCGTCACCTTGTCCGCATACATGATGACCTGACCAGCGACGTTTCGTGCGGCACGCCCGATCATCTGGATGAGCGAGGTCTCACTACGCAAGAAACCTTCCTTGTCAGCATCAAGAATGGCGACTAGTGACACCTCAGGCAAGTCAAGGCCCTCGCGAAGGAGGTTAATGCCGACCAACACGTCGAATTCACCCAGACGAAGCGCCCGCAGAATCTCGATGCGATTCAATGTCTCGATGTTCGAGTGCAGGTAGCGGACTCTGATGCCCTGCTCAAGTAGATAGTCCGTGAGGTCTTCTGCCATCTTCTTCGTGAGCGTCGTGACGAGCACACGGTCTCCGGCAGTGACCCGCTCGTTGATGGAGGCGATGAGATCGTCGATCTGGCCCTTCGTTGGTTTCACGACCACTTCGGGGTCGACAAGACCCGTCGGTCTCACGATCTGTTCAACGACGCGACTCGAATGCTTCAATTCGAACGGAGCCGGTGTCGCTGACAAGAACACACACTGATTGATGCGTTCCATCGTCTCTTCAAAGCGCAACGGTCTGTTGTCACGGGCGCTCGGAAGTCGAAAACCGTGCTCGACCAGGGTGTTCTTCCGCGATCGGTCACCCTCGTACTGAGCGTGCAATTGAGGCACGGCGACGTGGCTTTCGTCGATGATGATGAGGTAATCCGGCGGGAAATAGTCGAGAAGCGTGAATGGTGGCTCTCCGGGTTGGCGCCCGTCAATGTGCATCGAATAGTTCTCGATGCCGTTGCAGTAACCCATCTCCTGAATCATCTCTAGGTCATATTGCGTCCGCATCCGGAGACGCTGCGCCTCGAGCAGCTTTCCTTCCGCTTCGAATTGTGCGAGTCGTTGCTGCAGTTCGGCTTCGATACCCACGATTGCCCGACGCATCCGCTCTTCACCGGCGACATAGTGAGTTGCCGGAAAGACGATCACTTCACCGAGGGAATCAAGCTGCTCTCCCGTGAGGGGGTCAACAACGGTGATTCGGTCGACCGTGTCGCCGAACATCTCGATGCGCACCACAGATTCCTCATATGCAGGGTGTACCTCGACGGTGTCACCACGCACACGAAAATTGCCGCGACCGAGCGTCAGATCGTTGCGGTCGTACTGCAGTTCCACCAGTCGCTTCAGGATGCTTCGCTGGTCGTAATCGACTCCGACGTGCAGTTCGAGCAGCTGACCGCGGTACTCCGATGGATCGCCCATTCCGTAGATGCATGACACACTTGCCACGACGATGGTGTCACGTCGAGTGAGGAGCGCTGCCGTGGCGGAGTGACGTAGACGGTCGATCTCATCGTTGATCGACGAATCCTTCTCGATGTAGGTGTCACTTGACGGAATGTAGGCCTCTGGTTGGTAGTAGTCGTAATAACTGACGAAGTACTCCACACGGTTGTTCGGGAAGAACTCACGCATCTCCTGCGCTAGCTGGGCAGCAAGACTCTTGTTTGGCGCGAGAATCAATGTCGGACGTTGAACCTTTTCGATGGTCCACGCCATCGTCGCTGACTTTCCGGACCCAGTGATGCCGAGGAGTGTCATGAACCGATCTCCCGATTCGATGCCATCGACCAATTCAGCGATTGCTTTCGGTTGGTCCCCCGCCGGCTCGAACGGCGATTCCACCGAGAACCGTCGTTCAGGAGTCGCCATGTTCGCGAGCGTATCTGCGGGTCGACTCAGACGTCTGACCGACTGCCTGCTTCTTCATCCACCACATGAGGAAGCGTCAATGCCCACTGCCACACCTCTGAGACTCGTCGCTGGAGTTCTTCGAGCGATCCAGAGTTGTCAATGACTTGATCTGCAATGGCAAGGCGCTTTTCTCGACTTGCCTGATTTGCCATGCGAGCACGCGCATCGTCCTCTCGCATACCCCGCTGGGCGACGAGACGTGAGACAGCGATGTCCGCTGGCACATCGACGACGATTGTTCCGCTCAAGCCCTTTCGTGGATTCTCGGCGAGAAGCGGAATGTCGAGGATGACGACATTTGTCGTGCTGCGCTGTTCCTCGAGTCTGCGTTCAAGTTCTTTTCCGACAGCCGGATGCACGATCTTGTTGAGGTCTTTCAGCGCATCGACATCGTTGAAGACGATGTCGGCGAGCCTCTGCCTGATGAGTGCACCGCTCTCGTCGAGCACGTCGTCACCGAACCGTTCTGCAATGACCTCCAACAACGGCTCGCCCGGTTGTTGCAACTCTCGAGTGATGGCGTCACCGTCAATGATGACGGCACCTGCGTCGGCCAGCAACGACGACACTGTCGACTTGCCGGAGCCGATTCCACCTGTGAGACCGACGAGAATCACGCGGTCACCGCTCGGAGGTGAGGGGCGTCAGGACGCCGGTTCGGCCGGAGCCTCACCAGGTGCCGGCTCGCCGTACTCCTTGTAATAGTCAGCCCAGGCAGCCTCACGCTCGGCATCGTCGGCTGCACCGCCGACCCAATTTCCGTGCTCATCGACTTCGAACTGCCCGCGATATTCCTCGGCCAGTTCGCCACCCTCAGCGGCTTGTTTGATGGAGATCGAGATGCGTCGGCGAGCAAGGTCGAGATCGATGATCTTGACCCACAACTCTTCGCCGGGTGTGACAACTTGCTCTGGCGCATCGACGTGGTGAGCCGACATCTCAGAGATGTGCACCAAACCTTCGATGCCGTCGCCGACCTGCACGAACGCGCCAAACGGCACGAGCTTCGTTACGCGGCCGTAGACGAGCTGACCGACCTCGTGTGACGAAGCAAACTCTTGCCATGGGTCTTGCTGTGTTGCCTTGAGCGACAGGCTGATTCGCTCGCGGCTCATGTCGACTTCCAACACCTGCACGGTGACTTCGTCGCCGACCGTGACGACCTGGCTCGGGTGGTCGACGTGCTTCCACGACAACTCAGAGACGTGGATGAGTCCGTCCATGCCGCCGAGGTCGACGAAGGCGCCGAATGCGACCACGCTGGAGACGACGCCCTTGCGCACTTCACCAGGCTTCAAGTTCGTGAGGAACTCGTCGCGCTGTTCCTTTTGGTTCTCTTCGAGGAAGCCACGACGCGACAACACGACGTTGTTTCGGTTCTTGTCGAGCTCGATGATCTTTGCCTGGATCGGACGACCGATGTATGGCTGAAGGTCACGCACTCGACGCAATTCGACCAACGATGCAGGAAGGAACCCGCGCAGACCGATGTCGACGATGAGCCCACCTTTGACAACTTCGATGACAGTTCCTTCGACGATGCCGTCGGCTTCTTTCACCTTTTCGATTGCGCCCCATGCCTTCTCGTATTGCGCACGCTTCTTCGAGAGGATCAGTCGACCTTCTTTGTCCTCGAGAGTGAGCACGAGTGCTTCGATTTGTTCGCCGAGTTTGACGATCTCGTTTGGATCGACGTCGTTGCGAATAGAGAGCTCGCGCGACGGGATGACGCCTTCTGTCTTGTATCCGATTTCGAGAAACACTCCGTCACGGTCGATCTTCACGACTGATCCGGTGACGAGTTTGCCTTCCTTCAATTCCACCATGGTGCCGTCGATTGCTTCGGCGAAAGATGTGGAGAGATCACGCTCGGTGATTTTGCGGGGGGTGTAGTTGCCTTCTGCGTCGAAGGATCCCATTGACGCAGATGCGGTTGTTGTGTCGGACAAGGAAGGGTCGCTTTCGGGATGGATAAAAGAGGTATCGGGCTGGTCTTGGCGTGAACCGTCGGAACACTCAAGAGCCCAGCCGGCGGCTGGGCGTTTTCAACGCTATCACCAGATGTTCTGGACACTCCAAGGACGGTGCGGAGTCCGAATACTGCCCGGGCTCGACCCCATGGATCGCGGTCACCTCGAGGCCGACCCGAGCCGCGAGCAAGCGCAACTCACGTGGCGTGTAGCAACCGGTCCATAGATCGACCTGCTTGATGACCCCCTCTGGCGAGCGGATGTCAGTGACTTCGTGGTTCACCCCACGGGCGACGTCGAACTCGGAGTCGGTCTGGTGCTTCACCACGAAGTATGCATTGAACGCCGACAACGCCAATACGCCACCGGGTCGGAGCGCGCGAGTGATGGACCGCAACACGTTTTCGTCTCCATCGTCCTCGATCATGAGACCAAAGGCCCCCTGACACAGGCACACAACCGCATCGAACTCGTCCACGAACGGCAGTGACCGAGCGTCACGGACTTCGAATGTGGCCCCCGGCTCAGCATTCGCTCGAGCCACGTCGATGAAACGTTCACTGATGTCGATGCCGTGGACCGTGTAGCCCCGCCGCGCGAACTCATTGGCGTGGCGACCGGGACCACAACCAACGTCAAGGATGCGGGCGTCTGAGCGCAGTGACAATGCAGTCTCCAGAAAGTCGATCTCCTGTCGCGTGCCCTTCGTGAACGAGTACCTCAGATACGCCTCACCCATGTGGTCGGCAAGATCTTCGAACCAGTGGTGTTGCGTCACTTCGCCTCAGCCCACGATCTGCCCCAACTGAAATTGACTTCCAACGGCACATTCAACGTTGCGGCTGACTTCATGATGTCGAGGACGATTCGTTCGACGGCTGACTTTTCTTTCACTGGAGATTCGACGATGACCTCGTCATGAACTTGGAGAACGATCCTGCTCTCTAGATGCTCTCGAGCAAGAGCTTGGTCGATACGCACGAGTGCGATCTTGAAGATGTCTGCCGCAAGACCTTGGATACCTGCATTCATCGCCTGACGCTCGCCTGCCTGACGCACTCGGAAGTTGTCACTACGAAGTTCCGGGATGGGGCGCCGACGTCCGAACAATGTCTCGGTGAAACCGTTCTTTCGTGCGTCAGTAACGGTCGCTTCCATGTACGCCTTCACCGCCGGAAACGCCTCGAAGTAGGCGTCGAGGATGCCAGAGGCTTCGTCGACTCCGATCGAGAGACGTTGACTCAGTCCGTACGCTTCCATGCCATACGCAAGGCCGTACGACACCATCTTTGCTTGTGAGCGTTGGTCGACAGTCACCTTCTTCGGATTCACACCGAAGACACGCGCAGCAGTGGCCGTGTGTATGTCCTCGCCCGCGGTGAAGGCAGCCACAAGGCCCGGATCATTCGCCAGGTGTGCGATGCATCGCAATTCGATCTGGTTGTAGTCGGCCACAAGGAACTCACGCCCGCTCGACGGGACGAAAGCCTGACGAAACACCCGGCCCTCTTCTGAGCGCACAGGAATGTTGTGCAGATTCGGATGGTCGCTGCTCAAACGACCGGTGCGGGCGACTGTCTGGTTGAAGGTCGCGTGTATACGGCCGTCAGGTGCCACTTCGGACAGCAGACCCTCGCCGTAGGTGGAACGCAACTTCTCGATCTCTCGGTACCTCATGAGCGGGTCGATGAACTCCGGCCACTGATCTCGGATCTTCTCCAACGTCGCAGCATCGGTGCTGTACCCGGTCTTCGTCTTCTTTCCCGGTGTGAGCTTCCTTTCGTCGAACAAGATCTCACGAAGTTGCACCGGAGAATTCAAGTTGAACTCTCGACCTGCGACCTTATGAAGTGATGCAGCAAGACCCTCCACTTCCTCGGTCAGTCGGTCACGTATCGCGCGCAACTTGTCAAGGTCGACGCCGATGCCAGCGGCTTCCATCCGCGCAAGGACCCCGACCAGCGGATTTTCGACATCGTCATACAGCGCCTCGACACTGCTTGACCGAAGCGAGACTTGCAGGCTGGTGGCCAGTTGAGCGACGACCAACGCCTCCTTGGCCGCTGAATCGGCAAGAGATGGCCCGTCACCAAAGTCAAGTTGACCCGTCGCGCCATGTGCATCGGTTATGTCGAGTGCAAGTTCCGCACGACACACATCGACGAAGTCATACGACGACAGCGATGGATTCAACAGATAGGCCGCGATCGCAGTGTCAAGCACGAGCGAGTCGAGTCGGGTTCCATGCTCCTCCATCCAACGCATCAATGGCTTCGCATCGTGCGCCACCGTCTGTTGAACGGATGCCAAGGCGAGCCGCACCGATTCATCTGAGAGCTGGCCCCCATCAATCCACAACACCTCTGCAGACTCGGCACTCAACAGAACCGCGACACCGATGAGCTCCGAGGCGCCTGGACGTCCGGCCCATCGCGCAGCAAACGATGCCGTCTCCAACTTGTTCAGCGTCGCAACGATCTCCTTCACATCCGCAAGGTGACGAATCTGGGCATCGGTGCGCGTGGCCGTGATCGATGCGACCGTTTCCTCGGCCGTGACATCGCCGCGTACGGCCCAGCCGAGTTGATCGACGACATCAGTGACGCGCTTGTACATGTTCTTGAACTCAAGAAACTCAAAGAGACGCTTTGTCCCCCCAAGGTCAGGTGCGGGTTGCAACGCCTGAAGGTCGACATCGATCGGGACGTCACGTCGGAGATACATCATCCGTGCGTTGCGAGACACGCGTGCACCGTGCTCTTCGAGGCCACCGCGTATTTTCGGAGTCTGTTCTGCTGCGTGACTGACCGCCGCATCGACAGTCCCGTATTGGGCGATCAACTTCGCGGCTGTCTTCTCGCCGACGCCTGGAATGCCGTCCAAGTTGTCGCTCGCATCTCCGCGCAATGCGGCGTATTCGGGGTACTGATGCGGGGTGACACCAGTTCGCTCGAAGATGCCCGCTTCGTCGTACAGCGCGTAATCGCTGACACCTCGTTTGTTGTACAACACCCGAACGTGTGGGTCCTTCACCAGTTGATAGGTGTCCCGGTCACCAGTGACGACGATGACATCGACGCCCTGCTTTTCGGCACGGTCCGTGATGGTCGCGATGATGTCGTCACCTTCGAAGCCGGGTGCCTCGATCCATGTGATCCCGAGAACGTCGAGCAACTCCCGCACGAGACCCATCT
This sequence comes from uncultured Bifidobacterium sp., assembly GCA_964394175.1. GTDB lineage: Bacteria > Actinomycetota > Acidimicrobiia > Acidimicrobiales > Ilumatobacteraceae > UBA2093. The sequence continues at coordinate 15,872 of CAYMVM010000008.1, forward strand.
GCTGTCGCAATGTCTCTGGTGCTTTCTCGCGTTGAGCTTTGTACTCAGGAATGGCCTCATGACGAAATGTCGGCTCTGGTCGATCGAATGCAACGACCACCCCGTCTGGCTTGTGTTCCTTCACGAGCGACATCAACATCGTTGTGAATCCGTACACCGCGTTGGTCGTCTGTCCACTCGCGGTGGCCATGTCCTCTGGCAACGCAAAAAACGCGCGATACGTGAGTGAGTTACCGTCGAGGGCGAGGATCTGCATGCGTGGTCATTCTCCCACGCTTGTTCGGGGCGGTGCTGACCCGAACACTGACGACTACGGTCGTACTTCTCCGCTGAGAATTCGTTCCGCGACGGCCTTCATGGTGGACCGATGATTCATCGCCGCTCGCTGGATGAAACCGAATGCGTCAGACTCGCTCAGTCCGTGGGTGTCGATGAGCACGCCTTTGGCACGATCAATGGTCTTGCGGGCCTCAAGCTGTTCTTCGAGTGCGTCGACCTCACCGTTCAGCGCCATCAGTTCCTTGAAGCGACCGACAGCCACCTCGATGGCCGGGATGAGATCGCTTTTCTGGAACGGCTTCACGAGATATGCGAGCGCGCCTGCATCACGAGCTTCTTCGATGATCTCACGTTGACTGAATGCGGTGAGGATGAGCACGGCACACAGACGGTCCTTCGTGATTGCGCGAGCAGCCTCGAGACCGTCGATGCCCGGCATCTTGATGTCCAAGATTGCGAGGTCGGGTCGCAATTCGCGCACCAATTCGACCGCCTTGTCACCCCTGCCGGTCTCACCGACGACGGAGTAACCCTCTTCTTCGAGGGTCTCTTTCAGATCAAGCCGGATGATTGCCTCATCCTCCGCGACAACGACTCTGAATGTCATGACCACGCCTGTCCGGCTGACGACGATTCCGCAGAGTTGACTGTCAATCGATCGAGCAAGTCGTCAAGACGGCGCTCAAGTTCGGTGATCGACGTGACGATGTGGTGGCGATGCTTTCGTATGGCGTCGGCGTGCGCCTTTGCATCGCGGTATTCGAAGGTCGCAGAAGGCGTCTCAGAGACGAGTGCTCGCACTTCCAATTCTTCGGCCTCGGCTTCGAGATGGCTCAATTGGTCGTCGACGATTCGCAGTTCCTCACGCAATTCAGACAAGCGACGACTCGCAGCATGCAGTCTCCGTTCAACGAGTCGCGTTCCCATTCGGAGAAGTGTACGGAGAGCCTGGGTGCCCGAGGTGGGACTTGAACCCACACGCCCTTTCGAACAACGGATTTTGAATCCGTCGCGTCTGCCATTCCGCCACTCGGGCCAGGGCGAAAGAGCGTATCGCCACTGGCCCACTACCCCTCGGTAGCGCACAGTCCCCGAGGGTCAAGGTCTAGGGTTGCTGTCCATGCTCGCCTTCACCTTTCCAGGTCAAGGTTCACAGCGCCCGGGCATGGGCCGACCATGGCAAGACCATGAGAGCTGGGAACTAGTCGAAGAAGCGTCCGACGTCGCCGGTCGTGACGTGGCTCGCCTGTTGCTCGACGCGGACGCCGAAGAACTGAAAGACACACGCAATGCGCAGCTGACCACCTTTGTGTCAAGCCTCATGGTGCTTGACGCGGTCGAGCGTCTCGGCATCGAACCAAACACATGCGCGGGGCACAGCCTCGGTGAATACACCGCACTCACGGCAACTGGCGCCCTGGCCTTCGATGACGGCGTGCGACTCGTGGTGGAACGAGCCGACGCGATGCACGAAGCCGGTATGGCATCACCGGGAACGATGTCGGCGGTGCTCGGTCTTGACGACGACCACGTCGAGATCGCATGTCGTCGCGCCGACGCCGACGTATGGGTCGCGAACTTCAATGCACCCGGTCAAGTTGTCATCGCTGGAAGTCCCAATGGTGTCGCCGCAGCCTCGCAACACGCCAAAGAACTGGGCGCGAAGAAAGTCATGCCACTTCAAGTGAGCGGAGCGTTCCATACTCCGTTCATGACCGCAGCCCGTGACAGGCTACGGGCGGCGATTGCTGACGCATCACCGCGAGACACTGAGGTTCCCGTCATCAGCAATGTCGACGCACTCGGGCACGACAAAGGTGACGAATGGGCATCGCTGCTGTCCGCACAGTTGTCGAGTCCCGTTCGCTGGAAACACTGCCTTCTCACCATGTCCGAGATGGGAGTCACGTCGTTTGCCGAATTGGGACCTGGTGGAGTGCTGACCGGGATGGCGAAGCGCACGGTTGACAGTGCGCGCACGATCAGCGTCGCGACACCCGAAGATCTCGACAAGTTCCTCGAATGGATCAACAACTCCACACCCATCGTCGCCACGCCGCACGAAGGCGAACACCTCTTTGCACATGAACGTCTGATTGTCAGCCCTGCTGCCGGAGTCTTTACTCCCATCGCGAGCCTCCTCTCCGGATCGATGATCGCTGTCGGCCAGGTCATCGGTCAGGTCGGCGACCACGACGTACGCTCCCCGTTCGATGGCCAACTTCAATCATTCACCGCACTTGAGGGAGAGCGCGTGACGTCGCGTCAACCCATCGCCTGGCTGCGCACTGAGTAGGACGATTCCGACCATGCCACGCATTCCCTCTCACACTCCCGGAGCCCGCTTCATCGGCTGGGGCACTGCGTTGGGCCACGACGTCGTCACAAATCACGACCTCGAGCAGAAGATGGACACATCCGACGAATGGATTCGTGAACGAACAGGCATCGAGCGCCGCCATATCGGTGGATCGAATGTCGAGTTGTCGACACAAAGCGGTCGCCGTGCGCTGCAGATGGCCGGAGTCGAACCGTCCTCCATTGACGCATTGGTGCTCGCCACCACCACGCCCGACCGTGGCGTTCCGGGCACTTCGGCAAGTGTCCAACACGCTCTCGGATTGAAATGTGGCGCATTCGACGTGAACGCTGCCTGCTCTGGATTCGTGTACTCGCTCGTGACCGCCCATGGCCTCATTGCGATGGGAGCAGAACGTGTGCTTCTCATCGGTACCGACATCTTGTCGCGCATCACCGATTGGTCGGACCGCAACACAGCGATCTTGTTCGCCGATGGCTCCGGGGCAGCAGTTCTCGAAGCGACGAAAGATTCAGGCCAGCTTCTCGGCTGGGACCTCGATGCGGACGGTTCTCTCGAGAATCTGCTGTACCAAGACCACGGCGACTTCATCAAGATGGACGGAAAGGAAGTCTTCCGTCGCGCAGTGCGCATCATGGTCGACAGTGCCACGAAGAGCATCGCGCACGCCGGCGTGAGCACCGACGACATCGCGCTCATCGTGCCGCATCAAGCGAACATCCGCATCATCTCTGCGGCCTGTGATCGACTCGGAGTGCCACTGGAAAAGGCAGCGATGGTGATTCACGAAACGGGCAACACATCGTCAGCTTCGATTCCGCTCGCACTGTTCGATGCTGCAGACAAAGGGCGCATCAAGAACGGCGACCTGGTCCTCCTCGTCGGATTCGGCGCTGGCATGACAGCAGCAAGTGCCGTGATCAGGTGGATGGCGCCATGAGCAGAACGGTCCTCGTCACAGGTGGTTCTCGTGGAATCGGACTCGCCTGTGCTCGGCACTTTGCCTCGCTCGGCGACAACGTCGCTGTGACCTACAACTCGTCACCACCTCCAGACGGCCTCTTCGGAGTCAAATGCGACGTCACGAACCAATCTGACGTCGATGCGGCTTTCTCAGCAATCGAAGAAAAATTCGGGCCCGTTCAAGTGCTCGTCGCAAATGCTGGCATCACGAAAGACACGTTGTTGTTGCGCATGTCAGAGCAGGACTTTGCCTCCGTCATCGACGCCAACCTCACGTCCGCGTACCGATGCAGCAAACGTGCAGCACAGGGAATGCTCCGTGCACGGTCGGGACGAATCATCCTCATGTCATCTGTCGTCGGTCTACTTGGCTCGGCTGGCCAAGCCAATTACGCCGCTTCAAAGGCCGGTCTTGTAGGGCTAGCTCGATCCCTCGCTCGCGAACTCGGATCACGCAGCATCACGGTCAACGTTGTGGCGCCTGGCCCCGTTGAAACTGACATGACCGCCGCACTCGGCGACGACAGAGTGAAGGCGCTCGTCGACGCAGTACCCCTTCAACGCATGGCATCACCAGAGGAAATTGCAGGTGTCGTCGCGTTTCTCGCTGGACCATCCGCCGGCTACATCACTGGCGCCGTCATCCCGGTAGATGGCGGGCTCGGCATGGGGCATTGAGCCCACGTTGCATAGCAACGATGTGCGAAACTAGACACCCGATAAAGGAGACACACATGGACCAAGAGCTTTTCTCGCGATTCACGAAGTGCGCCGTCGACACCTTGTCCGTCGACGCAGCAAAGGTCAAGCCAGAAGCATCCTTTGCCGATGACCTCGACGCCGATTCGCTCGACCTCGTCGAACTGGTCATGGCTCTTGAAGAGGAATTCGGCATCGAAGTGCCCGAGGAAGAACTCGAGAACGTAAAGACCGTTGGTCAGGCCTTCGCCCTCGTGACCAGCAAGATTTCCTGACCAGCGCATCATGCAGGGAGCCGGACACCGGGTCGCAATCACCGGATTCGGAGTCGTCGCGCCGTGTGGCATCGGGAGAGACGCCTATTGGCGTGGCCTCCACGGACCAGGAGTCACAGGCACTCGCAGTGTCGAGTTGACCGACTGGGATCCTCTTCCCTACTTCGACAACCCCAAGGATGCGCGACGCGCTGACCGCGTCGAACAGTTCGCACTCGCCGCAGCGCGCGAAGCATTCGAGCAGGCCGGCAACATCAACGTCGATCCAGAGCGATTCGGCACCATCTTTGCGACGGGAATCGGTGGTCTCCACACGCTTGAGGACCAAATCATCACACGCATCGAAAAGGGAGAACGTCGCGTCTCTCCTTTCCTTGTGCCGATGATGATGGCGAATGCTTCTGGCGCCGCGATTTCGATGCGCTACGGCCTTCGTGGGCCGAACGAGACGATCTGCACGGCATGCGCCGCATCGACACACGCCATCGGATACGCCGCACGACTCATCGCATGGGGACGATGTGATGCGGTCGCCACTGGTGGATCAGAAGCCGCGGCAACCGCCACGTCGCTTGCTGGCTTCGGCAACATGACCGCCTTGTCATCCACGGGTGCAAGCATGCCGTTCGACGCCAAACGCGACGGTTTCGTGATGGGTGAGGGCGCAGCAGTCTTCATTCTTGAACGATGGGACCACGCCGTCGCGCGCGGCGCAAACATCCTCGGCGAAGTCCTTGGCTCAGCGAGCAACGCCGACGCTCATCACATCACCGCACCGTCACCGGGAGGTGTCGGTGCCATCGCTTGCATGCGCCTCGCGCTCGATGATGCCGGTCTTTCTCCATCTGACATCAAGCATGTGAACGCCCACGGCACATCCACCCCGCTGAACGACGCCGCGGAAGCCGAAGCGGTGCGCGCGATTTTTGGGGACCGCGGCGTGCCGATCATGAGTGGCAAAGGAGTCACCGGACACGCACTCGGGGCAGCTGGCGCCCTCGAGGCCGCGCAGGTGTTGCTCGCGTTCGAACACAAATCGATTCCACCGACCGCCGGAACGACCGAGGTCGATTCGGCGATGGCAATTGACCTCGTTCACGGACAGGCACGACCGTGGACACCTGGTCCGACTCTCAGCAACAACTTCGGATTCGGTGGCCACAACGGCACCGTCGTGTTGGCTCCGGCAAGCTGATTCAGGCGTCGGCGAAGACGAACATCAATTCGAGCTCGCACGCGACGACACCATCGAGGACAGCTTTTCCCATTCCTTTTCCGGCGCGTGCACTCATGCGTCCGAGCTCGACGACCAATTCAAGCTCGTCACCAGGTGTCACTTGGCGACGAAATCGCGCACCGTCGATACCTCCGAACAACGGCAACTTTCCCGCGTGTGCAGGCGATGTCAACACCGCGTACGCCCCGACTTGTGCGATCGCTTCGCACATCAGCACTCCGGGCAAGGTCGGCCGGCCTGGAAAGTGGCCTGAGAAAAACCATTCGTCCCCGGTCAGTTGCCAATGCCCGACTGCCCGCACACCTGGCTCGAGGACACTGACCCTGTCGACGAAAAGAAACGGTGGACGATGGGGCAAGATCTCAATTGGCAGGGGTAGCGCACTCATGCCTTACCAAGTGCCTGCAACAAAAATTCCGGGGTCTGCTTTGGCGAGATCTTGTACCAGGCGTGCAGGATCTTTCCGTCAGCGTCGATGAGAAATGCCGATCGTTCGATACCCATGTATTCGCGCCCGTACATCGACTTCTTCTTCCACACTTTGTACGCCTTCGCGACTTTGTTCTCCGTGTCTGCGAGCAATGTGAAACCCAAGTCGTACTTCTCGTCGAACGTCTTCTGTTTCTCCGGTTTGTCCGGACTGATACCCACGATCGCAGTACGGCCCACACTGTCTTTGATGTCCCTCAGTCCGCAGGACTGCTGTGTGCAGCCAGGAGTGTCGGCCTTCGGATAGAAGTAAACCAACAACTTCTTCTTGCCGATCTTTTTTAGCGAGAACGATTTGCCGTTCTGGTCGAGCAATTCAATGTCGGGAGCTTTGTCGCCTGTCTTCAGCACGTTCACGACTTTATGCGAGGGAACCTCTCATCGAGGGCTCGCCGCACATCGGCCACGAACTCTCCGACCGCCTCGGGTCCACCTTCCAACATGCGGCGCACCACAGCAGCACCTTGGATGACCCCATCTGCAACTTCACAGGCTTGCACTGCTTGCTCGGCATTCGAGACTCCGACTCCGACAAGAACCGGAACATCGGTGACGGACTTGAGACGCGCTGCCAACGCCGTCGCGGTCGCCGCCAATGACTGACGCTCGCCGGTTACTCCGAGCAATCCGACGGAATACACGAATCCTCGCGCTCGTGCCGTCACCCGGGGAAGCCTGTCGTCGGGTGCAGTCGGTGCCGCCAACATGACAGTTGCGACATTGTGACGATCTGCTGCGTCGCACCACGGACCACTTTCTTCAAGTGGAAGATCGGGAATGATTGCGCCACACACCCCGGCATCGACCAATGATTTCGCAAAGCGTTCATGTCCTGCATGAAACACCGTGTTGTAGTAACACATGACGACGATCGGTATCTGTACGTCGAGCACTCGTAGCTGCTCAAAGATGTTGACGGGTGTCGCACCGGCCTCAAGCGCGAGCTGAGACGCTTCCTGAATGACTGGGCCGTCCATCACCGGGTCAGAGAACGGAATACCAACTTCGATGGCAGTCGCACCGTGCGCAGCACACGCCCGCACGGTCTCGACCCACTGCGGCGCGCCGCCCGTCACGTACGGAACAAGTGACTTTCTGCCCTCGGAGCGAACGCTGCGCAACGTGGTCTCTAGAAGACCAGCGGCGCTCAAATGCTGTTCCCCAGGATGTCCATCATCTGTGCGACATCTTTGTCGCCGCGACCCGACAAATTCATGAGCACCGTCTGACCGGCCATGTGCGGACTCTCACGCACGATCCATGCAAGAGCATGTGCGCACTCAAGTGCGGGAATGATGCCTTCGGAGCGCGCCATCAATTGGAATGCCGCGATGACCTCATCGTCTGTCACCGTCGGATACTCGGCACGGCCGATGGACGCGAGGTACGAATGCTCAGGACCCACACCGGGATAATCAAGTCCGGCGCTGATCGAGTGTGCCTCCTGCACCTGCCCGAATTCGTCTTGCATGAGGTAACTCTTCATGCCGTGGACGACTCCGGGTTGTCCGCGTCCGACTGCTGCACCACCCGCCGGCTCGACACCGATCAGACGGGCATCGGTGTCGACAAAGCCCGAGAAGATTCCCATCGCATTTGACCCGCCGCCGACGCAGGCCACGACGACATCGGGGTCTTTCTCATATCGCTCGCGCATCTGCGACCGCGCTTCATCGCCGATGACACGATGGAACTGGCGAACCATGTACGGATACGGATGAGGCCCCATGACCGATCCGAGGCAGTAATGAGTTGTCTCGACCGTGGCGACCCAGTCCCGCATGGCCTCGTTCACGGCATCTTTCAACGTGCGACTTCCCGAGTGAACCGCTTCGACGTCGGCTCCGAGGAGGCGCATACGAAACACGTTCAATGCCTGACGCTCGACGTCGACGGCACCCATGTACACCTTGCACTCAAGCCCCATGAGAGCAGCAGCCGTGGCTGATGCGACACCGTGTTGACCCGCACCCGTCTCGGCGACGATGCGTTTCTTTCCCATCCGCTTCGCGAGCAATGCCTGCCCGAGAACGTTGTTGATCTTGTGTGAACCGGTGTGATTCAGATCCTCGCGCTTCAACACGAGTCGAATACCAAGTTGTCGACCCAAGTTCTCGCATTCAGTGATGATGCTCGGACGACCCGCGTACTCTGCCAGCACCTGATGCAATTGCGCACGAAACGCGTCGTCCCCCCATGCAGCGGCAAACTCGCGTTCGAGCTCTTGGCACGCTGGCACCAGCGTCTCTGGCACGAAGCGGCCCCCAAAGTCGCCGAAGCGACCGTCAGTACCTGGAGTCACGAGCATGGTCACCAGATGATTCCACCATGCTCAGGGGCATTTCCCCTAACTGAATTCGGTCTTGCTCACTCGTCGTACCAGTCATAAGGAGATGCGTCGCGTGCCTCGTGTCGTGGAAACACGACAGCGCGAGCCGCTTCGATGAATCGGCGCATCGCCACGGGGTCTTTACGCCCTGGTTCGGACTCCACACCGCTCGACACATCCACTCCCCATGGTCGTGTGACTTCGATCGCACGAGCCACATTTTCAGCAGTCAGGCCTCCCGCCACGATGAGCCGTCGAACCTCAGGCATGTCGGCGAGCAACGTCCAGTCAAACACCTTTCCACTACCGGGATGGGGTGCGTCGACGAGCACCATGTCGGTGTGGAACGAGGTCGCTCGCGAGGCGTCGACGGATCCGGCAGCGACGGCCTTGATGACGTGGTGCACGTGCTTCTTCACGGTCTCGACGACCTCGGGGGATTCGTGACCATGAAGTTGCGCAGCCTTGACGCCTGCTTTTTGGCAAATGTCGACCACACGAGACGGATGTTCGTCACGAAATACTCCGACCGTCAAGGTCTCGGGCGGCAGACGTCGTGTGATGTCGTAGACCTTTTGTGCGGCAATCTGCCGCGGTGACGGGGCGAACACGAACCCGACGGCATCGGCCCCGAGAGCAACTGCGAGCAATGCGTCGTCTTCATTCGTGACGCCGCAAATCTTGATGAACACGCTCAAAAACTACTAGCGCGCGATTCGCTCTTCGGGACGATGAGGTCGCTGAGAGCGGCGACAGTGTCCTGCGCCCGAACCAAATGCTCACCCACGAGCACGGCGTCGTAACCGGCAGCCGCGAGGCTCTCGGCGTCGGCCCGACCCCTGATTCCCGACTCCGCGACACGTGTACACGCAGCCGGAATAACGCCACCCATTCGCATGGCACGCTCGTGGTCGACATCGAAGGTGACGAGATCTCGTTGGTTGACTCCGATGAGAGTCGCTTCACACTCGAGAGCGCGATCGACCTCGCTCTCGTCGTGCACCTCGACCAATGCGTCTACGCCGATGTCTCGCGCCAGCGTCAACATGTCGCGTAGTTCAGTCGTGGACAGCACCGCGGCGATGAGCAGCACACAGTCAGCGCCCATCAACCGAGCGTCACAGACATCCCGAAGATCGACAGTGAAATCTTTACGCAGCACCGGAAGGTCCGTCGCAGCTCGCGCCGTCTGCAGGTCATTGATCGACCCACCGAAGTGCTCTGAGTCGGTGAGGACCGACAGGCAACGTGCCCCCGCAGCCTCATATCGCCGTGCCAGGTCGCTGACGTCGAGCGTCGGCACGAGAAGGCCTTTGGATGGAGATCGACGCTTGACTTCTGCAATGACGGCGATATCTGACCCTTGCCTCAGGCGTGAGGCAAAGCCGCGCGAAGGAAGCAAACGGTCTGTTGCCGACACCAATCTCGACAACGGCCGACCATCAGTCGTCGCTCGATGTTTGTGCCAAGCAACGATCGAATCTAGATACGTGGCCACAGCCAGTCACTCTGACCGGAGGTTCAGAGGCCTTTACCCCCGATGGGGCGCAAAAAGTGGAACTCGGGAGCGCCACCGAACAACGGTGCGATCTTCGGACCCAACTGCTTGAACCATTCCGCACCCATGTGGGCGTCGAGGTCTGCTTGTGAGTCGTACATCTCGTACATCCACAAGATGTCGGGGTTCGACGTGTCGGCGTGAAGGATGTAGTAGCGAGTGCCAGATTCCTTCTGCACCTCGTCGAGTGCTTCGCCCATGGCCGCAGCCAATTCGTTTCCTTTTCCTGACGCTGCGGGCAGCTTCACTGCCAATGCAACTTTGCTCATGATGTCGTCCTTCCCTCGCGTCACCACGCGCGGTGACCTCCCGAAAACTACACGCTGTCGTTCGCTGGATATGAAGTCGACTGCGAGGGATCAGAGCCCGAGGCGACCGGCAACTTCAACTTCGAGGTCGGCGATTGGCACGCGGACCTGCTCGGTGGAGTCTCGGTCACGAATGGTGACGGCATTGTCCTCGAGCGAGTCGAAGTCGACAGTCACGCACAACGGCGTGCCGATCTCGTCTTGTCGACGGTAACGACGACCGATCGCCTGCGTTTCGTCGTATTCGCACATCCATCGTCGCGAGAGCTGCTGATAGATGTCTCGGGCCAAGGGCGACAGAGTGTCTTTCTTCGACAATGGCAAGACGGCGACCTTGTACGGCGCGAGTCGAGGATGCAAACGAAGCACTGTGCGGGGTTCGTCGTTCACGACATCTTCGTCATAAGCGGCCAAGAGAAACGCCGCCATGGTGCGGTTCGCGCCGGCAGCGGGTTCGACGACGTATGGCACGTACCGTTCATTCGTCGCTTGGTCGAAGAAGTCGAGCTTCTGTCCACTGTGCGACGCATGTTGCGAGAGGTCGTAATCCGTGCGCTGAGCGATTCCTTCGAGCTCACCCCATCCCCACGGGAAGAGAAACTCGACATCACTGGTGCCCGCTGAATAATGCGACAACTCGTCAGCATCGTGAGCCCTGATCCGCAGCATCTCGCGCGGTATGCCGAGGTCGACATACCAATCGAGACGCTCCTTGCACCAGTACTCGTACCACTTCGGTCCTTCGGATGGTGGAACAAAGAATTCAAGCTCCATTTGTTCGAACTCGCGGGTTCGGAAAATGAAGTTTCCCGGTGTGATCTCGTTTCGGAAACTCTTGCCGACCTGGGCAATGCCGAATGGCGGACGCTTGCGACTCGTCTGCAAAACGTTCATGAAGTTCACGAACATTCCCTGCGCGGTCTCTGGTCGCAGGTACACCTCGGCACCAGCACCTTCGATCGGCCCCGCATGGGTCTTGAACATCAGGTTGAACGCCCGTGCTTCAGTGAATTGGCAACCTTTCATCGACTGCGGGCAGTCACGGGTGTCGAGGTGGTCTTGGCGGAATCGACGTTTGCAGACCGTGCAATCAACGAGCGGGTCGCTGAAGTTCGCCAAGTGTCCGCTGGCTTCGAAGACTTGTGGTGGGCCGAGGATGGCCGCATCGATGAGCACCGTGTCGTCACGCATCTGCACCATCGTCCGCACCCATGCATCTTTGACGTTTCTCAGCATCAACGAGCCGAGCGGACCGTAGTCGTACGAGGAGCGAAAACCGCCGTAGATCTCGGCACTCGGGTACACGAATCCCCGACGCTTGCAGAGGTTGACAATTTGGTCGAGGTCTTGTGCCGGCATGGTCTCGTCAGCCTACAAGTGACGATCGAACACACCGATGCTCTTCAGCCGTCGCTCGAGGTGGAATTCCATCGCGCGCCGAGCGAGTGCATTGACCTCGTTCACGACAGGTGAATCTTCTGCCTCTAGTGCCTGCGCCAAAGCACCGCCGAGCACACGTCGAAGAAGTTCCAACGCTGCGAACGAGATCGGAGTACCGGCACGACATTGACTGCAGAGCGCGCCGCCCTCGATGAGGTCAAAGGCGACAAGTTCGGCGGGTTCATCGCACCGAGCGCATGAATCGAGGACCGGACTGGCTCCGTCGGCGGCCAACACCTTCCAATAGAACGCACCGAGCAACAGCGGAGATTGGCGTCGATTCAATTCGATGAGCGCACGTGAGAGCAATTCGTAGAGATGGCCGACTGGCTCACGGTCCGGTGTCAGGGTGTCGATTGCTTCGGCCATGGACAACCCTTGGCTGAGGCGTGCGAAGTCCGTGCGCAGTTTCGTGTGGGTGTGCACGAGCTCGACTTGTTGGATCGTGTCGAGGGATCGCCCGAGATGCAACTGGATGTCGACCATGCTGAGCGGCTCCAACCGTCCACCGAATCGAGATTTTCCCTTGCGCACTCCTTTGGCGACCGCCCGAACTTTTCCGTGCTCTCGTGTGAGCAGCACGACCACTCGGTCTGCCTCACCAAATTTGTACGTTCGCAGAACGACTGCTTCATCGCGATATGACTTCACGCGTCGACACCACTCACGAATCGAGCCCACCGAACCGCCGATTACGACGAGTGAAATCGTCGACGGCAAGTTCGAGATCAGCAGCGGACAACTTTGTCCAACCAAGGTCGAGGAACACGAGTTCGCTGTACGCGAGCTCCCAGACGAGCGACGTCGGCAGCCTCGTCGGCGGACCGAGCAGTACGACCAGATCTGGCTCGCGCGGACTTGGCGCGAGGACTCCCCTGGCGATCATCGACTCATTGATGTGGTCTTGTTTCTCGGCACCTCTCAACGACGACACAACCCGTGCAAACCGGCGTCGACCGTCTGGCTCAGGTTCGATGCACACACTCAAACCGTCATCCGTCTCAATCACCCATCGAGGAGCGCCTTCATCACCGATGTCTTCGACCTTGCCGAGCGACACGATCGACTCACCCAACGTGCTCATCTCCCGCGCGGTCAGTGATGCACCGTTGAACGGATACAGACTCAACCACCTGGTCCCGGCACGTGCGACTCCGGCCGTCAGTGCATCGACTCGTTCGCGCCATTGCACATCGCTGAACGCCAGCCACTCGTGCGGTGTTCCACCGGCGACGACAACATGGCCGAGTTCGGCGCCGTCACGGTCGGAACGATCGTTGTCATCGCCGGGTGTGTGTGCGCCCACGTTCGACGATGTCCGACTCGACGCCATAGGTGAATTCTCTCACCGCATGGGACTTACTAGGGTGGCATCGCCGTGACGAATGCCCCTATCACCGAGGAAAATCCACCGATCGAGACCCGTCGCCCCTTGCATGTGGCCTGCATCATGGACGGCAATGGCCGCTGGGCCAAGCGCCGTGGACTTCCCCGCACTGCCGGACACACCGCCGGCGAAGAAGCCCTTGCTGCTGTCGTGAGAGCCGCCGCGCAACGCGACATCGGATGGCTCACTGTGTTCGGATTCTCCACTGAAAACTGGGTTCGTCCGCGGGCCGAAGTACGACACATTCTCGGACTTCACCGAAAACTGTTCGGCCGCATCGACGAAATGAACGACAACAATGCGCGGATCAATTGGATCGGACGCCCGTTCGACGAACATGGCGCCCGCACACCTGTGTACGTGCAGCGCGCCATCAAGAAGGCCATCGCCGACACTGAGCACAACACGGGGCTTGTCGTCACGGTCGCCTTCGATTATGGAAGCCGAGCCGAACTCGTCCGTGCAGCATCGGCGTGCGCCGCAGGCAACTACGACATCAACACGACGTGCATCGATCAACACCTGTACGCGCCCGAACTTCCGCCCGTCGACGTCCTTGTCCGCACGTCAGGCGAGACGCGCATTTCCAATTTCCTTCTCTGGCAAATCAACGGAGCCTCCGTGTACTTCACCGAAAAGACATGGCCTGACTTCGACGCTGTGGAACTCGATCGAGCGTTGAGCCTTGTCGCCGGCAACTGAGGCAATCGACGCCCTGCGACGGATCACCACTCGACTGGTGGCAGCCGAGGAGCGACCGGGTCAGATCGACATGGTCGCCGAGGTCGCGAAAGCCCTCGACAAGAGTCGACACATCGTGGTTCAGGCGGGTACGGGTACCGGAAAATCGCTCGGTTATTTGGTTCCGGTCATCCTGAACGGCAAGCGGACAGTTGTCGCCACTGCAACCAAAGCCCTGCAAGACCAGTTGAACGCCAAAGACCTGCCCTTGGTCGCAGACGAATTCCCTGACACGTTCACCTGGACAGTCCTGAAAGGCCGCAGCAACTACGTGTGCCTTCAACGACTCGATGAACATCTACATCCTGACTCGCGGCTCGACTTCGGCGACGACGAGCGGACATCAAAGCTCGCACACGCCGTGAAGGCTTGGCTTCCATCCACGTCGACCGGCGACCTCGAGGAATACCCGGGGGCGCTCTCTGACGATGCCCGTCGATTGTTCACCGTGTCAAGCGAAGAATGCCCCGGTGCGCGGCGCTGCCCGCGTGGCGAAGATTGTCTTGCAGAAGCCGCACGCAATCGTGCGGCCGTCTCCGACATCATCGTCGTGAATCTGCATCTCTACGGTCTTGACATCGCGAGTGACGGCGCAGTGTTACCTGACCATGACGTCGTGGTGTTCGACGAAGTTCACCAACTCGAGTCCGTAATGAGTGACGCGGTCGGCACGACGATGGGACCTGGTCGCTTGAATGCCCTGGTCTCGGTCGTGCGCGCCGTGCTGGTCGACAGTTCTGCATGCGATTCACTCGCATCACGTGCAGCACTGTTGCGCAGCATCCTCGCAAATCACCTGTCGTCTCGGTTCCCTGACGGTTTGCCGGCGACCCTCGCCTCGCTTCTGTCCGATGCGCGCGGAGACGCATCAACGATGCTCGGCGAGTTGAGAGGGGTCGACACCGAGAATGACTCCACGAAGCAAAAAGTGCTCCGTGCACAGACGCAAGTGACGCGCCTCATCGAAAGTATCGATCTCTGCCTCTCTCCGGACGACAACCAAGTGAAATTCGTCGAAGGCAGCGAGGACCGTCCCCTCTTGCGCGTGAGTCCGCTGCATGTCGGTGCCTACATGAACGCAGGTGTGTGGCACAAACGCACTGCCGTGTTGACGAGCGCCACGGTTCCGCTCAGCCTTCCGCAGCGCGTTGGCCTTCCCGATGAAGGTACGGAGTCGCTGTCTGTCGCAAGTCCGTTCGACTATCAGTCCATGTCAAAGCTGTACTGCTCACCTGAATTCCCTGACCGTAACTCACCTGCATTCGAATCATTCGTCCACGACGAACTCGAGGCACTCATCTCCGCTGCTGGTGGTCGGACATTGGCACTCTTCACGAGCAACCGCGCCTTGAAGAATGCGGTCGAAGCCCTACGCACTCGGCTGCCCTTCCCCATTGTCACGCCGTATGAAACACCCCGCCAACGCCTCATCGAACAGTTCCTCGCCGACGAGCACACGTGCATCTTTGCGTCGCAGTCGTTTTTCCAGGGTGTCGATCTGCCGGGTCGGACGTTGTCGCTCGTCGTACTCGACAAACTTCCCTTTCCTCGACCTGATGATCCGTTGCTCGAGGCGAGGCGCGAAGCAGTCGGTCGACGGGCGTCATTCAACATCATCGATCTGCCGATTGCGGCGACGTCTCTCGCACAAGCAGTGGGTCGCCTCATCAGGACGAATGACGATCGCGGAGTGGTCGCGGTACTCGACAACCGACTCGCCAGTGCCGGCTACCGACGCACACTCATCGAGTTGTTGCCACCAATGGCACGGACCCGCCATCGCCACGAGGTCGAGGCATTCCTTCGCGACATCACCACCGCCCAGTGACGGCACTGCCTCACGGCGGAAGGACGATCAGTAGCCGAGTCGCTCGATTTTGTCTGGTCGCCGTTGCCAGTCCTTCTCGACCGACACATGAAGTTCGAGATATGCGCCAGCGGGCAACTGTGCACGCACAGCCTGGCCCACTTCTTTGAGCATCAAGCCACCTTTACCGATGACCATGCCTTTCTGGCTGTCGCGCTCGACCACGATCTCACAACGAATGCGCGGCCACTCCCACTCAGTCACCCTCGTCGCAATGGAGTACGGAAGTTCGTCGGCGAACCGTTCCAGCAGTTGCTCGCGCACAAGTTCAGCGACCCACAGACCCTCTTCAGTGTCAGTAGAGACATCGCGAGGGAAATACTCGGGACCCTCAGGCATCGACTCTCGAAGCGCAGACACCAGAGCATCGATTCCCTCGCCAGTACGAGCCGAGACCGGAAAGTATTCACGGGCTCCAAGTGTCGACACTGCGGCGAGTTGTTGCAGCAGCTTCTGACGGGACACAGCGTCGACCTTGTTCACGACGACGAAGGTGTTGTCCATTTTCAAACGATCGGCGACGAACTGGTCTCCCCGCCCGAAGGGCTTGGTGGCATCGATGACCAGACACGTGATGTCGACGTCGTCGATCGACTCGAGAGCTGTGGCATTGACCCGTTCGCCGAGTGCAGACACTGCTTTGTGAACTCCGGGTGTGTCGACAAAAACGACTTGCGCATCGACGCCGTGCAACACCGCCCGCACACGATGTCGAGTTGTCTGAGCCTTGTTCGACACGATGCTCACTTTGGCTCCGCACATGGCATTGAGCAGGCTCGACTTACCGACATTCGGGCGCCCGACGAGGACTACGAAACCGCTGTGCACGCGGTCAGGCTATCGACGCATCGTGTCGACACGCTTCGCGCACCATACGGATTGCGTCTCGGTTCACCTGCAACACTTGATTCATGGCGTCATCACAGTTTGGTTTGGATCCCCGCAAATGGTTCGAGCGATCACTTCCACAGACACTTCAGATCGGTCTCTGGTTGCTGTACATCAACGGGGCTTTTGCTCTCATCGAGTACTTGGATGGCACCGACGACCTCGGATATCTGCGTGGACGTTCGGCTCTTGGCGCGCTCGTCGGACTCGTGGTCTGCGTGCTCTTCATCGGCTCGGGATACCTGATAGCGAACGAGAAGAAGCTCGGCTACAACATGGCAATTGCGGCTGCGTTCTCGCCGTTTGTCGTTCGATTCTGGGCCTACACCGATTTTGAGAACCGCGCGGGAGTGTCCGTGTCACTGTGGGACAAGATCACCGGAAACACCATCATTGGCTTCGCATTCGACGTTGCGCTTTGTGCCCTGATTCTCCACCCGATGAGCCGGAACCACCAGCGCATCTGGTTCCGAAAGATGGCGTGAGCAGGGTTCCGTGCAAGAATCACGACATGGCTAGAGACATCCAAGGGGTCGAAGGACTGAAGGCGCTCGTCGGAGAGCACCTCGGCTATTCCGACTACATCACCATCGAACAGCAACGAGTCAATTTGTTTGCCGACGCCACTGGCGACCACCAATGGATTCACGTCGATGTCGAGCGCGCCAAGTCAGGCCCGTTCGGAGGACCCATCGCACACGGTTATCTGACCTTGTCTCTCGGACCGGTGCTGCTGCCCCAGATCTTCTCGATCAAAGGTTTCTCCATGGCAGTGAACTACGGATGCAACAAGGTGCGCTTTCCTTCGCCGGTTCCGGTGGGTTCGAAACTTCGCGCCGGCGTCAAACTCGCCAATGTCGAGGACATTGCCGGTGGTGTGCAAGTCACCATCGAGACCACCTTCGAGGTCGAAGGTGCTGCCAAGCCGTCGTGCGTGGCCGAAAACATGTTCCGCTACTACGTGTAAGGAACCGAAGCGTTCACAGGTCATCCAGACATTCAACGGAAGTTGGGCATCACCTTCGTGGCGAACAGCTCGATGGTCTCGGTGGATGGATAATCGGGGCACCACGGCACAAAGCCTGTACAGCCGGCATCGAGGAAGCGGCTGATCTTCTCACTGACCTGCTCGGGCGTGCCGACGAATGCTTTCTCGCGCCACACATCGAGTGGCTCGCCAGACATCGAACGGGAGCCGGCTGCCACCAACTCGGCTTCGGTCTCACGAATGAAGACCTCGCTCGAGATCGTCTTTCGAATCTCTGATTCGTCGCGACCGACGGTCTTGCAGTGAGTCTTCAAAATCTCACGCTTACGAATGAACTCATCGAGCGACGAACCGAAATTTGACACGTTCGCATGCTCAGCGACAACGCGAAGCGTCAACTGTTCGCCACCTCCACCGATCCACACTGGCGGATGAGGCTGCTGCAGGGGCTTTGGATCGCAATTCGCACGCACGAGCTTGTAGTGCTTGCCCTCATAAGTGGTCTCTCGCTGCGTCCACATGGACTTCACGATTTCGACAGTCTCGCGCAACATGCCGATGCGTGCCGACGGCTTCGGATAGTCGTACCCGTATCCCCGGTACTCATTTTCGTACCAACCGGCTCCGATGCCCCACTCGACGCGACCGCCAGAGATGACATCAAGCGTGGACGTGATCTTGGCGAGAAGACCCGGGTTTCGGTAACTGTTGCACCCGACCATCTGGCCCAATCTGATGCGACTCGTCCTCTGGCTGATGGCTGCAAGGGTGGTCCAGCACTCGAACACGGCTTCGTGTGCAGGGACAGGGACGTTGTGGAAGTGGTCGTAGACCCACAGTGAGTCGAAGCCCAACTCTTCGGCCTTCACCGCGATGTCGACCGCAGCCTGCCATTTGTTTTCCGCGCCGTCGATCGACACCAATTCCATCTTCCAGCCTTGCGGCATGAAGACGCCGAACAGCGGTGCGTGGTCAGATCGGGAGGTCACCAGTTGCCTTCTTCGTGGATCCGGTGTCCGTGAACGCCTTGATCGTGTTCTCGGCGATACGCATCTGGTGAATCTCGTCCGCGCCATCGGCGAACCGCGCCCACCTTGCGTGTTGCAACATGCTTGCGAGCGGGGTGTCAGTCGAGTATCCGAGCGCGCCGTGCACTTGAATGGCGCGGTCGATGATGCGGTTCAGGCTGTTAGCCACGAAGTGCTTCGCCATCGACACTTCGGTTCGGAAGTCGTCGCCCCGGTCGATCTTGTAGGCGGCATGGAGGACCATCAACTTGCATTGGTACAGCTCCATCGCCGAGTCGGCGATCATCCACTGGACTCCCTGCTTTTCTGCGAGCCACGAACCGTGTGAGTAACGCGTCAGCGATCGATCAACCATCATGTTGAGCGCGGACTCTGCTTGAGCGATCCAACGCATGCAGTGAGCCAAGCGAGCCGGACCGAGTCGATACTGACCGAGACGATGACCGTTGCCACGTCCACCGAGGATCTGTGAGTCGTGCACACGCAGGTCCGTGATGACGATTTCGCTGTGACCGGTGGAACCGTGCATGGTCTCGACTTCGCGAACGTCGTTCCAACCTTCTGTCGGCAAATCGACGAGAAAAGCGGTGTTCGCCCCTCGTGATCCTTCAGGCACATCCAACTCGGTGCGAGCAATGAGGATCGCGAATTTCGCGCGACGTGCGCCGGAGATGAACCATTTGTGCCCGTTGATGATCCATTCGTCACCGTCTTTGATGGCATGAGTCTTGATCAGCGTCGGATCAGAACCGGCAACCTCGGGTTCAGTCATGGCAAAACACGAGGACACCACACCGTCACAGAGCGGCTTCAGGTACTTCTGCTTCTGTTCCGGAGTGGCCCAATGGTGCAACGTGTGCATGTTGCCCTCGTCCGGCGCTTGACAGTTGAACACCCACGGACCGACACGAGTCTTTGCCGCCTCTGCCTGAACCATTGCCAAGGCGACGTGACCAAGGCCCATGCCTCCCCATTCCTTCGGCATGTGAGGCAACCACAGACCTTCACTGTGCGCGAGCTTGCGCAGTCTGACGAGTTCGGTCACATATGCGCGACGGGTGTCGGCATCCATTTCCTCACGATGGCCATACGGCTCCATCGCCGGAATGATGTGCGTGTCGACGAAGTCACGGACCTTGCCTCGAATCGCCTCATGTTCAGGCGCCAGTGTGAAATCGATCATGTCAGCCTCGAATCAGTGAATGCGTCTCGACAAACACGGAGCGCAGTTGGGCGCACCCGTCCTCAGGCACCGTAGCCTTCCAAGAGTGAGGTTCGGCAGTCGTAACCAGAGTCGTGAGAGCGATGTTTCATGGGACACCGACACCTTGCCGGAAGGCGAGACCAAGTCAGCGATGGTGCGCGCCATGTTCGATGCCATCGCCCCGCGCTACGACATGGTCAATCGCATCATGACGTTTCGCCTCGACGTGAGGTGGCGCAAACGAGCCGTCCGAGAACTGCGGTTACCGCGCGGGAGCACTGTCCTCGATCTCGCATCGGGCACGGGTGACCTCTGCGTCGATCTTGCCAAAGCCGGACACAAACCACTCTCGATGGATTTGTCGTTCGGAATGCTGTCTGCCGACCGCAGTGGTTCACCCCGAGCACAGTCCGACATTCTTCGCCTTCCCGTCGCAGACGGATCGGTCGACGGAGCGATGTGCGGTTTCGCGCTCCGAAATCTGGTCGACCTCGATGTCTTCTTCCGCGAATTGGCACGCGTCGTACGACCTGGTGGTCGCATCTCGCTCCTCGACGTCGGAGTCCCCCATCGTCGTCTCGTTCGGTTCGGAAACGACATCTATTTCGGGAAAATCGTCCCCCGCATCGGTGCCCTGCTCTCTGACGGTGCGGCCTACCGGTACCTTCCGCGAAGCGTGTCGTACCTACCTCCACGCGAGCAGTTGGTGCAGATGCTTCGTGATGCCGGCTTTTCTGACGCCGTACACGAGCAACTCTCAGGTGGAATCACCCAGATGATGACGGGGACGCGCAACCAATGACGTCGCGGTTGCACGTCTGCAGCCGACCACTGACGACACCGCTCGACCTGAACGCGGTGTGCAGAGGTGACGGCCTTCTCTTCGTACGCGACGGCGTCGGCGTCGCCGGGCGCGGCGTTGCAATCACGTGTGACCAAAACTCGATACTCGATGTGTTCAACGATGTCACTCCCGTTGACGACCAGACCGACGCCTCACGCGCTGTCGTCGCATTCGGTGTCAAACCGTTTGCTCGGGATGCATCCGCTCGGTTCATCATCCCTGAAGTGCTCGTTCACAAACAGGCTGACGGAAGCCATTCGGTGTCACTCATCGGCACGGACCCACAGTTGCTCTCTGAGGCGCGGCTGTCTGCGATCGTGGCAGACATGGCGAGCACGCGCCCCAATCCGCCAAGTGTCAACTCGTTCACGGTCGAACCTCTCACGCCAGTCGACACATATCTCTCTGCAGTCATTGCAGCTCGTGACGCCGTACGAAGAGGCGACATCGACAAGGCTGTCATCGCGCGAGACATTCAAGTTCGTTCGTCACAGCCTCTCGACGTGTACAGCATTCTGCTTCGACTACGTGCGTCATTTGGGTCGAGCTACCGGTTTCTCATTGGCGGTTTGCTCGGTGCCTCACCCGAATTGCTCGTCGAACGACAAGGTCGCATCATCCGCAGCCATCCACTCGCCGGCACCGCGCCACGCACCGGGGACGCGACTGCTGATGCACGCCTTGCAGCAGAGTTGGTCGCAAGCATCAAAAACCAGATCGAACACCGGGTAGTCATCGACATGGTGCACGACACCCTGCTTCCCCATTGTTCGTATCTCGACTGGGAGCCAGAGCCATCCATCGTCACTGTCGCCAATGTCCAGCATCTCGGCACCGCACTCGAAGGTGCGCTCGTCGAGCCACCTCTCACTGCGCTTGCTCTCGTCGACTTGCTCTGCCCGACACCTGCCCTCGGTGGTCACCCGACACATGAAGCCATGGACCTCATCACGAAGGTCGAGGGCATGGATCGAGGGGACTATGGCGGTGCCGTCGGATGGATAGACGGTCGCGGGGACGGAACCTGGGCGGTCGCCATTCGTTGCGCTGAACTGAGTGCGGACCGAACGCGTGCGCGCCTCTTCGCCGGCGGTGGCATTGTCGCCGACAGCGAACCGCATTCAGAACTTGCCGAAACACAGGCAAAGTTCCAGGCGATGTTGTCAGCCATCGTCAGACCGTGAGTCGACTGCCCATCGACTCAACAATTGCTGCGAGAGATGGCCTTTCAGTCAGCTGACTGCGTGAGCGCCGCTGCGGCAATGAGCCCGTTCACATGGTCATGTGCGGCGACATTCGTCGATCGATCAGTACGAGCTTCGATGAGCACCGGGCCAGAGACGGCAAGAGCGGCGCGTAGGTCGTCCAATGTGGTGACGTTTCGATATGGAATGCCATAGGTCGCGGCAAGATGTTCGAACGACACGGCATGCGGTGTGCCAAAGAGCGTCTCGAACTGGTCAGCGTCGAGCTCTTTTGCCTGAGGCAGGAAGCCGAATATCGCTCCACCAGAGTTGTTCACGACCACGACTCGAAGATCTGCCGGTCGCGTTGCGAGGTTCCAGAAACCGTTGGCATCGTGGACACAAGCGATGTCGCCGATGAGCAAGGTGGTGGGAAGCCCACTCGCCAATGCGACACCCACCGCCGTACTCACGACACCGTCGATGCCGTTCACTCCTCGATTGGAAAAGACTGCATGTTCACCACTCGCACCGCCGTACCACTCGACGTCACGGATCGGCATCGATGAACTCACGACGAGTGGACCAACACGACTTTGCATCACACACCGCGCGATGGCTGGTTCACTCCACGTGTCGCGAAGTGCGCGCTCCAGCGCCTGTTCGGCGCGGTCAGCGGCCGACTCCCAACTCTCTAACCACGCTTCATCCATGTCTCCCGGCGACAGTTGATCGATGCGCTCCATGAGGTGACGGCAGGCCTCGTCGACGTCGACAACGAAGTTGACGGCTCCGATCAACTCTGGATCGAACACGCGGTCATCGACGCACCACTGATGCACCGGGCAACTCAGAGTTTTCAACCACTGACCGAGAACTTTTGATGCGGGTGGCTCTCCGACACGGACAACGACCGATGGCTTCACTGTCGCCACGAACGCCTCACTTCGCAATAACCCGTCGAATGCTGCGACGACCACGGGGCTTTCGTCCCGCACTCCTGATCGAGTGTCTGCCAACACCGGCCATCCGAGCCGCTCGGCGATTTCGAGGATGGCCGGCGTCGCACCGCGTCCCGCGATGAAGACTCCGTTGTGATTGTTCTTTGCAATCGAGACCAGTGCCTTCACCGCGCGTCGCGTGTCCGGACGACGTACGGAAGCTCGTTTCGTTGCTTTGCGGCGTGGTAGCCCTCCGACTTCACCGACAAGCGGTTCACGAAACGGCAGATTGACGTGCACGGGACCTGGGGTCACAGTGTCGACCGCACAAGCAACTGCCTGACGAGCGATGTCGCGCCACTGTTTCGAAGTCTTTTCGTCCGGAACGGTCGCATTGATGAATGCCCGAACAGCCGAGCCAAAGAGATGTCGTTGATCGATCGTCTGTGGTGCTCCGACACCCTGCAGCTCCGGCGGCCTGTCAGCAGTCAGGACGATGAGTGGTACCGCGCTCTGGTGAGCTTCGACGACTGCCGCGTGGAAATGCGTTGCTGCAGTTCCACTTGTGCAGAGAACCAATGCCGGAGACCCTGCCATCCCCGATCCGAGCGCGGCGAATGCGCAACTTCGTTCGTCGTGGAACACCTCAAGTGAGACACGCTTGTCCGCCCACAGAGCACGGGCCATCGGCGTGCTTCGCGATCCAGGGGACACAAACGCCCGGAGAAAGCCGAGTTCGACGAATTCATCGACCAAAGTCGCACAGAACGTCGCAGTCGTGTCGGCGGGGGTTGCCATGGCTCTATCGTTGCACTTATGCGCGTGGAAATCTGGTCCGACGTCGTATGTCCTTGGTGTTATATCGGAAAACGTCGTTTCGACGAGGCCCTCTCGCGCCTTCGTGAACAAGGACACGGGGACGACATCGAGGTTGTGTACCGCGCGTACCAACTCGACCCAAGTGCACCACCAGGCGGTTCGATGCCCGCCCGGGAGGCGTACGCACGAAAATTCGGCGGCGAGGAACGCGCCGACCAGATCATCGGCCATGTGACACGTATCGCGGCGGACTCGGGCATTGAGTTCCGAATGGACCGCGCGATCCGTGCGAACACGATGCTGGCTCATCGCGCACTTCATCGCGTGCTGACGACACGCGGTTCTGCCGATCAGGCGGCCCTGAAAGAAGAACTTCTGCGTGCATATTTCACTGATGGACAAAACGTCGGGGACATCGACGTCGTCGTCGCGTGCGCGAAACGCGCCGGACTCGACGCTGGCGATCTACGTGAGTGGCTCGACACCGACGGCAGTGTGGCCGAAGTCGTTGCCGACATCGAGGCGGCCCAGATGCGCGACATCACAGGTGTACCTGCGTTCGTCATCGACGACAGGTTCCTCATTCCCGGTGCACAAGAAGTCGATGTGTTCGAACAACTTCTCATGAGGGCGTTGAACACGCGATGAGACAGCTCACCTGTCGATGAAAGTCGTCTTTCTGCATGGCTTCACCCAGACCGCAAGGTCGTGGGACCGAGTCATCTCTGCCATGTCGACGAACAGTGTCGATGAGCATGTGGCGATCGACCTGCCCGGCCATGGTGACTCACCTTCTGCGCAGCTCTCCTTGTGGGACATTGCTGACGCAATCGTCGCCGAGCATGGTCGGGCCATCTACGTCGGATATTCCTTCGGTGCGCGGGTTGCCCTGCATATTGCGTGCAGACATCCGGACAGCGTGACGGGACTTGTCCTCGTGAGCGGATCTCCCGGAATCGCCGATGCCGAGGAACGACGCACCCGCGCAATTGCCGATGATGAGCTCGCTGCACATATCGAGTCTGTCGGCGTGGACACTTTTCTCAACGAGTGGATGTCTCTCCCGCTGTTCGCCACGCTGTCGCACGAGGATGCTCAACTCGACGACCGACGACGCAACACGTCTCGTGGACTCGCAGACTCGCTACGCCATGCAGGCACCGGTCGCCAAGATTCCTTATGGGGTCGTCTGTCGTCTGTCACTGTCCCCATATTGCTTGTCACCGGTCGACTGGATGACAAGTTTTGCGAAATCGCCTCGCGTATGTCGAAGGACCTGCCGTCTGCTGAGTGGCAGATCGTCGACGATGCCGGACACACGGTGCACCTCGAACGCCCTGACCAATTCGTGTCGCTCCTCACCGCCTGGCGTCAGCGCACCTTCTCGAACTAGCTCGCGAGCGACATCGCAATTCCGAGCGAATACGTGACTGCGAGCACGAGTTGTGCTCGTCCCACTCCTTGGAGGACAGCGATCAAATCTCGCCCCTTCGCACCATGTCGAACCTGTGCGCACGCTGGTAGGGCCGCCGCAACTCCGACAAGGCCGAGAAGACACCACGACCCAGCAACCGTGGCACTCGCCACCACAGCGCCCGCGGCGACGACGAAGAGACCGACAAAGAGTCGCCTCGTCGCTTTGTCGCCCAACCGAACTGCAAGCGTCTTTTTTCCGGCGACAGTGTCTCCTGGGATGTCGCGGAGATTGTTCACGACGAGCAGAGCGCACGCAAAACTCCCGACGACAACTGATGCGATCCAAGAGACCTGCGGAAGTTCTTCGATGACGACGAACGTCGAGCCGACTGTCGCGACGACTCCGAAGAACACGAAAACGAAGACTTCTCCGAGACCGATATAGCCGTATGGTCGTGGTCCACCGGTGTAGAACCACGCCGACACCAATGCAGCAGCTCCGACCAGCAAGAGCCACAGCGATGTCTCGAGCGCGAGCCACAACCCCGCCAACGCAGCGACACCGAGTGACAGGAATGCGGCTTTTTTGACCGCTGATGCAGCGACAGCACCAGATCCAACGAGGCGCATCGGACCGACTCGATTCGCATCTGTGCCCTTCACGCCATCGCTGTAGTCGTTCGCATAGTTCACTCCGACTTGAAGAGCGAGACTGACGAGCGCTGCAAGCGACACTCGCCACCAATGACGACTCACACCGTCATCGCTGAGTCCCACTGCACACGCGGCACCGACCAGCACTGGCACGACAGCAGCAGGAAGTGTTCGCGGCCGGGCACCTGCCAACCACAATGACAACCTTGCGCCAGATGTCTCCGCGTTCGACGATTCAGCCACGCCTTCAGTGTTTCACGGTCGTACGATTATCCCGTGGTCGAGTTGGTCTGCCTTGATGTGACCCAAGGACCCGGCACCGTCGGCACCATCCGTCGACTGTGGGATGCCGGCCACGCTGTCTTTCCACTTGACCAACGCCTTCCTGCTGCCGCCAAGAGGGCGCTCATTGCCGCTGTACGCCCGACGCGCATCATCGAAGCAAATGGTGAGACGTCGCTTCCCGATGGAGCTCCCGCTGAACCGGGGGATGCCGTCGTCGTGGTGACGAGCGGCAGTTCGGGTGAGCCAAAGGCCGTGGTGCACACGCACGACTCTGTGGTGGCAAGTGCCCGGGCGACATCTGCTCGCCTCGGTGTCACTGCTGACGACATCTGGCTCGCTTGCCTCCCCATCTCGCACATCGGTGGGCTGTCTGTCGTGATGCGTTCGATGGTCACCGGTGTGCCCGTCATCGTGCAACCGAAATTCACTGTCGAGGGCTATGAGCATGCTGCCAATGACGGTGCGACCTTGGTGTCGTTGGTGCACACCGCGCTCACCCGCGTCGATGCCCATCGATACCGCACAGTTCTGCTCGGTGGCAGTGCCGCACCCGTCGATCTTCCCGACAATGTCGTCACCACCTATGGCATGACCGAAACGGGAAGTGGTGTCGTGTACGACGGCCACGCTCTCGACGGAGTCGAGATTCGAATCGTGGACGGCGACATCCACATTCGTTGCGCCATGTTGATGCGTGGATACCGAAATGCCCCGACCACCATCGACGCCGACGGCTGGTTGCACACCGGCGACATCGGTTCGGTGTCGCCGGACGGTCGCCTCACAGTGACGGGCCGGCGAGGCGACATGATCATCTCCGGTGGCGAGAACATCTGGCCAGAACCCATCGAACGAGTGCTCAGCCACATCGCAGGCGTGCGCGACTGCGCAGTCGTCGGAGTATCCGACGCCGAGTGGGGGCAACGTGTCGTTGCAGTTGTCGACACAACGCCTGGTGAGTCCGTGACGATTGACGCCATCCGTGCCGCTGTGAAAGAACAACTACCCGCCTTCATGGCACCCCAAGACGTCGTGCACATGCCCATTCCGCGCACACAATCGGGAAAGATCCAACGACATCTCATCGTCGGTGCCCTCGGCGGACAGTCCGGTGACTGACGAAAAGCCGCGCCTTCCCCGCCGCTACTGGATGCAGTTCTCGGCAAGTGCGGTGTCGAATCTGGGTGACGGCATGAACGCCGCCGCATTGCCGCTTCTTGCCATCATGCTCACAGACGACGCGCGTCTCATCAGTGCGGTCACGTTCAGTGCGATGGTCCCGTGGCTCGTCCTCAGCCTTCCGGCAGGTGTGTTCATCGACAGATGGAATCGCTCGCGCGTGATGGTCGTGGCCAACGTGACGAGGGCTGTGGTGTATCTCGGTATCGCCCTCGGAATCGCCTCTGACACGCTCGGCATCTGGGGGCTCTTTCCCCTGCTGCTCGTCATCGGAGTGTGCGAGGTGTTCTTCGACATGTCATCCCAGGCATTCCTGCCGTCACTGGTCGAAGCGGACCAACTGCAGCGCGCAAACGGTCTGCTGTACGCAGTGGAAGTGGTGCTCAACTCCTTTGTCGGGCTGCCTGTCGGCGCATGGCTCTTCGTCATCGCAAGTGGCGTTCCGTTCGGCGTCAATGGCGCGTCTTTTGCTCTGGCTGCCTTCATCGTCGCGCGTCTCTCCCGACATCTTCCGGTCATGACGACGCCAGAGCGCGTGCCACAAGCGAGTTTCAAGGCCGATTTCATGAATGGCATCACGTGGTTGTGGAGACACCGCCAACTGAGAACTCTCGCCCTCATGCTCGGTGTCACGAACGGCGCATTGACCATGAGCGAGTCGATCTTTGTGAAATTTGCTTTCGAATATCTCGACGTCGGACCGCGGGGCTACGGACTGCTTCTCGCCGTCGTCTCAGGTGGAGCGATGGTCGGCGGACTCGTCGGTGACCGCATCGCATCACGACTTGGTGCGACAGGAGCGATCATCATCTCGTACGCCATCTTCGCCAGCACGGATTTTGTCCGAGCGCTGTTTCCGAACATCGTCGTGGTGGTCGTCATGTCAGTGACAATGGCGCTGGCTGGCACAGTCTGGAACGTGGTGACCGTTAGCTACCGACAGCGAATCATCCCGCCCGACTTGTTCGGAAGAGTCAATAGTGCATATCGATTCATCGGCACAGGGTCGATCGCAATCGGCGCTCTCATCGGCGGGCAACTTGCGCATCACTTTGGCGTGAGAGCACCCTTTTTCATCGGGGCGGCTGTGACCGCTCTCGCACTCGTGCTCGCATTACCGACGCTTCTTCGCGATGATTTCGTGTTGGTCGATGCTCCGTCGACAACGTGAGAGTGGATCAGGTGCTCTTTGCGCCTGCGCCGCCATCGATGACGTACGTGTCGCCGGTGATCCAACTCGCAGAATCTGAGGCCAGGAACGTCGCCAGGTTTGCGATGTCTTCTGGTTCACCGAGGCGCTTCGTCGGAAGCGCCGCTGCCAACTTGTCACCCCAGTTCTCGACCAACACACCGGCAAAATCGGTCTTCACGAGACCAGGAGCGATACCGACCACTCTGGTCGGTCCGAGCTCTGCTGCCAGTTGACGGGTGTAATGGATGAGAGCTGCTTTTGTGAGGTTGTACACGCCGAGACCCTGCTCTGCACGCATACCGCCGACGGAAGCGACATTGATGATGACGCCTGGCTTGTCCTTGAAGGCTGCACGCCACACTGCTTGGCTCCAGAAAACGGGGCCCTTCAGGTTCACTTGAAACGTCTTGTCGTAGCGACCTTCGTCGACCTCCATGGTCGCACCAAAGTACGGATTGGTCGCCGCATTGTTCACGAGAATGTCCAGACCACCGAATTTCTCGATGGTCTCCC
This sequence comes from uncultured Bifidobacterium sp., assembly GCA_964394175.1. Lineage (GTDB taxonomy): Bacteria > Actinomycetota > Acidimicrobiia > Acidimicrobiales > Ilumatobacteraceae > UBA2093. The sequence goes on from CAYMVM010000008.1 coordinate 44,899, forward strand.
GCACCACTTCTTCAGCAACGGACACATCGCCCACGTTGGCGGCACGCACAGCGACCACTCCGTAAATACCTTCGGTGGCCGATTCGTCGATCTTTCGTGACACCATCATGACCTTGGCGCCCGACTCGGCCATCGTCTTGGCCATTGCATGTCCGATACCACGCGACGCCCCGGTGATGAGTGCGACTTTGCCTTCGAGGGAAATGTGCATGCTCGCGACGCTAGTCGGTTGGAACGACCGGCGACACTCTGACCGCGACGATACGACGACCGGACACTTCTTCTGCTGCAAAGCGCCATCCACCTTGCTCGACAGATTCACCCACGTTCGGAACATGTTCAAGTGTGCCGAAGAGAAAACCAGCGATCGTGTCCCACTCTTCGTCTGGCAGCCGGGTGTCGAAGTGCTCATTGAAGTCGGTGATGCTCATCGCGCCGAGCACCAACGTGTCTCCGTTCGGCATCGGGCGAATCATGGTCTCTGTCTCGTCGAATTCGTCGACGATCTCACCGACCAACTCTTCGAGACAGTCCTCGAGTGTGACCAGACCGGCGATACTGCCGTACTCGTCGGCGACGATCGCCATGTGGAAGTGCTCGCGCTGCATGTCACGCATCAACTTGGCGACAGGCTTGTTCTCCGGGATGACGATGGCGCGTCGCACGACGCCGGCAACTTTGGAAGCCCCGTTGCCGGTGCGCACTTCCCTCATCAGGTCCTTGGTGTAGACGATGCCCACGATGTCTTCATGGTCGTCCATCTCTCGCAACACAGGCAACCGGCTGTAGCCGTCACCCATCGCCACATCAAGTGCGTTGTCAATGGTGACATCGTGGTCGATGGCGACGACGTCAGGCCGTGGGGTCATGATCTCGCGCACGACCGTGTCGCCGAACTCGATGATCGACTCAATGAGTTCACGCTCTTCATGCTCGATGACTTGTTCCTCAGCCGCGGCTTCGACGATTCCGAGCAATTCTTGTTCGCTGACGAACGGCCCCTCCTTCAGGCCCTTCCCCCTCACGATGATGTTCGTCAATCCGATGAGCCCCCGTGACACCGCTTGTAGCGGCGCGAAGCTCACGAGAAGGAACGTGAGTCGTGACGTCCGTAGTGCGGCTCGTTCTGCGTGCTGCACTGCATACGTCTTTGGCACTGCTTCGGCGAGGACGAAGAACACGACGACATTCAATGCGACACCGATGATGACGCCCGCTGTACCGAACAGCCGAGCCGCGACGACACCAGTGAGAGTCGCTTGGACCGTCTGACACACATTCACGGTGAGCAACAGTGGATTGACCCAACGCTCAGGATGGGCGACCAACTTCACCAAAGCCACACCGCCGGCTGCACCCGAGTCTGCGAGAGCAGATGCCTTCGGCTTGCTCATTCGGGACAACGCCATTTCGGCGACTGCGAGAAAGATAAGGACAAGGAGAAGAACACCGATGGTGACGAGCATCCAGTAATCAGCGGTGGTTGGCGCCGCGGAGATCATGACGAATGCTCCTGTCGAAACCCTGACGGGGCCGGACCGTTCCAGTGATGCGCAGTCAAATGGTCAAGTTCTCTTTGACGCATGATTGCGGTGCGGGAGGTCTCGTCGTGGTCGTGGCCAAGCACGTGCAAGATGCCGTGCACGAGCAGTAAAGCCAGTTCGTCGTCTGTGGTGCCCGCATGTTCTGGTGCTTGCCGCACTGCAACGGTGGGGCAAATGACGACGTCACCGAGGATGAGAGGTGCGTCGGAGATGTCGTGTTCGACGCGCGAAGGACCGCGTGTCACCGCGCCTGGTCCATGAGCGATCGCCACTTCGAGCCCATCGACAGGAAACGCCAGCACGTCTGTTGGTCCACTCTTTCCCATGAACTGCGCGTTCATTTCGGCAATTGTCGACTCGTCCACGAACAACACTGCGAGCTCGGCAGCACCTCGAACGTTTTCCGCTCTCAAGACGTCGAGCGCGAGGCGCCTCCAGCGCTCGAGTTCTATTGGAACGTCGGATTGTTCATCCACACAGAACACCTCGGGCACACCGTCTCCGCCGCTGCGCAGAGGTGCTCCGAGGCTTGGTTTGCCTTCGACCATGTCGGGGTCAGCCTAATCCTTTTCGCGCTTGTTCGACTTGCGTACCGTGGCGCCCTTTTGTTCGTAGGCCGCAACGATGTCTGCCACGATCCGGTGACGCACGACGTCGTCGCGGTCGAGATGCACGAACGCAAGGCCGTCGATGCCCGTCAATGTTCGCTCAAGTCCGACGAGTCCGCTCTTTCCGTTGGGGACGTCGACCTGAGTCGCGTCACCCGTGACGACCACCTTCGATCCGAAACCGATGCGTGTGAGGAACATCTTCATCTGCTCGGGCGTGGTGTTCTGTGCCTCATCGAGGATGATGAACGAGTTGTTCAGCGTCCGACCGCGCATGAAAGCCAGTGGTGCGACTTCGACGGCTTGTCGTTCAATCAACTTTTGTGCGGCCTCAGGTTCGACCATGTCATACAGCGCGTCATACAAAGGTCGAAGATAGGGATCGATCTTCGCCATGAGATCACCCGGTAGAAATCCGAGTCGCTCGCCTGCTTCGACTGCGGGACGGGTGAGAATGATGCGCTGCACTTCGCGAGCGTTCAACGCCTGCACGGCCATCGCCACAGCGAGCCAGCTCTTGCCCGTACCAGCTGGACCGATTCCGAACGTGATGATGTTCTCACGGATCGCATCGACGTAGCGCTTCTGCCCTGCCGTCTTCGGGCGCACACTGCGCCCACGGGCACCCTTCAGGACGTCATCGGTGAGTACTTCGCTTGGTCGCTGATCGGCACGCACCATGGTGATGCTTCGATCGAGAACCGCCGAATCAAGTCGCTCACCACGCTGCAAGAGCAGGACCATCTCTTCAAAGAGACGGCCGACTTGATGTGCCCGCGGACCACTGAGAGCGACTTCATTTCCACGAACCGACACCGACACATCGGGGAACGCATCTTCAATGCGACGAACGTTTGCATCACGCTGACCGAGCAACTCTGCCAGGAGATGCGTGCCAGGGACGACGACTGTGACCGAGTGAGCTGTCGTCGTCATTCCTTTGAGAGGCTACCCACAGTCTCCGGCGGTGCCAGCAGTTGCGGGGCAAAGTCCAGTGCGAAGTACCGCTGCGTGTTCAGCGGCAACAACGTGGGCTCTGCCACCATCCGAGCCAACCTGTGCAGCAGTTCTGCTGCTCCGCCATTCTCAGATGGTTGGTTGAACTCTGGAGTGTCGAAGACAAGGAGGGCACCATCACGTGCCTCCGCGGCGAGAGCTTGCCGCGCGAGCAACGTCATCGAACCACGTGCCTGATGTGCGGGGTCGACCGTCACCCACACGACGTAATGAACGCGACCCTCGCGGAGATGGTCTGGGAAATGCTTGGCGAAATACTCGGTACTCAGCCAACGCGTCGACCGGATGTCGGTGGACACCAAGGTCATGCCAACGGGTTGGTCGTCGTCCCAGATGACCCACAATCTGTTGCTGGCGCTACGTAGTTGTTCGTCGAATTCTTCGCGGTCGAGCATCTCATGTGTCGGCACCTCTTGAGCAACGGGCAGATACGAACGGCGGTACAGCTGCCAAAGGCGTTCGATCAGAGAGCGATCAGTGATTTCGCTGTGTCTGGTGACATACATGGCGTTTGTCCGTTCAGTCGAACGAATTCGACAAAAGAACCCTCGCGGGTTCGAGGCTCAGCCTCCGCCTGCCCCAATTCTACGAGATGGTCCGCCACGTTTCGGGGCATCCACTACGGTTCTCCTGAAGTGAGAAAGTTCTTCGGGGTCCTGTCATGGCTGGTGGCCCTCGCCGGAGTGGGCGTCACGATCACCCATCTCCTCGTCGCCCCGTCACTCGCAGACACCCTTTACCTCGCTGCGACCGTGGCACTCGGGGTCTCGCTCGTCATCTCCGCAGTCGCCATTCGACCCGACCCCAAGGTGTGGCCGTTCGTGATGGCCATCGTCGCCTTTTCCGTGGTGGGTCAACTTTTTGATGACGCGTACGCCCTCACCGACACGTTGCACGTTTTCAGCGACGCGAGCTTCTTCATCGTCCAATTCGTGCTCATCATCGGTTTGGTGATCGTGGTGAGTCAACGTCTCGGCCACGACGCCAAGGGTGCGCTCGCCGATGGCGTGATCATCGGCCTCGGAGCCTGGGTGCTGGTGTGGGTGTGGTTGCTGCAGCCGACTTTCGGTGACGGCTCTGTCAGTTCACTCTCGACAGCATTCCGCGGTGCGACATTGGGTCTCAGCACGATCGTGTTGTTCTTGCTCGCGACCTTGTTTTTCAGTGACGCAGTCAAGACCACCTCTGTCGTCCTCGGAGGCGC
>CAYMVM010000008.1:49371-52413 GCA_964394175.1 uncultured Bifidobacterium sp.
GCAATCATCACTGCGACCGATGCTCGCGACACGACAGACCGTGTGGTGCGCACTGTGAGCATCGTCGTCCTCGCAGCAGCGGTCATCACCCGCGTCATCCAGAGCGTGCGCGACAACGCGAAAGCCCAGGCGTCACTTCTGCGCGCGGCCCGTCTCGATTCTTTGACAGGTCTCCCCAATCGCAGTCTCATGCTCGAACACATCACTCAAGCGATTCAAGAGTCCTGGAAGTCAAAGCGCCAACCGACAGTTCTGTTCATCGACGTCGATCGATTCAAGAACATCAATGACAGCCTCGGCCACATGACGGGAGACGACGTCCTGTCGGCTGTTGCCAAACGTCTCACTAATGCGGTCACCCCAGATGCAATCGTCGGTCGCATCTCTGGGGACGAGTTCGTCGTACTCGACCCGTCGACGGAGACCTCGACTCAAGCCGTGTTACTCGCAGAGCGAGTGCTCGATGCCTTTAGAGAGCACATGGCCCTTCGTCAGGGAGACATGTTCGTGTCCGCGAGCATCGGCGTGGCGATGGCCGAGGACGACGAGCAACTCACTGCCGAAGACTTGTTGCGTCGTGCCGACACGGCCATGTATCGCGCCAAAGATGCTGGTCGTAACTGCATCGCGTTGTATGACGACTCGATGCTCGAGCGAGTGTCCCAGCGCTTGTCCGTGGAAACCGCTTTGTACCGCGCCCTTGACCGTCGTGAATTGCGACTCGTTCATCAGCCGATTCTCGACACCGAGATCGGAATCGTCGTCGGCTTCGAGGCCCTCATGCGTTGGACTCGCGATGATGGCGACGTGTCCCCCGCAGAGTTCATTCCAATCGCCGAGGAAACAGGGACAATCGTTCCGATCGGTTCATGGGCGGTCCTCGATGCACTCACACATCTGCGGCGCTGGATCGACAGTGGTGTGGTCGGCTCGCAGACCACGATGTCGGTCAATGTGTCACCTCGCCAGTTGCATGATCCGAACTTCGTCGCCGTCGTGAGCGAGGCCCTGTCACGTTCACGCATCGCCGCAGACCAGTTGTGGTTGGAGGTCACCGAGAGCGTGATGATGACTGAACCAGAGCAAGCGCTCAGTTCTCTGCGCCGCCTCGTGTCTCTCGGAGTGCGTGTAGCGATCGACGATTTTGGTACCGGTTATTCATCGCTTTCTTTGTTGCAGAAATTTCCCATCCAGAGAATCAAGATCGACCGAGTGTTCGTCAACAATTTGGCCGAGGACCAGAACGCGCAATCACTGGTTCGCACCATCATTGCCATGGCAGATTCTCTCTCTCTCGACATCGTCGCCGAAGGTGTCGAGAATCGCGAACAACTACGAGCTTTGTCTCAACTTCACTGCCACAAGGCTCAGGGATACCTGATCAGTCACCCAGTGTCAGTCGATGCTGTCCCATCGACGGTCGCACATCTCGAGAACCACAGCGAATGGTCAGCCCTACGGCGAGGGCGGCCCAGCTGACGTCAGAGTGCCATCTGGAGCGCGAATGACAAGTTCGACCGTGTGGTCACCAGGTGTCATCAATGTCGAGTCGATGACTGCGGTGTAGCCGTAGACGCCTTCTGCTCCGCTCAGCTCCCCGACCACACCGGCAGCGATGCCATCAATCACCAGAATTCCTTCGGTACCCACGGCAAAGGCGCTGCTCACGATGCCTCCGTTGATTGTCACTGCGACCCGACTACCGGGTTCTGCCGTCAGGTTCACGAAATCTTGCGGACGACTCACGGTCCACTTGAGGACTTGGTCCGTCGCTTGCGTCACGTCAAGCCGTTGGCCGATGAGCGTTGCAGACGACCCGACGGCTGCCACAGTTCTGACGTCGCCATCTGCCGGAACGACCTTGTCGTAATAGGCAACTCGCGTGAGCAGGTCGTTGAAGGTCTCTGCAACTTGTCCGCGCTTCCCCGTCGCTGTCTCAATCGGCCGCTTGTCTCTTTGAGGACAACCGTCGACGAGCGAGCCGCCAAGAAACTCCCATTCAGTCGTCACGTCGAGCACATCGACGATGGTGGGCACGAGATCCAGGTTCGACGAGGCACAATCTGATGCCTCACCAGATTGTTGACCGGGGTATTTGACGAAAGTGGGGACTTTGTAGATGTCGAGCACCCGCTCACGGTCTTTCAGCACCACGTTTCTCTGTTGCTTTCCGGGCACGAACGAGATGCCATGGTCAGCGGTGACGATGACCAACGCCTTGTCCCACAAGCCGGCGTCTTTCAAAACTTTCATCGCTTGGCCGATCGCTTTGTCAGTGGCGATGAATTGATGCAAAAAACGCTGGTAGTTGTCACGAGAGCCGTCACCGAACTCTGGGTTGCTGGTCGTGCTGTAGATCGGAATTGACGTGATGCGTTGATCAGGGGTCATGTACCAGGGTGCGTGCGGCACCAACGCGTGCACCAAACGAAACGCCGCCTTGTCCCCTTGTGATGCCTGAACTAAATCCCGCGCTCCGTCGACGATCGCAGTCGCCTGGCCGAGCGCGCCGGTCTTCAGTTGCTCGACGAAGCGTGACTCGACGGCACCGAAACCTCCCCATCCGTGCTCCGTGTCAGGCAGACCACGGCGCGAGTAATACGGCAATGTGCGTTGCCCGTACACAACGAGTGCATCTTTGAGAAACGACCAGAGGCGCGACCCTGAGAACCCTGTGGCTTCTTCGGTGTTGCTGCACACGTCGCTCGGACACAGCGACGTGACTGGCTCGACCGCATCGACATCCATCTTGTCGCCGAGCAACGTGAAGATGTTTCGCGGATGCAATGCGAGGAACGGGCTGTCGTCTTTCTCCGGGATCTTCGACGCCATGATTCCGGGCACTGCCTGGTGGGTGAAATTCGAGATGGCCGTGTTGTCGCGGTACCACGTGGACTCTGTCGCCAACTGCGCAAAATGCGGGAACCGCTCGGCATTGATTCGGCCGTCTGAGCCGAGCATCGCATACAAAGGGGCCTCGTCCATGATGACCATGAACACCGGAACGTCCGTGCGTCCGACCGAGGCATCTGCGAATGTCGT
>CAYMVM010000008.1:52513-57496 GCA_964394175.1 uncultured Bifidobacterium sp.
AATGACCTGCTCTCGCGTCGCGAGAAGGCATACCCGGCCTGGGTCATCGATCAGATGATGACTCGAGCAAAGGGGAAACCCGTCCTGTGGGTCGAAGTGACATACGGCGGGGTGCACCCTGACTATGTCGGTCGAGCACGACGCTTCAACTCAGCCTTGGCATCTGCCACGAAGAAGTATCCGAATTTGAGTATCGCGCCGTGGTTCGCTGCGTATCCATCGAAGACGCGGTTGTGGGAGCGAGACGGCATCCACCCGACTGTGCCTGGTTATCGAATCCGCGGAACGTTCCTCGCCAAGGAAATTTCGACTTTCGCCACATTCGCTGCGATGTATCCCAATCGCTGACCACCACACCGTCACACTCCACAACCCACCGTCGTGACCACACAGGTTCGATGGGTCACTCGCACAGCGCGACAACTACGGTTCAAGGTGTGCGCGCTGTCATAGCGAAGAACAAGACCGTCGAGGTCGTCGATATTCCGACCCCTTCTGGTGACGGCACGCGACTACGCGTGACGAATGCCGGCATCTGCGGAAGCGACCTTCACATTCTGGAGTGGGGCATCAGCGACATCGTTCTTGGACATGAATTCGGCGGGTACGACGAAGCCGGCACGTTGTGGGCGGTGCGACCCAAGAGTTCGTGTGGTGCCTGCGACACCTGCGGTCGTGACCTCGCACATTTGTGTCGCGATGCGACCAAGGACATGAACGGCATCTCAGCCCAAGGTGGACTTGCCGAAGAAATCATCGTGCCCGTCGACCGCCTCATTCCGCTGCCGTCGACAGTGCGGTCTCACGAGGTGGGGCTGGTCGAGCCACTCGCAGTAGTGATGCACGGTCTCCGCCGCGGTCGCGTTGAAGCCGGCATGGCGACTGCGGTCGTCGGGGGCGGAAGTATCGGTCTTCTCACCGTCGCAGCGCTTCTCCACCGCGGGGCGTCGGTCGATGTGTATGCCCGTCATGAGCATCAACGCCTCGCTGCTGAACGACTCGGCGCGAATGTCCATTCAAGTGACGAGCGTCCGGACGCGGTGCACGACGTGGTGTTCGACGCCGTGTGCAACCAGGAGAGCTTTGATTCATCGATCGCGGCATGCCGACCTGCGGGGACAATGGTCGAATTCGGAATGTTCTGGACTCCGGTCACCATGTCGAACGAAGTGATGTTCAAGGAGATCTCTGTCGTGCCGTCGCTGTATTACAGCCACAACCACGACCACGACGATTTTGTCGATGCGGGAGAAGTACTGGGCGACATGCCTGACCTCTCTGACACGATCGTCACACACCGATTCACCATCGAAGAAGCAGTCGAGGCATTCAGGGTTGCAGCTGACCGCAAATCAGGTTCAATCAAAGTGCACATCAATCCGTGACCGCACGATCGACGCATCTGGCCGACCGTCTCGCAGCTCGACTCGGCATCGAATACAAGTGGATTGTCGCCGTTGTGTTCGTTCTTGGCCTCTTCATCGACATCATGGACACGACGATTGTCAACGTCGCCATCCCGACGCTCGCAAGCGAATTCAATGTCACTGGAACAGGCATCGAGTGGCTCGTCCTCGGTTATCTCTTGTCACTTGCCGTGTGGATTCCGGCGTCGGGCTGGATTGGCGACAAGTTCGGCGCAAAACGGACGTTTCTCTTCGCGTTGTTCATTTTCACTGTCGCCTCCGTCCTCTGTGGCACTGCCACCAGCCTCGGCCAGATGATTGCCTTCCGAATCTTGCAAGGAGTCGGTGGAGGCATGCTCACTCCCGTCGGAACCGCGATGTTGTTCCGTGCTTTCCCGCCTCAAGAACGCGCGCGTGCATCGACGGTGCTCATCGTCCCGACAGTCATCGCTCCTGCACTCGGCCCCATTGTCGGAGGACTGCTCATCGACAACACGTCATGGCGCTGGATCTTCTACGTGAATGTGCCTATCGGACTCGTCGGCTTCATCTTCGGAGCGTTGTTCCTCAAAGAGAGCAAAGAAGCGACCGCGGGCAAGTTCGACGTCCCCGGCTTCTTGCTGTCAGGCATCGGTCTGGCTGGAGTGCTCTACGCACTGTCGCAGGCACCTGATCACGGATGGTTGTCACCGTCAGTTCTCCTTACCGGACTCGGAGGCCTTGCTCTCTTTGCGTTGTTGGTGGTCGTCGAGACGCGAGTCGACCAACCGATGCTGGCGTTGCGTCTCTATCGCGAACGAATGTTCCGCAACTCGAACACCATCAACACCTTGTCATACGGCAGTTTTGCGGCATTCCTTTTCCTCATCCCTCAGTTCCTACAGATCATGCTCGGCTACTCGGCCCTCGACAGCGGTCTCGCGACATTCCCGCAAGCTCTCGGCATCATCCTCGTCAGCCGCATCGTCGGTCGCCTGTACCACACAGTCGGTCCTCGCCGTCTCGTGACGTTCGGGCTCATCGCGTGCTCGTTGTGCAGCTTGCCGATGGCGTTCGTGTCGCTCGACGTCTCCTCCTGGACGATTCGTGCGCTCATGCTCGGCAGAGGACTGTCGATGGCCTTTGCTTTCGTCCCCCTCCAGGCCGCGACGTACGCCAACATCACCCCCTCTGACACCGGGCGTGCGAGCGCGATCTTTTCAACACAGCGACAAGTGTCGGCGGCGCTCGGTGTGGCGATCCTGTCCACGGTGTACATATCGCTTTCCAAGCACGCTGGCGGTGGCGACATCACGATCGACGATCGGTTGACCGGATTTCACTGGGCGTTTTTGGGCTCAGTAGTACTTATGTTCGTCGGCGGAATCGTGGCTCACATCGTGCTACGCGACAGCGATGCCGCGTCAACGATGCACCCTCAGCCCGCAAGAAGCTGACAGTCACCGCCGCGAAGAATGCGGCGTATGGCTCAACGAGTGAGGAAGCGCGCAATGACTGCACGTGCCTGCTCGGTCTGCTCAGCAGCGAGCATGATGACGGGCCAAATGTGAGGCATCGTCGGCACGACATGCAACTCGTTTCGCACGCCGACTCGTGAGGCCTTCGTGACGAACGCGATGGAATCGTCGACCAAGACCTCTTCTGCGCCCGCGAAACACAACACATCGGGTAGACCTGCCAATTCGGCGTGTAGCGGAGACGCAAGCGAATGAGTCCGCGACAACCCTTGCAGGTACGCATCGGCTGCTTCGTTTGCCGAGAGACTGGAGAACATCGTGTCGGTACCGTCAAACACGGCGTAACTGGCTGCGGTGACAGTGAGATCGAGCCATGGTGACAGCAACACGAGGCCAGCTGGCAACGGGCGTTTGGCATCGCGTGCGGCTACGGCGACTGACACCGCAAGTGCACCACCAGCAGAGTCCCCACCGACATACACCGAAGCTGAACCGACGAGCTCGTCGTACACGGCGGCGGCATCGTGGATGGCCGCCGGAAAAGGATGCTCTGGAGCGAGTCGATAATCAGGCACCACGACGACACATCCCGTGCGTTGGGCCAAATCGGTCGCGTAGTTCGTCCACGTACGTGGAGTACCGATTCGAAAACCACCACCATGGAGATGTAGCAGTGCTCGTGAAGCGTTTCTGTCGCCGGCGACGAGACATTCGACGCCACCGATAGACGTGTTTGCAAGCGGCACACCATCGATCGGCGGGGTGTCGAGGGCTGCTTTTTCGCGACGCTCATTTAATTCTGCGTTGGCGGCTTCGCCGCCGCGAATCGCAGGAAGATTCCAATTGCCCACAGCACTCATCCGAAAAACACTCCCCCGTTAGGACGTAACACCTGACCAGTGTAGAAACGACCGGCCTCGCTCATGAGATACAAGATCGTCATGGCCATGTCCTGAACCTCGCCCGTAAGCCCGAGGGGAGATTGTGCCGCGCGAGCCTCCAGATGCTCACGCCGCTTCGCCTCATCGAGCGTGCCATCTTCACGCAGGTGAGTGTTGCGGACCATCGGTGTGTCGACGAAGCCGGGAGCGATCGCGTTCACGCGAATCCCTTTCTCGCCGAACTCGAGCGCTGCAGTTCGGGTGAGCTGCATCACTGCTGCCTTGGTCATTCCGTACGCCGCAAGACTCGGATAAGGCATCTCGCCCCCCGAGGATGCGATGTTGACGATTGAGCCACCTTTACCCATGACCGAACCGGCTGCCGCGATGCCCCACAGAACTCCGAGTTGATTCACTGCGATGACCTCATTGACATGGTCTGGCGTGATGTCTTCGATGAGCGAGTAACGCAGGATGCCAGCGATGTTTGCCCAACCGTCGACTCGACCGTGCGACGCGAGTGTCCGTTGTGCGACACCCATGAGATCGTCACGTCGACTCACATCGGCCACGGTGAACGTGCAGTCCAAATTCTCTGCAGCCGCGAGCGACTTGCTCTCCTCCATCACCTCTGCGTTGCGGTCGATGCCCACCACACGGGCACCGGCTCGCGCCAGGGTCAAGGTTGTCTCCCGCCCCATCCCCATGGCTGCTCCGGTGACCACAGCGACGCGGCCGTCTAATGAGAAAAGGTCTTCAAGACGTCGATCCATGGTCGGAACCTATCCCACATGACCCCACGCAACCGATAGGGCTCTTTGCAATCAAGAATTCTCTTTTGCGTCAGGCAGTACTTGTGCGCAACACTTTGACAGTTCGGTTGTGGGGTCAGCCGAACAGACCGATCTGACATGTGGGGGGCACAGATGGCATCAGAGCGTCGTTCAACTGAACCGCGGCCGGCATTGTCAGCCGAGCGCGCAGTCACGGTCATCAATCTCCTCGTGGCGCACCCGAACGAGCGCTTTCCACTCTCAGAGATTGGTCGTCGCACCAACATCAACCCAGCATCGCTGCACGCCCTTCTCGCCGTGCTCACTCGATCAGGCTTCGTCACCCGTCATCCGACATCACGCACATATGGCATCGGACCGGCACTCATCCCGATCGGCGAGGTCGCACGTCAACAATCACCGGTCATCCAGCGTGCAATTGAATACGCAGACGACTTCAGTCGCA
>CAYMVM010000009.1:0-53277 GCA_964394175.1 uncultured Bifidobacterium sp.
CGCAATCGAAGTCGGTCAGCATCGGAGTCATCGCAACACCTGCGACTCACGCACAGGAAGCCGCCGACCAACTCGTGCGAGCTGGCATCGGTTCAATCCTTAATTTTGCGCCGGTCGTCATTTCGGTGCCTCGTCATGTCCGTGTGCGCAAAGTCGATCTTGCGCTCGAGTTGCAGATACTCAGTTATTACGAACAGATGCGTTCGAAGGGACTGCGTGCGGTACCCGACGTCGCCGACGGTCAGACGGCCTAGTCGGAGACGATCATGAGCTTCGTCGTCTTCGGCATCAACCACCGGACCAGCCCGTTGTCGCTACTCGAGAAGGTGGCCATTGCTCCCGCCGATGTGGCGAAGACATTGCGAATCGTTCAAAACATGGATGACATCCGTGAAGTCGTCATCTTGTCCACCTGTAACCGCACAGAGGTGTACGCAACTGTCGAGCGATTCCACGATGCACACGGGGCCATTCGGAACCTGTTCTGCAATCTGGGTGACCTTGATGTGAACGACATCCAGCCCTTCCTCTACTACCAACATGACGAGGCCGCAGTTCGACATTTGTTCAATGTCGCAGCTGGGCTCGACTCGGCGGTGCTCGGTGAACACGAGATTCTCGGACAAGTGAAACAAGCCTGGGATGAAGCCATGAGGGAAGGAACTGCACGCAGCGAGTTGAATCTTGTGTTTCGACATGCGATCGAGACCGGCAAACGTGCACGAACCGAGACCGAAATCGGCCGTTCAACCGCATCCGTGTCGCAAGCCGGAGTCGAGATGGCGGTCGATGCGATCGGTTCGTTGTCTGGTCGCACGGTCATGGTCGTCGGAGCCGGAGACATGGGTGTCGGTGTCGCTGGTGCGCTTGCTCGTCAGGGTGCCGACATCGTCGTCACCAACCGCACCGGAGAACGCGCCGATGAACTGGCAGGTTCGGTCAACGCACGCGTCGTGCCGTTCGTCTCTTTCGAAGACGAACTGTCCACTGTCGACATGGTCGTGACGTGCACCGGAGCTGGCACTGTCATCTTGACCGCAGACATGGTGAACGCTGCACGCGTGGACTCGGGCAAACCGTTGATGATCGTCGACATCGCCCTGCCGCGCGACGTCGAGTCATCCGTCGGCGATTTGCCGGGCGTCACGTTGAAGGACTTGTCGCATTTGCGTGAGTGGGCGGACAAAGGTCGTGAGTCTCGTGCAGCAGAAGCGGCTCGTGTCGAAGACATCGTCGCCGACGAGGTCGAGCGTTACGTCGTCGATTCATCCGCCCGACAGATGGCCCCGCTCATCGCGCAAATCCGCGAGTTGGCGGAGTCCATTCGCGTCGGGGAGCTGGCGCGTTACGAAGCCCGGTTGGCGTCGCTGAGCGCCGAGCAGCGCGAAGTCGTCGAATCGTTGACCGCAGGAATTCTCGCCAAGTTGTTGCATGGGCCGACGGTCCAGCTGAAGTCGGCATCCGGAAGCCCGCAAGGGGCGCGACTCGCGGGTGCGCTGCGCGAGCTCTTCGACCTCGACTGATTGCCATACTTGTCCCATGACCAATCGGTCCCGAGTCCTTCGATTGGCGACGCGCTCGAGTCTTCAAGCACGCACTCAGTCGCAGGTCATAGCCGACGCGATTCGGGCTCACGATGCGAACATCGACGTCGAACTTGTTTTCGTCGACACCACCGGTGATCAGCGCGCTGATGTTCCCTTGCACGAGATCGGTGGACAGGGAGTGTTCGTCAAAGAAGTCCAACAGGCAGTACTCGATGGTCGAGCCGATGCGGCCGTGCACTCAGCGAAAGACTTGCCATCTGAAAACGTCACCGGTCTCACCATCGCAGCCTTCACAGAACGCCGCTCAGCACAAGATGCATTGATCGGGTGCGCGCTCGATGAACTTCCACTCGGCGCTACCGTCGCCACCGGATCGGTACGACGTCGTGCGCAGCTCTCCGTGTTGCGTCCTGACCTGTCGTTTGCAGAACTACGCGGCAACATTCCCACCAGACTTGAGCGCATCCCAGAGGGTGGCTCAATCGTCATGGCCGTTGCCGCTCTGGAAGTTTTGGGCATGACAGATCGGATCGCACAAGTGCTCGACATCGAATTGTGCGTGCCGATGGTCGGCCAAGGTTGTGTCGCCGTCGAGGCTCGTACCGATGACATGGTCGTGCGCGAGGTGCTGAGTCACCTTGACCACGCAGCCACCCGTCGTGCGGTGGAAGCCGAACGGGCGTTCCTCGCCGAACTCGGGGCAGGCTGCTCTCTGCCGGTTGCAGCGCACCTCGATGCAGATGGCACGTTCCATGCGTTCATGGCGCGCGACGGAGAAGTGGTTCAATTGGCAGGCTCCATCGGTTCATCTGACGACCACAAAGTCGTTGGTGCAGGTATCGCACACGAATGTCGCCGACGTCTGCGTGCACGGTGACGGGCAATGACACGAAAATTGTCCACGTGCACTGTGGTCGTCACGAGAGCAGCCGAACAGAACGCTGATCTCACTGCTGCCCTCGAAGCCCACGGAGTGTCCGTGGTCGAAGTTCCACTCATCGCCATCGATGAGCCAGAAGATGACGGGGTTGATCGTGACCGCACGTTGCATGGGTTCAAGGATTTCGAGTGGATCGTCGTGACTTCGCCGAATGGTGCAGCTCGCGTGCGTCCGTTCTTCGAAGCTCATGGTGCTGCTGGTGACGAAGGAGAGTTACCGAAAGTGGCTGCAGTGGGAGTCGCCACTGAGCGCGCACTCGGTCATCCTGCACAGTTGACCGCCGATCCTGCTCGTGCGTCGGTGTTGGTCGATGTGTTTCCCGAGGGTCGCGGTCAGGTGTTGGTCGTGCAAGGTGAACGCGCAGGTAACGAAGTCGAAGTCGGGTTACGTGCGAAGGGTTGGTCAGTGACGCGCGTCAACGCATATCGCACTGTCACTTTGGAGCCGACGTTCGAACAGCGTGAGCATGTCCGCACCGCTGACGCCGTGGTGTTTGCATCGGGGAGTGCGGTTCAAGCATGGTTCGATTCCTTCGGCGTCGACACTCCGCCTGTCGTCGCGTCGATAGGACCAGTGACGACGCGCGCAGCCAACGACTTGGGTATGCACGTGTCGACCACGGCGGAGACGCAGACGGTCCATGCCCTCGCTGATGCCGTGGTGTCGGCTCTGTTGGCTGACGAACGAACCTCCTGACCGATTCTCTTCGTCCGCCAATAGCCTTTGCTCCGATGTTTCCCGTGTCGCGTCCTCGACGTCTGCGTACGACAGCAGCGCTCCGGGAACTCACTGCCGAGTCTCGTGTGCATGTGTCCGATCTTGTCGCACCACTTTTCGTGCGAGAAGGTATCGACGCTCCCCAGCCCATCGTCTCATTGCCTGGCGTGGTTCAACACACGGTTCCCAGCCTGGTCGATGAAGTTCGTCAATTGGTCGGGCTCGGAGTGAAGGGCGTCATTCTCTTCGGTGTTCCATCGACCAAGGACGACATGGGCTCCGGTGCATTCGACCCAAACGGCATCGCTCAGAAAGCCTTACGGACACTTCGCGACACTTTCCAAGACGACATCGCAATCATGTCTGACCTGTGTGTCGACGAGTACACGTCACACGGGCATTGCGGAGTCCTCGATGCGTCTGGTCGAGTCGACAACGACGCGACACTCGACATTTACTGCCGCACTGCGCTCGCCCAAGCCACTGCCGGAGCGCATGTCGTGGCGCCGAGCGGAATGATGGACGGTCAAGTCGGCGCCATTCGAGCGGCACTCGACGCCGCTGGTTTCGTTGATGTCGCGATCATGGCTTATTCGGCGAAGTATGCATCGGCAGAGTACGGCCCGTTCCGCGATGCCGTCGACGTGCGCATCGCTGGCGGTGGAGATCGCAAGGGTTATCAACAAGATTGGCGCAATTCACGCGAGGCCGTTCGTGAAGTACTCGAAGACATCGATCAGGGAGCCGACATCGTCATGGTGAAGCCGGCCCTTGCGTATCTCGACGTCATCGCCGAAGTACGTCGACTCACCCCGTTGCCACTGGCCGCGTATCACGTGAGCGGTGAGTATTCGATGTTGAAAGCGGCCGCAGCCAATGGTTGGATCGACCACGATGCGACAGCGCTCGAACATCTCGGCGCCATCAAACGAGCGGGTGCAGACATCATCCTCACGTACCTCGCCCGGTGGTACGCCGAGCACGTCTCATGAGCGACGCAATCGGGTTGTGTGACCCGACGACGTGTGTCGCAGCAGGTTGTGATGCGGTGGTGTGCGTCGGCAAAGGAATCGCATCGAATGAGCGCATCTTCAATCGCTCGGCTCAGGTCATTCCGGGCGGTGTGAATTCGTCGATCCGTGCATTCAAGGCGGTCGGCGGAACGCCGTACATCGTGTCACGCGCCAAAGGTGCACATGTCTGGGATGTCGAAGGACATGAGCTCATCGATCTGGTGCAAAGTTACGGTGCGGTCATCTTGGGGCATGCGCACCCGGCAATCGTCGCTGCGGTGTCAGCGGCTGCAGTCGATGGCACCTCGTACGGAGCACCGACGACGAGAGAGATGAAGCTTGCCGAAGCAATCAGCGAGCGCGTGCCGTCATGCGAGATGGTCCGCTTCATGAACAGTGGCACTGAAGCCACGAGCACCGCGGTACGTCTGTCGCGTGGTGCGACAGGTCGCGACAAGATCGTCACCTTCTACGGAAACTTTCATGGCGCGACCGATGCACTTCTCGCAGCCGGTGGCAGCGGCGTCGCCACTTTGGGTCTTCCTGGCACAGCTGGTGTTCCCAAAGAGGCTGTCGCCAACACGTGGGTGTTGCCGTACAACGAAGTCCCCATCCTCGAAGACGACGTTGCTGCGGTCATTGTCGAACCTGTCGCGGCGAACATGGGTCTCGTGCCCCCCGCGCCAGGATTTCTCGAGGGTCTACGGGCCGAATGTGACCGCGTCGGAGCACTGTTGGTGTTCGACGAAGTCATCACAGGCTTTCGACTTGGGTTAGGTGGGGCGCAAGCAAAAGTCGACGTGCGTCCTGATCTCACGTGCTTCGGGAAAGTCATCGGTGGCGGATTGCCGATCGGAGCAGTCGGCGGTCGTCGTGATGTCATGTCGAACTTGTCACCCGTCGGTTCGGTGTTCCACGCGGGCACCCTCGCCGGAAACCCCATCGCGACTGCGGCCGGACTTGCAGTTCTGAACGAGCTGTCCGCCGACTCGTACATGGAATTGTCTGCGCGCGCCCGCCGTTTGTCCGCCGTGCTACGCGACGCATGTGCGAATGCAGGGGTTGCGGCGCAGTTCCCCGTGTTCGGCACGCTCGTCGGCATGCATTTCGGTTCGGCACTGAACGGGCGAGCGCCGTCGAATTTCGACGAAGCCAAGACCACGGACGAGAAACTCTTTGCACGGGTGTTTCATTCAGCCCTGTCAAACGGTGTCGCACTCGCACCTGGTGCATACGAGGCACTGTTCGTCGGACTTGCGCACACCGACGATGTCATCGATGCCATTGGCGAGCGGATGATGACTGCACTGACATCAGTCGCGCGGTCATAATCGGTTCGGTGAACACGACAGTCCTCCGTCGAAACATCGCCGCGGCCGTCGGTGTCGCTGGTTCGCTTGCAATTGTCGTCGCATCGCTCACCAGCCGCGGAACAAGTGACACGTCGCTGAATGTCGTGGTGAACAAGGTTGAACTCGCCGGACGCGTGATGTCCGCTGTGGCGACGCAGGAGTGGTCGTCGAACGGCGACGTGAGCACCGGTTCGATGACAGTCACGCTGTCGACAGGTCGTGTCGTGAACATCGTGTCAGGGACACTTGTCGGTGTGAACGGCGATGTCGAAGCGTGTGATCCAACGCTCGGCACGGACAAGTGTGTGTTGCTTGCCGACATGCTCGGCGACGCCGTTGTGTGGTTCACCTTCGTGAAGGCCGATGCCGAGTTGCCTGATTCTCGACTCACACTTCCTGGACTTGTCGACATGCGAGAGAACGGAGACTTCGGAGTGCTGCCGAACGGCTGGCAGGTTCCACTTGCCACGCCGGTGAAGCGAGTGTGTGACGCAGCGCCAACTGTGTCACTGCGTGACTTCATCGATCGTCATGCAGGAGCGAATGCTTCGACGACCTTGTCTCTCGAGACCCAGACAGTCGTCGAGGTCAGGTGCGTCGCGAAGTGATCTGACGAGATCAGGCGTTCGGCGCAAGGCGCACGATCGCCGCAGCAGCTTTGTACGCCGCCTCTGCCGGACCAATCTCATCGGGTCGAAGAAGGTTCGCCATGATGCGCAACACCCACTCCATGAGTGTCCTGCTCTGCATGCCCACACGAGACAACTCGCGCATCAGGGCCGGCCGTCCGATCACGCGCGCAAAAAGTCTTGCCACCTTGAAGTACTGGCCGTACTCGTCGTCAAGCAATGTCGAGTACTGCTGAATTGCTCGCGGATCACCACTGACGAGTGCGTCGTGAAGCACCTGTGCCGCCATCCGGGCGGTCTCGTAGGCGTAGTCGATTCCCTCACCATTGAAAGGGTTCACGCTGCCTGCGGCATCACCGATGACGATGTGCGTGCTGCCGACTTTCGGTCCGACACTTCCACCCATCGGAATTCGTCCGCTTGTGGCGCGACATGTGGGCGCATCGGGCGTGATGCCCCAATCGTCGGCGACCATGTGCGCGTATGCATCGAGAATCTGTGTCGTGTTGACACTCTTGAAGTCACGGAACGTCGACAGCAACCCGACACCGATGTTGATAGTGCCGTCACCGACCGGGAAAATCCAGCCGTAACCCGGCATTGACTTACCGTTCTTGTCTTTCACGTCGAGTGCTGACTCGATCCATGGCTCGGCATGGCGCGGACTTTCCCAGTATGTGCGTATCGCGGTTCCGTAAGGCCACTGTTTCGTACGTGCGGTGCCCAGTGCACGTCCGATGCGAGAGTTCGCACCATCTGCGACGACGACGTACTTGCTACGAATCTCGAATGTCTGATGAGTGTTCTTGTCGGTGACCGTCGCACCGCGCACGAATCCCATGTCAGCAATCGGTGCATGAGCCTCGTGCCCTTGCAGCAGTCGAGCACCGGCTTGTTCAGCATTATGTGCGACCATCATGTCGAGCTCACGTCGTCGCACGACGTAACCGTGTTGCGGATACACAGGATGTGTGGGCCATTGAAGCTCGAGCGCTTTGCCATGAGCCGTGGCACGCAATCCGTCATAACGATGGAATGCTGACAACTTCTCCTCGAGACCCATGTCCGCGAGTTGCTTGACAGCGCGAGGCGTCAAGCCGTCACCACAGGTCTTCTCCCGCGGAAACGTCTTTTTCTCGACGATCGTCACGTCGTGTCCCTGGGTCGCGAGCCAGTAGCCCGCAGCTGCACCGGCGGGTCCACCTCCGATGACGAGCACGTCAGTCTCCACCGGAGCAGCGTTGACAGAAGGTGTGATGTCGGGGGACTGTTCGTCGTTCATGACCGTTCGTTGTCGCCGGTAGGGGGTGACGACAATTCCGAGGCTACGGCTGGTCGAACGTCAGAGCCCAACGGTGCAGACGATTGCGCGTGTTGCGCAGCGATTGTTTATTTGCCGACGGTGTCGCGGGGGGTGGTGCCGACTGCGAGAGGCTTGTTCTCGAGCATCGCAAAGTCTTTGTCCACTGAGTCAAATGTGGTCGAACCAGCCTCAAGTGCCTTGAAGATCTCTGATTCTGGTGAACACCACGTCTCGTACTCCGCGGCCCACTCTTCACTTGTCGGATCAGCACCGCTCAGGTCGTAACGCACGTGACAGACGACTCCGAGGATTTCGGCCTCGGTCAGGCCGCCACCAGCCTTCTCGCCCTGCATCGGCATGGCGTTGCCGTTGTAGGACAGTGGCGCGTGGGCTCCACCTTCACGATCGGGGTCGCCGTACACCTTGAAACCCTCAGCGGCATAGGCCTGGCTGCCGGTGTAGACGAAGTTCAACATGTCCTCAATATGGGGGAAGGTCTTCATGACTTCGCCCTGGTAGAGCGCGCGACCGGCTCCACCGGCACCTTCACCACCGTGGCAGCCCGCGCAACCACTGTACGTGGCCGTTCCGAGTGCCAGAGGCCCAGCAACAGCCTTTTCGACCGGCTGAAGTGCGATGAGATAGAGGAATCCCCACAGTGGCAGCAGACTGAGGCCGGCCATCGCCCAGAACGGAATCTTCTTGCGGGATTTGGCGGCAGCCACGTATGGCGCATCGGGCTTGGGCGGGGGTGGTGCCGCAGGTGCGCTCGCAGCCTTGGCGGGGGCAGACGATGCGACCGCGGGGGCCGAAGATGTCGTTGCTGGCGTCGCGGCACCGGCATCGGCCGGAGCTTCGCCGGACATGGCGGCACGACGATCCTTCGACCTCTTGAGGAGATGTTCCGGAATCTCGGTCACGGCGGTCCTTTCGCGCCCCTGTCACATGGCGCCACATTTGGGAGAAATCGACTGTTCGACAGGGAGACCCTGTCTGCCTCAACGATAGACAACTTCGCGCCGCTTACCTGAATTCATCTGACGGACAATTGTGGTCGCCCGTCACAAAAGCACAACCCGAGTCAAGTGTGCTCGTGAAGCACAGACGACGATGTCGTGCACAAACGTGATCGAGCGTGACGGAAGTTGACCCTTATGAATAGGGGAGAAATGGCGGTACTGGGCAAGGGCGTGACTAGTGTTAGTTCGCAGGTCATCAGACCAATTTCCACAGCATTCAAAGTTGGCGACCCCGACTGTGAGTGTCGTTGAAGCCATAAGACCCAATCCCCAACACACGGAGAAGCAGCACAGTCCCATGCTCGCGATCAAACCGCTCGAGTGGCCCGGAATGAACCAGGCGTTCCTCTTCTCCTTCGCTGTCACAGTGGCGATGGGGTTGGCTGTCATTCCATATGGCAAGCGTCGCAAGGTCGGCAAGCCCGTCACGTGGGGCGAAGCCATGGTTGGCTCGGTGTACGTGTTCTTCGTGTGGTTCCTCGCATTCGGTGTGGTGCCTCACCAGTGGATCGACCATGCAGACAAAGATCTCGGCTGGCGTAAAGACAAGATCATCTACGGCCCACTGAACTTGCTTCAGCCCGACACGTATGGCGGAAGTTTCCCCATCACGATCAGCTACGAAGCTCTTCGCGACGTCATCGTCGTCGTCATTCACGTCGTCTTCTTCGCCATGACGATCTTCATCATTTCTTGGTGGCAGAAGCGTGGAACCACGACGACCAAGGAACTTGAGCAGTCGACGTATGGTCGTCCGCTCGTGAGGAAGTCGTAGGGCTGACATGGCAAAGACCGATGCCAACCCACCGATGCCAGAGTGGTCGACGGAGTACCAACTGGTCGAAGTCGATGCTGACTACCTGACGAAGGCCGTCAAGCCAAAGCAGTTCATCCACATCGACCAAAGCGAATGCATCATGTGTGAAGGCTGTGTCGACATCTGTCCATGGAAGTGCATCCACATGGTCACGCCCGATGCAGTTGCCGAAGCGCAGGGAACAGAACTTCCGGGGGCCGACCCCAAAGACAATGTCATCTTCATCATCGATGACGACGTCTGCACACGTTGCGCACTGTGCGTCGATCGTTGTCCGACGGGCGTCATCATTCTCGGAAAAGCCGGAGCACCACTTGCGACCGGCGAGACCCACACTCGAACCAACAACCACGGCTACGCCTACGGAATGCGGCTCTAGGAGATAAGCGACATGGCAAAAGTCCTCGACAACCCCCGTCCCACACTGAAAGAGCGCGCCGCGAAACTCGGCGAGCAAGTGCAGGGAAGCCAAGCGTGGAACTCGATTTTCCGACCTGGTTCGATTTTCCGCAAGGGATACACCGACAGTCCTCGTAACCGTTCGTACGTGATTATGAACTCGGTGCTGTATCACCTTCACCCAGTGAAGGTGAAGCGTCACGCAGTCAAGGTGAGCTACACGCTGTGCCTTGGCGGTTTGAGTTTCTTTTTGTTCATTCTGCTCACAGTCACCGGCATCTTCCTGATGTTCTTCTATCGACCGACAGCAGCGAACGCGTGGCAAGACATTCAGACGTTGCAGACATCAGTGACATTCGGTCTGCTTGTGCGAAACATGCACAGATGGGGGGCACACCTGATGGTGTTGTCGGTGTTCTTGCACATGGCACGCGTCTTCTACCACGGTGCGTACAAGCCGCCGCGTGAGTTCAACTGGGTCATTGGTGTCGTGCTGCTCACACTCACACTGCTGCTGTCCTTCACTGGTTACTTGTTACCGTGGGACCAGTTGGCGCTGTGGGCTGTCGCGGTGGGAACCAACATGATGGGATACACGCCGGTGTTCGGATCGCAAGTTCGATTCGTGCTGCTTGGTGGTGTCGAAATCGGTTCTGAAACTCTGCTGCGTTGGTACGTGCTGCACGTGCTCATGCTTCCATTCGTCATCGTGATTTTCATGGCCATCCACTTCTGGCGCGTCCGCAAAGACGGCGGCATTTCTGGACCACTGTGATCGGAGACTGACATGACTGAAATTCCCGAACACCTTCTGAAGCGTGCGCAGGCCGCACGCGAAAAGGCCGCCGCATCCGGTGGCGATGCCGCAGCAGCGTCATCCGCAGATGGGGGTGACCCGCGCATTCCCCAACACTTGCTCGATCGTTCGAAGGCCGCCCGCTCTGGTGGCGATGCCGGTGGTGGTGTCGCAGTCGCAGAGAAAGCTGGTGCAGTCGTCACCGCTGCACCGACAGCCGGCGGCGTACCTGTCGGTGCCGGCCCTGGTGGTCACACGCAGCGCTTGCTGACGGTCGTGAAGTCGGGTTCCATTCAGGAAGCCAAAGGTGCGCCGGTCGACAAGGTCCATACGTGGCCGCACTTGCTTGCAGTCGAATTCGTCGCAGCGCTCGCTTGCACGGCATTCCTTCTCATCTTCTCGTGGGTCGTGAACGCACCGCTCTTGCAGGCTGCCGACCCGAACAAGACCCCGAACCCGTCGAAAGCACCGTGGTACTTCCTCGGATTGCAGGAACTACTCACCATGTTCCATCCGATGATCGCTGGTGTGACACTTCCTGGTGTCGCGCTCATCTTGTTGATTCTGGCGCCGTACCTCGATCGCAATCCGTCGAACAAACCCGAGGATCGCAAGTTCATGACCACCATGATGACGGTCCACCTCATGTTCTGGGCGGTGCTCGTCATTATCGGTTCGTTCTTCCGCGGACCCGGATTCAACTTCACGTTCCCGTGGCGTGACGGCATCTTCTTCGAGTTGTGAG
Source organism: uncultured Bifidobacterium sp. (assembly GCA_964394175.1). GTDB lineage: Bacteria > Actinomycetota > Acidimicrobiia > Acidimicrobiales > Ilumatobacteraceae > UBA2093. The sequence goes on from CAYMVM010000009.1 coordinate 11,278, forward strand.
GCACTGACACACATGAGCACAGGACTACTCATCACTCTCGTCGTCGTCGCGGCGGTCGTGCTTGGCGCTGTCGTGGTTCTCACCACGGCACGCAAGACCGACGTTCGCGGAGCCGGAGCGCTCTCACGTGAGACTCGCCAACGCGACCGCGCCGCCAAGCGTGATGCGCGTGATGCGCGTGATGCGACTCGCGCCGCCGAGCAGGTCACGGTACAGACGACCGCACTTGCGACCATCGCTCCAGCCGAACTTGCACCGTGGTCACCACCAGATGAAGAGACGCTCGGCGTCACACGTCGCATGTTCTTCAACCGCACGTCGGTTGCCCTCATGTCGGCGAGTATCGGCGCGTTCGGTGCCGCTGTGCTTGCGTTCTTGTGGAAGGGCGCCTCGGGTGGTTTCGGCTCAAAAATTACTGTCGGCAAAATCGACGACGTCATTCAGTCCATTCGGTCGAACAACGGGTTTTTGTATCTGTCGGAAGCACGTGCGTGGGTCACCGAATATCCGAAAGACGCGTTGGGCAAAGCATCAGCGGTGTACGGAAACCAGGCACCAGTCATCGGTGGCATGGAAGCTGGTGTCGTCGCGCTGTACCAGAAGTGTCCGCACCTCGGTTGTCGCGTTCCCGAGTGCAAGAGCTCGCAATGGTTCGAATGTCCGTGTCACGGTTCCCAGTACAACCGAGTCGGCGAAAAGAAGGGTGGTCCTGCACCCCGCGGTATGGATCGTTTCGGCGTCGCCATCAACAACGGTGTGCTGTCGATCGACACAGGCTCCGTCTTTGCTGGTCCGGCCATCGGTGTGAACACCACTGGTCAAGAAGCTGAAGGTCCGCACTGCATCGGTGCCGGCGGTGGAGGCCACTGACCATGATCGCAAGCATCTACACATCAATCGCTTGGATTCTCTTCCTCACCATCGGTATCGGTTGGCTCATCTACGGATTGGGCAACCTTCGCAAGGGACGCGAAGAGGCCGGAGCCGAAATCGAACTCGCGGCAAACCGCAAGGAGTACTACTCAGACGAGGAACTCGAAGGCAAGAAGCTCGAGCGCACACAGTTGCTCGGTATCGCATTCCTCGTCATCATCACGATCGGACTCCCGTTGTACTGGGTGCTCGAGCCAGGCCGTCAGGCCGGCGCAGAGTTCGGTTTTGAGAAGCGCTTCGCCAAATGGGGAAGCCGTAACTTCGCTGCAACTGCCGATGGCGGAATGAACTGCGCAGGTTGTCACGGCGGCATGAATGCCACTGGCGGCGTTGCGCCGTATGCGGTGACTGATCCGAAGACAGGTGAAGTGAAAGCAGTGTCGTGGAAGGCACCAGCACTCAACACTGTGTTGTACAAGTTCAGCGAGGAAGAAGTGCGCTTCATCCTCAACTACGGACGTCCGTTCTCGCCGATGTCGGCGTGGGGGACCATCGGTGGTGGCCCGCTGAACGATCAGTCGGTGCAGAACCTCATCGATTACCTTGCGACGATTCAGATTCCACGCGAAGGTTGTGCCGATCCGAAGGAAGACGCTCGTACGTGCGCCGACGGAAAACTTCCGAAGGAAAAAAACGACGAGTTGCAGAAGGAAGCCGAACGCCTCGTGGCGAACGGAACCTATGGGTCTGTCGGTGAAGCATTCTTCAACATCGATCTCTATGGCGGCTCGTACTCGTGCGCGCGTTGCCACACCAAGGGCTACTCCTACGGCGACCCGCAGGTCACTGGTGGTGGAGCTTTCGGTCCGAATCTCACCGGTGGCTCGTCCATTCGTCAGTTCCCGAACAAGCAAGACATGATCGAGTTCTTGAAGGTCGGTTCTGAGTACGGCAAGCGCTATGGCGAACAGGGTCAGGGAAGTGGCCGCATGCCCGGCTTCGGTGCCATCTACACCGATGAACAATTGAAGGCCATCGTTGAATATGTGCGGGGGCTGTAAATGATCGCGTCGATGCTCGCAGTCGCATGGCAGCCGGAGATTCGTGGAATCCTCGTCGTCCTCATCATGGTGGTCGTCCTCATCGGCGGCACGTACTTGATCATCGGCACCAACCTCGGCGCGCGCCTCGGGTTCCTCGTCGCAATGGCGGGTTTCTTCGGGTGGATGATGTCCATGGCCCTCATTTGGTGGGTGTATGGCATCGGGCTGAAAGGCAACGAGCCGTCGTGGAAGCCGGCCGAGCCGATTGCCATCGTGAGAGATCCTGCAAATCTTCATTCCGCCGAAGTCATCGAGACGTCAGTGAAGACAGAAGGCATGTCGTCAACTGACGCCGCAAAGGCTGCAGCAGAGCAGATGATCGCAGAGGGATGGGTGAAACTCGACGAAGCGGATCCTCGTCGTGGACAAGCCGCAGCATCTTCTGACGACTTGCTGCAGAACAAAGCCGAAGAATTCAAGGCGGGCGAATATCTCACGATCGCGGTGTACGACCGCGGTGGAGAGCGCTGGCCCAAAATCAACGAGACGCTCGACTTCTTGGCGTTCAAGCACAAACCGCGTTACGCCGTGGTCGAAGTCGCCCCGGTCATTCAGCAGCGCACCGAACCAGGTCGCGCTCCTGCTCGACCAGTGGTCGACGAAGCACAGTCGCACAGATATGTGGTGATGTTGCGTGACCTTGGAAACAAGCGTCAGCCTGCGATGTTCATCACATTGGGATCAGGAATCATCTTCCTGCTCTTGTGTTGGGTGTTGCATCGACGCGAGGCGTACGTGATGTCCAACCGCACTTCTGTGACTCCCGTAAAGGCGTGACCAATGGGTCAGTACCTCCCCATCGTGGTGTTGACGGTTCTCGTCATTCTTTTCGGAGTGCTGAGTTTCGTCGCATCGGGTCTGCTCGCACCTAGGCGCCCGAACACCGCGAAAGAGGCGCCGTACGAGTGCGGCATTGTGCCGAGCAAAGAACCACCAGAACGTTTTCCGGTGAGCTTCTATGTCATTGCGATGCTGTTCATCATGTTCGACATCGAAATCATTTTCATCTATCCGTATGCGGTCGACCATGAATTCCTCGGAACCTATGGTCTCGTGGAAATGCTCGCGTTCAGCGCAGTGTTCTTCGTCGCGTTCGTGTACGTCGTGGCACGCGGAGCTCTCGACTGGGGTCCTCTGCAGCGTTACAAGTCGTTGCAAGACATCGCGAGTGCGCAGGTGCCAAGCACTCCAAACCCGCGTACCACCATCCGTCGTGTCGGTCATGAAGGTCGCCGCACCGAAGAAGTGACGGCAGCCTGATGGGAATCGTCCAGAACGTGCTCGATGACGGCATCGCCGGTCTTCAGCACAACTTCGTCACTGCACGCCTCGAAGACCTCGTCAAGTGGTCGCGTTCTCGCTCCAGTTGGGGCGTCACCTTCGGACTTGCGTGTTGTGCCATCGAGATGATGGGAACGGGTGCACCGCACTACGACCTCGCTCGATTCGGCATGGAAGTGTTCCGCGCGTCCCCTCGCCAGGCGGACATCATGATCGTCGCTGGTCGCGTGAGTCAGAAGATGTCGCCCGTCCTGCGTCAGGTCTATGACCAAATGATGGAACCCAAATGGGTCATTTCGATGGGTGTCTGTGCATCTAGTGGCGGCATGTTCAACAACTACGCCATCGTGCAAGGTGTCGATCAGATCGTGCCGGTCGACGTGTACGCACCCGGTTGCCCTCCCACGCCGGAGACGCTGATTCATGCGATCGAGACTTTGCATCAACTCATCGAAGATGGTGAATTGATGCGTCGTCGCGAAGCGAACGCTGGCGGTGCTGGCGTGCATCTGGAACTTCCCACCGATGCTGCAGCTGCAGTGTCGGTTGCGTTGGGGACGAAGTAACCATGAGTGATTCCGTCGACCTAGGGCACGAGACTGCAGAAACAATCCACGGGTCTCCCGTCGTCTATTCACATGGACAGAAGGTCGTGCTCGTCGACCGTGCGTCGTATGTGCAGGTGCTGAAGAAGCTTGCCGACGATTCTTTTGACATGTGTATCGACTTGACCGCCGTCGATTATTTGCTCATGCCTGACCGCACGGTCGGAGCAGGCGTTAAACCAGAGCGTTTTGAACTGGTCGTGAATCTGCTGTCAATGACCCGTCGCGAGCGTTTGCGTGTGCGGGTTCAGGTCGCCGACTCCGACACCACCATGCCGTCGCTGTTCGATCTGCATCCGGGTACCGAAGCAATGGAGCGCGAGGTGTTCGACATGTTCGGCATCACCTTCGAGGGTCATCCCGACATGACCCGCATCCTCATGCCGGAAGATTGGGACGGCCATCCCTTGCGTAAGGACTATGAAGTCGGTCGAATCCCTGTCCAGTTCAAAGGTGCACCGGCATGACCGTCATCGACGATCCTTCATTCGCGTCAGCCGGCACCGACGAAGGCGGTCAAGAGCTGCGTTCGCGCAGTGAACTGACGGCGAAGGAATTGTTGCGCGAAGCCGGTGCGGTATTGCGCATGAGTGAATCTGAAGCCGCCGCACTCGCAGATGTCCAGCAAGACGTGGGCGAAGACCAGTCGATGATCATCAACATGGGTCCACAGCACCCGAGCACCCACGGTGTGTTGCGCCTCATGCTCGAGTTGCAGGGCGAGACCGTGTTGCGCTGCAAGCCGATCATCGGTTATCTGCACACCGGCATGGAGAAGACCGCCGAGCAACTCACGTACATGCAAGGTGGCACCAACGTCACACGCATGGACTACTTGTCACCTTTGAACAACGAGTTGGTGTTCTCGATGGCAGTCGAGAAATTGCTCGGCATCGAAGGTGACATTCCAGAGCGCGCTGTGTGGATGCGCATGTTGTTGTCCGAGTTGAATCGCATGAGCAGTCACATCCTGTTCCTTGCCACGAACGGTATGGACATCGGTGCGATCTCGATGATGTTGTACGGATGGCGCGAACGTGAAGAAGTGTTGCGCTTCTTCCAGAAGGTCACCGGACTGCGCATGAACCACAACTTCATTCGCCCTGGTGGTCTCGCGGCAGACCTTCCTCCGGGCTGGCGCGATGACGTCCTCGACATCCTCGAGATGCTCCCTGCTCGTCTCGACGAGTACGACACGTTGATGACGGGGCAGCCGATTTGGCGGGAACGTCTGCAGGGAGTCGGTGTCATCACCGCACGTGAGGCCGTCGCACTCGGAGCCACCGGTCCGATTCTGCGTTCCACCGGCGTGCCGTGGGACCTTCGACGCGACATGCCATATCTGCGTTATGACGAGCTCGAATTCGACGTCGTGGTCGGTTCATACGGCGATGCTTATGACCGTTATGCCATTCGACTGAACGAGGTACGCGAGTCGATGCGCATCGTGTACCAGATCCTCGACAAGATGCCGAAGGGTGACTACCGCATCCAGGACAAGAAGGTCACACCACCACCGCGTGCACGTATCGACGAGTCGATGGAAGCACTCATCCACCACTTCAAGATCTTCACCGAAGGTTTCAAGGTGCCCGAGGGCGAGGTGTACGTGGCAATCGAGAGTCCACGTGGCGAGATCGGTTGCTACATCGCGAGTGACGGTTCGTCGAAGCCGTATCGCATGCACATGCGTGCCCCGTCCTTCGTGAACATCCAGTCGATGCCACACATGATGCGTGGAAGTCTCGTTGCAGACGCAGTCGCGGTCATCTCGTCCGTCGATCCGGTCTTGGGTGAGGTCGACCGATGAGCCGCCTGACAGACGCCAACGTGGCGATCGCCAAAGAGATCATCTCTCGCTATCCGCGACCGAAGTCCGCACTCATTCCGTTGCTCCATCTCTCGCAAGAGCAGAACGGGTACATCACCAACGAGGCGATGGCGCACCTCGCCGAACTCGTCGGTGTCACGTCAGCCGAGGTCTATGGCACGGCGTCGTTCTACGAAATGTTCAAGTTCGAACCGGTTGGCAAGTACGTCATCAACATCTGCGGAACGCTCAGTTGCGCACTGATGGGTTCCGAGGAACTCATGCACCGTGCGGAGCACAAGTTGGGTATCAAGGCAGGCGGCACGACATCCGACGGTCTGATCACACTCGAGCACGCCGAATGCCAAGCAGCGTGCACCGAAGCACCTTGTCTTCAAGTGAACTACCGCTATCGCTTCCGAGTGACACCAGCTGACGTCGATTCACTGATCGACGACCTTCGTGCCGGAAAACTCTCTGACGAGATTCCGGCACACGGCACATTGGCGAAAGTGCGACAACACATTCCTGCCGATCGGGGGGTCGGCGTGGTCGCCCCTGAAGCTGCGACCACGGCACCGTCTTGGTTCGACGGAAAGGCCGCGCTGTGACCGGAACGTACGCACACGCCGCAGGCTTCTACGCTGGTGACCGCCCGCGAATCGTCACGTCGCGCTTTGAACACGCAGACTCCTTCACCCTCGAGCGCTATCTGGCCACTGGTGGATACCAAGGTCTTCGCGCAGCGCTTTCGCGTCCGTCGAATGAAGTGCACGACGAAGTAAAAAAGGCCACCGTTCTTGGTCGGGGTGGGGCAGGGTTCCCGGCAGGAACAAAGTGGGGCCTCACACCAGATGGCGTGTTCCCGCGTTATCTCGTTGTCAACGGCGACGAGAGCGAACCGGGAACATACAAGGACCGCCTTCTCATGGAACGCGACCCTCATCAGCTGATCGAAGGATGCGTCATCGCGTGTTACGCAGCCGGACTCTCGCAGTGCTTCCTCTATATACGAGGTGAAATGGCGCAGGCTCAAGAGCGAGTGGCCGCGGCACTGAACGAGGCCTATGCCGCCGGTTATGTCGGCAAGAACATTCTCGGATCGAAGTTCTCAGTCGACGTCGTGTTGCACTGGGGAGCCGGTGCGTACGTGGTCGGTGAAGAGACCGCGCTCATCGAGAGCCTCGAGGGCAATCGCGGCATGCCGCGTTTGAAGCCCCCGTTCTTCCCGGCAGCGATCGGTTTGTACGGCAAGCCGACGATCGTGAACAACGTCGAGACACTGGCGAACTTGCCGTGGATTCTCACGAACGGAGCCGACGCGTACACCGCAATCGGCACGACCACGTCGCCGGGCACTCGTATGGTCGCCGTGTCGGGTCATGTGAAGCGCCCGGGTGTCTACGAAATCATCAACGGAACCACCACGTTCCGTGACCTCATCTACGGTGACGACTTCTGCCAAGGAATTCGTGATGGAAACGAGTTGAAGGCATTCGTACCCGGTGGCGGTTCTGCTCCGTGGTTCACCCCTGATCAGTTGGACATTCCATTCGAAGGCCCGCAGGCCGGCGCCGCTGGTTCGATGCTCGGGTCGGGCGCGATCATGGTGATGGACAACACCACAGACATTCCCGCCGCTGCACTCACGCTCACCCGCTTCTACGCACATGAGTCATGTGGCAAGTGCACCCCGTGTCGCGAAGGTGGAACCTGGCTCGAGCGCATCTTGCGCCGCGTGGTCGATGGAAAAGGCACCGACGCCGACCTTCAACAACTCATTGAAGTCGGAACATCAATCTGTCCTGGTGATTTTCCACACGCGTCGAGCACTCGCCTGGGTCTCACCGCGGTGCCCTTCCCGTACAAGATGACAACGATTTGTTTCGTCGGACCGAGTGCTTACACGCCGGTTCATTCGGCGCTGACGCTTTTCCCTGAAGAATTCGAGGCACGCGTCTCGAAGCGCACGCACATTCCGGTCACTGCAGTGGGGGTGGGTGAATGAGCACGACTGAATCACATGACGAAGAAGTGGTTGTCGACCCGAATGCGGTGAACATCACCATCAACGGGCGAAGTGTGAGTGCGGTCAAAGGTGAGATGATCATTGCTGCCGCGGATCGCACTGCAGACTTCATTCCGCGATTCTGTTATCACCCGCGCATGAAGCCGGTCGGCATGTGCCGTCAATGTCTTGTCGAAGTCGAAGGACCGCGTGGTCCGATGATGGTCGTGTCCTGCATGACGCCCGTCGCCGATGGGCAAGTGGTGCGCACCGACACTGACCAGGTGAAAAAGGCGCAAGAGGGTGTGCTCGAGCTGTTGTTGGCGAACCACCCACTTGATTGTCCGGTGTGTGACAAAGGTGGAGAGTGTCCACTTCAGGACCAGGCCTTCAGCCACGGACCAGGTGAGAGTCGTTACGTCGAAGAAAAGCGTCACTATGAAAAGCCGATCCCGATCAGCGATCTCGTCTTCCTCGACCGTGAGCGTTGCATCTTGTGTGATCGCTGCACACGTTTCGCCAAGGAAGTGGCTGGCGATCCTCTGATCAGCTTCACTCATCGCGGCAACAACACGCAGGTGCTCACGTTCCCAGACGAGCCCTTCGCGTCGTACTTCTCTGGCAACACCGTGCAGATCTGCCCGGTCGGTGCTCTCACCGCCCAGCCATATCGATTCAAGGCTCGCCCGTGGGACCTCGAAGAGCGCGAGAGCACGTGCACCACGTGTTCAGTCGGCTGTCGTATCGCAGTGCAGTCGAGTCGTGACGAGTTGGTTCGCTACCAAGGTGTCGACAGTGACCCGGTGAACTGGGGTTGGCTGTGCGACCGTGGTCGTTTCAACTTCCAGTCCGCGTCATCGGAGGATCGAGTCACAACGCCGCACGTGCGTGAAGGACAGACTCTTGTCGAGACCACTTGGGTCGATGCATTGACACGCACCGCACAGCTCATCTCTGGCGCGAACGGAAAAGTCGCGCTCATCGGTGGCGCTCGTGGCACGAACGAAGACGCTTGGGCGTGGGCACAGCTCGCCGACATGGCGAAGTTCAGTATGCGAGATGCGCAGGTGGGCGATGGTCTCCCAGCGAAGGTCTTCACCTATCCGCAAGCGACCATCGACGCAGCATGTGCCGCTCCGACGATCGTCTTGCTCGCACCCGACCTGAAGGAAGAACTACCTGTCTTGTATCTGCGTGTTCGCGACGCAGTCGAGAAGGGGCGTAGTCGAGTCATCGAGATCACGTCCCATGATTCGGGTCTCACCAAATACGCATGGAAGAGCATCCACCACGAACCGGGACACCAGGTCGAGGCAGTGCGCGCCGCGCTCGCAGACGCAGACATCGCGGCACAACTTGCCAAAGGACCGGTCGTCGTCATCGCGGGTCGCTCGAGCCTTGCCGAGAGCGAAGCGCATGTCATGGCGGCCCTCGATGCGATTGTCGGTTCGGTGGCACATGTCAGCGTGTTGCCCGCCTTGCGTCGTGGCAACGTGCGTGGTGCACTCACTGTCGGGCTCGCGCCGACCGACGGCAAAGACGCGACGCACATCTTGAAGTCTGCGGTCAGCGGTGAGGTGGAGTGTCTCGTTCTTCTTGGCAGCGACCCGTTGTCCGACCACCCAGATGCCGACTTGGTCCGACGTGCGTTCGCTTCGGTTCGAAACATCATCGCTGTCGACATGTTCATGAACCAGTCGGTGCAGAGTGCGTCAGTGGTGCTGCCCGCCGCAGCATTCGGCGAGAAGAACGGAACCACGACGAATCTCGAGGGCCGCGTGACGAACGTGTCGCAAAAGGTCACTCCTCGTGGAACGTCGCGGCCTGACTGGATGATCGCCATCGAGCTTGCCCATGCACTCGGTCACGACATTCCACTCACGCGAGTCGAAGAAGTGCAGGCGCACATGATCGCTTCGATTCCTCAGATGCAGACGGAAAATGTCGCCGTCGCACTTCGTCGTAACGGCATCGTGGTGGCCACCACCGCAACGGCCTCGGCTGCACCGGCTGCTGCTTCGGTGGGAACGCGCAACTCGTACGAATTCCGACTCGTGTCGGGTCGCAAGTTGTACGACAAAGCAATCAGCACGGCCACGAGTCAGTCCTTGGTGAATTTGGCGGACACCGCAGCGGTGTACGTGCACCCACTCGATCTCGAGCGTGTCGGCAAGGCAGAAGGTGCGTCGGTGCGAGTCAGCTCAAGTTCTGGTGCCATCGCCCTTCCAGTGCGAGCATCGACTGCAGTCGTTCGTGGCACGGCATTCGTGCCGTTCAATCTCGCTGGTGCCGATGTGCGCGAGTTGATCAGACATGACCAAGCGGTCACCGACGTGCGGATCGAGGGAATCTGATGCCAGCTCTTCTCGGTATCGACCCATTGCTCGTCGGCGATGTGCTGTGGACGCCGCTGCTCATCGTGCTCCTCAAGGTGCTCGTCATCTTCGCCGTCGGACTGCTCGCCACCATGTTGAACGTCTGGTTCTTGCGCAAGGTGATTGCAGGCATGCAGAACCGAGTCGGTCCGAACAAGACGGGCCCATTCGGACTTCTCCAGACATTGGCCGACGGCATCAAGTTGTTCTTCAAGGAAGATCTCATTCCGGAGAGGGCCGACAACTTCGTGTTCCGTCTTGCTCCGTATCTCACGTTCGTCCCTGCGTTCTTGGCGTTCGCGATCGTTCCGCTGGGTGGTGACTTCACCGGCGGAAACGACGGAACCGTCACCTGGTTCGGCGAGGTCACTCGTGTGCAGTTGGCAGACCCACCTGTCGGCGTGTTGTTCGCGGTCGCGATCTCGTCAATCGCGGTCTACGGAATCATGCTTGCCGGTTGGGCGAGTGGCTCGAAGTATCCGTTGCTCGGTTCGGTGCGTGCATCGGCACAGATGGTGAGTTACGAAGCCGCACTCGGCATGAGTCTTGCGACAGTGGTGTTGGTCGCCGGCACTCTATCGACAAGCGGCATCGTCGCCAATCAAACGACTGTGGGCACATGGCACTTGGTCACCACAGGCATCATCCCCTTCGTCATCTTCCTCATCGCGTCGACGGCCGAGATGAACTTGCCACCGTTCGACTTGGTCGAAGCAGAGCAGGAACTCGTCGGCGGATACAACACGGAATACTCATCGATTCGCTTCGGGCTTTTCTTCCTCGGTGAGTTCATGAACCCCATCACGATGTCGCTGTTGTTGTCGACCTTGTTCTTCGGCGGTCCGAACCCCATCGCGTTCGGTGACACGGTCATCAACATTCCGCTCATTCCAGGTGCTCTCGAAGGCACCGTATGGGTGATGTTGAAGATGTTCGCGTTTCTCTACGCGTTCGTCTGGTTCCGCGCGACATTCCCGCGACTTCGCTACGACCAACTCATGGATCTCGGGTGGAAGGTGCTCATCCCCGCATCTCTCGGCTGGTTCATGTTGCTCGCCGCACAACGCGTGGGCGACGTCGCAGGTTGGGACCCGGTGATCACAACCGTGGTCGCAGCAATCGTGTTGCTCGTGTCGTACTCACTGCTGCAACTTGCCTTGCGAACCAGCCGTCTCGAACGTGAGCGTGAAGGAGCGATGTTCTGATGGGTTACCTCGGAGGACTTCTCGTCACGGTGCGCCAGCACGGTCGTCGCAACCGCGTCACCACCGAATACTCGGGTGGTCGCGTGTGGCGCAAGAAGCGAAACGACAAGAAAGACCAGAAGATCGACAAGCCCGAGCGTTTGCACGGTCGTCATGTCCTGAATCGCTACGAAGACGGCATGGAGAAGTGCATTGGTTGCGAGCTGTGCGCAGGTGTGTGCCCAGCGCGTTGCATCTACGTGCGCGGCAAAGACAACGACCCGATGAATCCCACCTCGCCTGGTGAACGCTTCGGTTTCGTCTACGAGATCAACTACCTCCGTTGCATCCACTGTGACCTGTGTGTCGAGGCGTGTCCGACCGAGGCAATCACGGAGACCAAGTTGTTCGAGTTCTCGTTCACCAATCGCCGCGACGCCATCTATACGAAAGACGAACTGCTCGTCGGTGAAGATGGCAAGCCTCAACACATGCCGTGGGAGGACTGGCGCGATGGCGAGGACCTGAACACCAGTGGTTGGATGCGCGCGACCGCACCGTCAGGTGACGCCGACTTCCGTGGGATCGTGTCATGGAGCGGCGAACTGGGCTACGGCACACGCGCCCCAGAGCCTGGTCAGGACGGCGAATAGTCCGTGGAACTCTTCGTTTTCATCTGTGCTGCCGTCATGGTGTTGCTCGGTGCACTCGGCGTGATTTTGCGCAGTAACCCTGTGCATGCTGCGCTCAGTTTGGTGTTGACACTCTTCGGAGTCGCTGTGTTGTTCGTCGCGCAGGAAGCCCACTTCCTCGCAGCGGTCCAAGTCATCGTGTATGCCGGCGCAATCGTCGTGCTGTTCTTGTTCGTCATCATGCTTCTCGGTGTCGACAAGGCAGAGGACATCAAGACCGAGCCATTGACCGCACAACGCCCACTCGCGTTGGTGCTCGGTGTCGGAGTCTTTGCCGTGTTGGCGGCGGCAATCGTCACCTCGACCGAGTCCGTCGTACGTCGTGGAGAAGGCTTGAGTGTGACGAACGTCGAAGATCCCGATGCGAACATTCGTCAGATTGCCCGTTCGATTTTTGGTGACTATGTGTTTGCCTTCGAAGTGGTGTCGATTCTTTTGCTCGTCGCTGTCGTGGGAACCGTGTTGTTGACCCGCCGTCAGCGTCGTGAAGCGGTGGTGTCGAAGTGATCGCCGCGGCCGAACCGACGACAACGTGGTACTTGCTGTTGTCAGCGCTCTTGTTCGTCATCGGCATGGTCGGGGTGATGATCAGGCGTAATCCGCTCGTCATGTTCATGTGCATCGAACTCATGTTGAACGCAGTGAACTTGTCATTCGTGTCGCTTGCGCCACGTGTGGCCAACATCGACGGTCAGACAGCCGTGTTCTTCGTGTTGGTGGTAGCAGCAGCTGAGGTGGTTGTCGGCCTCGGCATCATCGTGTCCATCATGCGCGGTCGCACCCATGCCACAGTCGATGACGTGGCGGAGTTGAAGGGCTGAGTCATGGTCGAACTTGCATGGCTGATCCCTGCGCTGCCCCTCGTCGGTTTCGTGACCATTCTGTTGTTCGGTCGCCGGCTCGGTGATCCGAAGGCAGGACTTTTCGCAGCACTGATGCCCGCCGCCGCTTTCGTGGTCACGGCTCTCGTGTACTTCGACCTGCTGTCTCGTGAGGCTGAAGAACGTCACCACGTCATCAAGCTGTTCTCCTGGGTTCCAGTTGGGTCATTGCACATCGACATGGCATTTCTCGTTGACCCGCTGTCGGTGACGATGGCGCTCTTTATCACCGGCATCGGCTCACTGATCCACTTCTATGCAGTCGGCTACATGCATGGTGACCCGAAGTTCTCAAAGTTCTTCTTGTACCTGAATCTGTTCGTTTTCTCGATGCTGATGCTCGTGCTCGGCGAGAACCTGCTCGTCACGTTCCTCGGCTGGGAAGGTGTCGGTGCCTGCTCGTACTTCCTCATCTCGTTCTGGCACACCCGTGATTCGGCGGCGACGGCCGGCAAAAAGGCTTTTGTGACGAACCGAGTGGGCGACTGGGGCGTCATGATCGCGATGTTCTTGGCGTTCACCACCGTCGGCACCGTGTCCTACAGCGGCATCAACGAAGCCGCAGAAATGGGTCACCTTGCGCCGGTGACAGCGACTGCGATCGCGATGATGCTCTTCATCGGCGCGTGCGGCAAGAGCGCACAGTTGCCGTTGTACCTGTGGTTGCCAGACGCGATGGAAGGCCCGACACCTGTCTCGGCACTCATCCACGCCGCCACGATGGTCACATCCGGTGTGTTCTTGATGACACGTGTGAACCCCGTGCTGAAGGTGTCTTATGACTGGGCACCGACGACAATTGCGACGATCGGTGCGATCACCGCATTGTTCGCCGCCACGATCGCTGTCGCGCAGAACGACATCAAGAAAGTGCTCGCTTACTCGACCGTCTCACAGCTCGGCTTCATGTTCCTTGCAGTCGGCTCCGGTGCGTACGTTGCTGCGATCTTCCACATGGTCACGCACGCGTTTTTCAAGGCGCTGCTCTTCCTCGGTTCAGGCTCTGTCATCCACGGCATGCACCATGAGCAAGACATGCGCCGCATGGGGGCTCTTCGCAAGGTCATGCCGATCACGGCGTTCACATTCATCATCGGCTGGTTGGCCATCGCCGGTGTCCCGCCGTTCGCTGGATTCTGGTCGAAGGACGAAATTTTGTTGTTTGCTTTTGCCAACAACCGTGCGCTGTATGTCGTCGGCGTCGTGACCGCGTTGCTCACCGCGTACTACATGACGCGCCAGGTGATCATGGTGTTCTACGGCGATGCCCGTTGGAATGATCACAGCGATGAGCACGGTGCACACGGAGATTTCAAGCCACACGAGAGTCCGAAGATCATGTTGTTCCCGCTCGTCGTGCTCGCAGTCTTGTCGGCTGTCGGTGGAGCAATGCAATTGCCGTTCTCGAAGTCCACGCACTTCCTCGAACATTGGCTCGAGCCCGTCATCGAATTCGGTGAAGCCGACATCAAGAAGTCATGGGCCTACGACAACAAGTGGTTGTTGCTCGGTCTTGCTGTCGTCGTCGCACTCGTCGGAATATCGGCGTCGATCGCGGTGTATGCGAAGAAGAAGGTCAAGGCGATCGAGCCGGCGATCCTTGCCGACGCGTGGCGCTATGACTCAGCCGTGTCTGCGTTTGTCGGTGGTCCTGGCAGGGCGGCATTCAACGGACTTGCGTTGTTCGATGCAAAGGTCGTCGACGGGGCGGTGAACGGTGCAGGTACGGTCACCCGCTCCACGAGCGGTGTCGTGCGCAAAGTGCAGACCGGGTTCGTTCGGTCCTACGCCGTCATCTTGTCAGTCGGAGTGCTCCTCGTGTTGGCGTGGTTCTTGTTCAGGGGGGTCTCGGCATGATCGCAGCGTCTGGTGCTTCAGTGTCTTTCCCCGCACTTTCATTGTTGATTCTCCTGCCGATCATCGGTTCGGTGATCGTCGCTCTTCTTTCTGAACGGCGTGCGGAATATGTGAAGCTCGCTGCTCTTCTCACGAGTGTGGCGACCGGAGCAATCAGTTTGTGGGTGCTTGCGGCGTTCGAGACTCATGACGCTGGCTTTCAGTTCGTCTCGCAACATCCGTGGATCGAGCCGTGGGGCATCTCCTGGCATATCGGTATCGACGGCATATCGCTCTTCCTCGTGGTGCTGACCGGCGTGTTGTTCCCGCTCGTCATTGCCGGCATCGACCCACACCATGACGAGAAGCGCTACTTGGCATGGCTGCTGTTGCTCGAAGCAGGCGTGATGGGCAGCTTCCTCAGTCTCGATCTCGTGCTGTTCTTCCTGTTCTTCGAGATCGTTCTGGTGCCGATGTATTTCCTCATCGGTGGGTGGGGATACGACAACCGCATTTACGCCGCGACCAAGTTCTTCTTGTACACGATGTTTGGATCAGCGTTCATGTTGGTCGGCATCGTCGCGACGGCCCTCTTGGCTCGTAACGACCTTGGTTACGTCACCTTTGACTTGGTGACGTTGGCTGAGAAGTCATCGTTTGCCACCGACACTGCGCGTTGGCTGTTCATGTCGTTTGCCATCGCGTTCGCTGTCAAAGTGCCGGTGTTCCCGCTGCACACGTGGTTGCCCGATGCGCACACGCAGGCTCCCACCGGTGGCTCGGTCATCCTCGCAGGCGTGTTGTTGAAGATGGGAACATACGGTTTCTTGCGCTTCGGGTTGTATCTGTTCCCAGAAGCTGCCGTGTGGGCACGTCCGTTGTTCCTCACGCTTGCGACCATCGGCATCATCTACGGGGCAATCGCTGCGACCATGCAGACGGACCTGAAGCGTCTCGTCGCCTATTCATCTGTCGCGCACCTCGGATTCATCGTGCTCGGAACCTTCGCATTCACGGATCAAGCCCTCACCGGTGGTGTCATGCAGATGATCAACCACGGCGTGTCGACGGGTGCGTTGTTCTTGCTCGTCGGCATGATCTATGAGCGTCGCCACACTCGTGTCATCGCTGAATTGAAGGGTCTGCAACAGGTCGCACCTATTTTTGCTGCAGCGTTCATGGTGGTGATGCTGTCGTCGATCGGTGTCCCGGGTTTGAACGGATTCGTCGGTGAGTTCCTCATCCTCATCGGATCATTCAGCACTGCCCGTTGGTGGGTCGTCATCGCCGCAACCGGGGTGATCCTGGCGGCGTTGTATTTGCTGTGGGCCTACCAGCGTGTGTTCCACGGAGAGCCAGACGAAGCGAACTCATCGTTTGCCGAGTTGAAGCCACGAGAAGGTGCATTGCTCGCCGTGTTCATCGCTGCCATCGTCTTCACCGGTCTTTATCCGAAGCCGATGCTCGAGCGCATCGAGCCCAGTGTGAAGAAGCTCATCGAACATGTCGAGGAGCACAGTGACTACACGCAACCAGAGATCGAACATTCAGAGGGAGAGGGCTGATGCTCGCCGAGACGCTTGCCGGTCCTGAGATCCCGTGGCTCGACCTCGGGTGGGCACTGACGCTCCTCGCGGGGACGTCACTGTTGTTGATCGTCGGGGCGATTGTTCCTCGCTGGCGTAAGGGTCTGTATTCATCGCTCACGGTGGTGACGTCAGTCGTGTCGTTCGTCTTCCTCGTGATCCTGTGGGGTCGCGTCACCGATGACGGCATGGCTTCTGCGATTTCTGACTCGATCGCCTTCGACCATTTCGCGGTGTTGTCACTCGTCGCAGTCTTGGTCTCGGTGGTGCTCACCGCGCTGGTGACCGACGGTTATCTGCGTCGAGAAGAGTACGACGGCCCTGAGATGTACGCGCTGTACCTGACCGCGGCACTCGGTGCGTCGGTGATGATCGTGGCAAACGACCTCATCGTTTTGTTCCTCGGCCTCGAGACACTCAGCTTGTCTCTGTATCTGCTCGCAGCAAGTCACCGTCGACGCACGGAGAGCCAAGAAGCTGGTCTCAAGTACTTCGTGCTCGGTGGTTTTGCATCCGCATTCTTCCTGTACGGCATTGCACTCATCTACGGGGCGAGCGGCACCACGAAACTCCCGGCCATCGACACTGCGCTTCGCGGCTCGATCGATGTGAACTCGAATGATGCACTCCTTCTTGTTGGCATCGGACTTCTGATCGTCGGCTTCGCCTTCAAGGTGTCGGCAGTGCCGTTCCAAGTGTGGACACCAGATGTGTACCAAGGTGCACCATCACCGGTCACTGGTTTCATGGCGTCAGCAGGCAAGGTCGCTGCATTTGCTGCTCTCGTCAGAGTCCTGGTCGTCGCGTTGCCGTCGCGGGTCGACGATTGGCAGCCAGTCATCTGGGTGTTGGCAGTGCTGACGCTCGTGGGTGGTTCAGTGATGGCCGTCGTCCAGACGAACGTCAAGCGAATGCTCGCGTTCTCATCGATCAGTCACGCTGGCTTCATTCTCGTGGGGGTGGAAGCTGCTGCGCACCCTGGCTCCACCGACGCGGTGTCCTCGGTCGTCGTCTATCTCTTTCTCTACACGGTGCTCGTCATCGGCTCATTCGCTGTCGTCACCGCCGTCTCAGGTCGGGGTGACGATGCGACGTCACTCGACGATCTGCGCGGACTTGCGCGTCGTCGTCCGACTTTGGCTGTGGCACTCACCGTGTTTCTCATCGCACAAGCTGGTGTTCCCGTCACCAGCGGATTCATCGCGAAATTCGGTGTGATCACCGCATCTGTCGATGCGGAAAGTTATGCATTGGCAATCATCGCGATGCTCGCCGCAGTCATCGCCGCCTATCTGTACCTACGCATCATGGTCAGCGCATGGCTCGCAGAGAGCTCGAATGATTCTGAGATCGAGGTTCCGACCGGTCTCGGTGTCGCAGTCACTCTGTGCGTGGCGTTCACGATCGTCGTTGGTGTGTATCCGGGCTGGTTGCTCACCTTGGCCGACAAGGCCACCACTTTTCTTGGTGCCTGAATGACCGGCGCCTGAGGCGTCGACATCATCACAGTGCTGAGTGTCGTACCAACTCGTCGAACAGTCGTTGCTGAGCAGCGTCAGTCGCAGCAGTCTGCTCGGGATGCCACTGCACACCCACGATGAATGTCGCTGCGGTGTGTTGGACTGCCTCGATGATGTCGTCGTCTGCACGCGCCACCACACGAAGTGCTTCTCCGGGTGTGCGCACTGCTTGATGGTGCCAACACAATCCATTTGCGCTTGTCGCACCGATGGCCTGTGCCACGAGGCTGTCTTCGTCGATCGACACGGTGCGGACGACACCGCGGTGTGCGTCCGCATTGTCGATGTGTTGGATCAAGGTGCCCCCGAGAGCCACGTTCAACACTTGATGTCCACGACAGATGGCCAGTAGTGGTTTGTCGACACGAACGCAGGCACGCACGACGGCGATCTCGAACTCGTCGTTCAAGTCATCGACGTTGTACACGGTCGGGTGAGGCTCCTCGCCGTATACGGAAGGGTTCACGTCACCTCCGCCGGCGATGAGAACACCGTCGACACGAGACAACACGTCGTCGATGAGAGAGACATCGCGCGTGGGTGGGGTCAAGAGGGGAATGCCGCCCGCCCGCACGATGGCATCGATGTAATGGCGGCCACCGGCAGCGACGGAACTTGAAAACGTGTCGGCAGTGTCGGCGAAACGGGCAAGGTGAGCGATGACCGGCCGCGTCATCGTCAGTGGCCGGCGACTTTTTGCACGTCGTAGCCAGCACCACGAGCTGCGGCGAGGACGGTTTCTTCGTGCTCTTTTCCGCGGATCTCGAGCACAGCTTGCACACCGGTCTCGCGGACATGCAGGTCGACGCCTTCGCGGACGTGTTCCACTTCGATGAGGTTCGCCCCAGCCTGTGCGAACAACGTGAGGAGACGAGCAAGACCACCTGGTCGGTCGGAGATGCGTGCGAACACGATGAGGCGACGACCGGCCTGTGTCTCATGGCGACGGATGAGATTTGGCACCACTCCGAGGTCGACGTTGCCACCGGACAACACCACACATGTCGTGCCCTGAGCCGCGGGGACGACTGCACGAGTCAGAAGTGCCGACACGCCGACCGCGCCGCCCCCTTCCACGTAGAACTTTCCACGGTCCATCAACAACACCATCGCATCAGCGACGGTGTCTTCGGGTACGACGACGACATCATCAACGAACTCTTCGATGAGTGGGGCAGTGACATCACCCGGACGCTTCACCGCGATGCCGTCAGCGAGTGTGACGATCGGGCCGTCGGCGGGTGGTCGACCGGCGTATGGCGCACATGCGGCGACTTGCACGCCAATGATGCGGACATTCGGTCGCTGCAACTTCACCGCAATCGCCGTACCGGCAGTCAAGCCGCCACCACCGAGGGGAATGATCACGGTGTGAAGATCTGCGATGTCCTCGAGCAACTCGAGACCGAGTGTTCCTTGACCAGCCACGACGACCGGATCATCAAAGGGATGGCAAAAATGCATGCCCGTGTTTGCCGAATGTTCCTTGGCTCGGGCCACTGCGTCGTCGAGTGTGTCGCCACCTTCGACGACGGTCGCTCCGTAGGTTCGACACTGCTCGATCTTTGAGAGGCTCGCTCCTGCAGGAACGAAGATCTGGCACGGCACTCCTCGATGGCGTGCTGCAAACGCAATTGCCTGTGCATGGTTGCCTGCACTTCCGGCAGTGACACCGGCGCTCACGCTGTCGCCGAGCGAATGCAATTTGTTGAGGGCACCCCGAACCTTGAACGAGCCGGTGCGCTGAAGATTCTCGGCTTTCAGAATGACGTTGCCACCACACATGTCAGAGAGTGCGTAGGACTCGGTGATGGGCGTGTGCTTGACGATGCCCCGACCCACCGCGCGCGCAGCGATGATGTCCTCGGTACTTATGGCGTGCGTGCCCATTCATCGCCTACGGTACTTGCCGATGCGGGCAATCATGATCGCAAATGCAAGTGATGCCGACGCTGGCTTTGTCGGGCACGCGTTACGAGAGCGAGGTTTCGCCTTCACGGAACTCATCCGGGAGCACCACGAGGAGTGGGGTTCCGTTGTCGCGGACGGGTTGAAAGGTGTCGACCTCGTGTTGTCGCTCGGATCGTCATGGAGCGTCTATTGGGATTCAGCCTCTGGCCCCGTCGCATCTGAAACCACTGTCCTACAGAGTGCGCTGGAGCATGACGTCCCTGTTCTGGGCATCTGTTTCGGCGCTCAGATGCTCGCCCATGCTGCTGGGGGAGCCGTGCGGCGGGCCCCAGAACATGAGATTGGTTGGTGCGACGTTCGTTTGGCGCGTGAAGCGTCACCCGATGCTGGGCCTTTGGCAGGCACATGGATGCAGTGGCACTACGACTGTGTCGAGGTGCCATCGGGAGCCACGACCTTGGCCGAGAGCGATCGTGCGGTACAGGCGTTCCGCATCGGGTCATCGCTTGCGGTGCAGTTTCATCCGGAAGCGACGGAATCAGTCATCGCTCGCTGGTCGTCGGGTGAGGGTCGCCGCGAATTAGCCGAAGCCGGAATCAACTATGACGAGCTCATGGTCGAGACCCGCGCAGCGGCCGCAGATGCCGAAGAACGATGCCGAATTCTCGTCGATTGGTTCCTGCATGGCGTCGCACACCTCTCGACATGACGGTGACCGTGTGACAACTGTTCGCACAGTGGGTCACAAAGGCACATAACCCCGTTTCGATGGGCTTTTGCGGCCCTCCTCAGGGTGGGAAGTTGGGGTCAACTTTGGCCTCCGTAGTAGTTTCGATGGGCGATGTCCCAGTTCCTCCGGTCGTATCTCACTGTTGTGTGGTTCGGCTTGGCCGCCTTCCTTATTGCCTCTCTCTTGCTGGGACTGTCGGCCTTGTTGAGGCCGAACCGACCAACGCGGGAAAAACTCATCGCCTATGAAAGTGGTGTCGACCCGGTGGGCGAGGGTTGGTCCCAAAGCCAAATTCGTTATTACGTCTTTGCGCTTCTCTTCGTCATCTTCGACGTGGAAGCGGTGTTCATTTTCCCCTGGGCAACACAGCTCGAGCGATACGCCGGTTTCGGCCTCGTCGAGATGGGTGTGTTCGTAGCCGTGCTCTTGTTGGGCCTCGTGTACGCGTGGCGCAAGGGCGTCTTGCGCTGGATCTGAGGAATCACGTATGGGACTTGTAGATCGTGGCCGGCTGCCCAAGCCGCTGACATCACTCTTCAACTTGGGTCGTTCGTACAGCTTGTGGGTGTATCAGTGGGGACTCGCGTGTTGTGCAATCGAGATGGGTGCAGCGTTCGGTTCACCGCGTTACGACGTGATGCGCCTCGGAGTCATTCCGTTGCCTGCATCTCCACGTCAAGCTGACTTGGTCGTCATCTCCGGCACCGTCACAGACAAAATGGCTCCTGCAGTGAAGCGTCTGTATGAACAGATGCCCGAGCCGAAGTACGTCATTTCGATGGGTAGTTGCGCGAACTGCGGCGGTCCGTACTGGGACAGTTACTCAGTGACGAAAGGTGTCGACCAGATCATTCCGGTCGACGTGTACGTCCCCGGTTGCCCGCCACGTCCCGAAGCACTTCTCGAAGGTGTCGTCATGTTGCAACAACGCATCAAGAACGAAGACATGGGTGCGCGCTGGCGCGGCGAAGGCACACAATTGATGGCGAAGGATCCATCGACGCGAGTCGACGGCGAAAGTGCCGAACGAGGGGGTGTTCCCGTTGTCAGCCACTGACACCGAAACGCCCGTCATGGTCGACGATGCACGCAACGACATCGTCGCGCGTTTCACTGCTGTGTTGGGCGACGCCGTCGTCGATTCGTTGGTCAAACCAGGTGACGACGTGTGGATTCGCGTACGCACCGACGCATGGCGTGCAGCAGGAGACGCGGCACGTGAACTTGGTTTCGTGTACTTCGACTTTCTGTCCGCAATCGACTGGATGCCGTCACCGTTTGGCCGTGGTGAAGATGACCCGACCGAGCCTGCTCCCGAGCGCGACATGACCGTGCGCCAGGGATACGCCGGTGGCGAAACTCGTATGCAGGTGTTGGCCCGAGTCGTCGATCCGACCACGACCATCGGAGTCAACCTGAAGGCCGATGTCGCCGATGATTCACCCGTCATCGAGAGTTGGGTGACGGTGTTTGCTGGTGCTAACTGGCACGAACGTGAAGCATGGGAGATGTTCGGCATTCGATTTGCCGGTCATCCCGATCTGCGCAACATGTATCTACCCACCGACTTCGAAGGTCATCCGCTCCGCAAGGACTTTCCGTTGCTCGCACGCATCGTGAAGCCGTGGCCCGGAATCGTCGATGTGGAACCGATGCCCGGTGGCGGGTCAGACGACGAGGCTGGTGAATAAATGACGATGCTCACAGACAGGCAACAACTGTCGTACATCGCCGCACAGGCAGCTGATGCGCGCGTGAACCTTGAGCTCGAGACAGAGGGCATGACCCTCAACATCGGGCCGCAACACCCAGCCACTCACGGAACGTTGCGCATCATCGCGCGACTCGACGGCGAACAAGTGGTCTGGGCCGAACCTTCCTGCGGTTACATGCACCGTGGTTACGAAAAACTCACCGAGGTTCGTACGTTCCCGCAGGTGACCGCTCTCATCAACCGCATCGACTGGTTGGGCAGTTTTGCCAACGAGGTGCCGTTCATTCTGGCGGCCGAGAAATTGATGGGCATCGAGGCACCGGCTCGTGCACAACACATCCGCACCATCTTGTTCGAACTCTCGCGTATTGCGAACGTCTCGTTGTTCCTTGGTGATCTCGGTGTGCAGTTGGGTGCCATCACGCCGGTGTTCATGGCATTCCGTGACCGCGAGTACGTGTTGAACCTCATCGAAGGTGCCACTGGTGGACGTTTCCACCCGAACTTCGACCGTATCGGTGGCCTGAAAGACGACCTGCCCGCGGGTTGGATCGACGAGACGCGCACCGTCATGAAGAAACTGCGCAACTTCTGTGACGAAATCGAGAACTTGCTCTTCGGCAACGAAATCTTCCAGTCACGTACCCGTGGCATCGGCGTCATCCCGCGTGATGTCGCCATGCAGTACGGCCTGTCTGGCGCCAATCTTCGTGCATCGGGTGTGGACTGGGACCTGCGTCGTGACCAGTCACTGCCGATGGCCTGGAACAAAGTCGATTGGAAAGTGTGGACACACAACGACGGTGACTCGTTCGCACGTTGCTGGGTGCGCCTGCAAGAAGTGCGCGAGTCCACCAAGATCGTCGATCAACTCATCGAGACCCTGCCGGCCGGACCTGTCATGACCAAGGTGCCGCGCATCATCAAGGTGCCAGAAGGCGAAGCATGGGTGGCGACGGAGAATCCGCTCGGCGAGATGGGTTACTACGTCGTGTCGAAGGGTGACCTCGGTCCTTTCCGAGTGAAGATTCGCAGTGCATCGTTCAACAACATGTCGATAACTCCGTGGTTGTTGAAGGGTGTGTACGTGCCCGACATCATCACGATTCTCGCGTCGCTGTACTTCATCCTCGGAGACATCGATCGCTGATGTCGACCCTGTCCGTGCTTGCCGTCGATCTTCCGTATTGGGCGCAATCGTTGTTGCGCGTCCTCGGTGGATTGGTGGCTGTGCTGTTGCCGGCCGGAACCATCGTGTACGTCTTTCTGTTCAAGATGATGTCGTTCATGCAGAGCCGTCTCGGCCCGATGGAAGCTGGTCCGTTCGGCTCGCTGCAGCTGTTCGCAGAAGTGGGCAAGTGGTTGCAGAAAGAAGACATCTACCCGGAACGGGCAGACAAGTTCATCTTCAAACTTGCACCGCTCATCGTCCTTGCGAGCACTTTCTTGCTCGTCGCCGTGGTGCCTTTTGGCCCCGACGCGTGGTTCACCAATTTCGAGGCCGGCATCTTCTACGCACTCGCGGTGTCCTCTGTGTCGGTGCTCGGCATCCTCATCGCAGGTTGGGCGAGCGCGAACAAGTACTCGTTGCTCGGTGGTCTTCGTGCCGCTGGCCAGTTGATCGCGTACGAACTCCCGATGGTTCTCGCGGTCATCGGTGTGGTCATCCAGGCCGGTTCCATGAATCTCCAAGACATCGTCGTCGCACAGAACGCCGGTTCGATGTTCGGGTGGGACGGTGTCGGTAACCCGTATGTGCTCACGCAGTTCGTCGGTTTCGTGGTGTTCATGATCGCGGTGCAGGCTGAACTGACTCAGGCACCGTTCGACATGCCGATCGCCGAATCAGAGCTTGTGTCTGGCTACATGACCGAATACTCCGGTTTCCGCTTCCTCATCTTCTTCATCGGTGAATTCGCCACCGCAGGCGTCTTTGCGATGATCGCCTCGATTCTCTTCCTCGGTGGTTGGGGAGTGCCGTTCGCATGGTTCGGGTGGAGCGACATCGACTCGATCGACAACTGGATGAATATCGTCGGACCACTCATCTTGTTCACGAAGATGATGCTCGTGGTGTTCGTCGTCATGTGGGTGCGTTTCAGCTATCCACGATTCCGCGAAGACCAACTCCAGCGCTTTGCATGGAAAGTCCTCATCCCGATCTCGCTCGTCAACATCATGGTGACGGCAATCTTGAAGGTGGCCTTCTGATGCCCAAGATTCCCGGATTGTTCAAAGGCCTCGGTGTCACGCTCGGCACGCTGTCGCGCACCGTCACCGAAGGCGCCAACACCGTGCAGTATCCGCACGAAAAAGAGACTCCGCCGATTCGTGCACGCGGTGTGATCGCGCTGCACGAGGGCAACTGCACATCGTGCATGTTGTGTGCACGTTCGTGTCCTGACTGGTGCATCTACATCGAGGGCCACAAGGAACTTGCACCTCCTCGTCGTGCCGGTGGTAAGCCTCGTCAAGTCAACAAACTCGACCGTTTCGACATCGACTATGCACTCTGCATGTACTGCGGTATCTGCGTTGAAGTGTGTCCGTTCGACGCATTGTTCTGGAGTCCCGAGTACGAGTATTCGGAACCACGCATCGCTGATTTGTTGCATGACAAGGCAAAGCTCGGCGAGTGGATGCAAACCGTTCCTGAAGCGCCAGAGCTCGAAGCCGGTGCCGACAAGAAGGGCAAGAAGTGATGTTGGCTGCCGACGTGCTCGTCGCCCAGAACATCGGGTTCGGCATCATCGCGGTCATCATGGTCGTGGGTGCCTTACGTGTTGTGACCACATCGAATGTGGTCCACGCGGCGTTGTGGTTGGTCACTGTCCTCGCAGGCGCTGCAGCGCAATATGTGTTGCTCGCCGCAGAATTCGTGGCGGTCACCCAAGTGCTTGTGTACATCGGTGCCGTCATGGTGCTGTTCTTGTTCGGAACAATGCTCACTCGCGCCCGAATCGGGTCCGAGAAAGAGGTCAACAACAAGAACTGGTTCATGGGCGTGCCGATCGCAGTGTTGCTGCTCGCCACCATGCTGATCGCTTTGAACGACGGCTTCGGTGGTGAAGAGTTGCCTGCTGACCCCGACACGTTGGTGAACACCGAGATGATCTCTGACCAGATCTTCGGCCCATACCTCTTGCCGTTCTGGGCGCTCTCTTTCGTGCTGCTGGCCGCCGTCATCGGTGCGATCGTCTTGGCAAGGAGGGACTGACCATGTTGGTGAATCAGTTCCTCATGCTTGGCGCCGTTCTCTTCTGCATCGGTGTGTACGGCGTCATCGCACGTCGCAACGCAGTTCTCGTGCTCATGTCGATCGAGCTCATCTTGAACTCGGTGAACATCAACTTGTTGGCGTTCGCGTTGCGCAACGGCTCGACCGATGGTCACACGTTCGCGCTGTATGTCATCGCTGTTGCCGCCGCTGAAGTCGGCGTCGGGCTCGCGATGGTTCTGCTCGTGTATCGCAACCGTAAGTCCATCGCCTTGGACGAACTCGCAGAGATGAAGGGCTGAACCGATGCTGTCCGCAAGCACCGAGGCCGCAGAGGCCGTGTTCACCTCGGGTTGGTTCCTCGACCATGTCTGGATCGTGCCGATCATCCCCGCAGTCGCCTTCGCGCTGATCATCTTCTTCGGAAAGCGCCTGCCGATGAAGGGCAGCGAACTCGGCATCATCTCAATGCTCGCCACGCTCGCCATGTCTGCCGCGGCCGCCTACCAGTGGATCGACCGTGTCGAAGCTGTCGACAAAGAAGTGTTCGTTCCTCCGGTCATCAAAGCGTGGACATGGTGGTCGAGCGACGGCTTCTCGTTCGGTATCGGTCAGCACATCGACGGACTCGCCCTGATCGTGTTGTGTGTCGTCGCGTTCATTTCGACACTGGTGCAGATCTATTCGGTCGAGTACCTGCACGGCGACCGTCGCTACACGCACTTCTTTGCGTCGCTCACCTTGTTCTCTGCCGGAATGATGAACATGGTCATTGCCGAGAACATGTTGCAACTCATCCTTGGCTGGGAAATCATGGGCCTTTGCTCATTCATGCTCATCGGTCACTGGTGGGAAGACGGCGCAAACAGCCGAGCGGCATTGAAGGCCTTCTTCACGACCCGCACCGGCGACATCGGTCTGCTCGTCGGCACATCTGTTTTGTTCTTCGCGGCGAACGAGTGGACCCAGAAAACCCTCGGAATCTCCGGCTTCACCATCCGCGGTCTGTCGGCCTGGGCGTTGTCTGGTGAACCCAGCTCGACCGCCATCACCGTCGGTGCCGTCGCATTGTTCATCGCGTGCATCGGAAAGAGCGGTCAGTTCCCATTGCACACCTGGTTGCCCGATGCCATGGCCGGCCCGACACCAGTTAGTTCACTCCTTCACTCCTCGACGATGGTCGTGGCTGGTGTGTTCTTGGTGGCGCGCCTCTACCCGGTGTTTTTCGAGGGCATGAACATCCTCGGCACGAACGTGAACTTCATCGTCGTCATCGGCGGCATCACGATTGTCATCGCCGCGGCTTTGGCATTCGTGCAGAACGACATCAAGAAGGTGCTCGCGTACTCGACCGTGTCGCAGCTCGGGTACATGATGATGGGTCTCGGAGCCGGCGCATGGCTTCCTGCGGTGTTCCACATCTTCACCCACGCGTTTTTCAAGGCGTGTTTGTTCCTTGGGGCCGGTTCCATCAGCCACAGCGCGTCGCACCACTCGTTCGACATGAAGAAGGACATGGGTGGTCTCCGCAAGTACATGCCGATCACCTTCGTCACATGGATCGTCAGCACCCTCGCCTTGTGCGGAGTGTTCCCATTCTCCGGCTTCTTCTCAAAAGACGAGATCATCGACAACGTCGGCCACAACGGGTACAACCTGTTCATGATCGTCGGCCTCGTCGGCGCGTTCCTGACGGCGGCCTACATGACTCGTGCCACGTATCTCACGTTCTTCGGTACGTCACGCGGTGCGTCTGCTGGTGAGCACCACGACGACGCTCATGGTGCACATGACAGTCATGACTCGCACGATGATCACGGGCACGACGCGCATGCGCACGATGCTCACGGTCATGACGAGCACGCATCACATGGTCCTCGTGAGAGCGGAAAGCTGATCACAGTTCCACTCATCATCTTGGCGGTTCTCGCCATCGGCTCTGGCTTCCTCAATGCCACACCGTTCGGCGAGAAGTGGGAGAAGTTGAAGGTGTGGGTCGAACCACGAGCAGAAGTAGTCGACCCGACGAGCGTCTCGTTGTTGGCTCATGGTGGACCAGGTGAGGTGCGGGCGCTTCCCGCCGCAGAAGAGTCTGAAGACGGCCACCACTCGTCACCGTGTGGGTCAGAGACACCGACCGACGGCGTGTGTGTCGCACCGCAGTTGAACCATGCAAAGTTCAAGTGGTCGAAAGCTGCGATGTCACTCATCATCGTGTTCGCCGGAATTCTCATCAGTTGGTTCTTGTCGATGCAGCTCTATGAGCGCAAGAACAAGGCCCTCGTCGGTCTCACGCAGCGCAACAAGTTGCTCGGTGCGGGCCACAAGCTGCTGGTGAACAAGTACTACCTCGACGCGTTGTATGAGAACGTCATCGTCAAAGCCATCGCATATCCCATCGCACGAGGCGCCTACTGGATCAACCAGAAGGTGCTCGACGGCGCAGTCAACGGAGCAGGCATCGTCGCACGAGTGTCGGCAGGTTGGGTCTATCGCAACATCGACCAGCGTGTGGTCGACGGCACCGTGAATGGCTCTGGGGCGGCAGCCCAAGGAGCAGGTTCCGCGTTGCGACCTGTTCAGTCCGGAAAAGTCAATCAGTACGGGGCGCTTTTGTTCGGCGCAGCCGCCATCGGCGCCCTCGTACTCGTCATCATCAACACCTGAGGGAGCTGGAAGACATGGAACTCCTGCGTGACAACAACTGGGTACTAACGGTCGGCACATTCCTGCCGATGGTCGGAGTCCTCATCATGCTCTTCATCCCGAAGGCTGATGAGGTGACCCACAAGGCAGTCGCGCTCATCACGGCGGTCGCCACCTTGGCGGTCGGTGTGTGGACGCTCATACTGTTCGACTACGGCCAAGCTGAGAAGTTGCAGTTCGTGGCCGATGTCGAGTGGATCTCGATCATCAAGAGCTCATATCTCATCGGTCTTGATGGCATCAGCCTTCCGATGTACTTCTTGTCGATGGTCGTCACCGTGTTGGTGATGATCTACAGCTGGGATCACATTCCGAACCCCGGTAATCCGAAAGCCTTCCTCATCCTCATGCTGATTCTGCAGACGGGTATGGCGGGCACATTCATCGCACAAGACTTGGTGCTCTTCTTCGTGTTCTTCGAAGTGGTGCTCTTGCCCATGTACTTCATGATCGGGGTGTGGGGTGGCGAACAGCGTCAGTATGCGTCGCTCAAGTTCTTCCTCTACACGATGTTTGGTTCAGCGCTGATGCTGGTTGCATTCCTCGCTCTGTTCTTCAAGACCGGTGCCGAGAGCTTCGCGATTCCGTACCTCGTGGAAAACGGCGCATCAATCGCGCGCAACACGCAGATCTGGATCTTCGCCGGAATGTTCATCGGGTTCGCCGTCAAGGTGCCGATGTTTCCATTCCACACGTGGTTGCCCGACGCGCACACTCAAGCACCGACACAAGGATCGGTCATCCTTGCCGCAATCTTGCTGAAGCTCGGAACGTACGGATTCATTCGCATCGCAATTCCGGTGTTGCCTGAAGCTGCAAAAGAGTGGGCCCCATGGATCGGGCTTCTCGCTGTCATCGGCATCATCTACGGCGCACTCGGCTGTCTGGCACAGACCGACATGAAGCGACTCATCGCGTTTTCGTCGGTCGCCCACATGGGATTCGTCATGCTTGGTATCTCCACACTGACGCCGTTCGGATTCAACGCGGCACTCTTCGGAATGGTCGCGCACGGTCTCATCACCGGCATGTTGTTCTTCGTCGCCGGAAGTGTGAAAGAGCGCTATCACACGCTCGAGATCAAGCGTCTCTCCGGAATGTTGAAGCAAGTCCCACGCCTGGGATGGATCATGGGCTTTTGCGCCATGGCATCACTCGGCTTGCCAGGTCTTGCAGGGTTCTGGGGCGAGTTCCCCGCGATCTTGTCGGCGTACAGCCCAGCGGAAGGTCTGCCAGAAGAAACCTTCCGCACATTCATGGTCATTGCCGCCATCGGAACGGTGTTCGCCGCCGGATACTTGTTGTGGCTGTACCAGCGCACTGCGTTCGGTGAGCCGAGTGCAGAATTCAGCAATCACGGTCATGGTGACGGTCACGGCCACGACGACATCCATGACGTCACCAAGTTCGAGTGGATTGCGTGGACACCACTGCTCATCAGCATCGTGGTGTTCGGTGTGTATCCGCAGCTGATGTTCGATGTGCTCGACCCGGCAGTCAAGGCCACCCTCGCGGTGTTCGGAGGCTGACCGGTGCTGTCGTCGCTCCTGTCTGTCGTCGCCGCGAGCGACTGGGTTAGTCCGTCAATTGACTATCACGCGCTCGCACCGGAAATGGTGCTCGCCGCCGGCATCGTCGTCGTGCTGCTCGTCGATCTGTTCACGAGTGAGACGAACAAGTGGCTGGTGGCGCCGCTCGCCAGCTTCTCGCTACTCGGCGCGTTCATTCCGGTCGTCACCATCGCACTGAGCGACAACACCATGCGTGAGATGTTTGACGGTCGATATGTGGTCGATGATTTCAGCCTCGTCATCAAGGGCCTTTTCATCCTTGCCGGTTATGTCGTCGTGCTCATCTCCACTGATTATCTGCGTGAAGGTGATTACTACCAAGGCGAGTATTGGTTCTTGGTGCTCACGAGCATCCTCGGCATGGTGATGATGGCGTCCAGTCGAGACCTGGTCAGCATCTTCGTGGCGCTCGAGTTTTTGTCGATTCCTGCCTACATGTTGGCTGCATGGCGCAAGCGTGACCTGAAGAGCAATGAAGCAGGCGTGAAGTACTACCTGCTCGGAGTGTTCGCATCAGCGATCATGTTGTACGGCATGTCGCTTCTTTACGGCATCGCCAACTCCACCTTGCTGACTGACATCGGCGAGACACTCTCCAGTGAGACGACCTCAATTCGGGCACTCGCCATCTTGTTCGTGGTGATTGGTTTCGCTTTCAAGGTCTCCGCTGTGCCGTTCCACACATGGGCGCCCGACACCTACGAAGGTGCACCGACTCCGGTCACTGCTTTCTTGTCGGTCGCTTCGAAAGCCGCGGGTTTCGTCGCTCTGGTGACGGTCATCTATGTCGCCTTCCCATATGCGAGCGACGTGTGGCAGCCGGTCATCTGGATTCTCTCTGCGCTCACCATGACCGTGGGAAATGTGCTGGCACTTCGTCAGACGAACATCGTTCGCATGTTGGCGTACTCATCAATCAGTCAAGGCGGATTCATCCTCATGCCTCTCGCCGTCGCTGGTGAAGGGCTCGTCGCACAGTCGGCACTACGCGCTGTGGTCGTGTACCTCATGTTGTACGCGGCCACGAACCTCGGTGTGTTCGCCATCATCATCGCGGTCGCCCGCAAGACTCGCAGCGGCGCTGTCAGTTCATTCGGTGGTTTGTTCTCATATGCGCCAGGCCTGGCGGCACTGATGACGATCTTCATGGCATCGCTGGCCGGAATTCCGCCGCTTGGTGGATGGTTCGGCAAGTTCGCCGCGTTCCAAGCAGTGCTGTCGGCTGAGACGAACTGGGGCTACGCCATCGCCGTGATCGGTGCAGTGAACTCGGTGGTGGCCTTCGGTTACTACGGAAATGTTCTGCGCGAAATCTGGATGCGTCCCGCACCAGACGGAGACACTGCTCCAGTGGTGATCCAACCGGCCATCGCGGTGGCTCTCGGAATCACTGGCGTGGCAACTCTCGTGCTCGGAACGTTGCCTGGCATCGTGTCGCACTTCGGTGACCTCGCCAGTTTGTCCAGTGCCTTCAGCGGCTGACGACCTGACGACCGCCATCGCAGCGAGCGGTGGGAGCATCGATTTCGAAACCTTCATGTCGATTGCGCTGTACGGCGAACACGGCTTCTACACGCGTGGTGACGAAACAGGAAGAGCTGGACGCAGGGGAGACTTCATCACATCGCCAGAAGTCGGCCCACTCTTTGGTCAACTTCTCGCACGATACATCGACAATGAATGGCGTCGTTGCGGATCACCGTCGTCGTTCACCGTCGTTGACGCCGGAGCCGGTCCCGGAACCTTGGCTCGGTCGATCCTGGCTGCGTCGCCGAAGTGTTCGTCTGCACTTCGGTATGTGGCTGTCGAGGTTTCGGCACCTCAGCGAGCAATGCATCCAGATGGCATCACATCAACCGACTCGATGCCGACGGACATCGACAACGGTGTCAT
The DNA here is from genome assembly GCA_964394175.1 of uncultured Bifidobacterium sp. GTDB lineage: Bacteria > Actinomycetota > Acidimicrobiia > Acidimicrobiales > Ilumatobacteraceae > UBA2093. The sequence goes on from CAYMVM010000009.1 coordinate 42,774, forward strand.
CATCGCGAATGAACTACTCGACAATTTGCCGTTTCAATTGTGGGTCTTCGATGGTGGTTGGCGTCAAGCACGCGTGTCAATGGGCTCTGGCGTCTTTGTGGAGATACTTGAGAGTGTTCCGCCACCGGCATGTCTTCCGTCGTCTGCTCGGCATGGATCACGTGCGCCACAGCAGACTGCGGCACAGCAGTGGCTAAAGGATTCGATGGGGTCGCTGAAGAACGGGTCGGTGATCGTCATTGATTACTGCACGCCACTGACGGCGATGGCCGCAGCATCTCCGTGGCGTGAGTGGCTGCGCACGTATGTCGGCCATGAACGAGGTGGTCATTACTTGAAGGATCCTGGGGCACAAGACATCACGTGCCAGGTGATGATTGATCAATTGGGTGAAGTGGCTGAACCAGATTCGGTTCGCACCCAGGCTCACTTTCTAAAGATGCTGGGTATCGATGAATTGGTGACAGAAGGCAAGGAACTCTGGGCAGCTCATGCGTCGCAGCCGACGCTCGAGGCGTTGAAGATGCGCAGTCGAGTGAGTGAAGCAGAAGCACTGCTCGACCCGAGTGGACTCGGTGCGTTCTCAGTGCTCGAGTGGCGCGTCAACAGATAAGCGGAATGTTCAGGGAAGTGCGATGCCCGACACGTCCGGAGCAGTAAACGCAGCGGTACCGGCTGGGCGTGACATGGCAGTTGCAGGCATCGATTGTTGAGCAGGTGGAGCTGAAATCTTTCGGTAGTCGACATCAGGCGGGGGTGTTGGAGAACTCAGCACATAAGGAGTCAGAACCGTAGGTTGGCCATCGCACGGCAGGAGGCGTTCGATCATTTCGGGCATCGATGTCTCGTGGACGTTCCTGCTGAAGCAGTTTCCTTCGGCAGAGGTGCTACCCCGGACCGCATAGACAAGGTCGCGACTGTTCATGGTCACAGAGTTCCCCTCGATGCGATTGTCGATCGGAACAAAACTGTTGAAGTCAATGATGCCGATTCCCATGTTCGAATGACCCTCGACGCGGTTGCGCACCACCGTGTTGCGCGTGCCGCCACCGATGATGATGCCGCCGCCGAAGAAACCTTCTTTGATTGCTGGGGCACGGGGATTGTCGTTGTCTGTGACCAGGTTCCCAGCCACCACCGTCTCGGACTGTGGCGCCAGCTTTTCCATTTCTTGTGAATTGGGCGCGACACCCAATCTGTTGCCCGTGAATGTGGATTCAATGACGAAGACGTTTCCTGATGCATTGGTGCCGTAGTAACCGATCGCGTTGGTCTCTGCTGTGACCCGCCGAATGACAACGTTGCACGGCTTGCACTGACCGACGTAAATGCCAGAATCAGGGTGTCCCGATGCATATGAGTCCTCAATGAGGCCATTCACCGAGGCGAAGGCATATATGCCGTATAGGCCGTTGTTGTAGGTGGTGACCCAACGAACCTCGTAGCCGTCCAGTGCGCGCCCCTCCGTGCCGTAGGCGACATCGGGATCAACTCCGTATCCGCCCGATGCTTCTTCAATTCCGTTGAAGACCACGCCATTTTGTGTGTAGGCCCGTGCGGTGAGATTTTCGACACGCACATTGTCGGCTGCAACGTAAATTCCGTTCGGAAGGCGGTCCTGACCGTCGAGCACCACCGTGTTGCGATCTTGTCCACGAATGACGATTCCATCAGTCGTTATGGTGACGGACTCGTTGTAGACACCTGGCTCGATGAGCACGATGTCTCCGGTTCGGGCCCTGTCGACTGCAGCTTGAATTGTCTGTTCATCAGTTGGCACGACAATTGTTCCGCCGGATTCGTCGGCACCACAGGCGGCTACTGAGAAGCAGAGCAATGAGAGGGTGAGCCATATTTGGCTGCGCCGAAGCAACATCATGGCGACAGTCTCATTGCGCGTCTATTGAGAATGTGAAATTACGACGTCAACTTGTCGCGCACGAACTGGAAGAACTCTTCGGGTGAGAACCCCTTGTCGCCCATCAGCATCCGATAATAAGGAAGAATATTGGCGATGAACATCGTGAAGACACGTCGGTCAAACTTCTCACCCGTGGCCAGCCGTGACTCAAGTTCATCGAGGCCGTTATTCCACTCCGCAAGTTCGGCCTGAGTGATGGCTTCCAGACGTTCACGAAGCGGTTGATTGTTGACTGAGGCTGCAAGAATTTGCAGTCGAAGGTGAGTACCGCGCGTCGCAGGAGGCGTAAAAAGTGCCGGGAAACTGCTCATGACATCATCGATTGTGACTACATCTCGTGAGAAAACCTTGTCTCGAAACGCATTGCGCGTCGAAACAAGAATCTCTTCGTAGATGTCACCAAGAACTTGCGCAAGAAGGCCATCACGATCTCGGAAGTACCGATAGATCTGAGTAATTGAGCAATTGGCGCCAGCTGCGACTTCTGCGACTCGAAGACCGAGGATGCCACTTTCTTCGATTTCCTTCCGAGCACTCATCAGGATTGCGTGACGAGAATCGGAGGTCAGACGGTTTGAAACAACGCTCACTTCATCAGATTAGATGAGTAAAAAATTTCCTACCTTATGTGGACGATTTTTCCGGTGGGTACAAGCCCGTACTCTCAATTTGCCTTCAAAGACAAGGCAGAGTCGTGGGGGAAAGAGTGTCCGCAACCAGGTTCCGAAACGTCGTCGTACTGTTGTCTGCTGTCCTTCTGGTTCAGGGGATAGCTGCTCTCGACACATCATTGAGCGCGTCATCCTCGACGGTGAGCGGAACTGTGTTCGTGGACAACAACTCGGACGGTTCAAAGGGCGCGTCGGAAGTTGGCGTGGCTGGGGTCGGTGTTCGAGCGTTTGATAGCGCTGGGTCTGCTGTGGGTACAGCGACAACCGTCTCAGATGGCTCTTACACGTTGACCGTGTCGGGTGCAGCGAGCACCTCGGTGCGCATCGAGTTCACGACGCCGAACGGGTATCAGTCCTCGTTTGCGGCGTCGACTGGTGGAACGAGCATTCAATTCGTGACGGTTCCTGCGACCGATGTGAACTACTCGATGATCGTTCCCGACAACTACTGCGCTGACAACAATGCGAACCCACTTCTCGCGACGGGCTGCATGCGACCAGGTGGAATCAATGCTGATGCGACGCGTGAGCAAGTGACCAATCTGCTCAGTGTGGGTACGACGAGTTTCATGACGAGGCCGGCATTTACAAAGCAACTCACGTTCAAGCAGACGGGCGCCATCTGGGGCATGGCGAATCAGTCAAGTACAGGTCTTGTCTGGACCTCTGCTGTCATTCGGCGTCACTCTGGTCTCGGCCCGCTCGGAATCGGCGGTGTCTATGTGTGGCATCCTTCGACGGGTTACGTCACCGGCTTTGACTTGTCCTCGTACATCACGTTGAGTGCTGACAACTCGCAGTTCACTGACACAGCTCGAGGGATCGTCCCAACGTCGATACTTTCGCTCGATCAATCTGGGTACAACGCGATCGGGCAAGCGGGAATCGGAGACATTGAATTCTCAGACGACGGACTCACCTTGTACGTCATGAACTTGTATGACCGCAAGATCTACGCATTCCCCGTCGGAGGATCCGTCACGGCGCCCACATTGGGAACGCCCACAGCCATCACAGTGACGAATCCGTCATGCGCCTCTGCTTCAGATGTGCGGGCATGGGGTGTCAATGCTGTCGGCAGTCAGTTGCAAGTGGGGGTCGTGTGTTCGAATGAAACGGCAAGTGCGACCGCGTTCACTGCGGCAAGTCCGTCAGGTGCAACGACCAGACCAGGTGCTGGGTACATCAGGTTGTACGACACGGCCACTTCGACATGGAGCACTGCGGCAACAATCAACTTCGACTATGCCCGTGGGTCCGAGATCGGGAGTGGATCAAATCGGTGCAATTCAGGAAAGACCGGTCTTGAGCCCGAGTGCGAAATCGTCAGATGGCACGCCTGGACAAACAACTACGCGGCGATCAGGGCCGCAGTCACCGCAGGTCTTCTGAGAGATGACGGCGACAAACCGGCTTACTCTCAGCCAATCATCTCGGGCATCGACACCTTGGAGGATGGCTCGTTCGTCGTGGGTGTTGCCGACAGGTTCAACCTGCAGATGGGAGCCAACAACCTGCAGCCGAATGACACCTCGGGGACACTGGCATACAAGAACGTCTATGTTTCGGGGGACACTCTTCTTGTGTGTAAGACCGGCACGAACACGTGGACGCAGGAATCTGACGGAACATGTGGCAGCCGCACCGGCGTAGCGAAGACTGCGGCGCGCCTGTCATATGACGCTGGGAAGCGCGAGTTCTTCTATGACCAACTCTGCACACCCAGTGACAATGACAATTCCCACACCGAGATTTCCCAGGGTGCCGTTGTGGTGTGGCCTCGTACCGGCACACAGCAGGTGGCCATTAGCGCGATGGACCCGTGGTGTGAGTTGTTCGAAGGGGGAGTGCGGTTCTTCAAAGCCAGTGACGGTACTCCCAGTGGTGGATCAGTGACCTATGCGCGGGAGATACATGGATATTGGGCCGATGGACTCTCCGGCGACGTGAACGTCTATTCCTTTGGCAAGTCAGCGGGTATGGCCGACCTGGAAGTCATCTGCAATCAGGCGCCAGTGCAGATCGGAAACAGGGTCTGGATCGACACCGATAAAGACGGTGTTCAAGACGCAAACGAAACCCCGGTTGCTGGTGTGACGGTACGTCTGTATGCGGCAAATGGCACCACTTTGCTTGGCACTGCAGTCACAAACACGAAAGGTGAGTATTACTTCGCATCCAACGTCACCGAAGCAGCTGCTGGTACCGGCGACCATGTCGGAGGAGGCCTTGCGGTCGGTGTTGCTCACATCATTCGATTCGACAATGCGGCGGACTACGCAACGGGTGGCCCTTTGTATGAGTATCTCCTCACGACGTCAAGTGCGAGTGCAGCAGAAACGTCGCTCGATACAGCGGTCGACTCGAATGCGACAACAGTGCTGTCGTATCCGCAGATCACGACGGCAGTCGTGCTTCCTGGCATCAATGACCACACCTACGACGTAGGTTTCTATCTGCCCCCGCCACCACCTCCGACACCACCACCGACTCCAGTGGGCATGGGCAACTTCGTATGGATCGACTCCGACAAGGACGGAATACAAGATGCGTCGGAAAAACCCATCAAGGGAGTGGTCGTTTCTTTGTTCAATGCTGACGGAAGTCAGGCAAAGGACTTGACGGGTGCACCAGCCACAGCGACCACTGATGCGAACGGTTATTACTTCATCGACAACTTGGCGGCAGGTTCGTACTATGCGAAATTCACCTTGCCGGCCTCATACACGTTCACCACGAAGTCTGCGACTGGAAGCACAGCAACGAACGACTCGAATCCGGACGTATCGACAGGTGTCACACCCGTATTCACCATCGCTGCATCGACGTCAGGAGACTCTGTTGCAGAAAGCGACACCTCAACGAAGGCAGTGTTTGTCAACCCGACGATTGATGCTGGTGTCATTCCCAAAGGAACCGTTTCCGTGGGTGACTTGGTGTGGCGTGACCGAAATGGAAACGGCCAACAAGGCCCAGGTGATCACGGCGTGAAGGGTGCCATTTTGCGCCTGTTCAATTCCGATGGCTCTGCGGCCATCGACGCATTTGGTCGCGTAGTAAAACCCCAGACCACGGGCAAAGACGGCAAGTATCTCTTCAAAGATCTCTTGCCGGGCAAATACATCGTGAAGATCTCGTATCCCACGAACTGGTACCCGACGACGAAAAATGGCCCTGGGCGTGGCAGGAACTCTTCGACCATCAGTGCTACATCCTTGATGTTGAGCGCAGGACGGTCAGACAACACCCTCGACTTCGGAATGGTCTACCGTTCACAAAGTCTTGCCCCGTCGATGTTGCCTGCGACAAGATGATGAACGATGGCTGGACAGCTGCGACGTGTGACGGCTGTCGTCGTGAGTGTGGTCGTTTCCACTAGTTGTGCAGGAACAGGCACGGGAGAACGAGAGTTGTCCCGTGAGGAGGCGGCGCGACTGGCCGAAGTCACGTATCTGAATCATCGGCGTGGCGCCGCGCAGTTCGAAGTGGCCACCCTTGCGGACCTCAATGGAACTCAGTTGGCGCTCTCAGGTGTCGTGGACTGGTCCAACACCCGTGGCTCGGCGAAAGTGTCCCATAGCCAGGCTGGCGGAACACTCACAGAGCTTTCCTGGCGTGCCAACGTGGTGTTCGAGCGTCGACCAACTCATGACGCACTTCTACAGAGTCTCGGTGCAGCTTCGTCGCCGTACTTCGGTCGCGCCATTGACATGCGTCGGCGAGTCGATCAAGTGGTCAGCATCATCATGGGCTTGGCTGCGACACAACCTGAGAACGCGATCCTCATTCAGCAGAAACCAGGCACGAAATTCATTCGCTCAGACACACTTCGTGGGAAGGACGTCGATGTGCTCCGCTATGGAACTCGCTCGATCTATTGGGTCGAGCGAGTGACGGGCGAGATGTTGCGTTTCGAAGGGAATAACGATGCTGGGACGTTGCCGATTGTCGTGGACTTTGATTTCAACGATGTGGCAACCGTCCGATTCCCAGAGCCTGCACAGGTGGTTTTTGTCGACGACAAGCCCGAGCTGTCGGCATTCCTGGCGGGACTCTGACAGAGGTCGTCCACCTCGGCGTCCTCGGCTGCAATGACGACTTGTTCTAGCTGGGAAACTTGTCAGGCACCGTCGCAAGTAAGCATTTTCGTCACGTAATCCACGTATTCCTCACGGCTGAAGCCGGTATCACCCATTAGCTCGCGGTAGTACATCGTTTGTGTCGCCAAAACAATGTGGAAGAAGCGGCTGTCTAGGTCAGAACCGTCACTCATGTGACGGCGAATGGCTGATATTCCTTCATCAAACATCGCATGCTGCTTCTTCGTGAGATCCTCGAGACGAATCCTTAATGGTTCGTTGTTGAGTGATGCCGCCAGAATGTTCAATCGCATGTACTGATTCTTCCGGTATGTGGCATCGTTGATTTGCGGAAGGAATTCAGCAATGTCTCGGACGGTGAGGGATGTGCGGGAGTTCACTTTGTCCATGAAAGCGTCGTAACTCTGACGCAGTATTTCTTCGTACATGTCCCCGAGCACGCGTGCAAGCAGGCCGTCACGGCTGTTGAAGTATTTGTAGATGAGAGACAAGCTCGCGTCGGCACCACGTGCGACATCCATGATTCGCAATCCAAGAATGCCGCGTTTCTCAATTTCGTGCCGCGCGCTGACCAAGATCCGCTCCTCAGCAGAGCCCGCTGTCAATCTTTTTGCTGCGGTGGCCATGAGACGCCAAGTGTACGAGAGCGTTCGTCTTCGTTGGTGGTGAGATTTTTTCACCACTGACGAGTCAGGACGAGGTGATGAGTGTCTTCTCTGGACGGCTCGTGAGGAATGCGCCAACGATGACGATGACCATTCCGATGATTGCGAGCATTGTCACGTGTTCATCACGGAAGATGACACCCAGGAATGTTGCGACGACAGGGGTGAACAGGGTTCCAATCATCGCCCGCACGACACCGGCACGGGTCTGAAGCGCCGAATACACGGCAAAGGTGATGCCTGTACCGATTGCTCCGAGAATGACGAGGGCGGCGATCGCAGACCCAGTGAACTCGCTTCCTCGCAGAGCGGGAAGTCCGAGGGGAAGAGTCCAGATGAACGCTGCGCCTTCGACCCACATCATCGTGGCCGTTGCTCCATATTTCGCGTTCAATGGCAAGGCGATATTCACAGCGACCGCATAACCGAGAAGTGCGAGCAGAAGGAACACGATTCCGTGCACAGATGCAGATGCGTTGTCCGTGATGCTCGAAAAAGAGATGAGGGCGATGCCACTGAAACCGACGAGCACTGCGATGACGCGCTGACGAGTCGGTCGCCGCCTGGTCATGATGGCCGTGACGACCACGGTCAGGGCTGGAAGAGCACCGTTGATCATGCCGACCACCGATGACGACACGGTGTGCGCAGCCAACGGATACAGATAGAAGGGTGCCGCCATCCAGATGAGGCTCAAGAAGAACACCTTCTTCATGTCTTCTTTCTGGATCATGATGCGGGCGCGTGGGATGCAGAGCAAGGCGAGGAACCCGAAGAACGTCCGCATCATCGGAATGACACCCGTGTTCACATGGTCGAGAGCGATGGCGATGAACAAGAACGAAGCACCCCACACGAGAGATGTCATGAGGGTCATGGCCCATTCGGCACCGCCGAAGTGTTGTTTGTCGTGCTCTGTCGTCATGTCGCTTCATCACTCTGCCATAGGTAGTGGTGTCACAGTCATGTCCGTCGTTGTGTGGGGACTCTCGGCGGTTCAGTAGTCTCCACATTGCAAAGGGGGTTCGCTGTGGCCGAGAGCGACGCAATTGACGACCTGTTGATCGAGCAGAGAAAGTTCCCGCCGTCAGAGAGTTTCAAGAAGCGCACACTTGTTGCCGGGACGCACCTGTACGACGAAGCCAACGAGGACTACGAGTCGTTTTGGGCGCGGCAAGCTAGCGAACTCATCTCGTGGTTCGACCCATGGCACACCGTGTGTGAATGGGAACTTCCGTTCTCCAAGTGGTTCGTCGGCGGCACGTTGAACGTCAGTTACAACTGCCTCGATCGACATGTCATCGCCGGGAAGGGTGACAAGGTCGCGTTCCACTTCGAAGGTGAGCCTGGTGACACCCGCACCGTGACCTACGCACAACTTCTCGATGAAGTGCAGAAGTTTGCAAACGCACTGAAGTCACTCGGTGTCGCAAAAGGCGACCGCGTCAACATCTACATGCCGATGATTCCTGAAGCCGCAGTGGCGATGCTGGCGTGCTCGCGAATTGGAGCTGCACACAGCGTGGTGTTCGGTGGGTTCTCTTCCCAAGCACTCGCCGACCGAATAAACGATGCTGAGGCAAAGGTGTTGATCACCGCCGACGGTGGGTGGCGTCGTGGCGAAGTGTTCCCGTTGAAGCAATACGCCGATGAAGCGTTGCAGTCGACCCCGTCCATCGAGCACGTCGTCGTCGTGAAGCGTGGTGGCAATGACGTGTCGATGACCACTGGTCGTGACAGCTGGTATCACGAGTTGATTGCGAAGGCTGATCCGGAGTGTCCTGCAGAGCCGATGGATGCAGAACAATTGTTGTTCCTCTTGTACACCTCGGGCACAACCGGCAAGCCGAAGGGCATCATGCACACGACAGGTGGATATCTCACCCATGTCGCATACACGCACAAGTACGTGTTCGACCTACATCCAGAGGACGACGTGTATTGGTGCACTGCAGACGTCGGCTGGGTGACGGGTCACAGTTACATCGTGTATGGACCCTTGGCGAACGGCGCCACTCAGGTGATGTACGAAGGCGTTCCGAACTTCCCAGCGAACGATCGCATCTGGTCGATCGTCGAGAAATACAAAGTCACCATCTTCTACACCGCGCCCACTGCGATTCGTACGTACATGAAGTGGGGGGTCGACGAACCTGCGAAACATGATTTGTCGTCGTTGCGACTGCTCGGCAGTGTTGGTGAGCCGATCAATCCCGAGGCGTGGATGTGGTATCACGAACACATCGGTGGCAGTCGTTGTCCGATCGTCGACACGTGGTGGCAGACAGAAACCGGTGGAATCATGATCAGTCCCTTGCCCGGAGCGACGACGTTGAAGCCCGGCTCGGCGACGTTCCCCATTCCAGGAGTTGGCGCAGAAGTCGTCGATGATGCAGGCAAAGCGGTCACGCGTGGCGGTGGATATCTCACGTTGACGCACCCGTGGCCGGGAATGTTGCGCGGTATCTGGGGTGACCCACAGCGTTACAAAGACACATATTGGAGTCGGTTCGACGGGCGGTACTTCGCAGGTGACGGAGCCAAGCTCGACAATGACGGCTACTTGTGGTTGCTCGGACGTGTCGATGACGTGATGAACGTGTCCGGACACCGCATCAGTACGACCGAAGTTGAGTCAGCCCTCGTCTCCCACCCAGCCGTCGCAGAAGCAGCTGTCGTCGGGGCAAATGACGCGACGACCGGACAGGCAATCATCGCGTATGTCACGTTGGTCGGTGGAAGCAGCGCAGACGAGCAAGATCTTCGTAACCACGTGGCGAAGGAGATTGGCGCGATCGCCAAGCCGAAGACCATCTACTTCACGCCAGATCTGCCGAAGACTCGTAGTGGAAAGATCATGCGACGGTTGTTGCGCGACGTCGCAGAAGGCCGCAACTTGGGTGACACGACGACGTTGGCTGATGCCAGCGTGGTGAGCGAATTGCAGAAGCGCGCGGCAGAGGCTCCGAGCGAGGATTAGTCGCGAAAGTTCTCGAATTGAAGAGGAATGCCGAGGTCTTCTGACTTCAGCAATGCGATGGCTGACTGTAGGTCATCGCGCTTCTTCCCGGTCACGCGAATCTGCTCGCCTTGGGTCTGGCTACTGACGCCCTTCGGACCTTTTTCCTTGATGAGTTTGTTGATCTC
>CAYMVM010000010.1:0-1702 GCA_964394175.1 uncultured Bifidobacterium sp.
AACGGTACTGCGATAACACTGGCGATGAGGGCTATCACAATTGAGCCAACGAGCATTGCCGCCACACCCATCCGCGCATCTGTGCCGATGTCGTCAATACCTGAGTTCCACTCTGATGTCGTCAAGAATGAAAATCCGAAATCTCGGAAAATCTCAAAACCGCGATACAGCAGGAATGCAGCGATGAGCGACAACACCGCGAGTGACGTGAGGCCACCAGCTGTCATGATTCCGCGGAACACCTTGTCGCGCCCAGATCTGACGACCGTAATGGCCTTCACTTGAACCTGGGGGGTGTCCGACACGGTCGAAAGTCTCACAGCGACGCTTGAACGGCACCTCTCGCCAAGGTGGATGGAGCGTGAACGATGTAAGGACTATTCGTATCGCAGTGCTTCGACTGGGTCGAGATTTGCCGCGCGGCGTGCTGGTAGGCGACCAGCAACCATGCCGATGAGCGTGGTCACCAAGATGACCACGATCGCGATCTGCGGAGGAATGCTCACGATGTTTCGCTCTGAGATTCCACCATCTTCAAGCTGTTTGTTCAGCACCCCGTTCAACAAGATGGCGACTCCGAATGAGAGGACTATGCCGAACACTCCCCCCATGAAACCAAGAACTCCTGCTTCCACGGTGAACAGACTGCGAACGGTGCGCTTCGTCGCCCCTGTGGCGCGCATGATGCCGATTTCACGTGTGCGCTCGAGCGTGGCCATGACCATCGTGTTGATGACGCCAATCGCGGCGACGAGCAGTGCGATTCCACCGATTCCACCGAGCACGGCCCCGAGGATCGTGAATGCCTGAGACTGGGCATTGATCTCTTCTTGACCAGCGGCAGCGCCGTATCCCAACTTCTTGACTTCTTCGACGACGGCATCTGCATTGTCCTTGTTGTCAATGTTGACGTATGCGGCCGGATAACCATTGCGCAACACGTCAGATTCCTTCGTACATGTCGGCTGTGTGTTTGGTCCGCCACCTTCACAGCGCTCGAAGACCGGTGCTGTGTCGAGTGCAAACTTCAGCGTCATGTCGATTGCATCACCATCGGCGAACATGATGCCGACGACAGTCACTTCGACGTCCTTCATCACTTCGGAGAAATCTTTGCGGGGTTTCAGGGTGATCTTCTGACCGAGTGCGCTTTCGAGGTTGTCTTTGAAACCGAGGTTTTCGGCCAAGCCACGCGAGATGAGAACTCCACCGTTGTCATCACCGGCTTCAAGAGCGCGCCCGTGCGTGACATCGCGCATGACGGAACCGTTCGTCAGGTATCCGAGCATGAACGAATTCGAGACAGACACCTCAGCGTTAGCCGACTTCGCTGAGTCGTAGTACTGAGCACCCACGATGGGAGTCACCGATGTGACCCCAGGAACACCTGCGAGTGCAGTTATCGCTGCATCGTCAATCTTCTTGCCGCTTCCGTCACTCCAGGTCTGCCAGCGAGCTTCGCCGTAACTGAGCCCGCTGACCGGAGTCACGATGACACGGCGGTCCTCCCCGGTCTTCTCGAAGGACGACATGAGGAAGCCTTTTGCGCTGGTGACCAACGACAGCATTACCGTGACCGACACGGCACCGATGACGATCGCGAAAATCGTGAGTGACGTACGAAGTTTCTGGCGACTGAGATTGCGCCAACCGGTGCGGAATTGATCCTTGAATTTCATCGCGCACCCGCCTTCTCCGTGAT
>CAYMVM010000010.1:1802-38865 GCA_964394175.1 uncultured Bifidobacterium sp.
ATGGCCACGCGTTGACGCTGACCACCAGACAGCTCGGTCGGCTTGTGCTTGGCACGATCGGTGAGACCGACACGCGCGAGCGCCGCCATGCCCTTTTCCACTCGCTCCTTCTTCTTGCCGACACCACCCAACACCAGCGGCGAGATGACATTCTCTAGCGCCGACTCGTGCGCTTGAAGATTGAACGACTGGAAAACGAATCCGATGTGCTTGTTGCGATACTCAGACAACTGCTTGTCTTTTGCTTCAGCCAGGTCCATACCTTCGACGACGACCGAGCCTGAATCGGGCTGGTCAAGACCGCCAATGACGTTGGCCAATGTCGACTTGCCTGATCCAGACGGGCCACATATGGCGATGAAGTCGCCGGCTTCGACAGACAACGACACACCATCGAGTGCCCGCACTTCTTCACCACCGACGGTGTAGACCTTTTTCAAATTGGTGCACTGAATGAGCGCCACGAGAACTCCCCTCCCCGAGCGGACCGAAACGGTCGGACCGACGTATCGACTGTAGTTCCAGACGAGACGTCGTATGACGAACCTCTGGTGCCGCGTGTCGTCAGTCGGCGCCCTCTGCGACCTTCATGGTCACTGCAAGTGACGGACGATCTGTGCCACCGGACGTGATGTGTAGTGAGAGAAGTTCTCCAGTGAAGCGGGCAGGTGATGTGTAGTCGTCACAGACTTCAAGTCCGTCGTGACGACCGACCCACATGCCACCAGCCGCCGTGGTGACACCAGGGAAGAAAAACATTGCGCCGAAGGATCCACTCGCGACCTCTCCTCCGTCGACCGACAGTGTGAGAGCACCACCTCTGACCATTGTCACCTCGATGTCATGCGAACCAACTCCGATGCGACCGCCGCGCAGTGACGTCCGCTGCTTTCCGTGCACAGCGTCGAAGCGCACCTCACCAGTGACGACGCGAAACGCCCAACCACCTTGGTGGTCTCCGAATGCCGCCAACACGCCGCTTTCCTTCTGTGATGCACAAGTGACTCGTGCTGCCATTGTGAACCCACCAAGCATCATCGGCACACGACCAGCTGCCACCGGAACATCGGACGGCTCGTAGATCATCGATCGTGGAAGCGGATACTCACCGGGGTGAACCGGATAGTTGGCTGACGGGTCGAACAATGGGAAGACGTTGTTCTGATTGGCGACGTCGACCCACAACGACTCCAACGCGCGCACTTTGTCGGGGTGTCGACCCGAGAGGTCAGTCGACTCAGAAAAATCGTCGTCAAGGTTGAACAGTTGCCAGGTGTCATCGTCGTAGTTGTGGCTACCAGTGATAAATGCGCGCTCGTTGAACAACGGCGACACAAAATTCGTGGTGGCTTTCCACCCCTCGTGGTAGATCGAACGTGAACCGTGCATCTCGAAGTACTGCGTGGTGCGATGTTCAGGTGTGTGGCCAGAATCGAACGTCGCCGAGGCATCGGCACCATCGATGCGTTGTTGCGTGACACCATCGACCACATCTGGCATGGTCAAGCCGCAAGCCGACATGAGTGTCGGAGTGAGGTCCACTGCGTGCATGAACTGCGTGCGCACCGCACCTTTGTCTGTGATGCGATTCGGCCATCGAACCACGAGCGGTGCACGAACGCCGCCAAGCCACGAGTACCGCTTCCACAACTGGAATGGAGCATTCCCTGCCCATGCCCAACCCCACGGATAGTGATTTGTGTGATTTGGTCCACCGATGTCATCGATGTGCGCGAGAGCTTCCTCGATGGTCGCGTGTTCTCCCAGCCATGACGCCGACTCGTTCAGTGTGCCGTGCACACCACCTTCACTGCTCGTGCCATTGTCAGACATCACCATGACAATTGTGTTGTCAGTCAACTCATGCGTGTCCAGATAGTCGAGAATGCGACCGATCTGAGCATCGGTATGCGTCACAAATCCGGCGAACACTTCCATGTATCGGCAGAACAGGCGACGCTCTCCGTCAGACAGACTCGTCCACTGTTGCACCCACTCTGGCCGCGGTGTGTTGACAGTGCCGCGAGGAATGACGCCCATTTCCAGCTGGCGTTCGTAGATGCCCTCGCGCATTTCCTCCCAGCCGCCGTCGAAAGCACCCGCGTACGGCTCGAACCACTCACGCGACACATGGTGTGGCGCATGCGCTGCACCTGTCGCAAACCAACAGAGAAATGGTTTGTCCGGTGCGGCATGTCGCTGATTACGGATCATGTTGATTGCCTGGTCGGCAAGATCTTCGGTGAGGTGATAACCGTCGTGCCCTGGAATCTCGATCGGAGTGTTGTCACGCACCAACTCAGGTGACCAATGATTTGTCTCCGCGCCGAGAAATCCGTAGTAACGCTCAAAACCAAGACCCAACGGCCATCGCTCAAACGGACCTGCAGACGAGTACTCCGCCTGCGGAGTGAGGTGCCACTTGCCCACCGCGAATGTGTTGTAGCCGTTGTCGCGCAATAACCGAGGCAACGCAGCAGCCGACTTCGGGATTCTGCCGTTATATCCAGGCAACGCGAAAGAGGTCTCCTGCGTCGCGCCGACACCAACTGCGTGATGGTTACGGCCCGTCATGAGGGCTGCGCGCGTCGACGAACAAATCGACGTCACATGGAAACGGTTGTACCGCAAACCTTCTGCGGCAAGCCGGTCGATGTTCGGGGTTCGTATCGGCGAACCGAAACACCCCAATTGCCCGAACCCCACGTCGTCCAAGACGATGACGACGATGTTGGGGGCGCCACCTGTCGGCTTCGGATAGGGCACGTACCGGGGTTCGATGGACATGGCTGAGAACCTAGACCGCCCTGGGAAACCCTTGAAAATGGCGGGGTTCAGGGATCTTCAGAAAATCTCCGAAAAAAGTGTCCTCGAACTGGGTACTGGCGACTCCTCATGGGTGCAGGGCCACAGTGGCCCCGCACCAGAGAAGGAGAAAACCATGAACACCTCAACCCGCAAGAAGATCCTCACCGTCGCCGGAGCACTCGCAATCGCAGGAGCCCTCGTCGCCGGAGTGGTCACCAACGGATCCGACAAGAAGGATTCCACCGCAGTCGAGCAGCTCGCCGAATTCGAAGCGATGCTGAACGACGGAGTCATCGACCAAGGCACACTTGAGTCATTCCTCACCGACATCGCCGATGAGAACTCCCCAATCACCAGCGCGATCAAAGACGTCATGAAGGACAAGTCAACGGCCAGCGAACCACAGGTCGACGCGAAGGTCACGGTCAAAGACGATGCGCCGACAGCCGCGAACAAGCCGGCCGAATCGACGCCGGTGGACAACCAAGTTGTTGCTCCACCAGCTGCGGAATCAGCACCACAGGCAGCATCTGCAGTGAATGAGCAAGCGGGTGCAGCGACAACGCCAGAGGTGTCGCAGCAAGCAGAGGCATCACAGCCAGCACCGGTAAACGATGCATCGACACAGCAGGCCGCAACTGGCGGTGCCACATCGACTGCGATTCCCCAGTGGATGCTCGATCTGGCCAAGTCGAAGACCGTCAACATCCTCGACGTCTACAAGTCGTGGCAGTCGAACGGTGGAACGTTCAGTGGCGTCACCAACCCGACGCTTCCCACCCAGCCAACAGTTCCCGGTTACACCGACATCTGCAAGCGCCTCGGCACCTGCTGATCACACACAACATCTCCCAAGCAGGCAAGTGCCCCGCACCAATAGGTGTGGGGCACTTGTCTTTGTTCTGTTACATGTCAATGAAATCACTCACCGACGAGATAGGGCTCAACCGCCAGATGCTTCGCTGACCTTCTGCTTGCCGGCAGAGATCCACGGCATCATCGAACGCAAGCGCTTGCCCACTTCTTCGATTTGATGCTTGGCACCGGCGTCACGCAATGCGTTGAAGTTGGCGCGACCGCTCTCGCTTTCCTTGATCCATTCGCGTGCGAACTTGCCGCTCTGGATCTCCTTCAGGATCTTCTGCATCTGCTTCTTGGTGGCAGGTGTGACGATGCGTGGACCGCGGGTGACGTCGCCGTACTCAGCGGTGTCGGAGATGCTGTAACGCATACCGGCGATTCCCTCTTCGTACATGAGGTCGACGATGAGCTTCACTTCATGCAAGCACTCGAAGTACGCCATCTCGGGCTGATAGCCAGCTTCGACAAGCGTCTCGAACCCTGCCTGCACGAGCGAGGTGAGCCCGCCACACAGCACGACCTGTTCGCCGAACAAGTCGGTCTCGGTCTCTTCTGCGAACGTCGTCTCGATGACGCCTGCACGAGCACCACCGATTGCCTCTGCGTATGACAATGCGACATCTTTCGCCTTACCGGTCGCATCTTGCGCGACGGCGATGAGGCACGGCACGCCTCCACCTTCGGTGTACGTACGGCGCACCAAGTGACCTGGGCCCTTCGGCGCGATCATGATGACGTCGACACCCTTCGGGGGCTTGATGCGGTTGAAGCGAATGTTGAATCCGTGGGCAAAGGCCAGCGCCTTGCCGGGCTTCATGTAGCGCTTGATGTGCGTGGTGTACGTGGCCTTCTGCTCGGTGTCAGGCATGGTGAGCATGACAACGTCTGCCCACTTCGCCGCGTCGGCGATGGACTTCACCGTGAGACCGGCAGCCTGTGCCTTGGCCGCAGACGACGAACCCTCACGCAGACCGACGACGACTTGCACTCCGCTGTCCTTCAGGTTCAGCGCGTGAGCGTGACCTTGTGACCCGTATCCGATGATCGCGACTTTGCGACCACGAATGATGGAGGGATCGGTGTCCTTCTCGTAATACATCTTTGCTGCCATCAGCTTGCCTTTCCTTTCACGGCACGAATTCGTGCTTCGCGATCCAATTTGGGCAACGCGACCCTACCGGTGCGTTGGATTTCCACGATTCCGTAGCCGCGGAGCAGCTCTTCGAAATCGTCGAGTTTGTCTGGTGACCCGTCGAGGGACACCGTCACTGCATCGACCCCCACCGCGAGGATCTTGCCCTCGAAGATGTTCGTCAACTCGACGACTTGGCCACGCACATCGGACTCGGCGCGCACGGTTGCCATCATGAGCTCGCGCTCGACACTGCGTCGCGGATCGAGCTCGGTGATGCGCACGACATCGATGAGCTTGAAGAGCTGCTTCACGATTTGCTCGAGTGGTGCCGATTCAACGTCGACCACGATGGTGATGCGACTGAACTCGTCGTTCTCTGTCGGCGCCACCGCAAGAGAGAAAATGTTGTATCCGCGTCGCGCGAACAAACTTGCGACGCGAGCGAGCACACCAGGGCGGTTCTGAACGAGAACCGACAAGATGTGGTGGTTGGTCGACTCACCGTACGGGTTGTTGAAATTCATGGCGTTCATCGCAGGAACTCTCTCTTGTCGTTCTGAGCTGGGTGCAAGATGACGTCGTCATTGCTGGCACCTGCAGGGACCATCGGGAACACCTTCTCCATCTCGTCGACACGGAACTCGACGACGACCGGACGGTCGTTGATGCTGTTCGCCTTGTCGATCGCTGATTCGACTTCTTCAGGTGCTTCCACGCGGATGCCAACACAGCCCATGGCTTCGGCCCACTTGACATAATCGGGAATGCCGCCGCCAAGATTCACTTCGCTGTAACGCTCGCCGTAGAACATCTCTTGCCACTGACGCACCATGCCGAGGTACGAGTTGTTCAAGATGCCGATCTTCACCGGAATGTTCTCTGTCGATGCGGTGATCAACTCTTGAGCAGTCATCTGGAAACAACCGTCGCCATCGATCGCCCACACGGTGCGATCGGGACGTCCGACCTTTGCACCGATTGCCGCTGGCACGGAGAAACCCATCGTTCCGAGTCCGCCTGAGTTCACCCAGGTGTACGGCTCGGTGAAGTTCCAGTACTGACTCGTCCACATCTGGTGCTGACCGACGCCACTGCACACGATGGTTCCTTCTGGTGCACCATCACGGATCTTCTCGAGACAGAACTGGGGCTTCAGTGCTCCGCCCAATTCCATCTTTTCATAGTGCAACGGGAACTGCTCTTGCCAACCACTGACGCGGCTACGCCACGCGGAGATGTCGGCTTGCTTCTCACCACCGTCGAGGATTTCTTTGATGGCCTTGAGAATTTCGATGACGACCAGTTTGCAATCGCCGACGATCGGGACGTCTGGTCGACGCACCTTGCCTTGTTCGGCCGGGTCGATGTCGACGTGGATGATCTTTGCTTCAGGTGCGAAAGCAGCGACCTTGCCTGTGACGCGGTCGTCGAATCGTGCACCGAGTGCGATGAGGAGGTCGCTCTTCTGCATGGCCGTGACCGCAGTTGCGTTGCCGTGCATACCTGGCATGCCGAGACACAGCGGATGGTCGTCAGGAAACGCACCCCGCGCCATGAGAGTTGTGACCACAGGAATTTGCGTGAGTTCAGCGAGCTCGCGCACGACTTCGGCCGCGCGTGCCTTCAGCACTCCACCGCCGAGATACAGAAGTGGACGCTCTGATTGAAGGATGAGCTTTGCGGCTTCCTTGATCATGCGCGGATGACCCTTGGTGTTCGGCTTGTAACCAGGCATGGAATCGGACACTTCGTCATCGCTCGGCCAATGCCACGTCATCGTGTTCTGCAACACGTCCTTCGGAAGGTCGACGAGCACCGGGCCTGGGCGACCAGTGGTGGCGATGTGGAACGCCTGACGAATTGCCATGGGAATGTCTTCGGCGCGCATGACAAGTTCGTTGTGCTTGGTGACACTGCGGGTGATGCCGACGGTGTCGCACTCTTGGAACGCATCGGTTCCGATTGCTGACGTCGACACCTGACCGGTGATGCAGACCATCGGAACCGAGTCCATGTACGCGTCACATAGCGGGGTGACCATGTTCGTGGCGGCGGGGCCACTTGTGACCATGGCGACGCCGGGGCGACCGGTGACATGTGCATACCCTTCGGCCATGTGACCGGCGCCTTGCTCGTGTCGCACAAGAATGTGGCGAATGCTCGATGTGAGCAACGGGTCATAGGCGGGCAGGATGCATCCTCCGGGCAAGCCGAACATGACCTCGACACTCTCTTTTTCGAGTGCGCGGATCAGGGCTTGTGCTCCGGTGAGTGTCTCTTTTCCTGACATTGTGTGTCTCCTCGGGTGGGCTGTGAAGTCTGGGGTGGATTCGGGGCAATTCGTGGGCAATAAATGAAAAAACCTCCCGACTGGGAGGTTTCGAGCGCGGACGGCAAAGGCCGGCGCGCTACACGATTACTACTACGAGTGCTGAGAGTGAAGCCTGGGCGGTCATCGCCATGAAGTCTGCCACCGTGTGGAATCGCTTCGCAACCCCCAAATTGCGCCTAGCCTGCTCCCCGTGACTTCCCCGCGCAACATCGCCCCCGCCGACGGCAAACTCGGCGTCTTGGTCGTCGGCCTCGGTGCCGTCTCCACCACTCTCATCGCCGGCGTCGAGCTCGCCAAGCGGGGCATGGCCCTGCCCATCGGCTCTCTCGCCCAGATGGGCACCATCCGCCTCGGCAAGCGCACCGAGGACCGCAGCCCACTCATCCGTGACTTCGTGCCCCTCGCCGGACTCGACGACATCGTGTGGGGAACCTGGGACGTGTTCCCCGACGACGCCTATGTGGCTGCCTCGCGCGCTGGCGTACTCGAACAGGGAAAGCACATCGAGTCGATTTCCGATGTCCTGCGCGACGTGCGACCCATGAAAGCTGCATTCGAACGCAAGTACGCCCGCAACCTCGATGGCGAACACGTCATGGCCGCATCGGGCAAGCGCGCCATGCTCGAGGGCATCCGCGCCGACATCAACACGTTCCGCGATCAGAACAAGGTCGATCGCGTCGTCATGATCTGGTGTGCAAGCACCGAAATCTTCATCGAGCCGGGCAAGGCACACCTCGACATCGAGTCGCTCGAGAAGGCAATCGACGCGAACGACGAAACCATCTCTCCAGCCATGTTGTACGCGTACGCCGCATTGCTCGAAGGTGTGCCGTTCGCGAACGGTGCACCGAACTTGGCGGTCGATGCTCCGGCTCTTCGTCAGTTCGCCACCGACAAGAACGTCGCCATCAGCGGCAAAGACTTCAAGACCGGCCAGACGCTCATGAAGACGGTGCTCGCACCGATGTTGAAGGCGCGCATGCTCGGTCTGTCCGGTTGGTACAGCACCAACATTCTTGGCAACCGCGACGGTGAGGTGCTCGATGCACCTGAGAACTTCAAGACCAAAGAAGAGTCGAAGCTCGGCGTGCTCGACACAATTCTCGAACCATCCCGCAACAAAGAGTTGTACGGCGACATCTTCCACAAGGTGAGCATCAACTACTACCCACCACGCGGTGACAACAAAGAGGGTTGGGACAACATCGACATCTTCGGATGGATGGGTTACCCCATGCAGATCAAGGTGAACTTCCTGTGTCGCGACAGCATCCTTGCTGCACCACTCGCCCTCGACTTGGTGTTGTTCAGCGACCTCGCTCAGCGCGCAGGTCTCGGTGGCATCCAAGAGTGGTTGTCCTTCTATTACAAGAGCCCACAGGTGGCACCTGGCCTCTACCCCGAACATGATTTGTTCATTCAGCTCACGAAGTTGAAGAACACGCTGCGTTGGATGATGGGCGAGGACCAGATCACCCATCTGGGCCGCGAGTACTACGACGAGCAGTGAGCGAATCGCTTCGACCTTCCGTCGTCAAAAAGGCCCTGGGCTTCACCTTCGACGCCTTGTGCGTGCTCGCATTCGTGGTCGTCGGAACACGCAACCATGACACTGACACGGGTGTGTCTGGCGTTCTGTATGTCGCGGCGCCATTCTGGATTGCGATGGTTCTTGGCTGGTTCGTGAGCCACGCCCGACGAAACCCTTTCGCCATTTCGGTTGGTACTCAGACCTGGATCGTGACGCTCGTCATCGGCATGATGTTGCGCAACCTGGTGTTCGACCGTGGCACAGCCACCTCTTTCATGGTGGTGACAGCCATTTTCCTGGCGGTCACAATGCTCGGCTGGCGCACGATCACTGCGCGTCGACCGAACAAGTCACAGCAGGCAACCACCGCCTGAACCAGGTCATCGCGGTGACCCGATCGGTCAACTGAATGCGTACACCATGAGTGCAGGCTGGAACAGATCGCCGTAGCCGACCACGCGACGCGCTGCACGAACGATGTCGTCGTCGATGTCGTCGTGCGTGAGCGGAATATCCGCCGCGACGAACAACTGGCCATCTTGGATCATGCACTTGGCTGCAACGAGACGTTCGTTGAACTGCATCAACTCGCTGAGAAAGTCGGGGTGTGTGGGCGAGTTCTCTGACAAGCAATACACGATGCGCAAAGTGTCGGTAGCCGCCACGGAGTCTTCGATGAGCGACACCGTGAGGTTGTGACCGAACAGAATGATGGGAAGCGCCGGAGCATCGTCAGCGCTCCATTCAGCGCTCGCATCGGCTCCGTGAGCTTCGAGTGCGTCGATGACGCGTTGGCCCCAGCGGGCGACACATTCACGACGGACCGAGACTGCGAAGCCCCAGGACTCGTTGTGCACATAGAACACCGAAGCGTTCTCTGGATCGATTGTGAGCTGAAAATCACCTTCGTCGTACAGCAATGACATGGCACGACCGATGACCGGTGACTCGAAAGAAACGAACGCATCTCCGGTGGCAAACGTTGGAAGCGACACCGTTGCTGCATTACCTCCGTAGCGACGCCAGTTGAGCGTGCAACTGATATTGGTACGAGTGATGCGCATGTTCGCAAATGGCGGAAGGAAATTCGGGTGCTCTCTGACGTTCATGTACATGGGCCATGCGCCGATGACCGTGGCAAGTTGCTGCATGTTCTCGCCAGTGAGCGTGACGTTCACCGCCCCACGAGGATTGAAATCAAAGTCTGGTGGAGTGGATACCGGGCGATCGCAGACGACCGACGATGCGTCGGCGCGCGCCACCAACACGTGGTTCGTCGGCCCGTCGTGTTCGAGTGACAACGTGCACTCGCCGTTGTCGCTGATGAGTTGGGACACTGCATGCAGGAAGAGTGGCGTGACCGGTGTGAGGGCGTCGATTCCCCTGTCGGTGCTGCTGTACACCGAACCCCACATGAGCACGTTGTGTGCCTGAGCCACCCATTTGCGTTCACCATTCGGAGTGATGCGCAACCACACTGCTTCTTTCGTGAGTTCGTCGACATGGCCGACCATCTGCACGAATTGAAAACGTGCGACGTCGTCGGGATTGAGGGTGATGGTCCACAGTGGTGTCTTGGTCATGAGTCGGCGCGAAACCCTTCGATACGGCGGGTGATGTGGAAACGTGAGGTTCCTTCTGTTGGAGCAAGGGCGAGAGCGGACGGGTGATAGACGCCCGGTGCAGGAATGACGCCGCGCACATCGCTGAGCGACACGTCGATGCTGATTGTTTGAAGCGCTGTCGCAAGACGAAGTGCTTCTTTGACGGGAAGTGATGGGAACACCACTTCCCCGTCTGAGTACGAGGTGGACTCGACGAGACGCACCCAGCGACCGTCGGGCGTGACGGGACACTGACCGAGCAGATCGGTGAGATGCCTGTTGAGGTCGCGGGTGACCGGTTCGCAGTGGCGAACGTGGTGCTCGATGGTGTGCAGGTCGATTGACCAGGTGGGGTCGTTGGGGAATGAGTCGTGTGGGACGGAATCAGGTGGCTGTGTCATGAGGAGACACAGGATGCCAAGGGGGTGTGTCAGGGTCAGCTGACGTTGGTGATGGCACCTTTTTCTGCGCCTTGCACGAGGCGCGCGAACTTGGCCAGAACCCCACTTGTGTACCGCGGCGGCAGTGGCTTCCAGCCCTGCTTGCGACGGTCAAGTTCCGCATCGTCGACGAGAAGGTCGAGAGCCTTTGTCGGCACGTCGATTCGGATGCGGTCGCCGTCGCGCACGAATGCGATCGGGCCACCATCGACCGCCTCAGGCGCGACGTGTCCGATACAGAAACCCCACGTTCCTCCAGAAAAGCGACCGTCGGTGATGAGTGCGCAGTCCGCACCGCGACCTGCACCTTTCAACGCTCCGGTGATGGCGAGCATCTCGCGCATACCGGGTCCACCCTTCGGACCTTCGTATCGAATGACGAGCACGGTTCCCGGCTCAATCGTTCCGTCCATGATGGCCTGCATCGCGCCGTCTTCACCGTCGAACACGCGCGCAGGTCCCTCGAATTGCAACTGATCTTTCGTGAGTCCGGCGACTTTCACGACAGAACCTTTCGGCGCGAGTGAACCGGTGAGCACGTTGATGCCACCTTCTGCGTGGATCGGCTGTGACAGCGGATGAATGACGTCTCCATCTGGTGCAGGTGGATCAATCTCAGCCAAGTTCTCAGCCATCGTCTTACCAGTGCACGTGAGGACGTCGCCATGCAAGAGACCAGCATCAAGGAGGTGTTTCAACACGACAGGAATTCCACCGATGCGATGAACATCGGTCATGTGGTACTTGCCACCGGGCTTCGTGTCCGCAATGTGCGGAACCTTGTCAGCAATGCGATTGAAGTCGTCGAGTGACAACTCGACCCCAGCCTCGTTGGCGATAGCGAGAAGATGCAGCACCGCGTTTGTGCTTCCACCAAGAGCGTTGACCACCGCGATGGCGTTTTCGAACGCCTTCTTCGTGAGGATGTCCCGCGGATAAATGCCGAGTCGCAACAAGTTGACGACTGCTTCGCCGGCCCGACGTGCATCGTGCTCACGCGACGTGTCGACCGCTGGTGCCGATGCTGACCCAGGCAGACTCAATCCGAGTGCTTCGGCAATCGACGACATCGTGTTAGCGGTGAACATGCCACCGCATGCACCTTCCCCAGGACAAGCGGCGCGTTCGATGTCGCCGAGTTCACTCTCGGTCATTGTCCCCGCGGCACATGCCCCAATTGCCTCAAACACCGTGGTGATGTCGATGTTCTTGCCACCGTGCTGACCGGGCAACGTCGAGCCGTTGTACACGAACACCGACGGCAGGTTGAGTCGCGCTGCAGCCATGAGCATTCCGGGGATGCTCTTGTCACAGCCGGCCAGTCCCACGAAACCGTCCATACGTTCTGCGTGCACGACAGTTTCAACACTGTCTGTGATGACTTCGCGACTCACCAACGACGCACGCATACCTTCATGCCCCATCGAAATGCCGTCGCTGACAGTGATGGTGCCGAACTCAAGAGCCACTCCCCCTGCCGTGCGAACACCTTCTTTCGATGCAGCGGCAAGTCGACGAAGCGACACATTGCACGGGGTCACTTCGTTCCACGCCGAGGCGATGCCTATTTGGGGCTTCACCCAGTCGTCGTCACCAAGGCCGACAGCCCGCAACATGGCGCGGGCGGCTGCTTTCTGGATGCCGTCAGTGACGTCGCGACTGCGAGGTTTGATGTCGATCGGGGTTCCGTCAGGGCGTGTGGACATTCACCGAACGGTACTTGTCGCCGTCAGAGGTCCCACAGAAAATCCGAGCCAGGATGTTGTTGCAGGTGTTAGGTGTGCCTAAGATATCGCTGTTAGGTACACCTAATACACCTCGTTGTTGAACTGGTGCACACCGGAGGAACCACATGAATCGGACACAACTTGTGAAGCTGGGACTACTCACATTTCTCATCGCGGCCGTGACGGCATGCGGTAGTTCAGCCTCTGCTCCCGACACCACGACCACTGCCAGCGCAATCGAAAATGCCACCGGCGAAGTCACGTTGTACTCCGGACGCAGCGAGGAATTGATCGCGGATCTGTTGACCGAGTTCACGTCTTCGACTGGCATCAAAGTGAACGCTCGCTTCGGCGACAGCGGCGAGATGGCCGCTCTGCTCCTGACAGAGGGTTCGAACTCTCCTGCTGATGTCTTCCTCTCACAGGACGGTGGAGCACTCGGTGCAGTGCGTGATTCCATGATGGTTCTTCCGCAAACGACACTCAACAAAGTGGATGCGAAGTATCGCGACACGGACGGAAAGTGGATAGGTGTGTCCGGAAGAGTGCGAGTCATCGTCTACAACCCGGATCTTGTCGATGCGCCACCCACGTCAATAGACGAGCTACTTGACGCCAAATGGTCTGGCAAGATCGGCTTCGCTCCGACGAATGCCTCTTGGCAGTCATTCGTGACAGGCCTGCGAATTCTCCGAGGTGAAGAGGGTGCAAGGTCCTGGTTGGAATCTTTCGCGTCGAACAAACCGGTCGCCTATGAGAAGAACTCTGCTGTGAGAGACGCTGTCAACGCGGGCGAAGTGGCTCTCGGTTTGGTCAACCACTATTACCTCTACGAGAAGATTGCCGCAGAGGGCGCAGAAGCAGTCAAGGCGAAGAACCAGTACATCGGCGGTGGTGATCCAGGTGGCCTGGTGAATGTCGCTGGGGTCGGAATTTTGGCAAATGCAAAAAACACATCTGCTGCACAAGCATTCGTCGATTTTCTCCTGTCGACAAACGGTCAGCAGTACTTCCGCGACAAGACGTTCGAGTATCCACTCGTCAAGGGTCAGACACAAGCACCAGAGTTGCCGGCGCTCGAAGACCTCGGATCACCTGCAATTGACTTGTCGGATCTCAGCTCCATCGAAGTGACCCAAGAACTTCTCCAGGAAGTCGGTCTGCTCACGAAGTGAGCACTGACTGACAGACTTCAGAGATGGCGACAAAGCGGGTTCCTCGATCACAGCTGGTGCCCGCTGTGATCGTTGCTTGCGCCTCGTTGTCCCCCATCGTCTACCTCGTGGCGCAAGCGACATCACGCGGAATTTCACCGTTCGTCGACGAGATCATGCAGGGCCGCACACTCGACCTGGTCATGCGGAGCCTTCTTCTCTGCGGAACGGTCACTGTCGCTGCCGCCATCATCGGCGTGTTTGCAGCATGGCTGACGACCCTGTCAGGGGTGCCTGGGCGAGCCGCGTGGACCGTCGTGTTTTCCCTGCCTCTGGCGATTCCCTCGTACATCTCGGCGTTCACGTGGGTCTCTTGGCTTCCATCACTGACCGGATTTTCCGGCGCCTTCATCGTTCTCACGTTTGCGTGTTTCCCCTATGTCATGTTGCCTGTGATGGCTGCGTTCTCGCGGGTTGATCCGGCCCACGAGGAAGCCGCGATGTCCCTCGGTCGAAGTGCGGTCAACACTTTCTTCACAGTGACTCTTCCTCAGGCACGTCGTGCGACTCTTTCCGGCGCATTGCTTGTCGCCCTGTACGTGCTCGGTGATTTTGGTGCGGTCGCCGTCATGCGTCACGAAGTCTTCACCTGGGTCATCTACGGCGCGTATCGGTCAGGCTTCAATCCCACACGTGCAGCAAGCCTCTCCATCGTGCTCCTTCTTCTGGCGCTTGCCCTCACCGCCGCGGAATCCCGTGCCCGTGGACGCACGACGAATGAGTCGGCGTCACCGCGCACTTCTCGTCAACGTGCTCGAACCTCGATGAATGCTCGTATCTGGGGAGTCACCCTGTCAGCGGTGATCATCGTGCCCTCGGTCGGTGTGCCGGTGGTCAGCGTCGTGTCATGGCTACAGCGAGAGTCCACACGGCAAGTCGGCACGGCAGACGTCCTGTCATCTGCCGTCACTTCTTTCGGAATCGGAGTCGCAGCAGCACTCTTCTGCCTGCTCGCAGCACTGCCTGTCGCATTGATGGCTGTGCGGTACCCGAGCCGCCTCAGCCGTGCCTTGTCCGCCGCCACTTACGTGACGCATTCATTGCCGGCGTTGGTGGTCGGCATTTCCGTCGTTTATCTGGGCATACGTGCAGTGACACCTCTGTACCAGGAATTGCCGATGCTGATTCTTGCTCATGTCATCTTGTTCATACCGGCGATGATCACAACGCTCGAGACCGCGATCGAGAAGTCGCCAGTTCGTCTCGAAGAGATGTCTGCGAGTCTCGGGTCATCGTCGATCACGACCTTCCTGCGGGTGACACTGCCGCTGGCTCTTCCCGGTCTACTGGCCGGATCAGCGCTCACGATGCTGGCGGCCGTCAAAGAGCTACCAGCGTCACTACTTCTGCTCCCGACCGGCTGGGACACACTGTCCACCGACGTCTGGCGTTTCGCAGCGGTGTCGGATTATGCAGCTGTCGCTCCACCAGCCATAACCATCATCGTGCTGGCTGCTGTCCCAACTGCGATACTCGGTGCTCTGTCCTCGATCAACACCAGGTCCGACTCATGACTTACGCACTGCAAGTCCACGAGGTGTCCCACTCATTTGGCACACATGGGGTCCTCCACAATGTCTCCTTCCAGGCCAGGAAAGGATCGATCACGGCACTTCTTGGTCCTTCTGGTGAAGGAAAGACCACATTGCTGAGAATCATCGCCGGATTCGAACGCCCACTCAGTGGGGTCATCACGATCGACGGCAAAGTTATGAGTGCACGTGACGTGTTCGTGCCACCGCAACACCGTGGAATCGGGATCGTCACACAGGAAGGCGCACTATTTCCCCACTTGACAGTCGGACAGAACATCGCCTTTGGCCTGAGTGAGCGGCGCTCTGCGAAAAGTCGTCGGCGCGTAGCAGAGGTGCTCGACATGGTGGACCTCGCCGGAACCGAAGACCGATTCCCCGCAGAGCTCTCTGGTGGAATGCAGCAAAGGGTCGCACTTGCTCGTGCGCTCGCACCTGAACCCGCATTGGTTTTGCTTGACGAGCCGTTCTCGGCGCTCGATGCCTCACTTCGTGAGAGCGTCCGCGACGATGTCGTTGCGGTACTTCGGCACGCAAGAGAAACTGTGCTGTGGGTGACACATGACCAAGATGAGGCAATATCGACTGCTGACGAAGTGGCGGTGTTGTTGAAAGGAGCCATCGCCCAGGTCGGACCACCAGTTGACTTGTATAAAAACCCGGCATCTCTTGCTGTCGCGACATTCGTCGGTGATGCGGTCTTGCTTGATGTCGACGTGACTGGCGGTGGGCGCGAAGCCCAGTCACCACTCGGAACACTTCGACTAAGTACGCCACAGTCGCCAGGGCCAGCACGAGTGGTCGTTCGACCCGAGCAATTCGACGTGTCAGACAATCTTGAGGACGGGACCCGAGGAACTGTCACGCAGACCCGCTACTTCGGACACGACGGTCTCGTCAGTGTCACCCTGACGTCGGGCGAAGAAGTCACAGTGCGTCTGCATGCTCGTCGACTGCCAGATGTCGGAGCATCAGTCGGTGTCGTGGTCCACGGACCTTGCGTCGCCTTTCAGACCTGAGGGTCTCAGCCGCGGCGGGCGTTGAGAATGGCAGTGACGACCTTGCCGTCCGCCTTGCCCTTCGACGCCTTCATGACCATTCCCACCAAGGCACCCATGGCCTTCTGCTCGCCATTGCAGAACTTCTGCCAAGCGTCTGGGTCTGCGGCGATGGCCTGGTCGACGAAGCCCTCGACCTCGCTCGTGTCGATTGCTTCAAAGCCCTTTGCGGCAGCGATGGCCGCGGGGTCTCCGCCTCCGTTGGCGACGATCTCGGCGAGCACGGTCTTGGCCTGCGTCGATGTGACCTTTGAATCGCGCTCCATGACGGTGAGCGCAGCGATGTCTTTCGCAGGAACTCGCGGTGTCGGTGGTTCTTCAGCGAATGCTTGTTGCACGTACACCAGAGCACGAGCGACATCTCCGCCTGCCTCGCCGACGGACAACACATAATCGTCCTGTCCGCGCTCGACGATGACGCTCACGGCCTCACCTTGCACGTCTGCACCGGTCGCACTTGCGAGACGCGAGCGACGCGCAGCGGGCAACATCGGCAAGTTTGAGCGCACGCGACTGATCCACTCGTCACCGGGCACGAGTGGCACCAAGTCGGGTTCGAGGAAGTACCGGTAGTCGTCGGCGTCTTCTTTCGTGCGAAGCGTGTGCGTGCGACCTTCGGCATCGTCCCAGTGGCGAGTCTCTTGGCGGATGATTCCGCCTGATTCGATGATGTCGTACTGACGACGTGCTTCGTATTCGATCGCGCGGCCGAGTGCGCGAATGGAGTTCACGTTCTTGATTTCACAACGGGTACCGAACGGCTCACCGACACGGTGCACACTGACGTTCGCATCACAACGCATGGAGCCTTCTTCCATCTTGGCGTCGGACGCACCGATGGCGAGCAAGATGGCGCGCAGCTCGGACACGTATTGGCGAGCCTGCTCGGACGTGCGGATGTCGGGGCGAGACACGATCTCGACCAACGGCACACCGGCACGGTTGAAGTCGATGAGCGAGAACTCACTTCCGTGGATGCGACCGGTGGCTCCACCGATGTGCGTGCTCTTTCCGGTGTCTTCTTCGAGGTGCGCACGCTCGACACCGATGCGTACACCACCCGGAAGGTCGAGGTGACCGTCGATGTTCAACGGCTGGTCGTACTGGCTGATTTGGTACGCCTTCGGCATGTCTGGATAGAAGTAGTTCTTGCGGTGGAACGTGCATGGCTGGATGGTGCAGTTCAATGCGAGACCGATGCGCATGGCCAACTCGACTGCTTGTTCGTTCAACACCGGAAGAGCACCAGGTAGGCCGAGTGTGACGG
Source organism: uncultured Bifidobacterium sp. (assembly GCA_964394175.1). GTDB lineage: Bacteria > Actinomycetota > Acidimicrobiia > Acidimicrobiales > Ilumatobacteraceae > UBA2093. Next base: position 19,315 of record CAYMVM010000010.1, read on the forward strand.
GGTCGATGTTGGTGTTCGGTTCGTCACCGAATCGATTCGGCGAGCCGCTGAACAACTTGGTCTTCGTGGCCAATTCAACGTGCACTTCGAGACCGCAGATGAGTTCCCAACCTTCGGGCAACAACTCGCTCATCGCGCGCCTCCTGCAGCCTCGAGTGCCCCGCCGACGCGGAACATGGCGACTTCGCCGAGCGCCGGTGCAAGAACTTGCACACCGACGGGAAGTCCGTGCGCACCGGTACCGAACGGCACGCTCATGGCCGGGTGACCTGCGAGATTCGTGGGGATGGTGTAGATGTCGCACAGATACATGGACATCGGGTCGTCGACTTTGTCACCGAACGGAAATGCCACCATGGGTGATGTCGGCATGAGAACCACATCGGCTTGCGCATAGGCGCGTTCGAAGTCGTCGGCGATCAGACGACGCACTTTCAATGCCTTGCCGTAGTACGCATCGTAATAACCCGCCGACAACGCATACGTACCGAGCATGATGCGGCGTTTCACTTCGTCGCCAAAGCCTGCCGCACGTGTCGCGCCATACATGGCGTTGGTGTCTGCCGCCGATGCGCGCAGTCCGTAGCGAACACCGTCATATCGTGCGAGATTGCTGCTCGCTTCAGCTGGCGCGATGAGGTAATACGCCGTCAACGCATACGAGAGCGATGGCAGCGTCACATCGACGATGCGTGCACCTGCCTTCTCGAGCGCAGCGAATGCTTCATCGAGTCGCGCTGCCACTTCTGGCTCAGCTCCTTTAGGAAGATCCGTGACACGACCGATGCGCATACCCTGCACACCTTCACGCGCTGCCGCACGCAGTGACGGCACAGGTCGTGGAATCGACGTCGAATCTTTGGGATCGTGCCCCGCAATGACTTCAGTGACGAGCGCCGCGTCATCGACCGTGGTCGCAAACGGGCCGATTTGGTCGAGGCTGCTGGCAAAAGCGACAAGCCCGAATCGACTGACGAGTCCGTATGTTGGCTTCACGCCGACCACTCCGCAGAGCGCCGCCGGTTGACGAATGGAACCACCGGTGTCGCTGCCCAAGCTGACAGGTGCAAAACCGGCCGCAACTGCTGCCGCACTTCCGCCGCTGCTGCCACCTGGCACGCGGGATGTGTCGAGGGGGTTGCGCGTCGGACCGAACGCGCTGTTCTCCGTGCTGGAACCCATGGCGAACTCGTCAAGGTTTGTCTTGCCGACCATGACCGCGCCAGCGGCGTTCAGTGTGGTGATGACAGTCGCATCGTACGGGGGCTTCCAACCAGCGAGCATGTTCGACGAACACGTCGTGGGAACTCCGCGCGTGCACATGTTGTCCTTGATGGCGATCGGCACACCAGCCAACACACCGACGTCGGCACCCGATGCAATCGCAGCATCGACACGCTTCGCCGCGTCACGAGCAATGTCAGCTGTCACCAAGTTGAAGGCATTGATGTCACCATCGCGTTGCGCGATGACGCCCAGGTGATGTTCGACAACTTCGGTCGCTGACACCTCTTTTGCGCGCACCGCATCAGCGATGGCAGCAGCAGTCGTGGGGATGTTCGCCATCAATCCACCAACCCGATGATCGGCGGCACCCGAAAACGTCCGTCTTCCGCAGCCGGTGCAGCAGCAAGAACCTCGTCGCGGTCGAGGCACGGTTGCTCTTCGTCTGCGCGAAGCACATTGACCAACGGATACGGCTGCGTCATGGGCTCGACAGCAGACAGGTCAAGAGCGTCGACGTCGCGGAAATGGTCCATGACCTTTGCCAGCTGCTCGGTGAAATGGGTGATGTCAGAATCGGCGATGTCGAGGCGTGCGAGACGCGCGACTTTCGCCACGTCTGCAGCCGAAATGGGGGATGTCACGCTCTCAATGCTACGAGCCTTCGAGCACCACCAGCACTGTCGATTCGGTCGGCACGTTTGGAAACGGCACACCATCGGTCTGCCACGACTGACCGGTCTGCGACAGCGACCGCAACCAGCCTTCTTCGCCGTCGATGACCGGATCGTCGCTCGCCAACTGCACCTGACGCGCGACATAGGTGCGCCGAGGATCGAGGCCCCGAACATGAACGACGGTGTCCGCAAGTTGTTCCCTCATCTGCACGAAAGCCAACACCGCTGTCGCTGCATCCCGACTCACGACTCCGTGCACGAGACGATTTCCCTCCGTGTCACGAAAGGTGTCGGTGAACAACACATCGCCGTCGTGAAGCACATGTCGCAAGGCTTTGTGTGCAGCGAGCGCACGGCCAAGGTCTTGTCGCTCTGTACTGCCCGCTGCGGCGATGTTCCACTCAACTCCCATGTGACCGAAAAATGCAGTCGCGCATCGCATGCTCAGAGTCGACTCATGTTTCGTGGTGTGCGCGACCGGCGCACCGACGTGGCAACCGATCACCTCGGGTGGAAAGAACCACGATGCATGATGCTGAATGACTTGACGTCGCACGGGGTCGTTGGTGTCACTCGCCCAAAAACGCTCGACGCGGCGCAGGATCTCGAAGTCCATGCGACCGCCACCTGACGAACAGGACTCGATCTCCACGGTCGGATGCGCGCGCCTGACGTCGTCCAATAGCGAATACAACGCTCGTGTCTGACGATGTGTCGCTGCAGTGCCAGACACATCTGCGGCTGCGATGTGAGGTCTGTTCATATCCCACTTCACGTATGAGATGGGAAGTTCGCTCAGCAACGCGTCGATGCGCGAGAACACGAAGGCATACGCATCGTCTCGAGTGAGGTCGAGGACCAATTGATTGCGACCGAGCACGTGGTCATAACCACCGCGCTCGAGGACCCATTCAGGGTGCTCGCGGTACATGTCGCTGTTCGGATTCACCATCTCTGGTTCGAACCACAGACCAAATTGCATGCCTCTGTCGATGACTGCCCGTGCGATGGGCATGAGACCCTCGGGATACACCTCGGTGTCCACGTACCAATCACCAAGACCTGCAGTGTCATCACGCCGTCCCTTGAACCAACCGTCATCGAGTACGAAGCGTTCGATGCCCACAGAAGCAGCCACCTCAACCAGCTCGATCACTTTCGACGGTGAGTGGTCGAAATACATCGCTTCCCATGTGTTCAACGTGACTGGTCGCGGTGACACCTCGCCGACGATGTTGCGTGCGTGCCGCTGGAAGGTGCGTGCGACGTGTTGCAGTCCATTCTCAGAGTGCACCGCGATGATCGTGGGTGTCGAATACGACTCACCAGCTTCAAGACAAACTTCGCCGGGGTTCAACAACTCGCCGAATTGCAGATATCGACGGTTGTACACCTGACGTTCGGCGCGAATGACATGGTTACCGCTCCATGCGACATGCGCTGCCCAGCACTGTCCCGCATGGGCACCAGTCGTCGACTCGTGAGCGACGATGAACGGAGGTTGTTCATGACTCGTGCGACCTGTCCGGTTCTCCGCGCTCCACGCACCGAACGGCCATTCGAGGGTCTGAGACTGGAATTCACCACACCACTTTCCGTGGAATGTCGTGAGATGTGTCGCTGTCGATGGCAGCGGAAGAGTCACCGTCAACCCGTCCAACAAGTACTTCATGTTTGATTCGTTGTGCAAGCGCGCCGACACACTCAACACACCTTGTGCGGACAGTTCGATGTCGGTCATCAGCCGAAGTTCTGCGTGCGTGTCGACCGATGTCGTTGTCGACATCGATGACCCATCGGCACGAGAATTCGTCACCACGTCGATCAGTTGAAAACGTGGTGCCCAGTCACTTCCTCCACGATGGCGCCCGAGCAACCCAGGGTGTCCGAGCCAGCCGTCACCGTGCATCGGCACGATGGTGGCGACAGCGGGTCGGTCGACCACACCGGCTCGAGGGCGGGGTGCGACCTCGTCGACCATGCGCCGTGCATCGGCGTCGTCGACACGCGAACCCCAGTGCACGATGAACGGAACACCCCAACGCACATCGATCACCACCGACGTCGACGATGTGGCGAGATGCAGCATCGGGTCCATCGAGGTGACCGTAGCCCGACAGTGAGAGACTGAACGACGTGCAACCGGACATGCGCATCGACCCGACGCACGGCACGAAAGTCCATGTCGTCGGTTCACGCCAGAGCCGACCGGTGCTCGCGACGAATGTCGCATCTGGCTCATGTCCATTCTGTGTGGGAGGCCTCGAGGCCCCCGAGGAGTACGTCGTGCGCTGGTTTCCGAACCGTTGGCCGGCGATGCCCGATGAACGATGTGAAGTCGTGTTGTACTCCCCCGATCACCATGCAACATGGTCGTCGATGACTGTCGCTCACATCGAGAAGGTCATCGAACTGTGGGTCGAACGAACCGATGCGCTTGCAGCACGTGGCGACGTCGACTGTGTGTTCGTCTTCGAGAATCGAGGTGCCGAACTCGGTGCCACCATCGAACACCCGCATGGTCAGGTCTATGCGTTCGACCACATGCCCACGCGCAGCCGAGAGCGTCTGACGTGGACACCACCCTCCGACTCACATTTGACAGTCACCAACAACGACTCATGGCGCTGTGCCGTACCAGCCGCGAGCGCCTTCCCGGTCGCGCTCGAGCTGTGGCCCACCGAACAACGACGAGATCTCATGTCGTTGACGTCAGAACAACGGCGTGGCCTCGCCCACATCTTGCACGACGTCATGTCGCGACTGGATCGCCTCTACGCGACACCACTGCCCTACATGTTGTGGATCAACCAACGTGATTTCAGCGCAACGACGACACACGATCACTGGTTGCACATCGAGATCGTGTCACCGTGGCGTGGACCAAACCTCATGCGGTACATCGCCGCTGCCGAGGTGGGCACCGGCGAGTATTTCAATCCGGTGACGCCTGAGTCTCTGGCTGCGACTCTTGCTGACCGCGCGGAATGAGCGCTATCGCAGCAGCCACCGCACACGCAATCGACACCCACTGATTCAACCGAAGTCCTCCGGCTGCGTGCGCAGGGTCGATACGAAGTCCTTCGACAAAAAAACGAACGACGCAGTATCCGATGACATACATGAAGAACAAGCGTGGCGGCCGTGGTGAGCGTCGTTTGTCGATTTGCAGCAACACCAGACACAAAACGACGCACGCAATCGACTCATATAGAAACGTCGGATGGAACGTCGTGCCAGCCGGATAGCCCGCCTTTTCCGCCGTTCGCGCCGACACTTCGAGAGCCCACGGAAGATCTGTCGGTCGGCCGAACAACTCTTGGTTGAACCAATTTCCCCATCGACCGATGGCCTGAGCAAGTGGCAACCCTGGCGTCACACACGCAAGAGCAGTCGACACATGAAGACCCATCACCTTTGCGCGCCACAGCCCGACGATGACACCGAGTGCGATGCCACCCCAGACACCCAGTCCGCCTTCCCACAGCTTCACGATGGAACCGAGGTCGTCCTGGAATCGTTCCCAATCGGTGATCACGTGATACAGCCGTCCACCAATCACTCCGGCCGGAACCGCCCACATCGCAATGGACGTGATCGTGTCGCGGTCGCCGATTCCGCGCGCAGCAAATCGCCGTCCCACGAGTGAGATTCCCGCGAGGACGCCGAGCGCGATCATCAGGCCGTACGCATTCAATGCGAGTGGTCCGACCTGCAGCGTGCCAGATGATGGGCTCGGAATGGCATTGACCACGATTGTCACGGCATCTGACGCGTTCATGTCGACGACGCGTCAGGCGGTGACGCGGCGGGCGAACGCGACGGACTTCTCGAAGATCTCTTGCTTGTCGAAGTCTTGTGTCGCCACGTGATAACTCCGTTCCAAAACGACATGCTCTTTCGGGCCCTTGTACATCGCGAACAAGTCGGTGCTTTGCTGTGGCGGAACGACGTGGTCCTGTGTCGAAGTGAACAACAACAGCGGCACGTCGTTCGACGAATACGTCTTTGAAAGAGGTGCCAGTCCGTCACGCTGGAACGACATCAACGGACGAAGCGGTGTTCCGGGATATGCCAATTCGGTGACTTCAGGGTCAGCGATGTCGCTGCCGATGCCGTCCATCACTTCTGTCCCGGCGTCGACCATTCCTTGGATTGCACCGACCATCGTGTCGTCGAACGGGAACGCCGCAGGATTGACACACACGATTCCGCGCAGATCTGAATGTCGACTTGCTGCCCACAACGTGAGCGACCCGCCCATCGACAAACCAGCCACGACGATGCGCGATACACGAGCTGCAAGTCGTTGGTAGGCCTTCTCGACATCTGCAGTCCAGTCGGCCCACGTGGTCGGAATCATGTCCTCGATGGCCGTCCCATGTCCCGCCAACAACGGCATTTCGACATGGAATCCCGCAGCCACGAACGCCTCGGCGAGCCCGCGCATACTTCCGGGGTTGCCGGTGAAGCCATGGATGACGAGCACGCCTGCATCACCCGACCCGACATGTGACATGGGTTCAGCGCCAGGAATGATGGGAGCGGTCATGGACCAACACTAGGTCGCATGTCAGTTGACCTGTCATATCTGCCGTGCCGGTCGAATCGCTCGCAGCAACCATCGTTGACATCCCTGTGCGGCGCTGGTGGACTAGTCCCCCATGGCACGTTCGCGATCTTCTCAAAGGTCGCGACATGCTGATGGTTCTGCACTCACCGCACTCGCACCGGTGATCGCCTTGCTTCCTGCATGGGCCGTCACCATCGCAATCATCTGGTGGATCACCAGTCCTTTGCACGACATCTCGTACCTCGTCTTCGCGCTGGTGGCACTGCTTCTCGGTGCCGCACTGTTCATCCGTCCGGTTCAGCAATTCGTCCTCGTGCGACTGCTCGGCGCACGGACACCGTTGCGCGAGGAACGAGACCGGCTGCAACGGGCCTGGCTCATCGTCGCCCAAGCCAGCCATGTCCCTGCAAGTCGTTTCATACTCGCGATCGCAGACGGAGACGAGGTGAACGCATTCGCTTGTGGTGGTCACCTCATGGTCGTGTCGTCCTATGCGGTGAACGAACTGGATCACGACGAGTTGTGTGGTGTGCTGGCGCATGAACTGAGTCATCATCTCGGTCTGCATACCGTCGCACTGACGATCAGTCAGTGGTTGAGTCTGCCTGTGGTGATGTTCGCGCAACTCGGCTTCATGTTGCAGAACGTGGCTGACGTCGCTTCGAACACGCTTCGCGTGAAGTCTCTCGACGTGCTCGGGCGGATGGTGGCCGGAACGATGACGATCGTGAGTTGGGTCTTCATTGCCGATTTGTCACTTGCCCGGTACCTCAGCAACGCGGCAGGTAAAGGTGCCGAGTTCCGTGCCGACAGAAACGCCGTCGAACTCGGATTCGGAAAGCAATTGTCACGTGCGCTCCGACGTGTCATCGACGAGGGTCGAGATGAACGGCCGACGAACTGGCGCGACCGCATCGTCACCTCCCACCCACCTGCCCGCACGCGGGTGGCACGAATCGACGCGTACCAAAGGCAACTGCAGTCCCGCCGATAGCGTCATGAGCCATGACAACTAGTGCTTCAGCAATCGAGGCGCGTGGGCTCGTCCGTCGTTTCGGCGACAAAGAAGCGGTGGCTGGAATCGACATCACTGTCGCCACCGGAGAGATCTTCGGGTTTCTCGGTCCCAACGGTGCCGGCAAGTCGACGACAGTCCGCATGCTCACCACTCTCCTTGCGCCAAGTGACGGCACAGCGACCGTCGCCGGCTTCAACATCGACTCTGAAGCAGCAGAGGTGCGACTACGCATCGGTGTCGCACTTCAAGACGCCGCACTCGACCCGAAACAGACGGGTCGCGAACTGCTCGACATGCAGGGCCGGTTGTACGGACTGCCGAAAGAAGTTCGCCTCCGCCGCGTCGACGAGCTACTGCAGCTGGTCAACATCGGAGGTTCCATCGACGATCGCATCGCCACGTATTCGGGAGGCATGAAGCGCCGTCTCGACTTGGCAGCAGCATTGGTGCACCAACCCGAAGTGTTGTTCCTCGATGAACCGACGACAGGTCTCGACCCCACCAGCCGAGCCGCCGTGTGGGAGGAAGTGCGCTACCTCAACAAGCAGTTGGGCATCACCATCTTTCTCACCACTCAATACCTCGAAGAAGCCGACGAACTTGCCGACCGCGTGGGCATCATCGCCCGTGGTCGCATCGTTGCCGAAGGAACTCCCGACGAACTGAAGCGCTCCATCGGTGCCGACGTGATCATCGCCAAAGTCGGTAGCGGCGATGGTGCTCGTGCCGCTCACGCACTCTCTGCGTTGCCCGACCTTGATTCAGTCGAAGTCTCAGGAGACCAACTCATCATTGCGACAGCGCACGGAGCATCGGCCATCAGCCCTGTCGCGGTGACGCTCGCGAACAACTCGATCAAGGTCAGCGAATTGACACTGCGCACCCCCACGCTCGACGACGTGTTCTTGCACACCACCGGCACGCGCATGGATGCAGACGAGTCAGAGGCGGTCACCGTATGAACACGCGTACCGATCGAATCGTCCCTCGTCATGCCGGGTTCTGGAGCGATTTGTCTTCCGTCGCGTTGCGGGCACTTCGGCTCGCATCACGCGATCTCGAAGCGATCATCCCCGGCATGGCAGTGCCACTGTTCTTCCTCATCGTCAACATCGGAAGTTTGCAGAGCTTCGTCGAAGGCAACTTGCCACCAGGTTTCGACTTCAAAGGTTTCCAACTACCTGTGTCGGTCATCTTCGCCGTCACCGGTATCTCACGCGCTGGGTCACTCGTGGTCGACGTTCAAGACGGCTACTTCGACAGGCTGTTGCTCACCCCGGTGAGCAGAACGACATTGCTCATCGGGTTGATGATCGCGGACCTTGCGGTCGTCATGGTCATGATCGTCCCTGTCCTCATTCTCGGGTTCATCATCGGTGTCGGATTCGAAACCGGCATCCTCGGCATGCTGGTGTTCATACTCATCGGTGCTTCATGGGGCATCGCCTTCACCGGTTTCCCCTACGCGATCGCACTACGCACCGGAAACCCGACGGCGGTGAACAATGCATTCCTCCTGTTCTTTCCGTTCGCCTTCCTCACCACGGCATACGTCCCGAAAGAGCAACTCACCGGGTGGTTGTCTGTCGCCGCGAATTTCAATCCGACCACCTACCTGCTCGAAGGCATGCGCACACTCATCCTGCAAGGTTGGGACAGCACCGCGATCCTGCAGGCGTTCCTCGCTTCTGGCATCGTGGCAGCGGTGTCATTCACGCTCGCCTTCAGTGCGCTTCGCGGACGCGTCCGACGCAAGTGACAGTGCCAGAGCTCGCCATGAACGATTGTTTCCTCGCCGCGGCCAACGGGCAGCGAGCTGCGCACACTCCGGTGTGGTTCATGCGACAAGCCGGACGAAGTCTTCCTGAATATCGCGCTGTGCGCGGCGAGGGCAGCATCCTCGATGCAATCAAAAAACCTGACCTCGCAGCTGAAATCACGTTGCAGCCTGTCCGCCGATACGGCGTCGATGCCGCGGTGCTCTACAGCGACATCGTCGTGCCACCACATGCAGTGGGTTTCGGAATCGATGTCGCACCCGGAACCGGCCCCGTCGCCGAGCGACCCTTCCGTTCACGTTCAGACCTCACACGTCTTCGCGAGCTCGAAGTGACTGACGTTGACTATGTGGTGAGCACGGTCGAGTTGTTGGTGAAAGAGCTCCCTGTTCCTTTGCTTGCTTTCGCAGGTGCCCCGTTCACGGTGGCGTCATATCTCATCGAAGGTCGGCCAAGCCGCACCTACCAACACACCAAAGCACTCATGCACACCGACGAGGTCTTGTGGCACGAAGTCATGGAGCGCCTCACACAACACGCTGTCGTCTTCATCTCGGCACAACTCGCTGCAGGTGCACGCGCGTTCCAAGTGTTCGACTCGTGGGCCGGCGCCCTGTCGCGGAACGACTACGACCGTTATGTCCGCCCACACAGCACGCGCCTTTTCAGCGCGATCGCAGAGTCGCACCCAGCGGCACCCGGAATTCATTTCGGAATCGGATGCGACCACCTGCTCGAGTCGATGAACTCAGTCGGCAACAAGGTCATCGGCCTCGACTGGCGAACGAGCATCTCCGGTGCACGTCGACGACTTGGTCCAGACACCGTCGTACAGGGAAATCTCGACCCAGCACTTGTCCTCGCGGGGTCAGAGGTCGCACGAGAGGGCGCTGAGCGCGTTCTCGCCGACAACGGTGGTCATGAAGGTCACATCTTCAATCTGGGGCACGGTGTGCAACCCGACACCGACCCTGGAATACTCGCCGATGTCGTGAATCTCGTGCACGAAAGGACCGCAACATGACGACAGAGCGCATCGCGGTGCTTCTCATGGCGTATGGCACGCCACGCACGAAAGACGAAATCTTGCCGTATTACACCGATATCCGTCGCGGACGCGCACCGACTTCGGAGTTACTCGCAGAGTTGACGGCTCGATACGACGCGATCGGTGGATTGTCTCCCTTGAAGCAACTCACCGAGGCCCAACAATCAGGGCTACAGCATGCGCTCGACGCGCTCGAGCCTGGTCGATACACCGTGTTTCTCGGCCTGAAACACGCCACGCCCTTCATCGAAGAATCCGTCAATGACATTGCCGCTCAAGGCTTCACCCGCATCGTCGGAGTCGTTCTCGCTCCACACTTCTCCTCTTATTCGATTGGCCAATACCTCGGACGCACACGAGAGGCTGCGGCACCACATGGCATAGAAGTGACCGGCGTCGAATCATGGGCGATCGAACCAGCATTCGTCGACTTCCTTGCTCATGACATGCGCGCGAAGTTGTCCAGTCTTCCACCACGTACCAAGGTGTTGTTCACCGCACATTCACTTCCTCAGCGCATCATCGATGCCGGTGACCCCTACCCGAACGAATTACGCGCCACCGCCGAAGCTGTCGCATCGGAAATCGGGCTGTCACACTGGTCAATCGCATGGCAGTCAGCTGGCCGTACACCAGAGCCATGGATCGGGCCCGACATCCTTGCTGTCATCGACGAGCTTTCAGCAGCAGAAGGTGACGAGGCATTCGACGGCGTGCTTGTCTGCGCATGCGGATTCGTCGCTGACCATCTTGAAGTTCTGTACGACCTCGACATAGAAGCCGCACGACATGCGACAGACCGTGGTCTCGCTTTCGCACGAACCGCGTGCGTGAACGACGACCGAGCCGTGATGGCCGCACTTGCAGCGCGAGTGGTGTCCGTGTCGTGAACCACCACGTCGTGGTCGTCGGCGGAGGCATCACTGGTCTCACCGCCGCATTCTCGATCCTCGCCAACGCCAATGAGAACGTGTCAGTGACGTTGCTCGAATCGTCACCCACCACCGGCGGCCTCATTCGCGCGTCACCATTCGCGGGTCTCGACGCCATCGACGAAGGTGCCGACAGTTTTCTGCTGCGAGTGCCGTATGCACTCGAGCTCACACGTGACGTGGGCCTGGCTGCAGCACTCACATCACCAACATCAGCTCATGCCGCAGTGTGGCACAACACGTTGCACCCGATTCCCCCCGCATTGGTGCTCGGAGTTCCCGCCGGGCTTTCGTCAGTCGCTGTCGGATCGCTTCTTTCTCCGGTCGCCAAACTTCGCGCATCGCTCGACATCGTGTTGCCCAAGCGCAAGACCGACCACGACTGTCTCGGAGCTGCGGTGCGTGCCCGGTTCGGTCGCCAGGTCAACGAGCGTCTTGTCGATCCGTTGATCGGAAGCATTTACGGCGGCGACACGGACAAGTTCAGTCTTGAAGCCGTCCCACAAGTGGCCGCACTCACCAGTGAACGCAGCATGTTGCTCGCCGCCCGGAAGACTCGCGCGGCATCGACCGCGACAGGCCCTGTGTTCGCAGCTCCGCTGCGTGGCGTCGGAGCCCTCACCTCCGCGGTTCGCGAGCGCATCGAATCACTTGGCGGACACATCCGCACCGGCGCACGTGTCACGTCGGTCGCACGCGGAGATGCCGGCAGGTACAGCGTCGCCTACGTCGACACGAATGGTCATTCGCAACTCGACGCACATGCAGTCGTCCTTGCAACGCCTGCTCGTCACACGGCTGACATGGTCCGCACACTCAACAAGGACGTTGCCGACTATCTCTCCGCCCGCGAACACGCGTCGGTTGCTCTCATCACGGTGCAAGTCCCAAGGTCGCAATGGAAGTCGTCTCTGAACGGCAGTGGCTACCTCGTGCCGAAACCCGATCAACGTTGGGTGACTGCTGCTTCCTTCGGGAGCAACAAATGGGCGCACTGGGTTCCCGACGATGGCTCAGTGATTCTCCGTGTGTCGCTCGGACGCGACGGCCTCGATGTCATGCACCATGACGATGAGACACTCGTCAATCTGATGCTTGCCGACCTGAAGCATCATCTCGAAGTCGACATCGAACCGACGTCCTGCCGTGTCTCACGTTGGCCCGAATCGTTTCCTCAATATCGTCCCCATCACTTTGCAGCACTGAAACGAGCTGAGACTGATCTTTCATCGTCTGCCCCCGGTGTGTTTCTTGCCGGCGCCAGTTATCGAGGAATCGGTATTCCCGCGTGTGTGCAACAAGGCCGCGCGGCAGCGACTGCTGCACTTGACCATGTCAGGTCAACACGCACCTGACAATGCCAGACTGAGAGTCACATGCGACAACTCTCCACCCGCATCCTGATCGCTCTCTGCGCTTTCCTGTACGTCATGCCCACCACTGCCCATGCGTCGACACGCGTCGGCAACAACATCTCGAACAATGACAAGGGTGTCAAGCCTTCGAAATACGCTGAGGTCGCGCGTCTTGTCATACCGTCGCTAGGAATCAACGAGAAAGTGATTCCGGGTACGACCATGGACGTGTACAACCGTGGGGTCGGACTGTGGCCGACCAGTCCATTGGCCGGGCAACGTGGGAATTTTGTCGTCGGTGGCCACCGCACAAGTGGTCGGAAACCATTTCGATACATCGACAAACTCCGAGTTGGCGACCCGATTGTCGTTCACCAAGGTGGTGATGAATTCGTCTACAAGGTCACGCGCCAACGCATCGTGAAGCCGACAGACGTGTGGGTCGCCAAGCCCACGAAGACTCCAACCCTCACCTTGTTCGCCTGTCATCCGGTCGGCTCGGTGAAGGAACGCATCATCGTGCACGCCACACTCAGTTCGTGAGACTTCGCATCCCCCGCTCTCTCGTGGCCGGCCTCCTCGTGGCAGCGGCGATGCCTCCTTGGGGATGGTGGCCACTCGCTTTTGCTGGCGTCGCCTTGTACGGCACGTCGGTGCTTCGACCTGATGCGACCAATCGCCAACGCTTCACCGCTGGCTGGCTCTTTGGCGTTGGCTGGTTCCTGCCAGCAATGGCGTGGATGTGGTTTCTCACTGCACCGGGTTATCTCGTGGCCGTCGCACTGTTCGCCGCTTTCCACGGAGCAGCGGCGGCGCTCGCCGGAGGTCTCGCACACCACGACACGAAGCGTGCACCACTTCTGTTCGCAGTCACCCACACACTCGCCGAAACATTGCGTCTGTCGTTCCCCTTTGGTGGTGTGCCGCTAGCGACCCTCGGCATCGCCCAGTCAACATCGCCACTCGCGTCGCTCGCCCCGTGGGGTGGCGTCGTGTTGTTGACGTTGTGCACGTTCTGGTTGGCACTCGGGCCACGCCGCGTCGTACGCACATTGCTACTCGCAGTGATCCTCATTCCTGCGACCGCGATTGACTTCACGCGAGCAACTGGCGACATCTACACAGTTGCTCTCGTCCAAGGTGGTGGTGAGCAAGGCACACACGCCATCGACACAGACCCACGAGAGGTGTTCGACCGGCACATCACCCTCACACGAACGTTGCAGTCCGCGCAGAATATCGATGCGGTGATCTGGCCGGAAAACGTCATCAATGTCGACGACTTCGAGACATCTCCCGAACTCTCCGACATCGTCTCTGAGGCGAGACGCCTTGATGTCCCCTTCGTAGTCGGCGTCACTGAAGATGTCGACACAGACGGATTCACCAACGCCCAAGTTGTCGTCAGTCCCGACGGAACAATCGACGATCGTTACGACAAGGTACGACGGGTGCCTTTCGGTGAGTACATGCCGTTTCGTGGCGTGCTGAGTGCGTTGTCCAACTCGACGAATCTTGTTCCACGCGATGCTGTCGCCGGACGTGGCCCCGGTGTCCTCTCAATCGACGGCATACGGGCGAGTGTCGCGATTTCGTGGGAAGTGTTCTTCGGTGGTCGTGTCGAAGAAGGCGTCGAACAAGGTGCGACGTTCATCATCAACCCGACGAATGGTTCGAGCTACACCGGCACGATTCTCCAGACACAGCAAGTCGCATCGTCCCGATTACGTGCACGCGAACAAGGACGTCACCTCGTGCAGGTGTCACCCACCGGTTTTTCCGCCCACGTCACGGACAGAGGCGACGTGCGCGAGCGATCTGGCATCACCGAGGCAAGAGTCATCGTGGCCAGCGTTCCACTGCGCGAGGGACGAACCCTCTACTCCCACATGGGTAACGCACCGCTCATCAGCCTGTTGCTGTTGGTTCTGGCTGCAGCGATGTGGTCACGCCGTGGCACGAGCCGAACGAGGCCGGAGTCAAGCCGGAGTCAATGAGGTGACCCACAGTTAGCCTGACCGACCTATGCGTGAGCCGTACGACCCGAACGGTCCCCTCCGCATCGCCTACCTCACCTATCGAGGCAAGCCCCACGTCGGTGGTCAAGGCGTCTATACGCGTCACCTCACGAAGGCACTCGCCGATCTTGGTCACCACGTCGAAGTGTTCGCCGGACAGCCGTACCCGATTCTCGACAACCGCATCGAGTTGCACAAACTGCCAAGCCTCGACATCTTCAACGACCACTACCCTGGTCGACTGCCGGCCTACTGGGAACTGAAGACCTGGCCCGACGTCGTCGAGACTGCTCAGTACCTCACCGGAAAATTCAGTGAACCGTTGGCATTCAGCATGCGCGTGCGACGCGTGCTGAAGGAACGTCAACTCGACTTTCACCTCGTGCACGACAACCAGTGTCTCGGGCGCGACATGTTGAAGATCGAGCGCATGATTCCGACGATTGTCACTTTGCATCACCCCATCACGAAGGACCGTGAGCTCGAGATGAGCCATGCGCCGAATTGGTGGAAGCGGCGAAGTGTCGGCCGCTGGTATTCATTCGTCACCATGCAAGGCAAAGTCGCCAGTCGCATGCCCCGCATCGTTGTCGTGAGTGAGAACAGCATCGCCGACATCAACAAGGACATGGGCGTGTCGCTTGACCGTATGCGCCTCGTTCCCGTCGGCGTCGACCCCGACTTGTTCAAGCCTCTGCCTCATGTGCAACGCAAACCCGGTCAGCTCATCACCACCGCAAGCGCCGACGTCGCACTCAAAGGTCTGTCCTATCTGCTCGAAGCACTCGCAAAGTTGCGCAGTGAACGAAACGTGCGTCTGACGATCATCGGCAAACCGAAGTCCGGAAAGAGCGCTGACCTCATCGATTCGCTCGGACTGCGTGACTGCATCGATTTCGTGTCCGGGGTGTCCGACGAACGTATCGTCGAGCTGTACGCCGAATCTGAACTAGCCGTCGTGCCGAGCCTCTACGAGGGTTTCAGCCTTCCCGCAATCGAAGCGATGTGCACCGGAACGACGCTCGTCGCCACAGATGGCGGTGCGCTTCCCGAAGTGACCGGTCGCAACAATGACACTGTTCTTTCATGTCCGGCAGGCGACGCAGATGCGCTCGCGGCCGCCATTCGCCGCGGACTCGATGACGCTGTGCTCAGAGAACGCATCGGTGCTGCAGGTCGTCAACGCGTGGTCGAGCGTTGGAGCTGGCGTCACTGTGCAGAACTCACCGTCGCCCAGTACCGCGAGGTGCTCGACATGCCCCACAATCGCAAGAAACTGGAAAACCCGTGCTGACTCTGCGCTTCGACAAACTTGGCGTTCGAAAAGGGCAAATGTTCCTCGATGCGGGTGCCGGATTCGGTCGACATGCATTCGCTGCTGCACGGGCAGGTGCTCGTGTCGTGGCACTCGATTATGCGGCCGAAGAAGTGGTCGGCACTCGTGCGACATTCGGTGCGATGCTCGAAGCCGGTGAGATTGCACCGGACAACTACGGTGGTGTGTTGCGCGGTGACGCCACTCGACTTCCGTTCCCCGACGCAACCTTCGACACCGTCGTGACGTCCGAAGTACTCGAACACATCCAAGACGACGTTGCAGCGATCAAAGAATTGGTCCGCGTCCTAAAGCCCGGCGGAACTTTGGGAGTGACTGTTCCGTCGTGGTGGCCAGAAAAGGTGAACTGGATGTTGTCCGACGAGTACCACGCACCTAAGAGTCGCGGCGGACATGTGCGTATCTACAGTGCGACAGAGTTGAAGGCGAAGCTTCGCGCGGCCGGCGTCGACGTCATGGGGTCACACCATGCGCACGCACTCCATTCGCCGTACTGGTGGTTGAAGTGCGCAGTGGGCCCAACCAAAGACGACCACCGCGCAGTCGCCGCGTATCGCAAGTTCCTCGAGTGGGACATCGTGACAGGCCCGACATGGACCAAAGTGGCCGACCGAGTGCTGAACCCGGTGCTTGGGAAGAGCTACGTGGTGTACGCCACCAAGCAGCCGGTAGACACGAGAACTGCCCGATGAGAACTCTTCCGCTTCCCCACTTGCCAGGCATCCTCACCACCGCCGACCTCGCGCGCACGGCTGACTCAATTCAGGCGTTGCAACTTCCAAACGGCATGATCCCGTGGTACCCCGGCGGCCACTGTGACCCCTGGAACCATGTCGAGACCGCGATGGCACTCGACATCATGGGGCGCTCCGATGCTGCACTTCGCGCCTACCAATGGCTCGCTGACATCCAACGGGCCGACGGCAGCTGGCACAACTACTACATGCCCAACGGATCACTCGAAGACGCGAAGCTCGACTCGAACGTCATCGCGTACATCGGAACCGGCCTGTGGCATCACTGGCTGTGCACGCGTGACACCAAAGGTGTCGCCGAACTCTGGCCCACCGTCAGGGCCGCACTCGAATGGGTGCTCGACCACCGCCGTGCTGACGGAACGGTGTTGTGGGCCCGCGAAGTCGACGGTTGTCCGTGGGACTACGCACTTCTCACCGGCTCGTCGAGCATCCGCCACGCACTGCATTGTGGTGCGGCACTCGGTGCCCTCGTCGGCGATCCGCGACCTGAATGGAACCGCGCCGCCGACATCATCGACAACGTCATCAACACCGACCTCACTGCGTTCGAACCGAAAGACCGCTGGGCAATGGACTGGTATTACCCGGTTCTCACCGGTGCGATGACCGGTGCACGCGCCAAAGCACGCCTTGCCGAAGGTTGGGATCGTTTCGTCATGGATGATCGCGGAGTGCGCTGTGTCAGCGATGAGCAATGGGTCACCGCAGCCGAGACCAGCGAGTGCGCCATCGCGCACTGTGCGGTCGGCGACCGTGAAACCGCGCGAGAGCTGTTGCTCTGGACGATGCCGCACCGTTGCATCGACGGTGCATATTTCACCGGCATCGTGTACCCAGTGGAACCCGACAAGACGATCGTCAATTTCCCTGCGAACGAGCGCAGCGCTTACACCGCCGCCGCGATCATCTTGGCGGCCGATGCCATCGCCATGCCCTCCACTGCATCTTCGATCTTCACGTCAGCAGTGAAGCGCAAGAACGCACACATCGACATCCCCGTCATCTGACGCACGCGCTCGAACGAGGCTTCCGTGCGCGACGTCTCTACACGCGTCGCAGAACGCGCAATGATCCGGTGACAGATTCCTCAACGAACTGCCCACTGTTGATCGCTGGCAGGTAGATGTTCTCGTACGGTGGACGTCCACCGTCGGCGGGATCAGGAAACACGTCATGAATCGCGAGGACACCACCAACGGCGACATGCGGTGTCCAACCAAGGTAGTCACGTGTGGCTGGTTCGACACCGTGTCCACCGTCAATGAAGAGAAAAGCGAGCTTCGTCGACCACGTCTGCGAGATCGTCCATGAATCACCCACCATCGTGACGACACTGTCCGTCAAACCCGCGCCGAGAATGGTGCGACGAAAGTGCGGCAAGGTGTCGATACGACCCGAGTACTCGTCGACAAGTGACGCATCATGCCACTCCCATCCGGGCTGATTCTCTTCACTACCGAAGTGATGATCAATTGCAAAGAGTGTTCGTCCGGTCTCACGGGCTGCACCACCGAGCCACACAGTCGAACGTCCGCAGTACGAACCTACTTCCACGAACGGAAGTGTCGGCACGGACGATGCTGCGGACGTTGCAGCGTCGAACAGCGCATCGCCTTCGTGTTCGGGCATGAAACCCTTCGCTGCAAGTGCGTGCGCACGCAAAGTCGGAGCAAGAGGCACATCGCGACCCTACTATGGGAGCGTGAAAGCCGCTCTGGACGAACTCCTTCGCTTGCTCGATCTCGAAGCAATCGAAGTCAACATTTTCCGTGGCTCCTCTGCCGACGAAAATCGTCAGCGCGTGTTCGGTGGACAAGTGGCTGGCCAAGCACTCGTCGCCGCAGTGAGAACCGTCGACGAACCCACACGCCAAGTCCACTCGCTGCACGGTTATTTCCTTCGCCCAGGCGACCCTTCCATTCCGATTCTGTATGAAGTCGAACGAATCCGTGACGGACGTAGTTTCACCACGCGGCGAGTGATGGCCGTGCAACACGGTGAAGTCATCTTCAACCTCACTGCAAGCTTCCACGCTCCAGAGCCTGGTCTCGAACACCAGATCACCGCATCGACTGACGTTCCCTCGCCTGAATCGCTCCCCGATTTCCGAGAGCGCATGAAGCCCTACAAGGACATGTTGGGTGACGAATATGACCGACCCCGACCGATCGACCTTCGCTATGTCGATGCCGACCCCATGGCACGGCGTGGCACGTCAGCGCCTGGTCAACGTGTGTGGTGGAAGACCGTCGATGCGCTGCCCGACGATCCTGTGCTGCACGCCTGCATCGCCACCTATGCGAGCGACATGACCTTGCTCGACACCACGCTGCTTCCCCACGGCCTCGGCTGGGGCGATGAGAACGTGCAGATGGCGAGCCTTGACCATGCGATGTGGTTCCATCGACCGTTCCGCGCAGACGATTGGTTGCTGTATGACCAGTGGGCCATCAGCACGTCCAATTCCCGCGGACTTGCGGGCGGCTCCATCTACACGCGCTCCGGGGACCTCGCGGTCACAGTTGTGCAAGAGGGCCTCATTCGCGTCAAGAAGTCATGACCAAACACTTGTCTCGACTTCGACTCGTGTCGGTCGCGGCCATGGTCATCACCACTGCATTCAGCATCGGTGTGTCAAACGCTGCCGACCTGCCGACACGAATCGCCACGAACGCACCCGAGACTCGCAAGCGCATCGCACTTGATGTGAAGGATCCGGTGTCCGTGGTGGAACGCAGAGCAACCGATGCATTCGTCTACGTGGTGCAACGTCAAGGTCAGGTGCTCCGATGGGCCAGAGGTTCCAAGAAAACCACTCGCGTGCTCGACGTCTC
>CAYMVM010000010.1:38965-53083 GCA_964394175.1 uncultured Bifidobacterium sp.
AGGTGCTCCGATGGGCCAGAGGTTCCAAGAAAACCACTCGCGTGCTCGACGTCTCTTCCCTCACGACGACCGACTCCGAGCGCGGTTTGCTGGGTCTGACGTTCATCGGTGACAAGGCGTACATCAACCACACCAACAAAGACGGTGACACCGTCATCGCCGAATACGCAGTGCGTGCCGACGGGCGTTTCATCGCCGCGTCACGACGCGTTCTCATGACAATCAATCAGCCGTATTCGAACCACAATGGCGGCGACGTCATCACCGGCCCAGATGGCCTGTTGTACATCGGCATGGGTGATGGTGGAAGTGGCGACGATCCTGAACGACGTGCGCTCAACACCAAAGAGTTGCTCGGAAAGATGTTGCGCATCGACCCTCGTGCAAGTGGTGCACGACCGTACAGCGTGCCAAAAGACAATCCGCTCATCAGCACAAAGGGCGCAAAGCCCGAAATCTGGTCACTCGGCTTACGCAACCCGTGGCGCTATTCCTTCGATGACGATGGGAATCTGTGGGTCGCAGACGTCGGACAAAGCAAGTGGGAAGAAGTGTCAGTCGCTCCTGCCAAGAAAGATGGTGCCGGATCAGTCATCCCCGGCGGCCGTGGTACGAACTTTGGGTGGCCCGCGTACGAGGGGCCAGAGCGGTACAAGACCGACCAGCAAGCACGCAACGCACTGCGTCCAATCCACTCGTACGAACATGGCGACGACGGATGTTCCATCAGTGGTGGCGTACGTGTGTCACGCGATCATCCACAAATTGCCTTACGAGGGTGGTACCTCTACAGCGACTACTGCTCCGGAAAGTTGGTCGGTCTCGAACTGAACGGTCTGAAGCTTGTTTCCACTCACGACCTCGTCGACGGACTGGGCAATGCGGTGTCGGTCGACCAGACATCCACCGGCATTTACGTGTCGAGCTTGGACGACAAGGTCTACGAGATCATCGCCTCGTGAGTTCCTCGCACCGTCAGCGGTGCGAGCCCATGAACATCCCGCGCAACGCCTGGTAGTTCTCGATGCAATGACCCGCACCGAGCACCACCGCTTCAAGGGGCTGCGGCGACATGCGCACGGGAACCGATGTCTCACGAGCGATGCGCTCAGCGAGACCGCGCAACATGCCACCACCACCGACCAGATACATGCCTCGAGCGAGGAAATCTTGAGCCAGCTCAGGCGGCGCTTTCGACAGACAACGTTTCACGGACAGCACCATCGATGCGACAGGTTCGTCGATTGCAAAGCGAACTTCTTCGGCAGTGAGCCGAATGGTCTTCGGAAGACCCGACACCAGGTCGCGACCACGAATGTCGGCACTTCGTTCGTCGCCGACAGGGTCTGCCGACCCGATCTGAATCTTGATTTCTTCTGCCGTGCGCTCACCGATTGCGACACCGTGCTCACGACGCACGTAGTTCTGAATCGCGGCATCAATATCGAAACTTCCGACACGGACAGCCTCGAGTGCCACGATGCCACCGAGGCTGATGACTGCAGTCTCTGTCGTGCCACCACCGACATCGATGACCATGTTTCCCACTGGTTCGTCAATCGGAAGATTCGCACCGATGGCCGCTGCCATCGGCTGTTCGATGAGTTGGGCATCTGATGCACCCGCTCGACGAGCTGCGTCGGTGACGGCGCGGCGTTCCACTTCGGTGATGGCCGAAGGAACACAGATGACGACTTTGGGGCGCGTGAATCGCGACACGCCGACTCGTTGTAACAACATTCGAATCATGCGCTCTGTGATGTCGAAGTCGGTGATGGCACCGCCACGAAGCGGTCGTACAGCGACGATGTAGCTCGGTGTGCGACCGATCATGTCCCACGCGTCGTGACCCGTCGCGAGCACCTCGCCGTTCTTGCGATTGACGGCAATGACAGAAGGCTCGTTCAGCACGATGCCACGGCCCTTCATGTACACGAGCGTGTTCGCTGTGCCGAGGTCGATCGCGAGGTCACGCGCCATCAGAAGTACCGACCGTCGCCCTGAGTCGAGTTGCCGTGAGACATCGACTCGTGACGCGCCTCAGGCGAGAGCGCATCGATGTGACGGCGAAATGACGCGATGCTGTCGTCGATGCGGCTGGCGCGATGGTCGAGGTACACGAGCACGAGCAACACCGATCCGCACCCGGCGGCGAGCACGGCGAACACCCACGCCACCAATCCCATCGCAATCATTGTGGCACCGTTGGTACTGAGTTCGGCGGAACGATCGACTGAGCGCCGGTACCCCACTCTTCGCCGCCTTCCCAATGTTCTTTCTTCCAGATGGGAGCAGACGACTTCAGAGCGTCGATGGCGTAGCGCGCGGCGGCAAATGCCTCGGGTCGGTGAGGTGCCGAGACGACGGCGAGCACCGATGACTCACCGAGAGTGAGACGACCGAGACGATGCAGCAGAACGATGCGACCCACGTCAGGCCATCGACGACGAGTTTCCTCTGCGATCTCGCCGAACACGGCGACGACACGCTCTTCGAAAGCCTCATAGGTGAGCGCTTCGACGTCGCTTCGACCCTCGGCATTGTCACGCACCGTGCCCGAGAACAGCACCACGGCCCCACAGTCGGGTCGTACTGCCCAGTCATATGCCCGACCCACTGGCAGTTCGTCGTGGCCGACGGCCAACCATTCATCGCCTACGTCGGGAGGAAGCACACGACAAGCGTACTGCCCGACTGAAACGCTCCGACTGCCGCAAGTAACCTGCTCGTCCTGTGGAAAGTGATGACGACGAGTTCGAGACATCGCGGGCACCGTTGCCACCACACGACCGAACATGGCGACACCCGAGCGAAGTCGCCTCGTGGAATTCACACATCCAGAACAATCTCACCAGCCCACCACAACTGTCGCGTCGACTGTCACTCTTCACCACCACCGTGTCCGTGGCCATCGCTCTCGCGATCATCGTCATCGCCGTGCCTCGCGGTGTCGGTACTGAAACATCTAGTGACACGACGGCATCTGTTCAAGATCTCTCGCCTGCATCCAGCACACCGGCCACGGCCCGCACACGCAACACGGTGAGGAACACACCGGCACTTCGTGTGTCGGACAAAGGAATTTATGTCGCAGCAATCGATGAGTTGCCGTCCGATTACCGACTGGGTGACGACATCGAGATCGCGCTCGACTCGAATGAGGTTGTGACGGCCACGATTTCAGTTCTCGACTCCTCCACCGGCCTTGCGGTGTTGTCGGCCGGAAGAGTCGCAACCGCCTCAGCAACGTCAGACATCTCGTCACCTGCGCCCGAGACAATGTCCGCATCACTCCCCGATTCCATCGTGATCGTCGAACTTGCTACCGGTGTACGACACAACGCATCAATCGGAGTCTCGATGGCGGGTGACAGTCGCGTGATTCCCCTCGACGGTGCACGAACGTTGACCGGACTTGGTGTCGTGCGAGATGCCAACGGAACACTTCTCGGCGTCGCACTCCGACATCACCACGCGACCAAACTTGTGACCGCCCAGTCAATCGACACTCTCGTCACGACCATGCTCACGACTTCCAGTGCACCGTAGGCTCGTCACATGACGGATGACTCCCCCACGGGTGACGACACACCAGATCCGTTCAAGATGTTCGGCGGCATGGGCTTTCTCGGAGACATGATGAAAGCCATGGGCTCCCAAGGCCCGTTGAATTGGGACATCGCGACACAATTCGCCAGTCTCGGAGCCCTCGGCGACACACCCGATCCACAGCCCGATCCATCAGTGCGTTTTGCATACGGCGACTTGGCCCGTGTCGCAGACATGCACGTGCGCGATGTCAGCGGTCTTGACACAAACGTCGGTGGGCGCGTCACTGAAATTCTCACGACCACCAGATCTGCATGGGCGCGACGCACACTTCAGGACTTTCGTCCGCTGTTCACCGACCTCGCGACGTCGCTTTCGCAACGAGACACTGACACCGACACTGACGATGATCCGATGACAGCCATGATGGCGAGTCTCTCCGGGCTCATCGCGCCGGCGATGGTGGGCATGACGGTCGGCGGAATGGTCGGAGCCCTTGCTCAGCGGGCATTCGGCCAATACGACTTCCCCCTTCCTCGTGCCGACACCAGCGAGTTGTTGCTCGTGCCGTCGACAATCGAACAGTTCGCTACCGACTGGAGTCTCTCCGTCGACGATGTCCGCATGTGGGTGTTGGTGCACGAACTCACGTCGCACGCGGTGCTCAATACTGCTGCCGTCCATGATGGCATCACTGCTCTCGTCCGTCGACACGTGTCGCTTTTCAAACCTGACTCACGGGCCGTGATGGACGCGCTGTCTGGCGTCGATGCGACGTCAAGTGACGCGATGGAGCACATCCAGAAAGTGTTCAGCGACCCGACGCTCATTCTGGGGGCCGTGCGATCGAATGCCCAGGAAGAACTGGCACCACTGCTCGATGCGCACGTGTCGGCGGTGTTGTCCTACATCGACCACATCGTCGATGAGGCGACTCAACGTGTGCTCGGAACGGGACACACGGTCGCAGAGGCAATCCGACGACGCCGACTTGACGCAGGAAAGGACACGGTGTTCGTGGAACGGCTGCTCGGCTTGCACCTCACCCGTCAACAACTAGATCGTGGCACCGACTTCATCCGTGGAGTCATCGAACGAGCGGGGGCACATGCTCCCGCTCAGATGATTGAAAACGTCGGCAACTTGCCGACACCTAGCGAGCTTGAAGCCCCTGGCCTCTGGCTCGCGCGCCTCGAGATTCAATGAGTCGACGTCGTCCGCCGGGTGACTGACGAACGAACAAGACACACCCGAGAACGCCAACGACACCGACGAAGTAGAAACCGACTGGTCCGGCCATCGACAGCAGAACAGGAATGACTCCCGCGGCCACCCACGCCAATTGGTTCTGGGTCTCGAAGCGAGCGAATGCGCGGCCTCTGTTCGCATCGGGAGCGTCTTGCTGAACGATCGCTTCAAATGCAAGACGACCGATAGCCGCCGCCGCGTTGACGAGCGCCGTCAGTATGAGACCTGCGGTGATGCTGCCCAACCAGCCAGCAATCAACCCGGCGACCGCGACCACTGCGACTGTGACGAGCAACATCGTGTCGACGTTCAATCGTCGACGAATCGCGGGTGCGACAGTGTTGGCCAGAAGAGTGCATAGTCCGGCAAGTGCAAGGGCAAAACCGAACCATGCGGTACCAGCAGTTTCATGGCGAAGCCAGAACGCGAGATGGAAGAACATGAATCCGACCACTCCACGCAAGATGCGCATCATCGTCGCCGCCCGAACGACACGTGGCGAGTGCAACTCGCGCACCTCGAGTGGCGTCGCATGTTCCGCTGCGGTCACGACATCACGTGGCAGTTGGAGTGCTGAAGCACAGGCGAATGCGAATACGACCGCAGCACCAGCAAGCGCCACCTGGGTGGAGAGCAATTGCAACAGTGCCGCCGGCACGGCTGCGACGAATCCGGTGATGCCGCCGACCTGCCCGAGTTTGCTGTTCGCGTCAACGAGTTTCTCATCAGACTCGACCGTGCTCGGCACGAGTGCAGATTTCGAGATGGCGTACGTCTTCGACAAGACTAGTGCAGCGAACGCCAACGGAAAAAGAGTGAGCGAATCGACGTAGAAGATCATCGCGACCATGACCATGGCACGAAGTGCAGCAACCAATGTGATGACGAGTCGTTGGCCACCTTTCATTCGATCGATCGCCGGGCCGATAAGCGGTGCAACGACGAGAAAAGGGGCCATGCTCACGAGGAGAAACGCAAGAACCTTTCCCCGTGCCGCATCTGGGCTGACTGACAGGAACATCGAATCGGCAAGTGACACCGCCATCACGGCTTCCCCACCGACCATCAACGCATGTGTTCGCGCCAGATTCTGTAGCGGTGTCGGACCGGGTAGCCCAGGGCCGTGTTCAACTCGATGTCGCCCACTGCCGCGCATGCGGCGATGCTACGCCCCGCGTGGTCGCTCGTACTTGTACCCGAGGCCGCGAATAGTGACGATTCTCTCGGGGTTCGCCGGGTCGATCTCGATCTTGGAGCGCAGACGCTTGACATGCACATCGAGCGTCTTCGTGTCACCCACATAGTCAGTTCCCCACACGCGATCAATGAGGGTCTCACGCGGCAACACGCGACCAGCATTAGCCATGAGGATGTGGAGTAGCTCGAACTCTTTCAATGGCAGTGACACATCTTCGCCACGAATGACGACGTGGTGCTCCTCTGGGTCGAGTTGCACGTCCCCGACCTCAACTACAGATCCTGACAATTCGCCACCACGGTCGTTTGGAGCTCTTCGCATGACAGCTCGCATTCGAGCGACGAGTTCGCGCATGCGATAGGGCTTGGACACATAGTCATCAGCACCAACTTCAAGACCAACGACCGTGTCAATCTCCGCACCTTTGGCCGTCACCATGATGATGGGAGTCAGAGTCTTCTTGCGCAGTTGCCGACATACGTCGAGACCGGACATCTTTGGCAACATGACATCGAGCAACACCAGGTCTGGATTCACAAGTTCGAACATCTCGAGCGCTTGTAGTCCATCACGGGCGACCGACACACGGAAACCTTCTTTCTTGAGACCGACTTGCAGTGCTTCGATGAAGGACTCTTCGTCTTCGACGATGAGAACCGACGGGTTACTCATTGATGACATGATCATTAACCTCAATCTTTGCCGACGCAACGCCAGACTTAAGTGGGAAAGCAAGCGTAAACGTGGATCCTTTACCCTCGAGTGACTCGACGTTCACCTGGCCGCCATGTTGCGTGACAATGTTGCGCACTATCGACAATCCGAGACCCGTCCCACCCGTGTCCCGTGAACGAGCTCTGTCGGCTCGATAAAACCGTTCGAAAATTCGGTCTAGGTGTTCGGCTGAAATTCCAATTCCATGGTCTTCTACCTTGATGATGACTGAATTCCCAGATTTGAAGACAGATACATGCACGGCAGAACCTGCGTCGCTGTACTTCACTGCGTTGTCAACCACGTTGCCGACTGCTGACACCAACTGCCTGAAATCGCCCTCAATCATTTGTGGAGTCTCCGGAGTGGACAGGTCAATCTGGATTCCGGCCCGTTCGGCAAGTGCCTGCACTCGATGTACAGAATCACTCACGACTTCCACGACGTCAACCGCACCAGTGACGCGCTCCCCCGTCTTCTCAATTCGTGAGAGCTCCATCAGGTCATTGATTGTCGTCGACATACGTTGCGCTTCAGAGACGATGCGACCTGCAAGTTTGTGCGCCAATGCGTCCGTCACTTCTCCTTCCAATGTTTCCGCAAGTACGGAGATTGCTCCGACTGGTGTCTTGAGCTCATGACTGATGTTTGCGACGAAATCAGTACGGACTTGGTCGAGCCGAACTTTTTCAGTCGTATCTTCGATTGCGACCATCGCTCCATCCGCAAGGGGAAAAGAACTCAGCTCAATCGACCGTGAAGGTGGGCCGAAAAGGTTGAGAGCCTGGCTTCCGAAAGCTCCTTGACGTGCCGAAGTGAGCAAGGTTTCCGCAGCATCATCTATGAGAAGATCCAAGTGACGAAGTCCGGTAACTGCCTCAGCAGTCTTGTTTCGAGCAACTTCAACTCCCGAAGTGTCAACCACGATGATGCCAACTGGGAGTACATTCAAGACGTTTTGCAACGTCGGGGCCGACGTCAACACCTCGGAACGCAACACATCAGGATTCGATTCGAGAATGTCTCTTGGCGCCGGACCGTAGGCTTGTGAATTCCTTCGTGAAGTACGCAGACGACCGACCCTATAGCCGACAAACAATGCGACAATTGCAATTGCTGCCGCAGTCCAATTCATCGTGTCTTTGTCACTTCAGCAGTGTCATGAGTTGGACATATCAATGAAAGGAATTCCGTCCGTGTCATCGTTCCGCCTACCGACATATCGGGCAGCCCCATTGTGTTCCGGGAGCCAACCCGTCACGAGATATCGAACACGTTCGCCGATATTTACGGCGTGATCGCCGATGCGCTCATAGAACCGCGCGACGATCGCAAGTTGAATTCCCACCTGAATGTCGATCTTCCCCGCTGCATGCGCAACGAGTATTGCTTGAACCATCTCGCGCTGTAGCCCATCCAGGAATCCGTCCATGTCATCGAGTGCAGCTGCCTTGACCGCGTCGCTCCTCTCAAAAGAGTCGAGTGCGGCGGCAAACAATTGTTGAGCCTGTTCGCCCATCTGCTGAAGCAATCCTCGCAATCGCGGCTCAAGTTCGTGACCATAGATACGTCGGGCCGCTTTACAGATGTTCACTGCAAGGTCCGCCGAACGCTCGATCTCTGCGACCATCTTCACGACTGAGACGACTTGTCGTAGATCTCCGGCTACTGGAGCTTGCAGCGCCAACAGCTGATAGCACCGCTCCTCTACATCAATTGCTCGAGAATCAATCTCGTCGTCCGCCTCGATGAGGGCCTCTGCTCCAGCAAGATCGCCAGACAGGAGAATTGCAGTGGCGCGAGGCACGGCCTCGATGACCATTGCAGCTAGTCGGGCTACCTCGCTTCGAATGTCATCGAGCTGGTGATGAAACCCAGTCCGCAGTTCATCCATCGGTCAGTCCTCTCTCTGGTCAACCTCATGAAGGGAATTCACCCACATATGAGATGTTCTGCCTCTCAAAATAACAAGGTATGACGTTGTAAGTGAACCACAAGAATCACGAGCGTTAACCAAGGCTGAACTATGACACAACTAGGCAATTCTCGACGACATGTTGACTGTTAAGCCGTCGGCACTCCCAGGCGAATCTGGCTGTCAGTGATCCACGCTTGAAGACGGGCCTGCGCGTCGTGAGCCTCGTCGAACAACGCTGGCCCCACACGACGCCACTGATCGTCTCGGTCGAGTTCGAATGCCACGACATCTGGTGCCCACATGAACTCGAGGACGGTGTCGACCCATGCGCGATGCTTCGGATGGCTGACGGGCGCCAATACCTCGACCCGCTTGTCGAGATTGCGCTCCATCATGTCGGCTGACCCGATGAAGTAGGACGGTCCACCGTCGGAGTCTCCGTGACCGAATCGGTACATGCGGGAATGTTCGAGATACCGGCCGAGAACCGAGCGCACCCTCACGTTCGGACCCGCGACGACGCTTGGGCGGACGCAACAGATGCCGCGCACGAGCAAGTCGATGTGCACGCCCGCGTCCGCTGCGGCATACAACTTTTCGATGACCTGCGCGTCAGTGATTCCGTTCACCTTCATCGAAATGCGGCCCTCGGAACCATGTCGAATTTCGTTGTCAATCAGCTCGTACAAGTTCGACCGAAGATGAGACGGAGCAACAATCAATCTCTCGTATTCGCGTTCACGACCAAAACCTGTGAGCTGGTTGAAGAGGCGCGAGACATCCTCACCGATGCTGTCGTCACACGTGAAGATTCCGAGATCTTCATACGATCTCGCCGTCTTTGAGTTGTAGTTTCCGGTGCCGATGTGCACGTATCGGCGCACACGATTCCCCTCGTTTCTCACCACCAGCATCAACTTGCTGTGTGTCTTGAGTCCGACGACACCGTAGGTGACATGAACTCCTGCACGTTCGAGGGCCTTCGCCCATGTCACGTTTGTCGCCTCGTCAAATCTGGCTTTCAGCTCGATGAGAACGACGACCTGAGCGCCACGCTCGGCAGCGCTGATGAGACTCCGTGCAATCGGGCTGTCTCCGCTCGTGCGATACAACGTCACCTTGATGGTCTGGACACTCTGGTCGGCTGCAGCCTGAGCGATGAACTCCTCTGTCGAGGACGCAAATGACTCATACGGATGGTGCACCATGAGGTCGCGCTTGCGAATGACACTGAAGAACGATTTGCCCTGCTCGTCTGCGACAGCAAGCCGTCCAGCAGTGACAGGAGTCCATTGCGAATCTTTGAGGAATGGGACGTCGAGTGACTTCAGGTCGTGAAGACACGTGAGGTCGAGCAAGCCGCGGTGGTAGTACACGTCGTCGGTCGACAATTCGAGTTCCTCGAGCAACATCTCGAGCATCTCCGGATCGATGCCACGCTCCACCTCGAGGCGCACGGCGTTTCCGAAACGACGGCGCCGGAGCTCCATCTCGACTGCTTGAAGAAGGTCGTCGGCCTCTTCTTCCTCGAGAGTGAGGTCTGCGTTTCGTGTCACACGAAATGTCGTCACATGACGTATTTCCATTCCCGGAAACAGTTCTTGGAGATTGGCCTTGATCACCTCGTCAAGCGACACGAAGCGACCGTTGCCCAAGAACATGAAGCGTTGGAGCATCGACGGAACCTTGATGCGTGCGAATCGCTCTTCTCCCGAGTCCGGATCACGAACGAACACGCCGATACTGAGAGCGAGGCTGGACACGTACGGAAATGGATGAGCAGGGTCGACCGCAAGCGGTGTGAGAACCGGGAAGATTTGCTCGTCGAACACGCGTCCGAGTCGCTCGTGTTCATCCGCAGTGAGGTCGGCCCACATGCAGTAAGTCTCCCCTTCACTTGCCAACTCGGGCAGCAACACATCCCAAACGACTTCTTCTTGGTCTGCGACAAACGCAGTGACTGCTGCCCCGATCTGGCTCAGTTGCTGGGCAGGCGTGAGACCGTCGGCGCTCAGTTTCGTGACGCCAGCTGCGATCTGGTCTTTCAGCGCCGCGACACGTACTTGGAAGAATTCATCGAGATTCGAAGAGCTGATAGCAGCGAACTTGAACCTCTCGAGCAACGGCACTCCGGCCTCGCGGGCGAGTTGCAACACTCGCCGATCAAAGTCAATCCAACTGAGTTCTCTGTTGAAGAACCGACGCTCCACGGCCGGAGAGTAACGACCACGGGGAACATCTTGGGACAAATCACGTGGAAGATCGACA
Source organism: uncultured Bifidobacterium sp. (assembly GCA_964394175.1). GTDB lineage: Bacteria > Actinomycetota > Acidimicrobiia > Acidimicrobiales > Ilumatobacteraceae > UBA2093. Next base: position 49,861 of record CAYMVM010000010.1, read on the forward strand.
TGATTCATGCGTCGGTCACCGACCGTTCATTGGAAGTTGCGTCTGTGCGAACAGAGCGAAGAGCTCGATCAGAACTCGTAGTTCGGGTCGCCCATGTCCCATTCAATGGAGATGCGTTCACGCTCGGCGTCGCGCACGATTCGAGCCATGTTGCGACGGAATTGCGGGTCGTCGCGGGGCAAGAGCACCAAGCGCGCAAGGACGCGGGCACGAAACTCTTCGAGCACGGTGTGGTCGCCCCAGTCGCCGTAGACCTCCCAATGCGGTGACACCGGACCGAGGTACACGATGCGCGCATGGGCGATTGCTGGCTCGTTCGACACTGCTGCATCACTCATGAATCTCGAGCCTACCGGCGTGCGTGACACATGACCTGTGGCCCGTTTTTCGCTCAAAAACAGCGATATCCACAGGAATTCTTCGCAAATCCTTACCGACCTGACGGGCATCGGTGCGCACCCTCGTGCTTGACTGGACATGCGGGAACTTCCCGTCATGACTCGTCGTCACACATGACGAGAGCGACTTGTACCTCCGGGTACATGAAGGAGAGCCATGAAACTCAAACTGACAGCAGTCCCCCAGCCGGTCAACAGCGGTGTTCCGTTCAACGACTCCTCCACCGGATGGATGTCCCACGGAAACTGCCGGAACTACCCGCCGGCGACGTTCTTTCCGTCAGACGGTGTGGGGGTCGATCGGGCCCGCGCCATCTGCGCAGGATGCCCGGTGCAGGCCCGGTGCCTTGACTACGCACTCGATGAGCGCATCGAACACGGCGTGTGGGGCGGGTGCAGCGAACGCGAGCGTCGTCGCATTCTGAAGCGACGCGCGCTGGCCGGCTGAGCCGACCGTTACGGACAGGTCAGTTCGAGGACGACTCGTCGGGCGACTTGCCGGACTTTGCCTCGTCGACGGCCTTTTTGAACTCCTTCTGGGCCGAGCCCAGATTGCGAGCCAACTTCGGCAGCTGCGAGCCACCGAAGAGCACCAAAATGACAATGGCGATGACGAGAACTTCGTTGCCCTGCAGAATCGAAATCATGGAATCACCGTATCAGACTTGCCGGTCGATACCACTGCGTCCGTCGGGGCGCGCTCCTGTCATCAGTCTCAGCAGCCACCGTACCAAAAATTCATCCGAAATCTCCTTGTGATCACCCAACGGAGAACATGCGTCAACCTTCATTGTTTACTTTCCGCTATGTCAAAGACCACGGTCGAAGCACAAAGGAGCTCAAGTGAACGACAACGACAACATCACTAATAATTCGGGAAACCGAACTTTTGACGAGGTGCTCGCAGCACATATCACTCGACGTCAAATTCTGGTGGGCGGACTCGCAGGTGCTGCACTCACTTTCGTAGGTCCATCGATAGCCCGAGCCGAACGGGGCATTCCAGCGACAAGTAGAACTGGCGCTTTTTTCGGTGCTCGCAAAAAAGCAAAGATTGGCTTTACATCAATTCCACTTCAGGCTTCAGCCATGCCCACAATTGCACCCGAATATGAGTACAGCGTTCTCATTCCGTGGCGCGAAAAGATCGATGGCAGTGGTGAATCGTTCGCATACGCCGGATTCACAGCTGCGCAGCAAGCTGAATCCATTGGTATCGGCCACGACGGTATGTGGTTCTCGGGCACAAACAGCGAGGGACTGCTGTGTATCAACCATGAATACGGTACTTTTCCGCACATCAACGGCAAGAAAGTGCCTGCGAGCGCCGAGGACGTTCTCTTATCGCAACACGCACACGGAATGAGTGTGGTGAAGATCGCAAAGAAAGGGAGGAAATGGAAAGTTGTCGAGAGTCCTCTCAATCGGCGGATCCATGCAAACACTCCAATGAAATTCAGCGGTCCGGCAGCAAAGAGTGACCTTCTGAAGAATTCAGCGGGAAACCCGACGCTTGGAACAATCAACAACTGTGCAAACGGTTACACACCGTGGGGGACCTACCTCACCTGCGAAGAGAACTTCAATGGCTACTTCGGATCGACGGTATCCACTTGGACACCCAATTCAATACAGACTCGCTACGGCATCACGGCCGCAGGGTTCGGCTACGAATGGCACAAGTGGGATCCACGATTCGATCTTGCGAACCCCGCATATGCAAACGAAGCTAACCGCTTCGGATGGGTGGTCGAGGTCGATCCGAACAAGCCGAAATCAACACCTGTGAAGCGAACAGCTCTTGGTCGCGTGAAGCACGAGGGTGCCTGTGTGGCGGTTGGTGAAGGCAATCGTGCAGTCGTTTATATGGGTGATGACGAGCGGTTCGACTACATCTACAAGTTCGTGTCATCCGGCGACTGGAAGAAGATGATTGCGGCTGGCAAATCACCTCTTGACGAGGGCACCCTGTACGTTGCTCGTTTCAACGAAGACGGTACCGGTGATTGGCTTGAGTTGAGTCCCAATAACACAGCATTGTCATCGTGGAAACTGGAAGACATCCTTGTGTACACGCGCCTTGCAGCAGACGCAGTCGGTGCCACGAAGATGGACCGACCGGAATGGATCACCCTCGGTACAAACGGTGAGTTGTATTGCACCCTGACGAACAACAGCCAACGAGGTACAGCTGGACGCGCAGGCACAAACAAGGCGAATCCCCAGGTTGCAAATGCATGGGGTCACATCATCCGCTGGAAGGACACCGACAAGCACATCGGCGAGAGCTTCAGTTGGAGCATCTTTGCGTTGTCAACCGAGGTCACCGATGCAGGTGGTCAAATGTTCGGATCACCAGACGGCATCTGGGCCGACCCAGATGGTCGCATCTTCGTACAAACAGACGGCACGCAACCGGGTAGCAACAATGACCAGATGCTCGTAGCCACTGCCGTTGGTCGCGAGTTCAAGCGCCTTTTCACGGGCGTGAAGGGTTGCGAGGTCACTGGTGTGACCGTCACGCCAGACCGACGAACAATGTTCGTAAACCTTCAACACCCGGGTGATGGAGATCCCGCTGTCACGAATTTCCCTGAGGCTTTCACAGGGGCAGGAGGGCCAGTGCCGCGTGACTGCACCATCGTGATCACCCGTAAGAACGGAGGAATCATCGGTTCGTGACCCCTCGCGAACCGATAGGCCTTCAATGATGGGGGTGAGTTTTGCTCGGGAGGCGAAACTCACCCCCATTTATTTGCTACAAAACTCGGGTGCTCGAATGCGTCGTCAACATCAGTGAAGGGCGCGACCGTCGCATCGTCGAC
>CAYMVM010000011.1:0-9720 GCA_964394175.1 uncultured Bifidobacterium sp.
CGAGGGCGACATTGTCTCGCAGCGCTTCGAAGGAGACACTCCGGCGTAGACCCGATATCGGAAGAAAGACCGACGCATACGGCGTCGTGGACATCACGCGAGAATCGATACCTCGACGACAACCGACAAAACGCAGACGGTCAACATCGATACCGGAATCTTCGAGCGCCTCGAGAACGGCGATTGCAGGCAACACATGACCACTCGTGCCACCACCTGTGACGACAGCAAAAACATCGGTGTGCGACCGAGAATCTCGCGAATCGGTCGACATCATGACCACTTGTTTAGTGGATGAATGTCACGCAGATGGCTCTCCCCCGCCTACTTCATGTTGCGAGCGACGTTCAACAGCAGACCCGCTGCCGCCATCGACACCATGAGCGACGAGCCACCGTATGAGATGAATGGCAAGGTCAGACCGGTCATCGGAAGCGAACCTGTGACACCACCGATGTTCACGATTGCTTGCACTCCGAACCACGCAGTCACACCGCCGGCAAGAAGTGCGCCGTACATGTCGCGGGCACCGAGGGCGGTCTGCACGCCGAGGTACACCAGTGCGATGAAGCCACCCAGGACGAGCACCGTGCCGACGAGACCCAACTCCTCGGCGATGATCGCGAAGATGAAGTCACTGTGAGAGAGCGGCACGTAACCCCACTTGCCGGTTCCGGATCCGATGCCGACGCCAGTTGGACCACCGTTGGCGATGCTGAGCAGTGATTGGTACACCTGGTAGCCGCGATAGCCCTTCGTGCCTTCAAGATCGAGAAATGCACTGAAACGTGCGCGAGCCGTGCTGCTTCCCAGAACGACAACCAGTGCCCCGAACGAGACGACTCCGCCGGTGAACAACAAGTGACGCTTCGGAAGGCCGGCGATGAAACACATCATGAGGAGGATTCCTCCGAAGATGGTCGCAGACCCGATGTCTTTCTGGAAGAGACAGACGCCCGATGCCCCACCGAGAAGCAGCAACATCGGGAGCAAGGTCTCTTGTGCAAATTCAACGCGACGGTGACGACGGGCCAGCAGGTCGGCGCAGTACAAGACGATCGCGAGCTTCAGAAATTCCGACGGCTGAAAACGGATAAAGCCCCATCCGACCCATGCCTTCGCACCGTTTACTTCAGCTCCGAAGAACGGAACGAACGTCAACATGTTGAGACCGAAGGCCACGAGCAGCGAAATTCTGACGAGTCCACGCCAGATGTAATACGGCATGCGATACATGCCGATTCCGGCCATCAAACCGAAAAACGCCCACATCATCTGTTTTTGGAAGAAGTACCACGCCGAGTCACCGTCTTTCACGAGAGTCACGGATGACGACGAAAACACCATCACCAGACCCAACAGAGTGAGCATCGTGACGACGACGAGAATGCCGTAGAACACCAATGTCGGCGGCTTCTCAGCGATCTTGCGCTTTTGCGCCAACCCAGTGCGTTGAAGTGTGCGTAGACGACGCTCAGCGATGCTGAGTGCCGGTGCTGGAAGATGTGTGCTCGTCATGGGTTCCCTCCGCCCGATGTGATGAGTTGGTCTGTCGACGACGAGAAATGGCGGCGCACGAGACGCACGAAGTCGTCCCCTCGCTCTTTGTAATTGGAGTACCAGTCGTAACTGGTGCAGCCAGGAGACAACAACACCGCGACACCAGGTGTGGCCAAGGTTGCCGCCGCAGAGACCGCCGTCTCCATCGAGTCGGCTCGCACGACGTCACAGACTCCGGAGAATGCACGAACGATGTCATCTTGTGCCGCACCGATGGCGACCACCGCGTGCATGCGCTGCGGTTCAGTCGCCAATTCCGACAAGTCGAGATCCTTGTTCTTGCCTCCGGCGATGAGCACGACCCGGTCGAATGCACGAACGGCCGTGAGTGCTGCGTGCGGACTCGTCGCCTTTGAATCGTCGTACCAACCACAGCCGGCGAAGTCCCCCACATGGTCGATTCGATGCGAGGCAGGCCGGAAAGTGGCTAATGACGTGTCGATCGTTCCGACATCGACGAGACCACACTCGATGACTGCAGCGCTGGCAGCGAGAGAATTCGTGATGTCGTGCGGCATTGCGCGCCACATCGAGGCGACGTTCGCAAACGGACCTGACGGGCCGACAAGTGCGCCTTCATCGGAGCGATAGTCACCACGCTCCAAGCCGAAGGTGCGCACACGATGGTCGTGACCTCTCACGTATGTTCCGATGAGTTCGTCACCTTGCGGAACGACTGCGACATCGCCGGAGCGCACGTGACTCCACATTCGAGCTTTCGTCGCCGCATAACTCTCGAAGGAACCGTGCCAGTCAAGATGGTCTGGTGCGATGTTCAGCCAAATGGAAGCATCGGCCCTGAAAGCGGTCGTGTAGGCGAGACGAAAACTCGAACACTCCACGACGAACACATCGACGTCGTCCTCCAGCGCTGCGATGAACGGGACGTCCGTGTTGCCGACTTCTGCACACGTCTTGCCACTGCCCCGCAACAACGCACCGACCAACATCGTCGTGGTCGTCTTGCCATCGGTACCGGTCACGGCGATGATCGGACGAGGGCCTGCGGCGCGAGCCTGCTCCCATTCGTAGGCGACATCGATCTCGCTTCGAACCGCAATACCCCGGCGGAGTGCTTCTGTGATGACCGGATGCGTCGGGGCGATTCCGGGTGCCGGAACGAGCACGTCGGAACCACGCAACACCGCGTCGATGCCGTGTGCGTCGAGGGCGGAGTGCAACGGTGAGTCGATCTCATCGGCGAGTGCTGACATCGAATCGGTGAGCGCGTCGTCTCCGAGACGCACGCCATGTCCGCGAGACGCGAACGCACGCGCAGTCGCGACACCAGCCACACCAAGGCCGTACACCGTGACAGTCCTCATCGACCGCTCTCCAGGGCACTCAGATTCGTGAAATCTGCGATGAACAGGCCGACTGCGGCCGCCACACAGATGCCGGAGATGATCCAGAACCGGATGATCACCGTGGTCTCTGGCCATCCGAGCAACTCGAAGTGATGGTGAATCGGTGTCATGCGGAAGAACCGCTTCTTTCGGCCCGACGCCTTGAAGATCGTCATCTGAATGGCGACAGAACCGGCTTCCATCACGTTCAAACCGCAGATGAGAACGAGCAAGAGATGGGTGTTCGTGGTGACAGCAAGCATGCCGAGGGCCGCACCCAACCCGAGTGCGCCGACATCACCCATGAAGATGCGCGCCGGAGCCGCGTTCCACCACAGAAATCCTCCACATGCGCCGGCGAATGCGATGGAGAAGACTGCAAGGTCGAGTGGGTTGACAAGGTTGTACAAATCAGGATTTCGAAATGCCCAGTACGCGATGACCGTGAAGGCGAGGAACCCGAACGTCGCCGAACCCGCAGCAAGTCCGTCGAGACCATCAGTGACATTGACGGCATTCGTCGTGGCCCACACCATGAGCGACGTCCACACCACCCACAACGCAGCCGGCAACTCGATACCCGGTACATCAAAGCGAGTGAAAGACAGCGTCTCGGACACGTCGGTCGCCATCACGAGCCACGTCATGGTCAGAACGACGAGACCGAATGTGATGTAGCCCTTGCGCTTCCAGAAGATTCCTCGGTTGTGAGCCTTTCGAACTTTCAGGAAATCGTCGAGAAAGCCCATGAGCGCGAGGAGCAACACACCAGCCCACATGATGAGTGCCTGGTTCGAGAAAGGCAAACCCTTTCGCACGTGTGCAACTGCCCAGCCGATGAATGCTGCGGTGATGATGGCGGCACCGCCCATTGTCGGCGTGCCCTGTTTCGGGCTGTGATGCACCGGACCGTGGTCCTCTTTGCCGAGAATCGGCTGACCGACTCCGAGACGTGCGAAGAGTTGCATGAGGGCTCGAGAGCCGAGCAACGAGAGCAGCATCGAAACGACGCCAGCGATGAGTACCGCGATCATGCCCGAGCCTCTTTGTCTCGCAGAACGTCGCTTGCCACTGCTGCGTCATCGAAATCGAATTGGACACCAGCGATGTCTTGCTGGGCTTCGTGGCCTCGTCCGGCGATCACGATGACGTCACCCATGTGGGCCTGCTCGATCGCAGCGCTGATTGCCACACGACGATCGACGATGGTGGTCACGCGTCGCATCGCGTCCTTGTCGACTCCGGCCACGATCTGCTCGATGATGGCTGAAGGGTCCTCGTGACGGGGATTGTCCGACGTGACGACGACGAGGTCGGCGTGCCGAGCGGCGAGCGCACCCATGACGGGCCGCTTCCCTGCGTCGCGGTCTCCCCCGCAACCAAACACGACGATCAATCGTGCGTCATCTGCTGCGGTGACAGCGGTCAGGAGTCGTTCGAGCGCCTCAGGCGTGTGTGCGTAGTCGACGATGACATGTACGCCGAGAGAATTCGGAATGCTCTGGAAGCGACCACGAACCGGCGCAAGTGACGCCAGACCGGCACGAATCTGCTCTTCTGAGAAACCGAGCTCTTTCGCAGTCTCACATGCGGCAATCGCGTTGTCGACGTTGAAATCTCCACCGATCGGAACATCGATGTCGACGTTCTTCCAACGGAACGAGACCGACTCGGTGGTCACACGCACGTCGGACACGTCATGTCGCGAGACCGGCACCGTCGCGCGGCTTCGTGCGTCGATGAGAAGCCTCCCGTGGACATCGTCTGAATTGATGACCGCGATCGGAGCGAAATCTCTCGTGAACAAACTCGCCTTGGCAGCAAAGTAACGCTCGGTCGTCTCGTGATAGTCGAGATGGTCTCGACCGAGATTGGTGAACACGACCGCCGAGAAGGTCGTGCCGTCGACGCGGAGTTGATCGAGCGCATGTGAGGACACTTCCATCGCGACATGCGACACTCCGTCGGCGAGCGCATCAGCGAAGAATTGCTGGAGCTCTGGCGCTTCTGGCGTGGTACGTGACCCTGTGAGAGTTCCGAGAATGCGGGTGCGATGTCCGGATTTCTCGAAGATCGATGCAAGCATCGCAGTCGTCGTGGTCTTGCCGTTCGTACCGGTCACTCCGACGACGCACAACTTCGTGCTCGGCCAGCCATACAGAGCAGCAGAGACTGGTCCCATTGCTGCCCGCACGTTGTTCGTGACGACTCTCGTGACTGATTCGTCGACTCCGGGCACCTCATGTTCGACGAGCAATGCCGTGGCGCCGTTCGCCACCGCGTCATGGGCGAAGTCATGACCGTCCTGTCCCTGTCCCGGAACACAACAAAACAGATCACCTGGTTTCACTGTGCGCGAATCGAGACACACACCGGACACGACGACGTCAGTTCTTCCGATGATGTGCAGTGGCTCGAATGTCGAGCGAGCAATCAGGTCACCGATTGAACATGAAGTGTGAGCGCGGGGTTCCATCATGATGGTCTCCATGCTCTCTCAGTGTCCGCTCTTGGCGTCGGCAGGGCACCCGGTTCCCACGCCGGTCGGTGTGATGTCGAGTTCCTGAATGGCCACATTGGCGAGACGGGAGAAAACTGGTGCTGCAGCGGTGCCGCCGAAGCGGTCGCGCGATGAACCGTCCGGTTCGTCGATACTAACGAGCATCGTGATCTTCGGGTCATCGGCCGGGAAGTACCCGACGAACGATGCGAAGTACTTTCGTCCACCTGTCGCCGTCGTGTACGTGCCGTTGTCCTGCGCTTTGTAACCCGTACCGGTTTTCCCCGCGACTGTCATTCCCTTCACCTGCGCCAGAGTCGCAGTTCCAGAGCAGACAACGTCTTTCATGATCGACGTCATCGTGGTGGCCACTTCAGGCTTCAGCACCGGACGTGTCGCGGCAGGATTTGTCGACTTCAATTCTCCGTCAGCATCGATCGTGGCTTTCACCAAGCGTGGTGCGACATACGTGCCGCCATTGGCGACGACATTGACCCCCGCCACGAGTTGGAGAGGCGTTGCTGCGTATCCGTATCCGTACGTGACCGTCTTTTTCTCCGTACCGAACCATTTGCGCGTCGACTTCAAAATGCCCTTGCTCTCACCGGGATACTCGAGACCGGTCGTCGCACCGAATCCGAACGCACGTAGGTACGCGTGCAGCTGCTCGGGCTGAAGTGTTCCGCCGGTGATGACAGTGCCGAGGTTCGAGCTCTCTCGCAGGATCTCACGCACCGTCATCTTCATCGTGGGGTGCGGATACGCGTCACGGATGACGAAACCGTCTTCGCGAAGGACACCGGGCACCATGAACTCGGTTGCATCGGTCACTTTTCCTTCGTTCAGTGCTGCGCTGACACTGAAGACTTTTGCCACTGACCCCGGTTCGTGCGCTTCGACAGCAGCGAAGTTGCCGGTGGCCAACTCTGCCTTGCCGTCCTCGGTGCGCCGCACGTTCGACATCGCGTAAATGTCACCTGTGCGCGAATCCATCATGATCACTGTTCCGGCACGAGCCTTCAGTTGGTCGACTCGCTGGAGCAGAGCTTGGTCGACCTGGAATTGAATCGATTTGTCAATCGTCAAGACGAGGTCAGAACCCGTCTGCGGGTCAGTCAGCATCGACCCAGTTCCCGAGATGGAGTTGCCTTTGTTGTCGCGTTGACGAACTGCCTTGCCGTCCACACCAGCCAACAACTCGTTGTACTGTTGCTCGAGGCCCGAGATGCCGACTCCGTCCGGATCGGTGCGACCGATGACTGCGCCTGCGACCCCACTTTCGACCACGCGTGCCGGTTCGGTGTACGACGCCACTCCGCTGAGATTCAGGTCAAGAACTGCCTTGGCACGGTCCTTCTCGATTTGGCGAGCGATATAGACGAAGTTTCCTTCACGTTTGCTGAGCGCAGCGACGATCCGGTCGTGCTCCTCCACCGGCAATTGAAGAATCGAAGTGACCGCAGCGGCAGTGCCGATTGGGTCGATCACCAACTGTGGGTCGGCGAACAATGTCGTCGTCGGCACGGAAAGAGCGATCTCACTGCCATTGCGATCGAAGATGACTCCACGGTCTGCTCGGATGATCGTCGTTCGCGTGCGTTGGTTGATGCTTGCTGCGTGATATCCGTCGCGACGAACGGTCTGGAGAAGACCGACCCACACCGCGAGCACGAGCAAAGCAAAGACGATTCCGAGGACAGCGAACGAGAGACGCTTTCGAATGCGCTGATCGACTTCGTATGACGTTTGTTTCTTAGCCGTCTGGACGGCGCGCTGTTTGAACTGCTCTGTCTGCCTGATCAAGCGTTGGCCGGTCGAACGACCACCTGTCGCTGGTCTACGTGACGACGAATCGCGTCGCACGTCGTCACGTGTGCGGTCGGCTGTGCGACCAGTTGAACGGTCAGTTGAACGCGATTGCGACGGTCGCCGAGACGATGGCGTTCCGTGGCTACGCGACCGACGCTGCACTTCGCGAGCATCGACACTTCGCGATGCACGTTGACGCGAATCACGCCCGTCCCGTTGGCTCATCGACGCGGCCCCACCTGGCGCTTGATCCGTCCGAAATCGTCCAGCTTCGACTCTGTCGTGCTTGCGATGTCCGCGTCGATCTTTCCGACCGACGCGGCGACTTCTGCAGCAACCTCAGCAGGAATCTCGACCACTTTCATTCCGACAGCCGGCACCATTCCGAAACTGCGAGCCTTCTCCAGCAGAACCGATGGGGACTGAAGCAACGCACGCTCGGCACGCAACTCGTCGTAATGCGCACGAGCCCGCATGATGTCTCTGTTCAACTCGTCGAGCCGCATCTGCTCCTGTGCCATGTAGGCGCGAAGAGCGACCACCGCAAACATCAGCCCGAAGAACAGGATGACGGCCGTGATGACACGACCGACTGTGCGGCGCTGAGCTGCAGGTACGAGCGCGAGCTCTGGGCGTTCGCTGACCTCCTGTGGTCGTGCGCGTCGTGCGACGTCAGTGCGCAATGCAACAGCCATGGTCAGGCGGCTCCCCCGATGCGGCGAACAGCGTCGTCTCCGAGGCGTTCGATGACACGCAACTTCGCAGAGCGAGCGCGCGGATTGGCTTGCTGTTCTGACATCGTCGCGACGCGCGAGACCCGAACGGACGTCGCTAGTGGCTGAGCCCCGCAACCGCACGGCAGACCTGGTGGACACGAGCATCCACCGGTGACTGCACGCCGAAGCGTGCGCTTCACGATGCGGTCCTCGCCTGAGTGGTATGTGAGCACGGCAAGCCGAGCACCAGGAGCGAGCACGTTGATGACCGCCTCAATCGATGACTCGAGAATCTCGAGTTCACCGTTCACCGCGATGCGAATTGCTTGAAAGGTGCGCTTTGCCGGGTGGCCACCACGGCGACGCGCGGCAGCGGGTATCGCCATGGTGACCACATCGGCCAGCTGAACGGTCGTCTCGATCGGTCGGGCAGCGATGATTGCGCGAGCAATTCGACTCGCGAACTTTTCGTCCGCATTGTCCTGCAGCATGCGCACGAGATCCTCAAACGTCCATTCATTCACAATGTCGAACGCACTCATCGACTGGTTCTGATCCATGCGCATGTCAAGCGGTGCGTCATGGCGATACGAAAACCCACGCTCTGCGACATCGAGTTGCGGTGAAGAAACTCCGAGGTCGAACAATGCGCCGTCGACCTTGCTCTCACCCAGGCTCGCCATCAACTCTGTGATGCGGTCGAAGCGGGCGTGCCGGAGGGTTGCACGCCCGCTCATCGACCCCAGAGCCGTGGAGGCTGCTCGAAGTGCGTTTTCGTCACGGTCGACCCCAAGGAGTCGCAATTCCGAATGTTGCGCGAGCACTGCGATCGAATGGCCGGCGCCACCGAGGGTCGCGTCGACAAACAGACCCGGAGTGATGCCCGCGAACACCTCGAGAATTTCCGCGAGCATCACCGGCTCATGATGAAACTCGTCCGTCATCGCAACCGACCGATCGGCGATACGTCGATTCGCGTGATCGAGCGAGTCATTCCAGATGCTCGGCAGTTCTCCGGGTGACAAGTGCCGTCGGGATGTCTCCCCGAGTCGGCGGCGATGACAGCGGGCGGAGTTGGGGCTAGCCACCGTGCCATCCGGAGAACTGCCGAACACCGAGAGTGCGCGGCGAGTGATGTCGACATGAACAGAGTTGAAACTGGTCGAGGGTGAAGCAGAAGGTGCGAGGAGGTGCGAACGGCGATCATGGGCGATCACGCGTCCGCTCCTGCGATTTGTTGCGTTCCCACTTCGGTGATGCGCTCATGGCGCTCGGGGTCCCAAATTTCGACACGGTCAAGAGAGCCAGCGACGATGACGCGTGAACTCAGAGAGAGGCCGGCGTATGCACGCAACTTCTCGTCAAGGTTGATGCGACCTTGCGCATCGACAGTGACTTCGAGCGTGTTCGCCGCTAGCGCACGCTGTTGATTTCGATCGATCTCGCCGGCGCGCACTTTCTGCATCAACTCGTGAGCGACCTGGTCAAAGGCCTCGGCGGTGAGCACGTCGACACACTTTCCCTGTCCGAAGGCGAGGTAGCACCGGGGCTCGAGACGGGGACGGAATGCTGCCGGCAACGCAAGTCGACCCTTGGGGTCCAATTGCCGCTCGTGCACTCCAACAAACACGGGTTTCTCCGCTCCCACCGGGAGACGACTTGTCTCCCCCCACGAGACACATTATCCCCACTTTGCCCCACTGTCAACCATTTCACCCCACTATGGACCACCACTCCCCCCACCGCGCCCCACGGAACGCCCCAGGTGACACGCGGCGGAACGCACGGT
>CAYMVM010000011.1:9820-21092 GCA_964394175.1 uncultured Bifidobacterium sp.
CAGAAACAGTTAGGTGGCACACCCGGTGGATCGCACCAGGGATGTCGACTACTGATTCGCGAGTGCTCGATGAAGATGTTGAATCAGGACGTCTGCATCGGCAGACACAGCCTGGACAGGAAGTGACGACGTCGTCGCGGCGACTGATTCATCGGTGAGGTGGCTCGTCCATTCCTCCGGAGCCCAGCGGAGGTACGTGATGCATTGGAAACGAGCACCGTCGCGGCTGCGTCGTTGGCTGATGCCCACCACTTTCATTACGTCAACGAATACCTCGCCCGGCGCCGATGAAGCGAAACACACGATTGCACCGCTGTTGCCTCGTTGCATCGGCCCGTCGTACACGCGCGCACCGACCATGCCGCACGCAGCAAGTGCGTCGACCCACGCATGACCGAGCCACAGCGAGCTGCGACCCACATCGTCGACCCAGTGCGCGTCATCGCGCGAGATGAACACGTCGACCCACACGGAATCGACCGGGTGCACATACACAATGCCCCCACCGGAGCGTCGCTGGCACACGTGGAGGCCGGCAGCCTCTGCGCTCACCGTGTTCACCGACGACGACACTTGCGTCGAACCGAGTACGAGCGCCGGTGCGACGGGCGTCATCACGTGCAATGCACTCTGACCAGTCACGTCATATGAATGCAGGTCGGCAGCAGTGCCGGTGTGGCGCCTGATGGGCCACGGCGCTGACGGCACAGCCGAAGACAGGTCAGATGACATCGGGAAAAAACTGAGATTCAGCTGGCGTGCGCCAGATAGGGCTTCCACGCGTCGGGCACACGCCCGACCGCGAAGGTGATCCACGACAACTCACGCGGAGCGAGCGGCAAGACGTTTAGCGCCATGCCCGCTTCCTCGGGTGTCCGGTCTCGCTTGCGCAAGTTGCACGCACGACATGCGGCAATGACGTTGTCCCACGTGTGCTTGCCACCTCGCGAACGGGGAATGACATGGTCGATGCTGTCGGCGTGGCCTCCGCAATATGCGCACTGATGATTGTCTCGGGCGAACACTGCCCGACGTGACAGTGCAGTACTGCGATGGAACGGGACCTTCACCATGTATCGCAACCTGATCACCGTCGGAGCCGGCACATTCATGCGCTCTGACCGAATCGGAATGCCTTCATCCTCGATGATCTCTGCTTTGTCGCACAACACGAGGCACACGGCGCGCCGAGCAGACACGACGCTGAGCGGTTCGTACGTCGCATTGAGTACGAGCGCGCTCCTCATGGTCACCTACCGTCTGTCCGTTCCCAGTCGCGACACCATCTCAGATAGTCCACCACATCGGTCGGTCGCGGTGCTTCGGATTCACCAGCCGTCGAGCCATATTGCGTCTCGAGCCTGAATCGCAAGTACCCATTCGCCGGCACCGGCAAGAACGGCCAGCGACGCCACCAGCCGTTTGGGGCAAGGCGGAACAACTGTCGAAGAGCGATGGGCCACAACGACGGATGAGCCATCACGGACAGGACCACTGCGACTGTTCCGCTTCTTGATTCCATCACCGACACATCTCCTGCGTTTTCACTTTACCCAGTGTTTCTTGAACACCATTCAATCGACCTTTGACATTGCCGACCGCGGAAAGACGAGGGCTGCGGCACCGATGAGTGGCGCGTCGACGCCGAACGTCACAGATCGCACGACGGGTCGCTGCAGCAGAGCAGCCCCGTGGTGAGTGTCGAGCGCAGTGTCGATGCCACCGAGAAACTTCTCACCAAGTCCGAGGCCAACTGAACCTCCGAGTACCACCGTGTTGATGTCGAGCGTTGCGCACGCTGACGCAATCGCGCGACCGACCCACACTCCACACATTCGCCGCTCGGCTTCTGAGACGTCCGCGGCACTCGTACCTGTCCGTCGCTCGATCGCAGGACCCGACACCAGTGCTTCGAGACATCCCCGCGAACCGCACTCACACTCCACACCATCAGGGTCGACGACGACGTGACCGATGTGTCCGGCATTGCCAGTGGCACCGTGCAGCAGTCGACCATCCACATGAAGACCCGCACCGACGCCTGTTCCCAACACAATGGCCATGACGCCACCGGTGCGTGTCGAATGCGAGAGTTCCACATGTCCGTTGGTCGGTTGCTGTGACATGGCCACGACCTCTGACAACACCAATGCCTTCGCGTCGTTGTCGACCACGACTGGCAACCGAATGAGCGACTCAAGTTGTCCTGCTAAGTGAAAGTTGCGCCACTCGGGAATGTGCAGCGGAGAGACGGTCCCTGCTGGTCGGTTCATCGGGCCACCACATCCGACTCCGACCCCGGTCAACACCATGTCGTTCGTCGACGCGTGCTCGAGCGCAGTCGTGCACAACTCAGCGAGTTCCGCGAACACATTGTGAGATGGCGTTGCGCGCGATGCGCGCCAATGAATGACACCGTCGTAGGTGACGAGGGCGACGGCGAGCTTGGTGCCGCCAATGTCGACTGCGAGGCAGCCGTCAGTCACGTTCTGGTCGCGAGCGGAACCGTGCCGCCGCAAACCTGGGTTGGCGCAACGTCTGCGCCAGATCTTGCACTCCGGCTTTGCCCATGAGGCGCACCTGGCGCTCGATCATGAGACCGCAGATGAGCATGGTCAGGAATCCGACGAAAGATACGAGGAAGTGAACCTGCAAAGCCGCGACCGTGATGACGAGTCCGGCCACGACACCGAGGATTGCCCAGCGCACGGTGCGCACAGAATGTCGGTACAGACCAGATGGCGACACCGCTTGAGCGAATCGTTCATCAGTCTCGAGCTGTTGTTCGATTTCCCGCAGAATGCGCTGTTCGTCGTCCGAGAGACCCACATCCAAATCTTTCCACTTCGCAGCCCTGAACACAATGCGGCGACGGGGATTTCACTGCGGGCCGAACGGCGACTCCCCCGGTCGACGTGCCCGAAGTGTCGACGCTGGCCCGATCGCACCCTTGCCGTAACGGTCAAGAATGGTGTCGATCGCGTCATTCGCCACGGACCATTGCGCTTCGACTGCCTCGACTGGGTCATCAACGTCATCGAAAAGGCGCGCGTCGTCGACCTTGACGCCAAGTCGCGCTGCATGAATGCCGAGGAGTCGAACCCCTTGAGCGGGATCTATGTCACTGACCAACGGCATGATCGCCGTGACGATGGCCGGTCCGGTGGTGAGTGCCTGGGACAACGTGACGGACCGTGTCACCACGTTGAACGTCGAGAACTTGACTTTCAGCGTCAGAGTCGCAGCAGACGTGTCGGCTCGTCGCAAACGTCGCGCGACGGCATCTGCCAACCGGACGACGTGTGGTCGCAATTCCTCGACCGAGTACAAGTCTTGCTCGAAGGTCTCTTCATGTCCGATTGATTTCGCCACACGGTCAGGAACGACGTCACGCTCATCATGGGCGTGCGCCAACGCATAAAGATGAGCGCCGTGCGCTGAACCGAGAGCTGACACGAGAACAGATTCGTCCAACGCTGCAAGATCGCCGACTGTTCCGATCCCGAGTCGCTCGAGCCGCGCCAGTGTCGCCGGACCGACGCCCCACAGCGCTTGCACCGGCAACGGATGAAGAAATCGAAGTTCCTCGCCTCGTCGAACTCGAAAAACGCCGTAACCCTCGGACACTTTGCCTGCAGCGACCCGGGGTTTCGCAGCCTCGCTCGCGAGTTTCGCGAGGAACTTCACGGGAGCGATTCCGACGCTGCACGTCAGTCCGAGATCTTCAAAGACTCGACGACGGATGTCGTGGGCAATCGCCTCGGGCTCACCGAACAGTCGCACCGACCCGGTGACGTCCATGAACGCTTCGTCAACCGACAGTGGTTCGACGAGCGGCGTGTACGACGTCATCAGGTCGTACAACTTCTCACTGACTTCGGTGTACAGGTGATGACGTGGTGCCAGGAATATCGCGTCGGGACACAACCGACGGGCGCGGAATGCGGACATCGCCGAACGCACTCCGAATTTTCGTGCTTCGTATGACGCTGCAGCCACGACTCCGCGGTCACCGGTACCGCCGACGACGACCGGCTTGTCGCGCAAATCCGGTCGGTCGAGCAATTCGACCGACACAAAGAACGCGTCCATGTCGACGTGGAGGATGAACCTTTCGTCGTGTGTGCTCGTTCCCACTTCCTCAGTCACGCTAGTGCAGGTCGATCATGCGGTCCCGATGCCCGACACCTACGATTCAGACGTGAGCTCAGAGTCTTCGAACACATCGCCCGGTCCGGCCGCACTCTCGGCTCTTCCCTCTCGCGTTGCTCGCGTACTTGCCTTCGTCTCGATCTGTCTCGGTGGAGCATTCGGAGGACTCATCGGATTCGCGCTTGTCGACATCCAATGCACCGGAGATTGCGCAACTCCTGAAGGACTCGGCATCCTTATCGGCGCGACACTCGCCGCGGGAGGCACTGCCATTGTCGCAGTCCTCGTGCTGCGCGCCCTCGGAGAGTGGCGTGAGATTTCTGACCGTATGGACACGACGTCTTGACTTCGACGTCGACCGTCGACGAATGCCTGGTCGTTGCCGAGTCACTCGCGCGTGAAGCCG
The DNA here is from genome assembly GCA_964394175.1 of uncultured Bifidobacterium sp. Classification (GTDB taxonomy): domain Bacteria; phylum Actinomycetota; class Acidimicrobiia; order Acidimicrobiales; family Ilumatobacteraceae; genus UBA2093. The sequence goes on from CAYMVM010000011.1 coordinate 14,379, forward strand.
GTGACATGGCGATGGCGGGACGCCAGCGCGGCCTGTCCGATGTCGCCACGAAGTCGACTCTGACCGACATGGTCACCGAGTTCGACCGTGCCAGCGAGACACTTGTCGTCGACGGTCTGCGCACGCGACGGTCACAAGACTCGATCATCGGCGAGGAAGGCGCGGCGCACACCGGCGACTCGGGTCTCACGTGGTACGTCGACCCCATCGACGGAACGACGAACTTCTATTTCAATCTGCCGATGTGGGCCGTATCGATTGGCGTGACGGATGCAGTCGGTCCACTCGCAGGTGTGGTGTACGTGCCTGCGCTCGGAGAGATGTTCGTCGGCTCACGTGGTGGCGGAGCGTTCCTGAACGGTCGCGCGATCACGGTCCGCGCCAACGAGACACTTGCCGACGCTCTCGTGTGCACCGGTTTCAGTTATTCCGCCGAGTCGCGCGTACGACAATCCCGTCGGATCCCACAGATGATCGACAAAGTCCGCGACCTGCGCCGTTTCGGTGCCGCCGCCATCGACCTGTGTTTCGTCGCAGCAGGTCGTCTTGATGCGTACTTCGAGGAGAATCTTCACATGTGGGACCTTGTCGCCGGCCAGGTCATCGCCACTGAGGCCGGTGCAATCGTCACCGATTTCTCCGGTGCTGCCGTTCGACCCGAGGAAGTGATGGCGTCGACGCCGGCACTCCACGCTGACCTTGTCGCGTTGCTCGCAACCTCGCGACCAGACTGAGGCGATGACAGTCGTTCTCAGCATCGACGCGGGCACCACCGGTGTGCGCACGCGAGCAGTTCATTCGGACGGACGTCCATCAACATCGTCGTACCGCGAGTTCCCTCAACACTTTCCGCGTCCAGGTTGGGTCGAACACGATGCGGAGGACATCTGGAACGCAGTGTTGGAGACACTGCTCGAGGTCATCAATCAGATCGACGAGCCAGTTGCCGCCATCGGGATCACCAATCAGCGAGAGACGATCGTTGCGTGGGACAAGTCCACCGGCCGACCACTTCATCGCGCCATCGTCTGGCAAGACCGTCGCACCGCCGAATATTGCGACTCGCTCGTCGATCACCTTCCCCTCGTTCGCCGCACGACCGGACTCGTGCTTGACCCGTACTTCAGTGGCAGCAAGGCACGATGGCTCATCACCGACGGCCATGTTCCGGTGTCACGCGATCTCGCGCTCGGCACCATCGATACATGGCTGATCTGGAAGCTAACCAGTGGCGAGAGTTTCGTGACCGACCCGTCGAATGCGAGTCGCACGATGTTGTTCGACATCAACTCGTGCACGTGGAGCGACGAGATGTGCGCACTTCTCGATGTTCCGCGTCATGCGCTCCCAACAGTCGTTCCTTCGTCTGGGGTGTGTGGGGTCACACGTGTCGAGGGTCTTCCGACGGGCGTGCCGATTGCCGGAATCGCCGGTGACCAGCAATCCGCACTCTTTGGTCAAGCCTGTTTCACCTCAGGCATGGCCAAGAACACCTACGGCACCGGAAGTTTCGTGCTGATGAACATCGGTACGACATGTCCACCGCCGAGCGAGGGAATGTTGACCACGGTCGCTTGGGATCTTGGTACCGGTGCTCCGACGTATGCATTGGAAGGTGCGGTGTTCGTGACTGGTGCCGCAGTGCAGTGGCTCCGCGACGGACTCGGAATCATCGAATCATCTTCAGACATCGGGCCGTTGGCCGCATCGGTGACCGACAACGGCGGCGTGTACATCGTGCCGGCTTTTACCGGTCTCGGAAGTCCGTGGTGGGATCCCTACGCACGCGGAACAATCGTTGGCATCACGCGCGGCACCACCCGCGCTCACATCGCCCGAGCCGTCGTTGAAGCGATGGTGTTCCAGACCCGCGACGTCATCGAAGCAATGACGTCGGTGAGTGGCACGACATTGTCCGAGCTACGCGTCGATGGCGGTGCCGCGGTCATGGACGACATGCTGCAGATGCAAGCCAACGAGCTCGGTGTGTCGGTGTTGCGCCCGACCGATTCAGAAACCACCGCGCTCGGTGCGGCATATCTTGCCGGTCTCGGCACCGGCGTGTGGAAGAACCTGCAGGAAATCGGCGACATCTGGCGCCTCGACAAACGGTTCGATGCAGGCAAAGAATCTGGCAACTATGCGACGTGGCTACGGGCTGTCGAGCGCAGCCGCTCGTGGGAGCGATCCTGAGTCATTGACTGATTGGTCAACCCAACTTCGGTAGACCACGCTTCAGATTGTGAAGGCCTTGCCTGATTCGCTGCTCGTTTTCGATGAGAGCGAAGCGCACGAAACCTTCGCCACCTGGGCCGAATCCGACACCAGGCGACAACGCGACATCGCACTCACGCACGAGGTGCGAACAGAATTCGACGGAGTTCATCTCGGCGTATGGCTCTGGTATCTGAGCCCACACGAACATCGAACCTTTCGGTTTCGGAATGTCCCACCCGAGTCGTCCGAGACCGTCAATGAGGACGTCACGGCGAGCCTCGTAGATGGAGCAGATCTCTTTCGGATAATCCGCTGCTTCGTTCATGGTGACAGTCGCAGCGATTTGGATCGGCTGGAATGTTCCGTAATCGAGATAGCTCTTGAGCTTCACCAATGCTTGCACCACTGCTGAATTACCGACGAGGAAAGCGACACGCCATCCGGCCATGGAGAAACTCTTGGTCATTGAATACAACTCGACAGCACATTCTTTGGCGCCTTCGGCCTGAAGAATGGACGGCGGCTTGTATCCGTCGAACCCCATGTCGGCATATGCGAAGTCGTGCACGACGATCATGTCGCGCTCACGACAGAAATCGACGACTCGTTGCATGAAGTCGAGATCGACGGTCGCACCCGTCGGGTTGTGTGGGAAAGATATGACGAGCACGCGCGGCTTCGGCCAGCCGACATTCCACGCGGTCTCGAGGTTTCGGAAGAAGTCCCCGGTGAAGTCTTCACGAGCAGCAGGATCAGCGAGGCTGCGCATCGGCACTTGGCGAAGATCGGCACCAGCAAAAAGTGGACCGAAGATGTGAATCGGATAACTGGGACTGGGAACGATTGCCGCGTCACCCCGGTCGAGGAGCACCCACATCAGGTGGCTGAAACCTTCCTTGGAACCGATGGTGTTGGTGATCTCTGTCTCGACGTCGAGGTCGACATTCCAATTGCGCTTGTACAGATCGGCGATCGCTTCGCGCAACTTCGGCAGACCACGCGACACCGAGTAGCGATGGTTTTTGCTGTTGTGTGCCGCTTCGGCGAGTTTCTCGACGGCGATGTCAGGTGAGGGCAAGTCAGGGTTTCCGAATCCGAGGTCGATGACATCGGAACCCGCGCGACGCGCTTCGATCTTCAGACCATTGATGATGGTGAAGACATAGGGCGGCAGGTTCGTGATTCGGCGAAAGTCCATCGAGCAAAAACTAGTGGAGTCGACCCAACAAAGCGGCACCAATTGCGCCTGATCGTTCCCCATGTTTCGCCGCGACCACATCTGGGCATGGTCGCTGCTCAGATGAATACAGATGCTCACGCAATCTGTCCTTCACGATCGGCAAGAACATGTCTGCCGACTCGACGACTCCGCCACCGAGCACGAGGACTTCTGGGTCGAACGCATTCACAAGGTTCGCGAGACCGAGGGCAACCCAATCCGCGAACGTCCGCATCACAGATAGCGCATCAGAATCACCACGTGCAGCACGCCTCACGACAGCTTCACCGTCCTCGCCACCCGAAAATTGACGAAGCGCCGACCCAGACGCGTAGCGCTCCCAACATCCACGCTTGCCACACGGACATGGAGTTCCGTTGGCGACGATCACCATGTGGCCGATTTCTCCGGCAAATCCGTTCGCACCACGATGCACTCTCCCATCGACGACGTATCCCCCGCCGATTCCCGTTCCGAGCGTGACCATCATCACGTGTCGTGATCCACGCGCGACTCCCGTCGCCCACTCCGCATATGCGGCAGCCGTCGCATCATTCTCGACATGCACACGCCAACGTCCCACGTCGCGCAGATGCTTCCCGAGTGCCACGTCCGCTGCATCGCGCAGATTCGGTGATGCGCGAACGACTCCATCTGGTGTCACGAGCCCAGGTGCACCGACGCCCAACACGGGCACACGACACCCAAGACGCTCCTCGATTGCTGACACCATGTCGACGAGATGGTCCGCCAGACGGTCCGCGCTCGGGGTCTCTCGACGGGACTCGTCGATGATGGTGTCTCCACGCAGAACAAGCGCCAGACATTTCGTGCCGCCGACATCGACACCGATTGCCAGGTCGCCGCCGGTCGCGACACCATCTGCAGTCATGTTGCTCGACTGCTACGCCGCAGAAGATTCGGCGCGCACCTTCAATTCTTTGACGGTGTTGAGAATGCGGACTTCCGCACGACGCTTCACGAAACCGGGTAAGGGAATGATGAGTTCGATGTCGATCTCATAGAACACCTGCGTGCCGCCTTCGACGTCGACGAACGAATACGCACCGTCGATTGATCGCATGATGTCGCCCTCGACGAGATGCCACGCGAGCCGTGACGGGGCGTCGCTGTAGTCATAGGACAATGTGTAATGCGTGCTACGTCCGAGCGCAGACGCCCTGAACTCGACCTGCGACGCTCGACCCTGGTCGTCACGCGCAAGGATCTTGGCTTCCTTCACGTCCTTGGCCCATTCTGGGTATCGCTCGAAATCGAGTGCGATCGCGTAACACCGCTCGAGTGGAGCAGCAATCAATGTGGTCAGCGCGGCGCGGTCACTCATGGTCTTCATCTTGCCACTCGGGGGCTTCCGGGGTCGCGACATCCGCCCGAGCATCGAAATGACCGTGTCGCGAACCCCAAAGGCCGTTCAGACCAAGACCGAGCATCGGCACCAATATCCCGAACGCAAGGGTGCTGCCGGGTTTTCCGTCAGTCTCAGGTCGTGCCAGTGCCGTCGCCAGTGCCACCACGCACTGAACGGCAAGACACGAGTTCATGAGGCGCTTGGTGCGCGAGTCAGCCACATCACCGAGAAGAAAAAAGAGAGCGGCAACGCCGATGACATCGCGTCGACTGCGTTGCACGGCAGCCCAGTAGCCGAGCAGAAATGCGACGACGCCGACACTGAAACATGCAAGAGCCACAACGACAGCGATTGTCTGTGATGGCTGCTCAAACACGACGGCCGAAACGATCGCCGTCAACGCGAACAACGCAGTGAGCCGGATGTTCCACGCCGGAATGGAAATTGTCATCATGCGCTTGTCATCATGACAGCGCACCGAGCGCTCGCCCGAGTCGCGTAGCCAGAACGTCATAGCTGAATTCCGACATGGCTCGCTGTCGCGCTGCCTCCCCCATCGCGAGGCGCGTGGAATCATCGTCGAGCAAGGTCGCCATCGAATCAACCAGAGCATCGACGTCATTCGGGTCGTCGATGACAAGACCAGTCTTTCCATGCTCGACCGCTTCGGCCGCTCCTCCACTGCGACCAGCGATCTGCGCCACTCCGCAGGCTGCAGCTTCGAGAAAGACGATGCCGAATCCTTCTTGTTCGAGCCCTGCCCACCTGTTTCGACACATCATCGTGAACACATCTGCGCATCCGTACAGACGCGGTAGGTCGTCGTGAGACACTCGTCCGAGGAACTTGACTGGCGCCCCCAGTTCGCGGGCGAGAGCCTTGAGCCGTGATTCGTCTCGACCCGTGCTGGCAATGACCAGGTGGAGATTTTCACGGTCACGTGCGAGACGAGCCGCTGCGCGAATGACCGTGTCGAAACCTTTTCGCGGAACAAGTCGACTGACGCCCAACACCACTTCGGCATCGTCGGGCACACCGAAATGTCGCCGCGCAGAGAGTCGTTGCTCGCGGCCAAGTGGGACAAAGCGTTCGCAATCGACACCCGGCGGCACAACAGTCACAGGAAGATCGCGACCCGCAGCGTGCACTGCCTCTGCCGCCGGATATCCACCAGCGGCAATGATGCGATCGGCACGTCGCAGAACATGTCCGAGCAATTGCTTCGAACCTGGCAAACGCCCCGGCACAGTGACTTCTGCACCGTGCAACACCACCGCATATGGAAGCTTGAGCGACGGCCCAATGAGACCAAGCGGAATGGCGGGATCGATGACGACCAAGTCAGCTCCGACGTCATCAGCAAGCGTGTTGACTCTGTTCACCATCCACGGGTGTGGCAAGAGCACCGGTTCTCGCGTGCGCTCGATGCGAAACGACTGCGCGGCATCGAACTGCTCAGTGCCGGCATACGGACTGGTGAGAACGGCGAACGACTCGGGAGGAAGCCGACGCCACCATTCCCAGAGCAACGATTGAATGCCACCGATCTTTGGCGGAAAGTCATTCGTGACGAGCAGATGCTTCATAGGTCGCCCCGACAGGTTGGCAGATGGGCCAACTCATGTCGCACCATTTCATCGGGATCATCACTGACGATGGACAGCAATGCAGACAGTCCGAGCCTCGCACACGCCCATGCAGCATGGGCTCGCAACACCGGTTCGTGCGACTGCAACATCGAGCGGAGCACCCGCGTCACGTCGTCATCTGACGGCCGGCCGATGTTGCCCAAGATGATCAATGCGTTACGACGCAGCCACAGCGGATTGCGCTCGTGTATGTACCAGGGATCGCAGGCATCGAGCAGGTCGGCATCTGACGCCTCGAGCATCCACAGCACGTCGAGATG
>CAYMVM010000011.1:21192-28370 GCA_964394175.1 uncultured Bifidobacterium sp.
TCAGCCGGTGGCACGGTGCCGAAGCGTAGGCACCAAACCAGCCTTTGCGAGCAACCTCACAGCTTTCTGCTCTTCAAAATCGAGGACCACTGCTCCGTCGTGCCGCGTGTCGGTGAGACAGTTCATCATGCAGTCGTCGCATGCCGATGTGGCCGCCATGACGCAGGTGTCGCAACTGATGATGAGTGGTTCGCGGGAGATGTCCATGCCCTCACTGTGACAATGGGGTGTCACAGAGATGAAGAGTCACGCTCGATGGGCACCCAGCGTGTCGATCTGCAGCACTTTCACGTGACCCTCTGAGGGAAGTCGTTGACCCAGTTGCTCTGCGTCAGCCACGTCGCACAACATCGCGACCGTCGGACCCGAACCAGACAGCCAGCCACACCATGCATCGCCATCAAGCCCCGCAGCCAAGGCCGCACGCGACGCAGGCGCGCTGTCCAGTCGACGATCTTGATGAAGGCGATCTTCGGTGGCTGTGCGCAGTACGTCAATGTCACCGGCGGCAAATGCTGCGACCAGCAGTGCGGTGCGGCCCACGTTGAACACGGCATCAGAGAACGACACACTCGACGGCAGTGTGGAGCGCGACTCATTCGTACTGGTCGTGAACGACGGAACCCACATGACGACTGCGGGTCGAAGTGGACTTGGAACTCGCACGACCAGGCCTCCAGAGGTGGCGACAATTCCGCCCATGGCAGATGCAGCGACGTTGTCTGCGTGCCCTTCAAGCTCGGCGCCGATGGCCACTGCCTGCTTGAGCGCAGCGTCATCAATGTCATCAGAGTTTTGCGATAGTGCGGCGAGAATGCCCCCCACGCGAACGGCGCCGCTGAACCCCATGCCACGACCCATCGGAATCGAGTTCCGCACCCAGATGTCTCCGGTTCCGCCGGCTCGACTGAACGCGATGTGCGCAGGATGGCGAGTCCCGCACACTTCTGCATCGTCTGGCTGGTCTGGTGAACCGACAATTCCGATGTCGGCGTAACACGTGACAGCTAGGCCGAGCGCGTCGAACCCAGGTCCGAGGTTCGCAGAGGTGGCCGGAACGCGAATCATGGCGGTCAGCGTGTCACATTCGCAGCCGCAGCCGCACTCTCGTTTACGAACACTTCGAGAATTCGTTTGGCTTTACCGCTGTCGATGGCGTCACGTGCCATCTGCACACCATGTGACATGTCCGTCGATTCTTTGGCGACCACGAGCGCTGCCGCAGAGTTCAGAAGGACGACGTCTCGTACAGCACCATGCTCACCGTCGAGCAATGCCTGCACCACCCCCGCATTGAATGTGGCGTCACCGCCTCGTAACTCATCGACACTCGCGCGCGAGAGCCCGACATCGGTGGCGTCGACTTCCAGGGTCGATTGTCTTCCATCGCGCAGCTCAATGACCGTGTTCGGGCCAGCGAGCGACATTTCGTCAAGACCATCGTGGCCATGCACCAACCACGCATCGGTCACCCCGCGAGAGTCGAGTGCGGACGCCATCACCGACATCATCGATTGATTGGCGACGCCGACGAGCATGCGTGTGATCGGTGCAGGGTTCGCAAGTGGCCCAAGGAGGTTGAACACCGTCGGTACACCCAGCTCGCGCCGCGTTGGCCCGACGTGTCGAAATGCCGGGTGAAATGCCGGTGCAAGACAGAACGCGATGCCCGATTGTTCCAGACAGTGAGCGACACCTTCAGGGCTCAGCTCAATCGTCACTCCCAGATTCTCGAGCACGTCAGCAGTTCCGCACTGCGACGACGACGCACGGTTTCCGTGTTTGCACACCGGAACGCCGCAGGCTGCCACGACGAGAGATGTCATCGTCGAGATGTTCACTGTGTTGCTCTTGTCCCCACCCGTACCAACGACGTCAATTGCCGAGGCCGCAAGACGGGGGTTCAACTCGACGCGTCGACTTGCTTCGCGCACCGCGCGCAACATGGCTGCAAGTTCGCCTGCCGATTCACCCTTGGCACGTAACGCGACAAGAAACGCTGCGATGTGCGTCGTGCTGGTTTCGCCTGACAACAATTCGCGAGTCGCTGCGTACGCGATCGCATCGTCCATGTCATGGGACAGCAGGAGCTCACTGATGAGTTGCGGCCAACCGGGAAATCCGGAGGTGTCGGGGTGTTCGTGCGTTTCTACGTCGTTCAGTATCTACGCCGAGCGACGGCGCTGACGAATGATTCTGCGACGCTCTCGTTCCGTGGCCCCACCCCAGACGCCGTCGCGCTCGCGACTGGCAAGTGCGTGCTCAAGGCAGGCGACGCGGACATCGCACTCAGCGCAGATTTCCTTGGCGATCTCGGCCTCGTCGTCGTCCTCTGGAAAAAAGATGGACGGATCAAGACCGTGACAGGCCCCCCGTAACCGCCATGTGATGTCTGCTAATGACATCGCTACTCCCCCGTCGATGTCAGGGCCCGCTCCCTCATGCGACGTACGAGGGCCCCTCAGGACGAGATAGTAGGTGTCATCGGTCACACTTTGCAATCTGCATGTGCGACCCTCTGGAGCCCGCCAATGGGCGAAATCTGGCTCTTTCGGGTGTCAGGCCCGTAGGTCGGTGAGCAATTCGTCCTTGGTGGCAGGAAGCAACTCGGCAGCCTCGAGATAGTTCGACAGGTCGATGCGGACCTGGACATCGCCACTCGCGAAGGACTCGATCTGCTCTGGCGAAAAATCGAACGTCAGATAGTGGACCGCGGCGGTGACATCGTCGCGGGTGAGGCCTGCTTCGTGTTGAGCGTCGAGACGACCGCGAACCGAATCGCCGTTCGGCAGCTTGATGAGCACGCTGCGCTCGATACCAGCCAGCTTCGGCAACCATTCACGAACCATGTCATCAGACGTGAGTTCGATGAACATCGTCGCGCACAATTGTCCGGCTTCGGGAACCATCGGGTTGTACGCCTGAAGTTCTTCGAGCACGCCTTCATCGGTGACGATCTTTTCGACGCGGATCATCTCTTGGATCTGAAGACGCATCGTGTCGCGATTCTCGAACATGAGTGTCACCAACGTTCCGAGTGCGACGCGGCGACGCGCCTTTACTTCGAGCATGCGAGCGCGGAATTCTGCTCGCTCTCGTTCATACTCGCGCACATCTTTGATGTCGTCGAGGGTCAACTTTCGTGAGGCGGTGGGGGTTGCCGTGTTCACGTGGTTCTCCTTCATGTGTGTGGTTAGGGGGTGGACATGTGCAGTGGAGCGAATCGTCACTCTTCGGGAATGCCGTACGCCCTCGCGACCATCTGAAGCGGGTGCAATGGCTTTGAACCGGTCTGCTCGGTAATGGCGGTGTTCGCCAAGTGGCAGTCACCTGTGACGATGTCACCATTGGCCGCGGTGATCTGATCGGCCAGTTTCTTGGCGATCGGAATTGCGAACTCTTCGTTCTCTGCCTTGAGGCCCCACATGCCGTCGATACCGGAGCACTGGTCGACAAGTTTGATTTTTGCACCCGTCAGTTTCATGAGGTCGCGGCTGCGCAGGCCGATGTTCTGCGCACGAAGGTGACAGGGCGTGTGGTAGGTGACGGTCTCTGGCACTGGGCCAGTGAACGTCGTGTCGAGTTCGGTTCCCTCAGCCTTGTGCAAGTTGATGAGGTACTCACTCGAGTCATACGTGTTCTTCGCGACGAGCTCGGCATCGGGACCACCGACGTAATCGAGGTAGTCCTTCTTCAACACATAACCACACGTCGGCTGTGGCACGACAATGTCTTTGCCTTCGCGCACGGCATCAGCGAGAACTTTCACCTGCTTGGTCGCCACTTTGGTGAACTGGTCAAGATCTCCGCTGTGCAAGTACGGAGCTCCGCAGCAGCCTGCGCCGTCGACCAACGAGCACTCGACACCGTTGCGCTCGTAGACGCGAACGAGGTCTTTGCCGATACCCGGCTCTTGGTACTCGACAAGACATGTCGGGAACACAGCCACTGATCCCTGCTTCTTTGCGAGAACCGGCTTGACCCGCTTCTTGAACCAGGTCGAAAATCGCGTCTTTGCGAACGGCGGTAACAGACGCACGGACGACACTCCAGCAGTTGCAGCGACCACCTTGCGCACGATGCCACCTGGCTTTGCGCCGAGCACGGCGTTCGCGATGGGTGCAGCTGCAGTTGACACTTTGCCGAGCGCGTCGGTGTGTCCCATGAATTCCGTTGTCGCGCGCTTGCGCAGCGACACTTGCCCGTTTGCGCGACGCATCGCGTCCGCGCGCAGCATGAGACGAGGAAAGTCAAGCGCCCATTCATGCAGTTCGGGGATGTACGGACACTTGATGTAGCAGAGCTTGCATTGGAAGCATTCGTCGACGACCTGGTCTTGCTGCTCTGGAGTCAAGCGACCGGCGTCTTGGTCGTCGTGTTGGTCGACATATGAGAACAACGTCGGGAAGGACGTGCAGTACTTGAAACACAGGCGACATCCGTGACACAAGTCGTACACCCGAGTGAGTTCTTCGCGAACATCAGCTTCGTCGAGATACTTCGGGTGTTTCGGGTCATAGGTGGTCGTCATCGTTCGTCGTTCCTCGGCGTGTGTCAGGTTGAAGGGGGAAGATTGAGGTGTGTCGCGTGCGATGCGGGTGGTCGCTGGTGTGACACCAGCTGACCACCCGATCGATCGACACGTGTCGCGGCATGCGCGACAGTCGGATCAGAGGGAGTTCAAGCCCTCTTGGAAACGACCTGCGTGGCTCTTCTCGGCGCGAGCCAAGGTTTCGAACCAGTCAGCGATTTCGGAGAAGCCTTCATCGCGTGCGGTCTTGGCAAAGCCCGGGTACATCTGGGTGTACTCGTAGGTCTCGCCGGCGATCGACGCCTTGAAGTTGAGCTCGGTCTCGCCGATCGGCTCGCCACTTGCGGGGTCACCGACTTCTGCCAGGTACTCGAGGTGACCGTGCGCGTGGCCGGTCTCGCCTTCTGCAACTGAACGGAACAATGCTGCTGCGTCGGGGTAACCCTCGACGTCTGCCTTTTGTGCGAACCAGAGGTAGCGGCGGTTTGCCTGGCTTTCGCCTGCAAATGCCTCCAACAGGTTCTCATGGGTCTTGGTGCCTTTGAGGCCAGCCATGATGTGTCCTTTCGTTAAGGGGTTTGGGTTGTTCTCCCCACACTCATGAGCACGCGGCACACGTACCGCGATACACGATGTGGGAATGCTCGACGGAAAATCCGTCAAGTCCTGTGAGCCGTGGCGCATCGTCGACGTACACGTCGTGGATGGAGCCACATGTGTCGCACACCGCATGGTGGTGATGGGCGACGTTTGGATCGAAGTGGGAAGCGCCGGTGCCGAAGTCAATCGACTGCAGCTCCCCCATGTCGGTGAGATCAGTGAGGGTTTGGTACACGGTGCGCAATGAGATGCCCGGCATTTCGGCACTTGCCGCCATGAACAAGGACTCGGCTGTGGGGTGAGCAGAGTTGTCATGGAGCAGGCGGAACAGCAGTTGACGCTGGGGGGTCACTTTCAGGCCGGCATGGCGGAAGGCCACCGTTAGTTGGTCTGGACTGCGCATGCCTGCGAGGTTATTTGCACTCATTGCTAATTTGCAACTCTTGCGGACAGATTTAGTGATGAAACCTTCGGGCCCCACCCCGGCTGCCGTGCGGCGCCGTCCCTAACATGAGCCTCGTGTCTCTTCCCGGTGCCTCCACCAGCACCGGCCTTGACCGCGCGGCAGCTGTCAGGCAACTCGAGGCGACCACTTTCGACGTGCTGGTCGTCGGCGGTGGAATCACTGGCGCGGGGGTCGCAGTCGACGCCGTCAGCCGGGGCCATGTGACTGCACTCGTCGAACGAGACGACTTTGCCTCTGGAACGTCGTCGAAGTCATCGAAGTTGGTGCACGGCGGACTGCGGTATCTGCAACAAGGCGATGTCCGACTCGTGTACGAAGCGCTGCACGAACGCAAACGACTGCGTCGCAACGCACCGCATCTCGTGCGCGTCCTCCCCTTCATGATTCCCATCCTCACGAAGGACGGCCTCATCTCGAAAAAAATCGCCCGCGCACTTGGTTCTGCGTTGTGGATGTACGACATCACCGGCGGATGGCGCATCGGGCGACTTCATCGACGACTGTCAGGCAAAGCAGCGCGCGCTCACCTGCCCACGATGCGCGCCGACCGGCTCGCGTCCGCATATCTCTACTTCGACGCCGAGGCTGATGATGCTCGACTCACGTTGACCGCCATACGCACGGCAGTCGACATGGGGTGCGTCGCTGCAAATCGCATCGAGGTAACCGCCATCGAACGAATTGATGGTGTCTCCGTCGTGACGATGCGCGACGTGCACTCGGGTCGGTCGTTCGACGTGCGTGCGCGTGCCGTCGTGAATGCCACCGGAGTGTGGGCCGACGATCTGCGACAGCTTGACGAAGGCAGTCACCCGCGCACCATTCGACCTGCCAAGGGCGTGCACGTGACCGTGCCGTGGCAGAAAGTTCGAAACGACATCGCCGTGGTCATTCCCGTGCCAAAGGACAAACGCAGCCTCTTCGTGATCCCGTGGGTACCGAACGGTGACGGGACGTACAAATACACCTACATCGGAACCACAGACACCGACTACAAAGGCCCGGTCAACGAACCTCAGTGCACGAAAGACGACATCGACTATGTGTTGAGAGCACTCAATGCATCAGTGACGACCGACGTCACCCACGATGACGTTCTTGCTGTGTGGAGTGGCCTTCGTCCGCTGGTCACCACGAACAGCGATTCAAAATCTGCCGCCCGAACCGCAGACCTCAGTCGTCGTCACAGCGTTACCACGTCCGCGAACGGAACTGTCACGGTGACCGGCGGCAAACTGACCACCTACAGGGAGATGGCCGAAGACGCGGTCGATGCCGTCGACAAACTCCTCGGAACCACTCAGCGTTGTCGCACCAAGCGATTGAAGTTGCGCGGTCACGAACGATTCCGACCAACGACTCGACCTGAGTGGATGACGACTGCGATGGTCGAGCATCTCGACAACCGCTACGGCAGTGATGCCTACACGATCGTGGACATCGTGCAGAATGACCCTCAGCTTGCGCGACCACTCATCGACGGTCTTCCGTACCTGCGCGCAGAGGCCGTCTATGCCGTCACGCACGAGATGGCCATGTCACTTGACGACATTCTCACGCGACGCACGCGCTCGCGGCTCT
>CAYMVM010000011.1:28470-43913 GCA_964394175.1 uncultured Bifidobacterium sp.
GAGATGGCCATGTCACTTGACGACATTCTCACGCGACGCACGCGCTCGCGGCTCTTCGATCGACGAGCGACCGTCCATGCCGCGGCAGAGACGGCTCAATTGGTTGCTCCACTTCTTTCCTGGTCACCGTCCGATGTCGATCGCGAGGTGCGAGATTTCATCGATTCATGTGCACGAGAAGACGCTGCGGCGCTGGTGACCGAAGACGAGTTCATCGCTGCGACGTCACACGGTCGCGCCAACGACAGGAACGATTCATGACCAGCGATCGCCAGCCGACATCACCGATCGAAATTGAAGGTGGCGCTGCGAATGCTCGCGTGAGGTCCGTTCAGGCGACGCAACTCACATCAGACTTCGTCGACCAGTTGAGGGCCGTTTGTTCAGTCGCGACCGACCTGTCGACGACGACCGAGGTAAGTCGCGATTGGTGGCCACATGACATGCACTGGGCCCTCGAAGGCGTGGTGACACAGCGTGCATCGATCGTGTGTCGGCCGACCGACACCGAAGAAGTCAGCCGTGTCATCGAGCTCTGCAACCTGCACCGAGTTCCTGTGACAGCTGCAGCCGGTCGCAGCGGAGTGAGCGGAGGGTCGATACCGATACACGGTGGCGTGATCCTTGACATGTGTTCAATGCGCGGCGTCGTGAGCGTCGATGAAGAGTCTGGCGTGGTCGAAGTGTTGCCCGGAACGTTCGGACCCGATCTTGAGTCACATCTCGAGCCGTTCGGATTGACCGTCGGTCATTTTCCACAATCGTTCGACATATCGACTGTCGGCGGATGGATCGCATGTCGTGGCGCGGGTCAGTACTCGACACGTCACGGCAAGATCGAAGACATGGTCGTCGCACTCGAAGTGGTGCTCGCCGACGGAACAGTCGTGCGCACGAGCGATGCTCCTGCTGGTGCCGACGGACCAGACAGGGCACGTGTCTTCATCGGCAGTGAAGGAACGCTCGGCATTGTGACGCGCGCATGGCTGCGCGCTCATCCGCGCCACGCCGATCAATGGCGCAGTGCATGGAGTTTTGGCTCTTTCGATGACGGAATGGAAGCGTGTCGACGAATCATCCGCGCCGGAGCGACGCCTGCGGTCTTGCGTTTGTATGACGAGAAAGAATCGCAACGCTCCCACGGTGGTGACGGCACGAGGTCGTACCTTCTCGTGCTCGACGAGGCACACAAAGAGTTGGTCGCTGCCACGAAGCGTCTCGTCGAAGGCGAGTTCGCGTCGTTGTCCGCACGGCGCGAAGAAGACCACTTGGTCGAGAAGTGGCTCTCGCACCGCAACGACACGAGCGGGCTCCAGGCACTGACGCGCAAAGGTTTCGTCATCGACACGATGGAGGTGGCTGCCCCGTGGTCACGGTTGCGACAAGTGCGCCGTGACGTGGTCGCCGCATTCGAATCGGTGCCAGGTTGCCGACTTGCAAGCTGCCACCTCTCGCACAGTTACATCGACGGCGCATGTCTGTACTTCACGTTCGCAGCGACCCCTGGTGACGCGACGTTCGACGCGACGTACGAGGCATTGTGGAATGCCGGTCAACGAGCGGCTCTGCGTGCGGGCGCAAACTTGTCGCACCACCATGGTGTCGGCCTGAACAGGTCCCGATTCATGGACGAAGCACTTGGTAGCGAGATGGTCGTGCTGCGCGCCCTCAAGTCGTCCCTCGATCCGAACGGCATCTTGAACCCTGGGAAACTTGGGCTGTGAGTAACGGCAACTCGAACCGCGACACGTTGGCACTTCGCCAAGGTGCATCTGTCACTCTGTTGTTTGCCGTACCACCGACGTTGATCGCTCGATTTCTTCTCGACGACGAACCAGCCTCATCGTCGTGGCCGGTGCTTCTCTCGCTCGTCGCTTTGTTCGGCTTCGTCGTCGGCGCGGGCGTCGCCGCCAGCAAGCAAAATGTCGGCAGCCCGTACACCCACGGCATGATCGCATCGACCGGAACGTTCGTCGTGGTCCAAGCAGCCATCGTCGTGGTGAAACTGGCGATAGGCGACGACGTGCGTTGGTCGCGCGTCGTGTCGTCGCTGACGCTCGCACTCTTTGCATCGGTCGTCGGCGCATTGCTCGGCAGCATCGTCCAGCGAAACGCTCCTCACACCAAGAATCCGAACACCAAGAATCCGCACACGAAGAATCCCTCGTGAGCACCGCACCATGAGCACACGCACATGACAATCCTCGTGATCGACATCGGCACGACGGGGCTGCGGGCAGCCCTCGTGGATGAAGACGGCACCATCACCGCTCACGCCTACCGTCATTGCGCGCCGTCCTCTCCGGCCCCAGGCCTCGTCGAATTCGACGCGATGCGCATGTGGAACGCCGCGCTCGATGCGTGCGAGCAGATTCTTAACGAGACGAAGAGCCCTGTCGTGGCGGTCGGTGTCGCCAACCAACGAGCGAGCACTGTCATGTGGGACGCTGCCACCGGCGTGCCGGTGGGGCCATCACTCGGCTGGCAGGACCTTCGCACGATCGTCGACTGCATGACATTGCGTGCTGAACACGGTCTTGCATTCGCCCCGAATCAAACGGCGACGAAGGCAGCATGGATGTCACGCACGTACCTGAACAACGAGTCGACTCGGTCGTCGACCGACATCCGCATCGGCACCATCGACAGTTGGATCGCATGGAAACTCACCAATGGTGCACACCATGTCACTGATCATTCGAATGCCGCTGTCACTGGTCTGACAACTGCAGACGCACGGCAATGGCGCGACGACATACTCGTCACACTCGGCATCACACGAGAGCAGTTACCGACGATTGTCCCGTCGCGCGGACTGATCGGTGAAGCCACGGCACTGCCTGGTGCGCCGGTGTTGGCTGCGCTCGTCGGCGATCAACAGGCCTCTCTCGTCGGGCAGGGCTGCGTTAGCCCAGGGCGAACGAAGATCACATTCGGCTCAGGTGGAATGTTGGACCTCTTCGTCGGCGATGCACCGCCGGCGCAGTCTGCTCGGTCGACACACGGAACGTTTCCCATCGTCGCCCACAGCCATGACTCGATCATCCACTACGGAACAGAAGCAGTGATGCTCGCCGCAGGGACGAACGTCGAGTGGTTGGTCCATGACATGCAGCTCGCACCAGATGCAGCCTCGACTGAGACGATCGCAGCATCTGTCGATTCGACCGACGGTGTCGTGTTCGTTCCAGCACTTCTCGGTCTTGGAACTCCGCATTGGGATTACGGTGCACGTGGAATGTTGCTCGGTGCCACTCGCGGCACGACCCGAGCCCACGTCGTGCGCGCCGTCCTCGAAGGAGTGGCACATCGCGGTGTCGACCTCGTCGATGCCGCCGAGGCAGACAGTGGTCTCAGCATCGACGAACTGCACATCGATGGCGGCATGAGCCGCAATCGCGTCTTCGTGCAATCGCTCGCTGATGCCGCAGGACGAATCGTCCATGTCGCACCTGTGACCGAAGCCACCACACTTGGCGCTGCATTTCTTGCTGGCACGAACCAGGGCGTGTGGTCAAGTCTCGAGGCTGCAGGTTCGGGCTCGACACCCTCGTGGTCGTGCGAGCCGAGCGGTGCGGCAGGCGTCTCGCGCGCTCAATGGGCCGAGGCGATCTCTCGTGCCCGCGGTTGGATACCGGACCTGTCAGCACTGGACTTCTAGTGTTGGAGGGTGCCGTGACAGGCACGACCGACCAAAAAGGATTCCCCCGCGTGGACATTCACTCTCAACACACGAGCGAGCCGGCCAATGGCATGTCTCGTCGTCAGATGATTCTCGCAGCGCTCACCGGCAGTGCCGTGCTCGCGACGCCCGTGCTGCTCGGCAGTCAAGCTCGGGCCGCCGAGTCGTCCACGACGACTCCCCCGAAGCGTTCGGCTGATGACAACGCTGGTCTCAATGCGGCACTCATCGCAGAACGTGGACACGTGCAGGTGTACGCCGAGATGGAATCGCTGAGCCTCGGCAAGGATGAGTCGACGGTCGTCGCAGCGATGCGTGAGCATCATCAGGCGTACGTCGACGCGCTGAAGGGCTACGTCGGCTCCGCCGCATCGACTGATGCAGGCTCACCATCTGTCTCTCCGACGGGAACGTTCACGTCGATGCTGCCCGCTCTCATCGAACTGGAAAAGAAAGCAGCGGCTTCCCACACTGATGCGCTTCGCGTCATCAAGGGCACAGATGCTGCCGCGCTCGTCGCTTCAATCATCACGATCGAAGCACACCACAGCGCGGCACTTGCGATGCTCGCTGAACTACCGCTCGACGCCGTGACCGCAGGATGAAGATGACCATGAACGACAACACCTCGACCAACACCTCGTCTTTCAATCGACGCTCGTTTCTTCGCATCGGTGGCGTCACTGCCACATCGGCTGTAGTCCTCGCCGCATGTGGTGGTGAGTCGCATTCAGACATCGCCCGAATCGGCCTCAGCCCTGAGACGACCGCACTCAAGACCGAACACGTGACCGACGAAGTCCTGTTGCGCACCGCGATGTCGGTCGAATACCTCGCCATCGACACCTACAACGCGGTCGCCAAAGCAAACGTGCTGACTGGTGACGCCGCGAAAGCTCTCGATGTCGCGAAGGCGTTCATCGCCGACCACACCAACCACGCTGCTGCACTCGAGTCACTGCTCGTCGCCCGCGGGGGCAAGCCATACAAGGAAGCAAACCCGCGCATGATGTCGCTGTACATCGAGCCAGCACTCGCATTGGTCGTTGAGAGCGACACTCCTGCCGCCGATGCGCTTGCTTTCGCACATGCACTCGAGACATTGGCAGCATCGACGTATCAGAATTTCGTCGCCCAAATCTCTGAACCAGCGTTGCGTGCCGACGCGATGGTGATCGGCGCACAAGAAGCTCGTCACGCCACTGTTCTCGCACAAGCGATCCGCCCCGGTGTCGAAGGATTGCTTCCCGGCGTCGACGACAGAGGTGCGGCATTGGTCGGTGCAGTTCCCTCGACCTTCGGTACCTTGGCTGCCGTCCAGGTGGCTCTCGGAAAACCGGGCGAAAGTGGTAACAAGAACGTGTTGTCTATCGAGACACCGAGCCTCAACTCGCTCATCTACGTCGACTGACGACGACACCCACCTCACACACAGGACAAATCGGCCTAGTCGCCGGCGTGCACCACTCGTACACTGCCTCGTGACGGTGAGTCGTTCGGGTGACTGCGGTGCAGAAATGCATCGAGGAAAGTCGGGACTCCACAGAGCATGGTGCTGGCGCGAGCCAGGTCGGGGCGACCTGACGGACAGTGCAACAGAGAGGAAACCGCCGATGGATCGGAAACGGTCACAGGCAAGGCTGAAACGGTGCGGTAAGAGCGCACCAGCGCGTGTGGCGACTCACGCGGCTCGGTAAACCCCACCAGGAGCAAGGTCAAGCAGAAGGAACGGGCTGCTCGCCCGCCGCGAGGCAACCTTCGGGTAGACCGCACAGATGGATGGTCACCGCACACCAAGGTGTGCACAGAATCCCGCTTACAGAGCGACTCACCGTCACCCATCCACACGGCATCACTTCACGTCGAGGTGAGCCGTGTCATTGAAGCCGATGAGTGACGGACCGCGCGGGCCGATTGCGATGCGAGTTATCGAACCACGGTCAAGCGCACAGCGCCACGACATGTTCGTGTGACCGTTCAACGCCCACACGACAGCACTCTTGATGGGTGACACGTGCGCGAC
The DNA here is from genome assembly GCA_964394175.1 of uncultured Bifidobacterium sp. Classification (GTDB taxonomy): domain Bacteria; phylum Actinomycetota; class Acidimicrobiia; order Acidimicrobiales; family Ilumatobacteraceae; genus UBA2093. The sequence continues at coordinate 34,176 of CAYMVM010000011.1, forward strand.
GACGACGACATCACGTGTTCGTGCCTCGTCGGTCAGTTCCTCGAGGGCGGCGTGCACACGCACATCCAACTCAGCCAACGTTTCTCCGCCTGGCGGTCGAAAATGCGGGTCGGCATGCCACTGTGCCCAAGTCTCGGCGGGCACGTCTGTGAGTGCCAGTTCGTCGAATGACCCGTAATCGAGTTCGATGAACCGCTCGTCGATAGTGACATTCGACGACATTGCCTCAGCGGTCATACGTGCACGTCGAAGCGGACTCGACACGATTCGTGCCTCGGGATACAGATCGTTGATGACGCGAGCAACACGATGTGCTTGGTCTTGTCCGACGTCGTCCAACGGGTGGTCGACCCGTCCTTGGAGCAACGCCTTCGCGTTGGCGGCCGTACGACCGTGGCGAACGAGGATCAACATGTCGGTGGCTCCTGTGGGTTGCGATTCAGCTCGATGTGCTCACGTAGCACGCCTGACGACACGAACTGCCGACGACGAATCGGGTCGGACAATGCACCACGCCGCCACGTCCACGCGAGTAACGCGATTCCGAGAATTTCAAGTGGGACATTCAGCAGGCCGCGCTCGATGCTTGGAATGCTCCCTCCGTCCATCGTCACACCAGTGAATGGCCACCAGAATGCAGTCGTGTTGGCGAACGCACCATCGAAGACAAGGTGGAAGAACATGCCGATGGGAACACCAAGCAGGCTGCGTCGCTTGGCCGAACCGCGTCGCCAGACGACCATCACGAGTGCAAGAACGATGACGCTCGCCGTGACGGAATGGAACACCCAGATCCCACCTGTTGGCATGTCGATGACATCTGGCAGGAGTGCACCGACCATCAACGTGCGGTAGTCGAACCGCTCGTCACGGAACACAAACCACACTGCGACGACGGCCGTGCCCAGAAACCAAAAAAACATGTGCGGTTAATCGTACGGTGCTCAGCTTGCGACGACTGTCGTTCGAACCGTGCCCGGAACGCCTTTCGCGCACGGGTACACGAGGTACGCCGAGGGATCAGCGCCGATGATCGGATACGTCGGGTCCGTCATTGTTTGCGGAACTGTCGTTCCAGGGTCCACGACACTGACGACAGGGCCACCGACGGATGGCGGCGGTGCAATGGGAACCGTGGAACTCGTACCGGGTGTCGGTGCAGTGGTCGTCGCAGTCACTGTTGGCGGCACCGTGGTCGCCGCCACGACCACTGGTGGGCCCGATGGTTTCGGCCATGAGTAGACAGTCTGCGTCGGTGCGAGAGGTGACGTCGTGACAGGCACCGTCGAAGTCGTCGACAATGTGGTCGACGACGACACCGTCGTGTCGACCGGGACGATGGTGGCGATCGTCGGCCCCGTCAGATTTCGCGGCAACACACCAGAGACAACTCGAGCGACACAATCGGTGCCGGGCAGATACAAACGGACCTGATTGCGCTCGGCGAGCAGCGGCTCATCCCAGTCGACCATCGGCACGTCGTTGTGCGCTGGGTCCATGAACGCCTTCCAGATACGTGCGGGGAACGTGGAGCCCTGCACGCGTGGGACACCGACAGCACGAAACTCAGGGATGTTGATCATGGGCGTGTACGCACGCGGATCCCCCACCCACACTGCAGTCGTCAGTTGGCGCGTGGACCCAACGAACCAAGCGTTGGTGTTCTCGTCTTGCGTGCCGGTCTTTCCTGCAGACGGTCGGCCGAATGCAAGTGCCGACCGTCGCGCGGTTCCGGACGCCATGACGCCCTTCAACACCGACATCTCTGTGTCTGCCACGACCTTTGCGACCACCTGCGTGCCGGTCGCACTATGACTCCACACGAGACCCGACGAATTCTCGATGCGCTCGACGAGGTACGGCTCGAACTTCAGTCCGCCGTTTGCGAGCGCCTGCATACCCGCTGCCATGTCCATCGGACTCAGTTCATTTGCGCCCGTGGCGAAACTCGCGAACGGTGAGATCTTGAAAGTGTCTCGCGACAAATACGGCGAACCTGACAGTCGATACACCATCTGCACCAGACGTTCGAGCCCGACAATCTGCGAAAGACGTGCGTACGCGCAGTTGATGGACAGCCACGTCTGTTGTTCGAGAGTCGTGATGGGCTTGCTCACGCCTTGGGTGATCTTGAACGGCTCTTCCGGAAGACCGGGGTTCGGGAACGTGCACGGCAGTGTTCCGTCGATCAAGTCCTTCGGTTGTGCACCTGCTTCAAGAGCTGCGGCAAGAATGAACACCTTGATGCTCGAGCCGGTCTGACGACGTCGCACAGCGAGATTGACCTCGCTTCGCCCCGCGGTAAAACCTGGTCCACCGACGACGGCACGCACCGCCCCTGTGGCGTTGTCGACGCTCACCATTGCAGCGGTGATACCCGCCTTGTTTGCGGGTAGCTGTTTCTTCACTGCGGCTTCGGCAAGTGACTGAGCTTTGGAGTCCAATGTCGTGTGTATGCGCAACCCACCTCGATACAGGCGATTGAAGCGTTCCTGATACGTCGTGCCGAGGATGTCGCTCTTGTTCAACAGATAGTCGCGAACCATCTCTGAGAAATAAGACCGGCGGACTTGCTGTTCAGGGATGTTCTTCAGGGTCTCGGGTACTTGCCAGGTCTCAGAGAACTGCTGAGACTGTTCAGCAGTTATCAGTTCAGTCTCGACGAGCCGCTCGAGTACCTGGCCGAAACGCCGTTTCGATTGTTCCGGGTTACGGATGGGGTCATAACTGGACGGCGCACGCACAAGTCCGGCGAGAAATGCACCTTCGACAAGTGTGAGGTCGCGAACACGCTTGCCGAAGTAGACCTCGGCGGCGGCCTGCAAACCGTACGCGTTGTTCCCGAAATACACGGTGTTCAGATAACGCTCGATGATCTTTGATTTGGGTACTTGCTTCTCCAGCATGACGGCATAGCGCGCCTGAAGGATCTTGTACCTTCCGTCGCGTTCCATACCCGCGAGAAACTCATTCTTCACGACTTGCTGCGTGATCGTCGACGCACCCTGACGGCTGCTGCTGTACTGGAAATTTGCGAGTGTCGCGCGAACCAGTGCTCGAACATTCACCCCCTTGTGTTCGTAGAAGCCGGCGTCCTCGACAGCCAGAAGTGCAGCGATGACATCGACGGGCACGTCTTCGATGGCGAGCGGCTGGCTGTTCTCGGACTCGAACACCCCGATCTGAACGCCATTCACGTCGAGAATCTGCGAGCGACTGGCGAGACCTTCAAACAGTGGAAGTGACACCGGTGTCACATCGTGAGAGTTGAAGACCCCCCACGCGGCCGGTGCCGCGCCCACGAGCGCCGCCGTCACGAACAGCGACGAGGCAACGATGGCGACGACAGTGCGCATCAACCACGGCCCGCGCGCAAGACCCTTGGGGAGCCGATCGGTGAGGCCTCGACGTTTCACGGTGAAACCACGGTAGCGGCGACGCCGAGTTGGTGTTGGTCACTCTGGAAACATCGCTCGTTGGTACGGTGCACACATGCCTTCAATGCCCCAAAAACCATTTCGATTCGGAATTCAAGCGTCACACACCGTCGACGGGAAATCATGGGTGGAACTTGCCCGAAAAGCCGAGGCGAACGGTTTTGACGTGCTCACGATGCCTGACCACTTCACCGAACAATTCGCACCTGTCCCTGCCCTCACCGCAGCGGCGTCAGCGACCTCGACTCTCCGCATCGGCGCTCTTGTGTTCGACAACGACTACAAACATCCGGTGGTGCTCGCGAAGGAACTGGCGACCATGGATGTGTTGTCATCTGGCCGAGTCGAAATCGGCATTGGTGCCGGTTGGATGATCACCGACTACGAACAAGCGGGCATGACGTACGACTCGCCTGGTGTTCGCGTCGATCGATTCATTGAAGGTGTGCACGTCATCCGCGGTTGCATGGCAGACGGCCCGTTCTCGTATTCAGGCACGCACTACACAATCACTGATTACAACGGACTGCCGAAACCAATCCAACGACCATGCCCTCCGATTCTCATTGGTGGTGGTGGAAAACGAGTTCTCACTTTTGCCGCCCGCCACGCTGACATCGTCGGCATCAATCCGAATCTCAAATCAGGTGCCATCGACGGCGAGACCATTGGTCACATGTCAGCGGAGTCTGTCGACGAGAAAGTTCAGATCGTCGCTGATGCCGCAGGTGACCGACTCGACCACATCGAGATGAACATCAGAGCATTCATCGTCAACGTGACTGACGACCGTACATCGGCCGTCGACGCACTTGCAGGCTTTTTCAAAGCACCGAGGGAGATGGTCGACTCGACACCGTTCGGAGCAATCGGTCCACCGACTGCGATCGTCGAGCAGCTGGTCGCTCAACGTGAGCGCTGGGGTTTCAGCTACGTCATTGTCGGCGGAGACGACGTGGAGTCATTCGCACCTGTCGTGGCGGCCCTGCGCGGCAAGTGACCTGACGACCCTGCAGGCAGGAGCCTTCGTCAGGACAGACCCACGATGCGACCATCGTCGGTGAGGTCGATGCGACTCGCTGCCGGACTTGCGCCGAGTCCGGGCATTGTTCGCATGTCTCCACAGATCGGATACACAAAACCAGCCCCGACCGACGCACGCACCTCGCGCACCGTGATGGTGTGACCTTTGGGTGCTCCCCGCAACTTCGGGTCAGTACTTATCGAAAGATGAGTCTTGGCGATGCACACCGGAAGCGAGCCAAAACCGTTCGCCTCGTATAAATCGAGTTGTCGAGAGGCTTCGGCGGTGTATTCGACTTTTGCTGCTCCGTAAATGGTGGTGCCGACAGTCTCAATCTTGCTTCTGAGTGAGGCGTCGTCAGGATAGAGAAACTTGAAATCGCTGGGCTCTTCACACGCTTCGACAACGGCGCGCGCCAAGTCCACCGCTCCCCTGCCCCCATCAGAGAAATGAGTGCAGACAGCGACTCGTGCGCCAAGTGACTGCGCAATGTCTGCAATCGCACGATGTTCACTCTCGTGATCGGTCGGGAAGGCGTTGATGGCGACCACGGGAGACACGCCGTGCACCTTCACGTTCTCGATCTGCTGAATGAGATTCGCCGCACCCTCACGCACATCGTCGGGGTTTTCCTCGAGCAACTCAGGCGGCAGAGGCTTGCCAGCGACGATGCGATATCGACCAGAGTGTGCTTTCAGTGCGCGCACGGTCGCGACGAGAACAGCAGCATCGGGACGAAGACCCGATGCCCGACACTTGATGTTGAAGAATCGCTCCGCGCCCATGTCGGCACCAAAGCCAGCCTCTGTGATGAGGTATTCGGCTGAACGAATTCCGATGAGGTCAGCGATGATCGAGGAGTTGCCGTGCGCGATGTTTCCGAACGGCCCGGCGTGAATGAGCACCGGAGTGTTCTCGAGGGTCTGCATGAGGTTGGGTTTCAGGGCATCACGCATGATGACTGCCATTGCACCACCAGCGTCGAGGTCGTCGGCCGTGACGGCGCGATCGTCCTCCGTGTACCCGACGACGATGCGCCCCAGTCGAGCTCGCATGTCCGCCAACGACGTCGACAACGCAAGAATCGCCATGACTTCAGATGCCGCCGTGATGTCAAAACCGGTCTGGCGAACGACACCATCGTCTTTGCCGCCCATGCCGACGACGACATTGCGCAGTGAACGATCATTCACGTCGAGCACGCGCTTCCACGTGATGTTCTTCAGCGAGAGACCGAGCTCGTTCCCCTGATGAAGATGATTGTCGAGCATCGCTGCAAGCATGTTGTGCGCTGCTGTCACCGCGTGGAAGTCACCCGTCAGATGGAGATTCAGCAATTCCATCGGCACGACCTGGCTGTATCCACCGCCCGCAGCTCCGCCCTTGATGCCGAAGGTCGGACCCATCGATGGCTGGCGCAGACTGAGCACACCGCGCTTGCCGATGTGCTTCATCGCTTGCCCAAGACCCACTGCCGTCGTGGTCTTACCTTCGCCAAGAGGTGTCGGTGTGATTGCCGTGACCACCACGTACTTTGCCCGCGCGTTGCCTTCGAGTCGGTCGATCGCCGACAAGTCGATCTTCGCGACGTGACGTCCGTACGGCTCGATCTCATCACTGTGCAGGTTCAATTGATCTGCGATGTCACCGAGTGGTGCCAAGTGTGCCGCCTGGGCGATTTCTAGATCAGTGGGAAATCCCATGTGCACTCCTCGACGACGCGACCAACTGAGGACCCGGCTCACACCCGGTCATACAGCAACAATGTCCCATGATAGGAAGCCACCCACACACGGTTCTTGGTCGGCTCGAAAGTGACACCAATGGGGTGGGTCGGGGTGTTCACGGTCTGCACCACTTTCATTGTGGATGCATCGACCACCGAGACCGTGTTTGAGTCGTAGTTCACCACATATAGAGCCGCGCCATCTGGGCTGATCGCCATCGTCCGAGGAGCCTTCCCGGTCGTCACTCGTCTGAGAACTCGACCATTGGCCGCGTTCACCTCGGCAACCACCGACGCGATGTTGTGCGACACATAGAGCTTCGTGCCGTCCGGGCTGAGAAGAATGTGGCGAGGGGTCGAATTTGGAGATCGCCATTGCTTCACTCGCCATGTCGACATGTCGATACGCGCGATACGCCCGCCTCCCATGACGGCGATGTACGCGACAGAAGAGTCGTTGGAGATGGCGATGCCTCGTGGGTACCTACCGACGAGAACTTGACGCTTCTCGGTGAAGGTCGCGAGGTCAACGACGCTGACTGTCGACGAGCACCAATTCGACACGAGCAAAGTGCTGCCGTCGGGCGAGACCGCGAGAAACTTCGGTACCGCACCCACGCGAACCGCTGCCACGACACGAAGCTTCTCCATGTCGATCTTGTAGACGTAACTCGCGTCATAACCATCGGCGGCAATGCATTTGTCGAATCCGGGCTTGTTGAAGCCGGATCCATACATCTGATAATTCGACACATAGGCATATGAGCCGTCTGTGCTGAACGCAGCCTCCACGGGTGAGCCTGTGGCCCCGCCGCTGCGCTTGAGACCCAACATGCTCATCGGCACCGCATCGGAAACGCGCGTGATGAGCGCCCCCTCAGAGTCGTAGGCCGTGACGCCGTGTGTGTACATCATGTTTTGTGCAATGACGACACCCCGAGTCGACGCCACCACGGACTTGGGCGAGATGCCTTCCCCTACTTTGCGCACCAACTTCAACTTGATTCCAGCCGACTCAGCCTGAACTGACGTCGCGATCGACGAGCCAAAGACGATGACAACTGCAAGACATACGAATCGCCGACTTTGGCGACGTTGACGCATCACGCACTCACCCTAGACGGTGACTCACGGAGTCGTCGTCGTGGTCGTTGTAGTTGTCGACGTGGTTGAGGTCGAGCTGGTTGATGTCGTCGACGTGGTTGTCGAGCTTGTCGACGTGGTCGACGTCATTGAAGTAGAAGTTGACGGAACAGTCGTGGTCGTCGTAGTCGTAGTCGTCGTCGTGGTCGTTGTTGTTGTCGTCGTTGTGGTCGTTGGTGGTGGCACAAAGAGCGGTCCGCCCCATCCCCACCTGATATCCATCGGTGCTCCGATCGGAGTGCCAATCGTCGAGGCAATCGCATCAAGCGACGCGCGCAACTGGAACCATCCATCCCATGCCGCAAGTCCAGTCGAACCACACCCCGCTGCGCGTTGTGCACACGCTGCGGTCTGCACGGTGAACGACGCAAGGCGCAGCGGTTTTCCAAGCGCCACCGCACGGGCCGCGAGCACTGCCCATTGACGTGCTTGCGAACCACTCAACGTGTGAATCTGCGGCATCGCAAGCACCTGAGGCCCAGCATGCGATGAGACCCACAGCACATCGTCAAGTGTCCAGCCGTTGCCGCATGTCAACTTTGTGCTGATGGTCTGCGGACACGCGTCAGCAGAGCCAAAGTTCCACAGTCGCGTCGATGTCGATGCCACATATCCGTCGACCCACGCACGAGCTTGACCTGGTGGACCCCAACCAGGTTCGAGGTCGACTGCTCCTGAGATCGCCACACGAGGATCGGAGATCTTTCGTGCCTCAGCAACCAACGACGCCCATGCTTGTCCGCCGGTGTATCCGTTGTATGCGGTCACTGCGCCGGAATTGGACGTACCGAGCGAGACCTCCCACTTCCCTGATCCACATTCAGCAAGACCGCTCGCCCAGGTTGCTGCCACTTTGGCCATGTCGACATACGGAATGACCATGCCGAACCCGGAAGCACCGGTCTTCACCTGACGACCAAACGAAAGGATGATGATTCCTTGTGGCGCAGCTTTCGCCTGGTTGCACGCCACCCGCTTGGCAATCGGCATCGTCACATCCATCGGATAGACGTCTCGACCTCGCACGTAACTGCCAATGGGCACGTTCCACGATGGCGATGATCTGTCGGGAATGGCGGTCGGATACCAAACTGCTTCCTGGGCGGTGACGGACACCGGGTCGTACTTAGGAATGATCGTCGTCGTTGTTGTGGTCTTCTTCGGCGCCACCTTCGGAATTGTCGTGGTGGACGTCTGAGGTTTCGATGCAGTCGTGACCACCGGACCGGACCACGTCGACACCTTGCCTGTCGCGCGAACTGCTCCGACAGTCACTGCGTATCGACTTGAAGACGCGACGACGAACTTTGGTGACACCACTTTCCCGGGCGACGCTGTCACGACTCTGCGTTGGACGTTGCCTGTTCGGAGGTTCTTCAGTCTCACCGTGTACCGGGCGACGCGCGTCGTCTTGGACGTGGCCGACGGGGCTTGCAACGCGACAGTCAAGGTGGAGTGAGTTCGAGCAATCGCCACGGCCCGTGCCACTGACGGAGCAGGGGCGCGTTGAATAGGAACGGCCGGTCCGGCATCGAGCGGAAGAATCAGCGGGCGGGTCGCGGCCTCGACATGATGCACGTGAAAGGTGACAACGATCATCGAGACAATCGACCACAAAGCGATTCGCATTGTTCGCGTATGTGAGGAGCCGCTTCTGAACATGGAAAACCTTCCGCAGACAGTCTGGCGTGCCGATCCCCCGATGTCACCTCAGGCCACCAAAGCCGTCCTGTTCTGGGCTTTCGAGAAAGAATCGCGAGCCAACTAGCGTCATGACGTGGTCGACAGAATTGTGCGAGGTTCAATGGTCAACCGTCCTGTCGTGACTCGTGCGCGATCGCAGCGCTCCATTGAAAATGACGGTCGTATCACTCGAGCCGCCATCTCCGTTGCACACAAGAACGGGATTGATGGTCTTGCACTGAGTGAAGTGGCAAAGAAAGCGCAACTGACAACCGGTGCCCTGTACGGCCGTTTCGAGGACAACGAAGATCTCCAAGTGCATCTCGTGACCGACGAGATAGCACCAAAACTGAAGATGTTCCTCGACAGGGTCGTTGGCGAGTGCCGAGAGTCAGGCGACAGCCTGACTCTTCTCGATTATCTCTCTCTCGACACCCGTAATGATCCGGCCGTGGCTCTCGGAGTCGAGAGCTTGGTCGCTGCTCAACGAAACGACGCACTCGCTGAAATTCTTCTTCCCGATGTGACCACATGGCTCGAGTCATACGGAATCCACGAGCGAGTCACACCAGTTGAACTCGCGAAGAATGCCGTGACGCTCGCCCTCATTCTTGGCACTGCGCTGCACCGTTTTGTGGACGACGAATTTGACCAGTGGCCACTCGCACTTCCGACTTTGGTTAGAGGGATTGCGAAATCTGCGCCATCATCTCGATCCACAGATG
>CAYMVM010000012.1:0-18436 GCA_964394175.1 uncultured Bifidobacterium sp.
CGAGTTCTACGGTGATGACCCGCGGCAAAGTGAGAGCTTCGGTCGTGTCGTCAGCGACCGACATTTTGCTCGTCTTTCATCGCTCATGGCGGGCGGCAAGATTGCCATCGGTGGACAGACCGTCGCGGACGATCGCTACATCGCACCGACGGTTCTTGTCGATGTCGACACCGACTCACAGCTCATGCACGAAGAGATCTTCGGGCCGTTGTTGCCGGTCGTGCCAGTCGCGTCGATCGGAGACGCGGTGGACTTCATTGCGTCACGACCACATCCGTTGGCGTTGTATGTGTTCGCAGAGAATAAAAAGGTCGTCGATCATGTGTTGTCGAACACCACGGCCGGTGGTGTCACGGTGAACGGCACGATCATGCACATCTCGAACCCGAATCTGCCGTTTGGTGGAGTGGGTGAGAGCGGTATGGGTGCCTATCACGGCAAGACAAGCGTCCGTCAGTTCCAACACATGAAGCCCGTTCTTGCTCGAGGCACGAAGCTCGATCCGTCACTGGCGTATCCGCCCTACACAGAAAAGAAAATCAAGCTCTTCCGCAAGCTTCTCTGATGGCGATCAGTCGACACGCGCGTTCATGACGTCAGTGGGCGTCGCGGTGGTGTCGACCAAGAGCATCAGCTCCGAAATCAGCCACAGGGTCGCGCCACACGGTGTGCACGTGATTTCCGTCGCGAGTGGTGTTGTCGTACTCGGCGAGCAAGCGGTGTCCTTGCACCCTGTAGTAGTGCGGGCGACCCAACTCGGTGCTGCCTGCCCATGCAAAGTGGAGTGAATCGAATGATGAACGAACCTTTGTCCACTCGGCGTCGGCAAGTGAGTCGTGAATTCGCCCCACATACGTGTGCAGAAGGGCTGTCAAAATTTCCTGTTGCGACACGGTGAGAGATGACGCTGGCAAGCCTTTGGGAGTAGTCGTGAACACGAGGGCATCGTGATGTTCCTTGGTCCACCCGATTTTCGATTCTTCGGCGTCTTGCACTTTCTCCAAGAGATCGTGCAACTCTCCGGTGAATTCGTTGCGCCACACTTTGGCGAGTCGCAGCGGTCCGTCACCGTCGATGATGTCTGAGCGATTAGCGCCAACAAGATCGGTGGGAGGTACCGGCGAGACGATGGCGACGTCGAGCTGGGCACCGTCGAGCGTCGACATCAACTCGCGTGCCAGGTCCTCACATGCACCGAGCGGGCGCAAGTGTTGCCCACCGAGAAGTGGCGATGATGCTGGGTCGGCGCCGAGGAAGAACGGTGTTGTTGATCGCACGTCGCCGTTCACGATGGTGAAGTGAACGGACACGTGGTGTCCGCCGAGGCGCCAGCCCCATTGATCAGAACCGGGTTCGCCGAAGATACGCAAGAAGTAACGCAACGGGTCTCGACCGCGTGGGAAATTCCACATGGCACCCCAACCCTCGAGTTGGTCGAGCACATTCTCGAGACCCATGATCGTCGACGCGGTGACATAGCCCGCTCGGCTGAGACCGGTGTCAAGCAGACGCATCACCAAGCGGTGTTGCGCCGGTGAGAGCGTGTGAAGTGTGAGTCCACCGTGATCGGTGGGGGTGTAGAACCACTTTCGTCGTTCGTCGTCTGATGGGAACGGAAGGTTCGCAACGGCTCGTTGTTCGAGGGTGAGGCCGACGAGCAGTTCTCCGGCAATCTCGCTCATGAGACGTGCGACTGATGACGATGATGCGCTCATGTTCCGGGAGCCTTCAATCCGAAGATGAGCTCAGGGTCGCCTGGTGTCCAGTTGCCGTCGAACTGTGAGCGCCGCCCGATGCGTTGCGTGCGCTCCATCAGGTTGCGCCCGACGACAAGCTGCTTGGCTTCGTACGCGCGAAGTGCTTTGGTCAGGTCGGAGTGAGCTTCGAGGCTTTCGACCAGCGACCATGCATCATCAGCGGCCTTTGCAGTGCCGGCAGCGGCATGTGGACGGGCGATGAACGCCGCATCACCGAGAAGGCATGTTCGTCCGAAGGCCATGTCAGAGATGGCGAGGTCGTAGATGACTTGGACAAATGGTTGTTCAGATCCACACACCACGTCGGCAATCGGTCCGGGCAGGCGGGCAGCAGCGACGGCTCGCATCTCATCGACATGACGAGCCGACGCCGAGCCAGGGGGCATCGAGACCTCGCGTAAGGCTCCGTCCTTGTCGGTCATGAGGTTTTCGAGATCGCCACCCGCTGCGTAGTTGCGGTACCAGACGAAGTTGAACAAGCGCTTTCCACGTTCGATCTCTCCGTCGACACCCGGAATGGGGTACACGAGAATGTGGCTGTTCGCATACACGTGGTACGTGATGGCATCATCCAGCATGGCGAAGGTGTCTTCAGAAAGTGAACTTTCATGCACCATGCCGCGCCATGCAACGTAGCCGGCGTAGTTCGGTGTAGCCGTGGGGATCAGTCGTTGTCGCGCGAGTGAATTGACGCCGTCGGCGAACACGACGAGGTCCACGGTGATCTGTGTGCCATTTCGAAAATCGACTCGCACCGATTCGCCGTCGTCATGCCAGTCGACCATCTCGTGTCCGAGTCGGTACATGTCGGGCTTAACGCATGCATATAGCTGTCGATACACGGTGTTCCAGCTGCTGAAGCGATAGTCGTGCTGCTCGTCGTGCACGACCGTTCCGGCACGATCGAGATATCGAATGTGGTTCGTCGCGATACTGATGTCGTCGAGAGCGACACCTGCACGCGACACCAAGTACCGCTGACTCTCGGGAAGAAAGCCGATGCCGGCGCCACGCTGCACGAGCTCATTCGCCGAACGTTCATAGACATGGACATCGGCGCCCATGTCGCGCAGGAGCAGCGCCGCTGTGAGGCCCCCGAGGGAGCCGCCGATGACAGCGACTTTCACTAGCGTGTGTTGCTCAGGACTGGCCGAAGGTTGCGACGCTGTCCACCTTGCACACGAACAACACGCGTCGCTCGTTGATGGACGGGTCACGCAGACCGTATTCGTCACCCTGGCCGATGTACTTCTTCCAGATGCGGTTCAGCTGCTCGGTCACCCAGGCGCCTTCCTTCGGGTCGTCTTCGAGGATCTCGCGCTCGACAGACACCTTCATGCTCATCCAGTGGTACATGTTCTCCGGGTTCACGATGACGATCGTGATCTGTGGTGTCTTGCGGATCCACTCGACCTTCTTGCGATGTGATGCGACGTTGACGAGAACCTTCTCACCGTCGTAGTCGAACCACATCGGTGTGAGGTTCGGCCGTCCGTCGCCACCCATGACAGCCATCACGCATGCGTATGGCTTGTCCATGAGTTGCTTGTACATCGGGTCGATGTCTGCGATCGTCGCGACGTTGGTGCGATCACCAACGGCGAATTGCCCGGCCTGAAGTCCGTTTGCGACGTCACGGAATTTCGCCACTTTGATTGCCATGTTTGCCCCATTTCTCGGTGGTTTCACGCACAAGGTACTACTGCTGCGTAGTACTGTCTCCACCCGAATGAGCGATCAGACAGACACCCGTACTGCGTGGCTGAGTCCCGAACAGATCGCCGCAGTCCGCAGCCAGGTCCCGCTCATTTATGTCGATGCCGTGCCGGTGCGCACGGACCACAGCGGTGTCGTCACCCATGTGGGTCTGCTCCTGCGTCAGGCCGCTGACGGCAGCATCAGCCGCATGGTGGTGTCGGGACGAGTGCTCCTGAACGAAACCATCCGCGATGCCCTCATGCGTCACCTTGAAAAGGACCTCGGACCGATGGCTTTCCCGCGAGTCCCACCAGAGCCCTCACCGTTCACGGTGGCTGAGTACTTCACCGACCCCTCGATCACCGGGTTCTACGACCCGCGTCATCACGCGGTCAGCTTGGCCTACGTGGTTCCGGTGACAGGAGAGTGCCACCCGACGCAGGAGGCGCTCGATCTTGCATGGTTCACTCCTGCTGAAGCAGTGAGTGAAAAAGTGAAGGCGGAAATGACCGGTGGCGCCGATCGCCTCATCCGTCTCGCACTTGCGTCGGTCGGCCAACTGCCGTAGGCAGTGGCCGATGGCAACTCAACTGCCGTAGGCAGTAGCTGGCGACTACTCAACTGCCGAAGGCAGTACAAAACGTCAACATTTCTCTGAGCTATTGCCGGCATGGGTGAATAATCTTCTCCTACGATTTGGTCGTGCCAGAGGGTGACACCATTTATCGAGCAGCCGCGGCACTTCGCACCGCTCTTCTTGGTCGTTGCATCACTTCCTTCACTGCACAACGTCTGGTCGGCCCGTCGCCGCAGATTGGAGCTGCGGTCGAGAAAGTCGAGAGCCACGGAAAACATCTTGAGATCACTTTCGACGATGGAATCGTGTTGCACACACACATGCGCATGACTGGTTCGTGGCATCTCTACCGACACGGTGAGCGTTGGCGAAAGCGGCGAGCGCAGGCTCGCACGATCATCGAGACCGACGAGTGGATCGCGGTGTGTTTCAACGCACCAGTGGTCGAGACCTATCGCGCATTCGATGCACGTCGACATCCGCGTGCAGGCAAGCTCGGCCCCGATTTGTGCCGCATGGATGCTGACCTACATGAATGTGTCGCACGTATGCAGCATTACGACGATCCGTCGGCGACCATCGCGGAAGTGTTGCTTGATCAACGTGTCATGTGTGGTGTCGGCAACGTGTTTCGTTGTGAAGTGTTGTGGGCCACCGGAATTCATCCGTGGGCGCCAGTCGGAACACTTCCGCAGTCAGCGTGCCTTGACCTCGTGCTCACGGCTGCGGGACTGTTGCGCGCCAACTTGAACAAGGTGCAGCGAGTGACAGCCCCAGATGTGTCGGGTGGACTTGCGGTCTACGGCCGCAACGGACAGAAGTGTGCACGCTGTGGCGACGTCGTTCGACTCACTCGCCATGGTGAGATGGCCCGGTTGTTGTATTGGTGTCCTGGTTGTCAGATGGCTTTTGAGCCGTTCCCAGAACCCGACTGGTCAGACCCGATTGCTCGCGGCATGGATCCACATCCTGCAGCCACGATGTTCATCAAAGACGTGTTGCACAATCGCGGACCGATCGCGAGTTGAGTGACGTCTGGCCTGATGGTCAGACAGCGACACGTCCGAGCACGCGGTCAACAGCAATTTCGATGACCCAGCGATCCTCGCGCACTTTCGGTTCACGGTAACGACGCGCATAAGCCTCACATGCCTCACGAGCGATGATCGGGTCATTCGTCGCCGAGACCGTCCCTTCAAGTGTCAGCCAGCGACCTCCATCGACTTGTGACACAGCAGCTCGACCACCGCGAAGCGCATTTGTGACTTTCTGTGACGGCGAGAAGGTGATGATTCGAACTCTCTTTGCTGTGACGTCATATGTGAAGCCCACGGGAACCACGTGTGGTGAGCCGTCTGCCCGCAACGTCGTGAGAGATGCCAAGTGTCGTTCGGTGAGGAACTGGATGCAGCGTTCGTCGAGATCGTCGGGAGACATGTCGCCACACCTACATCGTGTTCAGTGCGGCCAACACGTCGACCTTGGTGGCGCGACGTGCCGGATACGCAGCAGCGAGCACTCCGACCACGAATGCGACGATCAGGATGGTGACCGCACTGCTGATCGGCAGCTCGAACTTGGTGATGCCTTGGTCACGCAACGACAGAATCACCACGTAACCGAGCACGAACCCGAGCAAGATGCCGGTGACGGCACCGATGAGCGACGTGATGACGCTCTCCCAACGAACGGCAGAGCGCACTTGTCCACGAGTCATTCCCACTGCTCGCAGCAGACCAATCTCACGTTGACGTTCATACACGGACAACAGCAACGTGATGATGATGCCGACGATCGCGATGATGATCGACAAGAACAACAATCCGTAGATGAGGCCGAGCAATTGGTTCACTTGGGCTGCTTGCTTGTCGATGTATTCGTCCTTGCTGAGCAATGTTCCTGAGCCGTACGAGTCGACCAGTTTTTGAAGATCGGACCGCAATGCCACCGAGTCGGTGCCTTCTGTCTTCAAGATGTACACGCCGAAGTCGAAACGCGACACGGTCGTTCCCTCGAACAGCTCTGAACTGACGGTGTAACGACCAGCCAACTGGTCATTTGCATACACACCTTCGACAACAAGGTCGACTTGGGTTCCGTCACTCAACTTGGCCGGAATGGTCGAGCCATTCGTCAGTTTGTCGCGCTCTGCGGTTTTTTCTGACACGAGCACACCACGTTTGGAAAGTGTCGTGACTTGTGAGTCGCCGAGCAGGCCGATGTCGAAGATACCTTCGACAGTCTTCGGGTTGATGACGGTGATGAAGCGACCTTTTCCTTCAACCTCGACCACTGATTGTCCGATACCGGTTGCTTGCTTCACGCCGTCGATCTTTGCGACATCAAGAGCGAGCGACGGACTGAGCCCGCCGAAGCCCTGCGCTTCGGAACTGATGGTGAAGTCGCCCGTGAACTGCTCACCGAACACTCCACGAATTTCGGCTTGGATCGATGCGGCAAGGGCTGTCACGGCGGTGACCAGCGCGACGCCTATGAGAACCGGAGCAGCTGTGCGCGACGTGCGCTTCGGATTGCGCGCAGCGTTCTGTCGAGCCATGCGACCGGTGACTCCACGAAGACTGGCGATCGGTCGTCCGAGTGTCAGTGCGACGGGACGGGCGACCAACGGGCCGAGAGTGAGTGCACCGATGAAGATGAACAGAATCGCCAGTCCGAGCAGTTCGGTGCGCGCTCCACCGATGACGGCACCGATGAGCGCGACGCCACCAAGTAGGGGAGTTCCACCGAGCACCAGTCGAACGCGTGGTTTTCCGGCGGTGTCGAGTGCGGTGTCGCGCATCGCTGCGAGCGGTGGCACGCGACCGGCGCGGAACGCTGGCAACAATGCTGATACGACCGTGACGATGAGGCCGATGAGAACTGTCTGCACGATGGTGTTCGTGCCGACGACCAGACCGCTCGACGGAAGGTCGACACCGATTGCTTTCAACAAAGCGGTGAGTCCCGCCGACAGCCCGATGCCTCCGAGCAAGCCGAGCACGGAACCAACGAGACCAACGGCGAGTGCTTCCACCAGCATTGCCAACGTGACCTGGCGTCGGCTGGCCCCAATGGCACGCAACAGCGCATTTTCACGTTGACGTTGCGCGGCACTGATGGAGAACACGTTGTAGATGACGAACGAGCCGACACCGAGGCCGATGAAGGCGAAGATCGTGAGCAAGATTCCAAAGAACGAGAGTGCGGTCTTGATGTCGTCCTGAGTTTCTTTCGTTATTTGAGCACCGGTGATGGTCTCCAAGTTCTTGCCGGTCGGCAACGCAGCCTGAATTTTCTTGGTGAGGTCCTCGTCTGTCATCGTTCCATCACCAACGACGATGACCGCGTCGATGAGGCCCGGTTTGGCGAGCAACGCCGATGCAGTGTCGACATCCCACAATGCGAAGGTCGCGCCGCCTGGTGAGCGCACGTCGCCGTAGTTGGCGATGCCGACGAGAGTGAATTCTTGACTTCCCACGGCGGTGATGACTTTCACTGTGTCACCCAGCACGAACTTGCCTGCCTCGGCGCTCGCCTCGTCGAGCGCGACTTCGTTCATGCCCTTCGGGAATCGCCCTTGTGACATCTGCCAGATGTCTGCTTTTGAATCAACGACGGAACTGCCGAATGTGGGCGGGCCATTCCCTTCGTTTCCAAGCGGTTTGCCGTCTTTCCCGACGATGCGCGCGAATGCCTGCAGGTTCGCCGCGGCGGCATCGACACCTGGGACTTTGGCGACGACATCGACAAGAGCTGTGTCGATGCGTTGACGTTCTTGGAATCCGAAGTCAGTGTCGACGACTTCGGTGGAGCGAACATACGCGTTCACATTCTTGAAGACGTCGGAGAACAAGTTGTCGAACGTGCGGTTCAACGTCGCGGTGAAGACGGAGGTTCCCGACAAGAACGCCGTGCCGAGCACCACGGCAATCGACGTGAGAATGAGGCGACCCTTGCGCGCGAGGACCCCCTTTAGGGCTATGCGAAACATCGTGGTTCAGTTGCCCAGGCTCTTCAGGTGGTCGAGCACCTTTGCTGCCGTCGGCTCGCGCATCTCGTCGACGACTTTTCCGTCGGCAAGGAACACGATGCGATCGGCATATGCAGCAGCAACCGGATCATGAGTGACCATGACGATGGTCTGTCCGAGGTCAGTGACAGCGCGTCGCATAAACGTGAGGATCTCGGTGCCCGTCGTGGAGTCGAGATTTCCTGTCGGTTCGTCAGCGAAGATGATGCTCGGACGTGATGCGAGCGCGCGTGCGACCGCCACACGTTGCTGTTGTCCACCGGACAGCTCACTCGGTCGGTGTGTGAGCCGGTTCGTGAGGTGCACGGTGTCGATGATTCGTGCGATCCATTCGGCATCACCGTCTTCGTTGCCGAGCAGCAGCGGAAGCTTGATGTTCTCCTCTGCGGTCAGTGTCGGCACGAGGTTGAACGCTTGGAAGATGAACCCGATTTTTGTGCGACGAAGAACGGTGAGGTCTTTGTCGTTGAGCTTCGCCAGATTGACGCCATCGACATACGCATCACCACTGGTGAGTTCGTCAAGACCGGCAATGCAGTGCATGAGGGTCGACTTACCCGACCCTGAGGGACCCATGATGGCGGTGAATTCACCTTTGCGAAACTCGACTGACACGTCGTTCAACGCGTAGACGGCGCTGTCGCCCGATCCGTAGACCTTGGAGGCGCCGACGACTGCCGCCGCGGCATTCGGCCCTGGCGGGGGAGGTGGTGGCAGGGTCGTGGAAGAGGTCTGATTGTCAATGGGGGACATGCAATTTGTCTACCAGTTTGACCACTGTTTTATTCCCGTGGAACCACGTGACGTGGTCCCACGGGACAATTGAACGTGCGCCTACTTCTTGTTCGGTTGCGCGAGGATGCGGAGGTACGGCTTGAGGGTCTTCCAACCTTGAGGAAACAGTGTCTTTGCCTCGTCGTCAGACACGGCGGCGCCGATGATGACGTCTTGACCGTCTTTCCAGTTAGCCGGTGTGGCGACTTTGAAGGTGGCGGTCAATTGCAGTGAGTCGATCACGCGGAGGATTTCGTCGAAATTGCGACCGGTGGATGCCGGGTAGGTGATGGTGAGTTTCACTTTCTTGTCCGGGCCGATGACGAACACGGAGCGCACAGTGAATGTGTCGTTCGCATTCGGGTGGATCATGTCGTACAAGTCGGAGACTTTGCGATCAGGGTCACCGATCATCGGGAAGTTCACGGGTGTTCCCTGCGTCTCTGCGATGTCCTCTTCCCATTTCACGTGTGAGTCGACAGGGTCAACGGACAGACCGATGACCTTCACGTTGCGCTTGTCGAACTCGGGCTTGATGCGAGCTACGTATCCGAGCTCGGTGGTGCACACGGGGGTGAAGTCTTTCGGGTGGCTAAAGAGCACGCCCCACGAGTCGCCCAACCAGTCGTGGAACGAGATCGTGCCCTGTGTGGTTTCAGCGGTGAAGTCCGGGGCGGTGTCGCCCAATCTGACTGCCATGTTGTTCTCCTTCTCAGAGCGGCCCAGATACGGGCCGCAGACGTCGATGGCGTCACGATACAGAGGATTTACCAAAACCCGACTACTTTGGTCGGGATTTAGTCCTTCTGTCTGATTATCGACCTGTAGTCGGGGTGGCCAGGGACTCCGTGATGAGCTTTCCGACGGAGGCGATCAAGTGATCGATCGACACCTCGGGCGGCAATTTTTGAGTGAGGGGCCCGTCGATCAACAGAGTGGCCAGCCCGTGAGCCTGAGACCAGAGGAGCACCGGGAGCGTGAGGGACTCTGTCGGTGATTTCGTTCGCGGGTCGACGAGTGTCGCAAAATCCAACAGCGTGAGAAATGCCTCGTCTGCGGCCAGTCGAGTTGCATCGTGTGTGGCGACGCCGCAGATGTCGGAACGAAACATGACTTTGTAGTGTCCCTGGTGCTTCCTCGCAAAGTTCACATAAGCGCGAAGACCGTCGGCGAGAGGTTGACGTGTCGAATCGAGAACGGCTCGAAACTCTTTCGTGAATTGACGAAATCCCTCTTCTGAAATCGCAGCAAAGATTCCGGCACGATCGACGAAGTAGTGGTACGGCGCCTGGTGACTGATGTCGGCGCGTCGCGCAACTTCTCTCATCGAGAGTGCATCGGGTCCGTCGTGAGCGATGATGTCGATGGCTGCATCAAGCACGAGTCGCTTCACGTCAGCCTGCTCCGGTGTTGCGACTTCTTTCCGACTGGCCATGGCACTAAAGGTACAACTTGACATTGTCTAAAAATGCTACTAGACATTGTCAAGTATGAATTCTTCTATGGAACGGGCGTATGCCCGACGGTGGTGGGTGCTCGTCGTCCTCAGTATCAGTTTGTTTCTCGTCGTCGTGGACAACCTCATCGTCAACGTCGCACTTCCGACCCTGCAGCAAGAGTTGAGTGCATCGACATCTGGTCTTCAATGGATTGTCGACAGCTACAGCCTCGTGTTTGCGGGATTGCTTCTCGCAGGTGGTGGGCTTGGTGATCGGTTCGGGCGCAAAGGCGCACTTCAGGCGGGTCTCGTTCTCTTCGCACTGTGCAGTGCTGTTGGCGCATTTTCTGATTCGACAGGGGAGTTGATCTTCTGGCGTGGTGCAATGGGCATCGGTGCAGCATTCGTCTTTCCAGCGACGCTCGCCATCATCACCAACTTGTTCATCGACCCCATCGAGCGAGCCAAAGCAATCGGCATCTGGTCAGCAGTGTCGGGTATGGCAGTTGCATTCGGTCCGATCGCTGGCGGATTCCTTCTCGAACATTTCTGGTGGGGATCAGTGTTCCTCATCAACGTTCCCATCGTTGCGGTGGCGCTTCTCGCCGGTGCGTATCTCATCCCCACTTCCCGCGACCCGGGTGCCCATCGCATGGACATCATCGGCCTGTTGCTGTCGGTTCTCGCAGTCGCATCGCTCGTCTTCACTGTCATCGAATCGCCGCATTGGGGATGGGGCTCCCGATCCTCGAACGTCGGATTTCTCGTCGCAATCCTCGCGTTCATCTTGTTCATCAAGTGGGAGTTGTCGCGGGACGAGCCACTTCTCGACGTGAGTTTCTTCAAGAATGCGCGGTTCAGTGCGGCGACAGGAAGTATCGGTATCGCATTCTTCTGCCTGTTCGGTTTCACGTTTCTCGTGACGCAGTATTTTCAATTCGTCCGAGGGTACGACACGCTCAGCGCAGGAATTCACACACTTCCATTCGCGATCGGAGCAGGAGTGACTGCACCATTTGCCGCACGAGCGGCACTTCGATTCGGCACAAAACGAGTGGTCACACTCGGGCTCGTCAACATGGCGATTGGGTTCACCATCGTGAGCACGGTCGACGCTGACACTGCGTATTGGGGCCCAGTGATCATTTCGATGCTCTTCATGGCGAACGGACTCTCACTCGTCACATCACCAGCGACAGATGCGGTGATGGGTTCACTCCCGGTCGACAAAGCTGGAGTTGGGTCTGCGGTCAATGACATAAGCCGCGAAGCTGGTGGAACACTCGGGGTGGCAGTCATCGGATCTGTCTTCGTCTCGTTGTGGACTCCATCTATCTCGTCAAAGTTCGAGTCGATTCCAGGACTCGTCGACGCTTTGCCTGACGGTGTCTTTGAGGCGTCACAAGAGTCTGTTGGTGCTGCGTTCATGGTCGTGCAGCAATCGCCGGAATCTTTGCAGCAAGTCGTTCAAGGCGCAGTCAGTGACGCATTCATGAATGGTTTCGGTAATGCCACACTTGTTGCAGCAGGTATGGCAGCGGTGGGTGCAATCTGCGCGTGGCTCTTCCTGCCGGCACGGCCGACAGCGTGAACGCACATTGTCCACATCTACGATGAAGAGGTGACTACGAGTAGCCCGAGAGCCATGATTCTGGACGGCAAGGTCGCACGCGAACAGATTCTCGAGGGTCTCGCCGAACGACTACGCAGAGCCGGTTCCCCGAACATCTGTCTTGCCACAGTGCTCGTGGGGGACGATGCACCGAGTCGTACTTATGTGGGGAGCAAGCACCGCACTGCGGGGGCAATCGGCATTCAATCGGTCGGAGTCGAACTCTCTGGTGACACCACACAGGAACGTCTTGAAGACGAGGTACGACGTTTGGTGAACGATGCAACGGTGCACGGAATCTTGGTGCAGCTGCCGTTGCCTGATCATCTTGACGCTGAAGCGGTGTTACGACTCATTCCGGCAGAGAAAGACGTCGATGGTCTCACTGATGCGTCACTTGGTCGACTGGTACGCAGCGTGGATGGTCATGTCGGTTGCACACCGCTCGGAGTTCTGCGACTGTTGCAGCACTATGGAATCGAAACTTCAGGGAAGACCGCGGTCGTGATCGGACGTTCGACGTTGGTGGGCCTTCCCTTGTCGATTCTTCTTGCACAAAAGGGCATCGACTGCACAGTGACACTTGCACACTCACGCACACGTGATCTCGTCGACATCTGTCGGCGTGCGGACATCGTGGTGTCTGCCACCGGAGTCGCGCGCAGCATCGGCGCAGAACATGTCGCACCTGGAGCGGTCGTCATCGATGTCGGTATTTCGCGCACGGAAAAAGGCATCGTCGGTGACGTCGATTTCGATGCAGTTCTCGACATCGCATCGGCGGTCACTCCGATGCCGGGAGGCACGGGTCTCATGACCGTGGCGTGCCTCATGGAAAACACAGTCAATGCCGCACGCATGCAAGGCGTGCAGGTGTGATCAACGCAACTTGCGACCGATCGGCAAAATCGCCGGTAGTTCCTTCATCATGAGGTCGTAGCCCGGTCTCCGCTCGAGTGATCGTTTGTCCATGATCGGCACGGACGCCGTGCGCAGCAACACCGTCATCAACACGGGGCCGACGAGGGTCCACCACCACGCAGCCGGATGTCCTGCGACACCGATGATCCACATGCCCCACCACGCACAGAGTTCACCGAAGTAATTCGGATGACGTGCGAGTGACCAGAGACCAGTTCGGCACGGACCGGTGCTCTTGCGGCGGTGTGACCGCAATTGTTCGTCGGCGATCAACGAGATCATCGCACCGCCAACGATGACGATGGCACCGACGACATCCAATGCGTTGAAGTTGCGCGTACCGAGCGTGAGTGCGGCGTACAGACTGATGCTTCCGGTCCACACTTGAAGGGTGGGGAAGACGTGCACGACAGTGAGGTTGTTCATGAACCACGACATGCCGGTGTCTTTGCGCATCTGCACGTAACGCCAGTCCTCGTGGTCGAACCCGGGCCATCCTCGCGCCCAATTCGACGTGAGTCGCACACCCCAGATCGTGACTGCGATGAGCGCAATCGCAACTCGCTCACCTGGCACTCCGGTTCCACGAACAGCAAAGCCCCATCCGAGAAGAATTGGTGCGGTGCTCCAATAAGCGTCGTAGAGGCTTCCATTTCTCAACATGCATGACAGAACAAAAATCACAGCGGTGGTGATGAAGTCGACGATGAGTGTCGCCCACAGTGGATGAAGTCCGTCAAAGACCGGGAAGAAGGAGATCGCGATCACGATGAGAAGCGCATATACGGCTGCCACGATGGAAAGAGCGCGTGGCTTGGCGAGATGTGCGAGCGGACTTGTGGCGTCGGTCATGACGCGAGGCTAGTTGTGCGCCCCGACCGGTCTTGCCGATGGGGTTTCCGTATCCTTACGGGGTGAGCGTTCGCCGAGCCCTGATGCACACGCTGCTTGCGTGCACTGTGTCGTCGGTGATGGTCGGGACCGCCTCTGCTCGTGCAGTCACTGAGTCGATTCGCGAGGACCTTGAGGCCGGTCGCTACATCGTGGTCGTGCGCGAGGGGAAGTCGGCCGCATCGGTCGCGGCCCGCTCACCTCATGTTGTCGGAGTGTCAGCGGTGTTCAACGATGCCATCGACGGATTTGTTGCCGCATTCACGGAAGAACAGATCGAGGCGCTCACTGACGATCCGGCAGTCGCGTATGTCGCCGAAGATGCAGTGCTCAGTGTGGCGGCCACACAAACGAGTTTGTCGCAATCAGGTCAATGGGGTCTCGACGTGCTCGATGACCGTACGTTCGCCGGTGACCAAACATATGAATATGTGGAAGATGGAACTGGTGTCGATGCCTACGTGTTCGACACAGGAATTCGCAAGACTCACAGCGAGTTTTCACGGCTCGGTCTCACGACCGGCACGTGGGACGTGTGTTCAAGCACGGCTCTCGCATCAGCGGTTGGCTGTTATGCCTCGCGCTATGCGACAGTCGCTGGTGAGGATCAAAACGGACACGGCACACACGTAGCGGGACTTCTCGGTGGCACTATCTCGGGCGTCGCAAAGAATGCGCGCGTCATCCCGGTGCAAGTTCTCGGATCAAATGGCAGCGGATATCTGAGCGACATCATCTCGGGGCTCAACTGGGCGGTGTCGCATCACCCGACGAGCCGTCCGGCGGTTGGCAACATGAGTCTCGGTGTAGCGATTTCATCAATCAGTTCAAACAGTCTCAGCGCACTTGACACAGCAGTGAAGAACATGATGAACGACGGCATCGTTGGTGTCGCCGCCTCGGGCAACTCCGGAGTCGAAGCGTGTGGGTATGTTCCTGCGGCAACTGCTGGGACAATCTCGGTCGGGGCAGTGTGGAATGCTTCGGGTCAACTGACTGAAACGTCGTGGTCGAACTACGGCGAGTGTGTCGACATCTTTTCACCCGGTGGATCAATCCGCTCCGCCGACTACGCATCGGACAGTGGATTCAAGGTGATGTCAGGAACATCGATGGCTGCACCATTCGTTGCCGGAGTCGCCGCGATCTACTTGCAGAGGTATGTCACTGCGAACGGTGCACCGCCGACATCGACCACCCCCATCTGGGAGTCGATTCGTGACAACGCCACGTATTGCGAAGTTGCCTACTACGCCACATCTCGCACGAAGCAGACTCCGAACCGCATGTTGCATGTCGGCTCGGGTGTAGGCCGTACATGTCCGCCAAAGACGATGTCGGTGTCGAACTCTGGTGGGAATGCGACCGTCACATGGACGGCACCTGAGTACAACAACGGTTCATCACCGACTGGCTATGCGATCACCATCACGCCATCGGCAGGCGTCGGAGCGTGCACCTATGTCGCACCGACCTTGTCCTGTACTGCCACTGGCGGCATCACGAGCGGAGTCACATACAGCGTGTCGGTGAAAGCCCAGAACAGTGCCGGCGACAGCCAACCACTCACGGTGTCCTTCGTCGGCGCAGGTCCTGCGGTCACTGGCGAATATGTCGTCGGTGTCATTGCATCAATGCCATCTGAACCAGCAGGAGCGAATCCGGTGACTGTCACTGCGGTTCCCGACACGACCACGACCACGACCACCACCATCGCGACCACGACAACTGTCGCTCCGCCAGATGTGCCTGTGTCGGCGAGTCTGACTGCCGGAAATGCCCTGTTGAAGGTGTCCTGGGTGCCTGCCACGACCGCTACAACGGACTACTCATATGTGGTGATGTTGGCCGAGAACGGAAAGTCGTGCACCACCACGACCACCTCGTGCACTTTCACCGGTCTGAAGAATGGCAGCGCCGTGACGCCAAAGATCGAGACATTCAAGGGCGCCACCAAGTCGACGACAGTTATTCAGCTCGCGAAGACGGTCATCGGAATCACCATCCGGGCGAATGCGATGAAGGTGAAGGCCACGGCCGCATTGACGAAATTCGTGTCCAGCGTGTCGCGAGGTGCGCGGACCTACAAGGTCACCTCCGGCAAGTGTCGTATCTCGCGCTCGTCCTTGGTGACCCCGTCGACCACCGGTACGTGTGTCGTGCGGGTGACGATTGCGAAGTACAAGACGTTCCCGAAGATGACCACGTCGTTCACTGTGACGCTGCTTCGCTGATTCTCTGCGAGACTTGCGCCGTGAGTCGTACACGCGCATCCATCGCCCTCATTGTCATTTCCTTAGTCGCAGCCGTATCTGCCTGTGGTGGGGGAGGCGAGCGTGGCAAGGCCACATTCACCGTCACTCCTGGTTGGGAGCAAGTTCTCGTCACTGAAGCAACCCCGGGTGACTCGCTGTCGCTTGTCGCTGACGGAAGTGAGGGCCCACTTCAAACCGCGGTCGTCGACGCAGAGGGTGTGGCGCTTTTCCGGCGGGTCGATGCGGGCTCGTACACGGTCCTGGCAGACGGTTCGACGAAGTCTCAGTCTGATGTTGTCGTGGTGAAAGACGAGAGTGAAACCCCCGACGCGTCGTTTTATTCGTCGCAAGAATTGAAGGCGCCCGGATTTAGTTACGTGACGACGCGCGACGGTACGACGTTGTCAATAAACGTGTCTCTTCCAGGTCCGGTGTCTGCTGGACCGTACCCGACCGTCGTCGAGTACTCCGGGTACAGCCCGAGCAATCCGTCCGACACGACCTCTGGCCAGTTGTACAACTCGTTGGGATACGCATATGTCGGCGCCAACATGCGCGGCACCGGTTGCTCTGGTGGTTCGTTCCGATTCTTCGAGCTCATGCAGCGTCTCGATGCATATGACCTCATCGAAGCCGTGGCAGCCCAACCGTGGGTGAAGTTCAACAAGGTCGGCATGGTCGGTATTTCGTATCCAGGCATTAGTCAGTTGTTTGCTGCATCGACACAGCCGCCGAACCTTGCGGCCATCACACCATTGTCGGTGCTCGATGACTCGTATCGCGCCACGTTGTACCCAGGTGGAATTTTGAACACCGGTTTTGCGGTCAAGTGGACCAGTGAGCGAGTCGAGCAATCCAAACCACTCGGTCAAGGCTGGGAACAGAAGCAAATCGACACTGGTGACACCGTGTGTGCGGACAACCAGAAGATCCGTGGGCAGAATCCCGATCTTCTGAAAGAGATTGAGGACAATCCGTACTACTCAGAAGAGCTCGGCGCAGAGATCAACCCGCGCGAGTTCGTCGGGCGCATCAACGTGCCAGTGTTCATCGCCGGTGCCTGGCAAGATGAACAAACTGGCGGTCGATTCGCGACGATGCTCGATCAGTTCACGTCGTCACCGCATGTGTATGCGTATCTGACGAATGGTCTTCATACAGAATCGCTCATCAGCACCGGAATCTTGCCGCGCATGTCCGAGTTCCTCGACTTGTACGTTGCTCGCAAAGTGCCGTCGTTGACCCAGACGAAGATCACATCTGCCTTGGTCGCCGCGGCCATCGTCGGCGTGCCGGGCGCAGATCTTGGTGATGATCGTTTCAAGGGCATGTCGTACGAAGAAGCGCTCACTGCGTACGAATCGGGCCCGAAGGTGAATGTGCTGTTCGAAGAAGGTGCCGCAGACGGAGTCGCGCCTGGCGCCGCATCGCCACGGTGGATCAGTTCGTTCGACTCATGGCCGATTCCCGGTGCGAAGGCACTTCGACTGTACGCAGCCGAAGGTGGTCGCCTGAGCTCAACCGAGCCGACTGTGACGGAGGGTAGTGATGAGTATCGCGCTGACCCGACGTCGACCGATGACACGTACCTCGCAGGAGAACGAAGTGACATCTGGAAGGCAAGCGTGAAGTGGGAGTGGGATGTGAATGCACCCGGAACTGCTGCTGTGTACACGACAGATGCACTTCTCGAAGACACGGTCGTGATCGGTAGTTCGTCTGCCGATGTCTGGATCAGCAGCAGTGCGCCAGACACCGATCTCGAGGTGACGGTGTCAGAAGTGCGACCAGACGGCAACGAGGTCTATGTGCAGAGCGGCTGGTTGCGCGCATCTCATCGAGCAGTCGATGAGACAGCGAGCACTGAATTGTTACCGGTGCATCGCCACCTGGAATCTGAAGCACAAAAGCTCGAACCAGGTGTGGTCGAGCTTGCGCGCGTCGAGATCTTCCCGATGGCGCACGCGTTCCGTAAGGGGTCGAAGATCCGTGTGTCGATCGATGCGCCTGGTGGCAATCGCGCTGAGTGGGTGTTCCGCACGATCGCAAACGGTGAAACCGTGTCTGTCGCGCGAAATGCTGTGCACCCGACATCGTTCGTGTTCCCGGTGGTCTCTGGTGTCGACGTCCCGCCGTCATTGCCGACGTGTTCGTTGCGTGGCCAACCCTGTCGCACGGGGTCTTGACTTGAGCTGAGTGGGCGCTCGCAAAAAGTGTCCACTCCCACCGGGGTGACGACTCCTCAGGTGCGGTGAAGAAACATGCAAATGCGTGTCCCGTAGCATCGGAGGTCGCATGGATACTCAGTCTTTCGTGGGGGCGCTGCGCGCTGGCGACCCCAAGGGACTGGCTGCGTTCTACGACGAATACGCGGACAAGTTGTACGACTTCGCGCGACGTCAGTTGCGTGACTCGGCATTGGCTGCTGACGTGGTGCACGACACGGTGCTCATCGTGAACTCGCGAATCTCGCAGTTGCGCGA
>CAYMVM010000012.1:18536-20874 GCA_964394175.1 uncultured Bifidobacterium sp.
AGTCGTTCAGCGGGCGCGTTGCTCGTGGCCCGTCAAGGTAGCCGCGATTGCACTGAACTTGCCGACGTTCTTGCCGACTGGGACGGAAAGTTCTCTCCCTTGTGGCGCAAGCGCATTGCACGACATGTCGATGAGTGTGCAGAGTGTGAGAAGAAACGCGCCGTGCTGCTCGCCCCCGGAGGAGCAGTACTTGCTGCACCGTTCTTGCTCGCGCCATCGACCATTCGCGAACGAGTTCTTGCTTCGGCTGCGCGTGGTGCCGTCGTGCAACCATCGGCCGCACCTCGTGGTCGACTGTTCAGCAACAAGAAGGTGGCCGTGGGGTCCGCCGCAGCGGTGGTGCTTGTCGTAGGTGCGGTGTTGACGGTCGGTGCCAACCGCACCGTCGCTCCGTCGGTCGAGGTGTTGCCAGTTGAGAGTGTCGCAGTGACGGTTGACTCGACGATTGTCTCGGTAGCCGACACCACCACGACAATCGCAGCGACGCCGACGACTGAATCGCCGGTCACCAACGTGACGCGCAAACCGGCGACGACCGTGGTGAACACCCAACCGCCACGCACGACGGTGGCGGCGACGGCACCGGTCGTCGCACCAGTGACGACGACTGCTCCTGCCTCGAGCGCACCTGTCAACTCCACTGCATCTGGCATCGCACAGCAGGCCCAAGTTCCTGTCACCAGCACCACGACGACGCTTGCCACTGCACCAGCAGTGAAAGTGACATTGCCGACGGTGAACACGAAGCCCGTTTTCGTCACGACGACCGTGGCAACAAATGCACCGCCGGTGATCACCCAGTACTCGTGCAAGTGGGATGGCAAGGGATACTTCGTGATGCTCGATGTGGTCGACCCGAATGGTGACGCGATTCTGAAGAACTCGGTACGAGAGAGCAATTCGAATCCGGTGTTCGCGGTCGACGCGTCGAAGACCGGTTCCACCAGCCGCTACTTCGGCACGGTGGTGACGACATCGCCCAAGGTGACAGTCACGTACTACGCCAAAGACACCAAGGGCGCACAGGGTTCGCTCACTCGGGTGTTGTCGTCGTCAGCCTGCGCGTGACGGACCCCTCGCCGCGGTGTGGCGAGTACCCCACGAGAAAGTGTCCAGTTTTCCTGTCTTCATGACTCTGAACGTCTGACGGCGGGCGGACGCCTGCCGGGGAAGGCAGAAGGACAATGAAGATACGCACACTCGTCGCTGGAGCGTTGCTCGCCATGGTGGCGACGACATTCGTAACGACCTCGCCCGTGCGGGCAAGTGACGCAACGTCACTCACCTCGACCATCGGGGCAGTGGCGGCCGGACAACAGCACAGCTGTGCGGTGACGGCCGAACGCACTGTGAAGTGTTGGGGTGACAACACGTTCGGGCAATTGGGAACAGGTGATTTCGACTCGTCTCTGTCAGCCCGTCCAGTAATCGATCTGAGCAAAGTGTCGCAAGTGATTGCAGGTCGCGACCACACCTGTGCGCTGAACGACACCGGTGATGTGTGGTGTTGGGGTGACAATGGTTTTGGACAATTAGGCACTGGTGGGCGTTCATCGACGACGCCGACTCGTATCACCGCATTGTCGTCGGTAACGCAGATCACCGCGCGTGACTTCACCACCTGCGCACTCACGACATCTGGTGAGTTGTTCTGCTGGGGTCGCAACGCCGAGGGGGAACTGGGCGTGGGTGACCGCGTCGCGCGATACGAACCAAAACAAGTCGCGTTCCCCGCTGGTGTTCGCATTGCACAGGTGTCGGCCGGTGCGCGTCACACGTGCGCGGTGAGCACGCTGGGCGAGTTGTGGTGTTGGGGTGCTGCAACAGGCAGTCGCCTCGGGGTGTTCGACGGCGTACGCACGGTGACACCACTCAAGATCACAGCAGACGTCGGCACCACCAAGCTGGTCTCAGTCGCCGCCGGGTGGGCAGCGACCTGCACACTCAACATCGCAGGTGACGCCTATTGCTTTGGCACCAATTCCTACGGTGGGCTCGGTGACGGTCGTTTCAGCGAGACCTCGGTTCCGACGCCAGTGGTGATGCCACGAGGCGTCACCGTGCGCGGACCCATCGACATGAGTGAGCACTTCTGCATGATCGGAAGCGACGACAAGGCGTACTGCTTTGGTCGTAACGACGTGCGTCAGGCGGCTGCTGTCGACCAGATGTCGGTGATGTGGGCGACGGTTGTCAACACTTCGATCGCAGGAAGTGCAGGCATCGGTGACGGTGTTCAGGCGATTTCTGTTGGGACTGCCCACTCGTGTGTGATGTTGCGCTCTGGTTCAGTCACGTGTTGGGGCTCGAACGATGCGGGGCAACTCGGTGATGGCAA
>CAYMVM010000012.1:20974-43795 GCA_964394175.1 uncultured Bifidobacterium sp.
CTGGTTCAGTCACGTGTTGGGGCTCGAACGATGCGGGGCAACTCGGTGATGGCAACTCGTCTCCCGCGCAGCCTCCGGTGCGCGCACTCGACGTGGTCGGTGCTCAACAACTTCCTCCTCAAGCACCGTCGCGACCCACACCAGTTATTGACGAACCGATGCCCGTGCCGTCGTCTCCGGTTGTCGAGGTTCCGCTGTCAACGCCTGCAGCCGAGTCTGTGAGTTCGCCAATTGCGGTGTCGGAGCAGTCAGCAATGTCCCCAGCTGGAGTCTCCGAGAGCATTCCTAGTGCTGCACCAAAAATCTCCGCGCCGGCACCGAAAGTCCTGCGTCTGCGCGTCGGCGGATTCCTTGCCGGTCGCGACATCGCACGTCGCGTGGGTTTCCCCTACAAAGGCCCGCGCATCGCATCAGCGTCAATGCTGGTTCCGAAAGGTCAGCGCGCTTGTATGACGGTGGCGTACGCAATCAAAGGTCTACGCGCCGGTTCCTGCAAGGTCACGTTGTTGTCAGTTGCTCGGAATGGATCGCGCACCACTCAACAGGTGGTGGTGAAGGTGGTGAGAGTCGGCTCGGCGCGCTGAGCACTCAGTTGCCGGGGGCCGGATCGACGTCGCGCGTTTCGGTGAAATCGAACGACAATCGCCGTTCGGCAAAGAACCACTGTCCGTCACGACGCACATAGCGGTCGTGATAGCGAATCGACATCACCTTGTTCCTTCTCTGAGATGGTGTCGAGTCAGGGTCACGGTTGTCGGTGTAGATGTGTTGTGCATTGCAATATGTCTCGCCGACAGCCGTGTCGTTGTCGTGTGGGTCGAAATCGATGCGTTGCTGACCAAGCATGTGGCTCGTCAACTCGTACCTCATGAGACCTTGCATCGCTGCGATGATCTCGTCTCGTCCGTTGCGCAAGTACCGCTGAACCGGTCCGTCATAACCACTCAGCACGCCGTCTGGCAGGAACAATTGCGACACGGCGTCGAAGTCTCGTGTGTCCACACAGTGTGCATAATCCTCGACGAGACGTCGAAGTTCGAATCGATCGTTCAGGCGATGGTCAGTCATAACCAGTGTGTTCAGAACGACGCGTCGTAGCGCTGCTTGATGTCTGCGAGCACGTTCGGTGCGTCTTCCATCGTCTTGGCGAACATGTGGAGAGGAAGGTGAATCGCCGTCGCACCTGCATCGACGAGCGCCGGCACATTCTCCATCGTCTTCGCCAGGTCGAAGTTTCCATCATCGTTGCGCGCGAGTGGAAGTGGACCTTGCACGCGAAGAAGTTCGGGGTTGCGACCGCGAGCCGCCATTGCTTCCTTCACGGTGCGAGCGCCATCGCGCACACCTTCGATCGACTCACCCATGATCGGAATCCACCCGCTTGCCCAGCGCGCCATGCGCGACAAGCTGGTCGGGGTGAAGGTTCCGGCAAACCACAACGGAACACCACCTTCTTGCACTGGTTTTGGCACCACGTAGATGTCGTCGAAATTCACAGTGGGTGAGTGGTAACTGGCTGGCGTGTTGTTCCACAATTCGACGACTGCGCCCATCACATCGGTGAAGATGCGACCTCGCTTGTCCCAGTCGAGACCGGCCGCGTCGTACTCCTCCCGTTGCCATCCGATGCCAACGCCAAGATCCAAACGACCGTTGCACATCACATCGAGAGTCGCTGTGGTCTTTGCGAACAATGTCGCGCCACGCAACGAAGGCAACACCACGCCGGTACCGAGGCGAATATGTGACGTGCGAGCAGCGATGCCGGCGAGCAGGGTGAGCGGCTCTGGCCACTGTGCGTCGGGCGGAGTGGGGAACTTGCCCCACCGATATTCCTGGGTGTTGCTGCTCATCACCACGTGGTCGACGACGACGACGCGGTCGAGGCCAGCATCTTCGACCATTGGTCCAAGATCGAGGAATCGGCGCCAGTCACCGTTCGGCATCCACGGGCCAAAGTTCGGTAGGCCGACGGAGAGAAGGGGGCGTGATGTCATGGGACCATTCTGGTCGCTGGTCATAGCAAGACAGCCAACGTCGGGTCGAGCGCTGAGCGCCGGTCGACATTGTTAGGATTTCAGGCGATACGAGGTATCACCTCAGGTGATGTACCGCGTTCAGTTGAACAGAAGGGGAGGAACCATGTTCATCCGTAAGTTTGTCGCCGGTGCCGTGTTGGCATCAGGTTTCGCAATAGCTGGTGGTGCAAACATCGCATTCGCCTGCCCGTACACGCTCCAGCAAATCTCGTCGACGCCGTCGATTGCGCAACAGATCATGATGAGCCCAACACTCCAACAGCAGTGCGCCTCGCTCATGCAAGGTGGTGGCTCGCAGACTGGTGGAGCAACGATGCCGGGTATGCCATCTGGTGGAAGCACGCAGACTCCTACTGCACCCACGGGTGGAGGAACACCAACTGGCACTCCGACCGGCGGCGCGACCATGCCGGCAATGCCGTCAACCGGTAGCGCTCCGACAAGTGGTGGCGCGACATGCGCGGTGAGTGACTCGATCATCAAGATGATGGATCAGAAGAACTTCCAGATCATGTTGCAGGGTCAACCCGGTTGCTCGTCAAAGGCCTCGCTTGTTGGCACAGGACTCTCTGCCATGCCGACTGGTGGCTCGATGCCGACGACAGGTGGAGGAACCGGTGGCATGCAGATGCCTGCAGGTGGAACCTCCATGTTCACCCCGACGCAGACCACCTGTTCGTTGGCAAACGACTTCACGTCAGCAAAGCCAGAAGACATGATGAAGAAGTTCGAGGCGTTGTCGAACGAGCAGAAGATGGCGTGCTCGAACGGATTCCGCTCAGCAATGCAGGCGGTATCCACGGCAATGCCGTCCACTGGTGGTCTTCAGATGCCGACGAACATGGCACAGCTTGACCCGAGCAAGATGAGCCAGCTCATGCCGACGCAGATGATGAACTTCACCCCGACGCAGATCGCGCAGATGAAGCCGACGGCGATGGCCGGAATGACAGCATCGCAGTTCACGATGCTTCCGCCAACGGCGATGGCGGGCTTCAAGCCTGATCAGTTGGCCAAGATGGCTGCCGACATGTTCGCTGCCATGACTCCTGAGCAGATGGCGAAGTTCAACCCGCAGGCTCTCACCGCAATGAAACCGACACAGTTCGCGCAACTGCCACCCGATGCGATGGCGTCGATGACTTCGAAGCAATTCATGGCACTTCCGCCGACCGCAATGACGGCGATGTCACCTGAGCAGTTCGCCAACTTGCCGACCAGTGTCCTCAGCGCATTCAAGCCCACGCAGTTCGCGCAGATGTCCGCTGAAGCATTCACTGCGTTCTCCACAGACGACATCGCCGCGATGAGCGCAAAGGTCTTCGCTGCGATGAAGCCCACGCAGTTCGCCAACATGCCGGCTGAGGCGATGATGGGCTTCAAGCCATCACAGTTCACCATGTTGCCGCCGACGGTCTTTGGCCAGATGAAACCCGATCAGGCAGCACTCCTGCCGCCGACGGTGTTCTCCGTGCTGAAGCCCGAGCAGCTTCTCAAGATGGCTGCTGAGCTTCTCGGTCAGCTGTCGCCAGCGCAAGTCGCGAAGTTTGCACCCAAGGCAATCGCAGCATTGAAGCCAACCCAGCTGGCTGAGATCGAGCCAGAAGCATTCGGTGAGTTGAGTGGCAAGCAGTTGTCGCAACTCGGACCGAAGCAGGCAACTGGTGTCACCGTCGAACAGCTCGGTGAGCTCGACGAGACACAAGAAAAGGCGCTGAAGAAGTCCTTCATCGCCAAGTTGTCAGCCGAAGAAAAGGCGGCTCTCGCCGACTGACGCTCTACACCTAAAGTCAGGGGCATGAAGAAATTCGTGTCCCTGACTTTTGTGTTTCTGCCCCTCATCGCAACCGTGGGGTGCTCGTCGTCCTCCGACGACGCATCAACCGAACAATCTGCAGTCGACACGACGATGCCGATGCAGACAAGCGACACGACCGCTCCAATCGACAATGCGACCATGCCAGCTGAGAACATGGTCATTGACGTGCGCACACCGGCGGAGTTTGCCGAAGGGCATCTTGATGGTGCGATCAATCTCGATCTCGAAGGGGGAGCCTTCGAGCAACAGCTCTCGACGCTGAGCAAGGACGGAACGTATTCGATTTACTGCCGCTCGGGACGTCGCTCTGCAGTAGCAGTGGAGATGATGAAAGAAGCGGGCTTCATCTACGTCATCGATCTTGGGGGTCTGGAAGATGCACAGAAAGCGACGGGTCTGGAGATTGTGAAGTGAACGTCCCCGAGAGCCCAAAGATCGACGGCGTAGAGCCGATCTTCCGCCACCTCGACGATGCTGACATGGGTTGGCGTGCCGTGAAGGCACAAAAGAATGCGGATGGATCTGTGTCGCATGTGTGGGAGAAGTGGTTCGCGTTCAGCCCCGATCCACAGTATTTGTCTTTGTATGCGAAGTATGACCCCGGAATGATCGTGCGTCGGCATGGTCACTTCAGCCCTCATGTCGTGTTCGTGCTTGAAGGTGACGTGTGGTTCGGTGACAGGCATTGTCCTGCTGGAACGCATATCGAGTTGCCATTTGGTGCGGCGTTCGGGCCGGTACGGGCAGGCGACAAAGGTGCTCTCATGTTCGAGGTGATGCTTGGTGACCCGCGAAGTTGGGGGGATCAACCCGAGCTGTTCGACGCAGAGCTTGCTGCCAACGGTGCATCAGTTCTTCCAGATCCGCCACTTGAGTTTCCCGCATGGCTGTCAGACCTACGTGCACATTGGGCTGGGAGTGAGAAGCACTCCGATTGACGGTGACTGCTCGGTCGACGTGTCGGGTCACTTCGTAGGGACAACAACCACTGGAATTGTGCTGTGGTGCACAACGTAATCTGCGACTGACCCGAGCAGCATTCCGGTGAGAGCCCCATGTCCACGGGCACCAATGACGACGAAGTCAGCGTCATTCACCTTGAGTGCGTCGCGTGCATCGCCGTGTACGAGCGACTTTTTCAGTGTGATGCCGCGGTCTTTCGCCGCTGGCTGAGCAGTGGCAACCATCTTGTCAAGCATCGCCTTTGCCGCGGAGTCATCGACGTCGTAGGCCATCATCATTTCGGCGCCGTACACGTAAGGGTGCCACGCATGAACGATGGTGATCGAATCACCTGAATGTGCGTGTTCGATTGCCCAGTTGATTGCTTTACGTGAGTTCTCCGAGCCGTCGGTACCGACAACTATGTGATGAGAATGTTCTGGTGACGTCGTCATGCGTTCAACCTATGAACACATCTGTTCCGGTGGCAAGTACGTGTGTCGCTCTCTTCTCCACTTCGTGTACCAGTACTTGTACGTTGCCCTTCAGCATCAGTGGGAAGTCGCAATACGTGGGCCTCACACGGGAGGAAGTTGTTGCAGATGTTGTGTCGTCGAAAGAAGCAAGTTGCCATGGTCGCTCTCGTGCTCATGGCGTCGGCTGGTATTGCACCGTCGCATGGTTCAGCCAAGGCCCGACCCCGCGTTGCTCTTCCATTGTCCATTCCAGATCTCAACTTTCGCGTCGATCTGACGCGGGCGATCTCTTCATCATTTCGTTTCACACAATTGAACTGCACATCTGGAACGACACGTTTTCCTACGGTTGCTTCGATGGCGCGCTCTTTGAGATATTTCCCAGAGCGTTGGAATCGCGCACGAACATTCGCGTGTAAGCCACGGGCGCGACTCGACCCATATACGTTCACGTTGTACGGAGCCGCCAGCAGTGATGACACACTGCTGACGGACGGAGATGTTGTGACACGGTGTTCCTTCGGTAGCGATGTCAAGTTCGAAATGAAGCTCGTTGTCGGAACGACGGTTGCCGACTTGGTCCACATGGAGCTCGTAGATTCTTTTCGCTTCCCAGTCACCTGTGGTTTCCGGATCAGTTCGAATAGCCAGACGTTCGATGCCGTCGGCAGCCTTGCAGGCGTGGCTGTTGTTGACGGTGGAGAGGGCAGCTGTGTCGTGGGCTTTCGGGCATGTGCATCATTTTCTGTCGATCGGGCAGACGTGACGATCACGAATGGATCTGGAAGATATGGAGGAGCCGTGGCCCTCGGCACTTTTGACCATGCAGACATCTTTCAGATTCCCGAGCTGGTGCAACTGTCGTACTTGGTGGACACCGTTCGTACATCCGACGTTGTTGCCACTGACGTCGCCCCTGTGGCGCTTGACGATGTGCCGCCGCTGGTCTCTTCGATGCAACTGCAGTTCCTAGCTGGAACATCGATCTCGTCGCTTCTGAGACCAATGTCCCCGGTCAGCGGACAGTCGCCTTCGATTCAGTTGGGTGGCGACATCACCGTTTCGACAGCACCCGGAACGGCATGTAGGGCGTTTGTGACGAGAGGTACATCAAAGGTGTCGTTGCCAGCTCGCACCGCCACATCACTTGGACTAGTTACTTGGTTGGTGTCAGCGAGTCTCGACGAAAGACTCAGGTTTGATTTTCGTAGTGGAGGAAAACCAGCAACCGTCACCTTGACGACGGTGTGCACCACGATTGATTCACGGTCAGTGATGACGCGAAAGGTGACGCTTGATTGAGACCAACTTCGGACGTCTCTTATCGTTGACGGAGTATCTCAAGTGCCTGGTCGGCGTGGGCGTTCATCCGAATTTCGCTGCTGATGCGGGCCAAGATGCGACGGTCTGTGTCGATGACGAAGGTGACGCGCTTGGTGGGTAGAAAGCTGATGTTTCGCGCGACGGCAAAGATCGACGCGACCTTCTGGTCGGGGTCGCTGAGAAGGGGATAGTCAAATCCGTGCTTGTCAGAGAATTGCTTCTGCTTCTCGACCTTGTCGATGCTGATGCCGACGCGCTGAGCACCGAGTGCAGCGAACTCTGCGGCGAGATCACGGAAGTGGCAACTCTCTACGGTGCAACCCTTGGTCATGGCGGCGGGATAGAAGAACAACACCACCGGACCGTTCTGTAGCGCAGCGGAGAGACGCCACGGGATGCCGTCTTGTGTTGGTAGCTCGAAGTCCTCGACGATGTCACCGATGTTCATTCGCAAAGGGTACCCGTGGCCACCAGTGGGATATTCACTCAGCACCACGAATCTCTCGCAGGTGACCTTCGAGGGCGGCGATGAGTTCGTGTTGTGCCCCGGCCTCTGGGCCCGCCATCGGGCGAGATGAACGGACTAGGGCACATGCACTCTCAGCATCGTGTCCGAGAAGCATGCATGCGGCGACTGCAGTAGTCCCGGCGCGTCCGATACCGGCCGCACAATGGACAATGACATTTCGCCCGGTGCGCAGTGTGTCGACGACTGTGTCGAACATCGGCAACATTTCGTCAAGCCGGTGTGCACCGAGGTCGGGAACAGGAAACCACATGGCGTCGGCGGGTTGGTTCGCCTTCAACCAATTGACATATAGGTCGTAGCGGTCACGTAACTCGTGCGCTTGGGTGAGGCACACCACGAATGGGCTGTTGAGATCGATGAGCACTTCATGAAGGCGCGCGCCGATGTGATGCTTTCCGCACAACCACAATTCGCCGGGTACCTGGGCCAATGGCACACGGTGTCGTCCGCCGTCGACCGACCACTGTGCACTTGACATTTGGGCATGGTAACGGCCGGTCAGCAGCGCTGGCGATGAGAACTAGCGTGACGTCATGCTCATGCAGTCGGCGTCATTGCCGCGACCTTTGCCCGATCCGACGACGCTTCCGTTTCCGGTGGTGCGTCCGGAGGACAGCCCTCACGACCGATATCCCTGGGAGAACCTTGCCTTCGAAGGTGGTGGAGCGAAGGGCTATGCCTACATCGGAGCGGTGAAGTGTCTCGAGGACCGCGGCATTTATCCGCAGCATGTTCGTCGGGTCGCAGGCACGAGTATCGGCAGCTTGTTCGCAGTCCTCACGTCAATTGGTTGTCCGTCTGACTACATGGTGAAAAAGGTGCCGACAGATTTCCAGGCACTTGCAAAAGACGGCTCTGGCGGCAATGTGCGATCGGTGGCGCGCGCTGCACGACGAAAAGGCATGCACCCAGGGCAGAAGTTGTTCGATTTCCTGGGTGAGATTCTTCTCGAACGTACAGGAAGTGCCGACATCACGTTTGCGCAAGTGCTCGAACGATACGGGCGAGAGGTGTGCATCACTGTCACGAACGTGACGCGCATGATGACGGAGTACTGCCATCCGAAGACCACTCCCGACATGCCCATTCGCGTGGCTGCCCGAATTTCGATGTCGTTGCCGGTGTTGTTGCAGCCAGTCATGTTGCAAGGCTCACAGTCGATGCAAAGTGCTGGTGTCGAACCGGAGTACTACGTGGATGGCGGTCTTCTGTGCAACAACCCGACACACGTCTTTGACGGATGGTGGTTGTCGCTCGATCCGCGCGATGCGTTCTTGCGTCGCATGCAGCCGCTCAGTCGAGCACATGAGCATTATCCGAGGTCGGCTCGGTTCAGCCCTGCAAACGTGCAGACCTTGGGCTTCACTTTGTTTGCCGGCGACGAGACGGACATCACGCGCGGCTGGATTCGAGATGGTGCAGCGCCGCCCCCGCGGCCGGCGACGAAATCTGCGGAGGAATGCAAACAGAAAGAACAAGCCAAGAAGCGTGCGGAGTCGGTGCAAGTTCCTTTGCAGAAGTTGTTGCGTGTGCTCGACGATGTGGACACCGATGCGTCTGGAACGATCTCACTAGCCGAGCTCGAGAACGCCCTTTCGCTTTCGGGCATGACACACGCTGAGCTGATGGCAATCTTCGGAACCACGGTCACTGCCGACATATTCGCCCGCATCAACGTCAACGGGAACAATCAAATCGAGTTCTCGGAGGTGCTCACATTTCTCGAGTCTGTCGGAGTCGATGTCACCACTCAATTGGTCGGATTTCCGGCGCGGCCTCCCAAGAACATGCTCGAGTTCGCGCTCAACATGCTGGAAGCCGTCAGCCGAGACTTGACCCGGGCGAACCACACGTCAGATGACTACGACCGAACAATTCCGATCAACACCGACTACGTGGGGACCACCACATTCGATCTCGTGCAAGACGATCTCGCGTTCCTCATCGACACCGGGTTCGCCCACACCCAAGCGTTTCTTGACGACTACGACAGAAAACGGTCCGCGTAACGGGCGAACCTGGCGGTTTCACGGCCACGATCAAGGCCTAGGTCATCGAACGAATACGAGTGGCCACCTTTGTCACCCTGTGGATGAGCATTCAGATGATTCGACATGGTCGTCTTTGTCGACTGCGGTAGGTCGATTTCGAGCTGTCCATAGATGTCTGCGATCACGTTGACAGCGTCGTTCAGAAACTCGCGGTGAGTGCTGTGTGTGCAGCGGTTAGCAGGCAGGAACGCGCCGGCATCGAAATCGACCAGTCGGTCGAGGGAACGTGAGTACAGGTCGGCGTGGTACCTGCCGATGTCTGCAAAGTCCACGTGGTCGCTGTGGGCCCAGCGCAAGTTGGCGAGCAGGCTGGTGACAGAGGGAAGCACCAACATCGGGTCGCGGTGAGTGAACGAGACTTTCGCGTCGGGATAGGTGTTCAGCAACACGTCAAGTGAGTGCAGGTGCACGGGTGACTTCAACACCCAGCGGCGTGACGTGGGCCCATGTTGCAACATCTGTAGGACTCGTTTGTGCATGTCATAGGCCGGTGTCATGTCGCATTTCTGTAGCCAGGCCACATAACTCGGCACGTGATATCGCGCGACGAATTCCTCACTTCGGAAAGCAAAGGACATCGCTGACAGACATTCCTTCGGCATGCGTGCCGAATACTCATGAATGGCGACGATGCCCGATGCGACTGTCTGCGGCGTGCGTAGTTCGATGTCAGCGAGACCGACTCGGGGGTCATCGTCGTCGCCTCCCCCAAGTGGTGCGGGGAACAGAAGTTCCCAGCCTTGCGGACCGCGTAACGCCGGGTCACACATCAAGACTTCGTGCAGGATCGTTGTGCCGGTTCGCGGTGCACCAGCCACGACCCAGGGCTCTTCGATCGTCACCGACGCCAGTTCAGGGTGCTCACGGAATGTGCGTTCGATGAGCACCCGCTGTTGCAGAAGGCGAACAAGAAAGCGATGAGTGATCCATCGACCGAGAACGTTCAGTTGCGCCTCGTTCTCGAGTGCTGGAAGCAACACTGCAAGTGCGTCGTGTGATGACGAGTCCAGCTCATCGATGATCTCTGCCGCGGTGCATCCGAGATTCGTCGCCACCTGACCGGCGATCTGTTCAAGTGTGAGAGGTGCTTGGGCGATGATGGTGACAGGCCATATGTCGCCAGAGTTGATCTGCTCCACCCAAGATGGTCGTGGTGGCGGCGTCCACGTCATTGGTGAACCGCGCTCATGTGCGGAAGCGCCACGTCAATTGCCGACGTCGCTGTTTCACGTGCTCTGCCCGTGACGCCGGATCGACGCTCGGTGTGTCGTTCGGCAGGTGAGCCCACACATCGTCGACGGGAATGACTTTGGCAACAGGAGTCGGGTCTGACGTTGCCCAGAACCAGCGGAAAGTGAGCAGGCCACGCTCGCGACCTCCGGCATCGAGCCAATTCACACACCCCGGGTCGGCGTGAGAGATGACCATGCGAACCTTGCCGTCAGATGACACATGTGTGTCGGTGTGATTGGTCGAGATCAGTCGATCGAGTGGTTCGAGCAGGTCGTACCACGCAGTCTCGTACAACTGGAAACCCCAATAGCGCGCTGTGGGTATGTCTGTCTCGACAATCAGCGCATCATCGGGCCCGAGGTCATAGAAGCAGAACCCGTAACGAGCAAGCTCTAGACCACCAATGACCTTCATCGTCGACGCAAAGGTGTTGGCAGGCGCCATTGCGCGCTTCTCGTTGATGTAGTTGTTCCAGAATCGAATCGACTCTTCGGTGGAAGTGATTGCTCGCTCCATACGGGCGGCGAGCAATGCGTCGTCTATGCGTGGCGTCGGCTCATCGACGTCGTCGTCGACACACTCGAGTGTGAACACTGCGGGGTCACGTTCTTCCCACGTGAAGTAGAACTCGCGGAAAGAGAAAACCGTGGCCTTCTCGGGGATAGGGATGTGGGGCAGTGCTCCAGGCGTGCCGCCGATTTGAATCTCGAACGCATCGTCTTTCCCGATGCCGTGGTCAGAGGCGCAGTGTTGGGCGATGGTGCCCCACACGGCTTGATGCATGAACCCTGCGCGCATTGCGATGACGAACTCATCGCAACTATTCATATGGCCACGGAAGATGTAGGTGCGCGTTGAGTCGATGCGCGCATGTCGGTACACATAGTCGGCACTTGGCCCGCCCCATGGGGTCAAGAGGTCGTTCTGTCGTTGGAAAAGTGGTCGTCGAGGGTCGGCGTGAAAGAGCTCCCAGTTCGACCAACAACTCCATTGTTTGGCAATGTGGGCGACCCCTTCGATGCGTTCTTGGTCGCTCTGTGGGTACGGGTGTGAGTGGATCTCATCGGCGAGTCGCGCTAGGCGTGTGAGTGCATCACCCCATGCGTGTGAACCTTGCCCCCCGACACTCATCGAGTCAACACTAGACCGGTAGCCTCATGTCGACTTCGAAGAACAAGTCGAGAAGGAACCCCCGATGGCCAATACATGGTTCGAAACCGTCGCAGTTGCGCAACGTCGCGCGCAACGTCGCCTTCCGAAGTCGGTGTACGGCGCTCTCATCGCCGGATCCGAAAAAGGCCTCACCCTGCAAGACAATCAGTCGGCCTTCGATCAGTTGGGGTTCGCTCCACATGTCGCTGGTCTGCATCAACAACGCGGCATGGACGTGCAAGTCATGGGTCAGTCGTTGTCAATGCCCGTCATCATGTCTCCGACCGGTGTTCAAGCCGTCCACCCCGACGGCGAACTTGCAATCGCACGTGCCGCTGCAAATCGTGGAGTGGCTATGGGTCTCAGTTCGTTCGCCAGCAAGTCTCTCGAAGAGGTGTGCGCGGAGAACTCGCAAGTGTTGTTCCAGATGTATTGGTCTGGTGGGCGCGACACCATGGTGCAACGACTCCAACGCGCTCAGGCTGCCGGTGCGAAAGGAATCATCCTCACGCTCGACTGGTCGTTCAGCAATGGTCGCGACTGGGGAAGCCCATGGATTCCCGACAAGATCGATCTGAAGGCAATGGTGAAACTTGCACCAGAAGTGTTGGTGCGCCCGCGTTGGTTGTGGCAGTTCGCCAAGACTTTCAAGTTCCCCGACCTGAGCACTCCGAACATGGCGGCACCTGGCGAGAAGCCGCCGACATTCTTCGGTGCCTATTACGAGTGGATGCAAAGTGCACCGCCAAGTTGGGACGACATCGCGTGGCTGCGCTCGCAGTGGAACGGTCCTTTCATGGTGAAAGGAGTGTGTCGCGTCGACGACGCCAAGCGTGTCGTTGATTGCGGTGCGAGCGCATTGTCGGTGTCGAACCACGGCGGCAACAACCTCGACGGCACGCCCGCACCAATTCGCGCATTGCCGGCTGTTGTCGACGCGGTCGGTCACCAGATTGATGTGGTCATGGACGGAGGTGTGCGTCGCGGTAGTGACGTGGTGAAAGCAGTCGCCATCGGCGCGAAGGCCGTGATGATCGGCCGTGCGTATCTGTGGGGACTTGCCGCAAACGGCCAAGCGGGCGTCGAGAATGTGCTCGATGTGTTGCGTGGCGGAATCGACTCAGCGCTTCTCGGTCTTGGCAAGTCACACGTCAACGAGTTGACACGTGACGACGTCGTCGCACCCGAGGGTTTCTATCGCACGCTTGGGCGTTGACGACATGACTGCACTCAGCGATGCCGTGTCATTCATGCACGGTCCGTCCATGAAGAACAGGTTCATGTTGGCGCCACTCACCAACATGCAGAGTCACGACGATGGAACCTTGTCTGACGATGAACACCAGTTCTTGGTGAAGCGCGCCGAGGGTGAGTTCGGTCTGGTCATGACATGTGCATCGCATGTGCAAAAACGCGGCCAAGGCTTCAAAGGCCAGCTCGGCTGTTTCAGCGACGACCACATTCCGGGGCTCACCCGGCTGGCGCGCGACATCAAGGCCCATGGGTCGGTGTCCATCGTGCAGTTGCACCATGCCGGCAATAGGTCTCCCAAGGACCTGATCGGTGAACAACCTGTGTGCCCTTCCGACGATGCCGAAACCGGTGCCCGCGCTTTGTCGACCACGGAAGTCGAGGCATTGACCGCCGATTTCATCACTGCTGCCAAGCGTTGCGACGTCGCAGGTTTTGACGGGGTCGAGCTTCACGGTGCCCACTCGTACATGCTGTGTCAATTCTTGTCGGCCGAGTTGAACGTGCGAACTGACCAGTACGGCGGGTCGCTTGAGAATCGCTCGCGACTCATCTTCGACATTCTCGAAGGAATCCGCCGTGAGTGTCGACCTGACTTCAACGTGTCCATCCGGTTGTCGCCCGAGCGCTTCGGTATGAGCACTGGCGAAATCGTGTCGGTGTATGAACGACTCGTCGATTCCGGTCTTGTCGACTTCATCGACATGTCGCTGTGGGACGTGTTCAAAGAGGCATCTGACGAGTCATTTACCGGGCAAAAGTTGCTCGACATCTTTGCGTCGATTCCACGCCGGCGCGTTCGACTCGGGGTCGCCGGCAAGCTGTACAGCGCGAAAGAGGCACAGGCTGCAGTCGATGGGGGAGCAGACTTCGCGATGCTCGGACGCGGTGCGATTCTGCACCACAATTTCCCGAAGCTTGCAATGGCAGATACCAATTTCGTTGTGCGTGACACACCGGTCACACCACAGGTGTTGCGCGCGGAAGGTCTGTCAGATGCGTTCGTGAACTACATGCGCAACTGGCAAGGTTTTGTCACTGCTGACTGATCAGCGAACAGCAACCAGAGGGTCGGTGACGATCTGGCTGGCTTTACCCGACGGGCCAACCGGAGTCGTTCCGCGGACAGTCACACGCCGCATACGACGGTCGACATTGCCGTAGTCGTCGATTGCA
The DNA here is from genome assembly GCA_964394175.1 of uncultured Bifidobacterium sp. Taxonomy (GTDB): domain Bacteria; phylum Actinomycetota; class Acidimicrobiia; order Acidimicrobiales; family Ilumatobacteraceae; genus UBA2093. The sequence goes on from CAYMVM010000012.1 coordinate 34,966, forward strand.
TAGTGCATGGTCGCGCGGTTGTCCCACATGACGACGTCCCCAGCGCGCCACCTGTGTCGATAAGCAAATTCTGGCTGTGTGCTGTGCTCGTACAACAGCTTCAACAAGTTGTCACTTTCGATTCGTGACAGCCCCACGATGTGTGTGGTGAAACCTGGGTTCACGAACAACGCGGGCTCACCCGTCGTCGGGTGCACGCGCACCACCGGGTGTACGACAGGTGGAACGCGAAGTGCATCGTCGTAGAGCTTCTGAGCATCGTCACGAGTGAGAGCCGTGTCGAAAGGTTCGCCCCAATATGCGAGAGGAGAGATGCGATGCACGGCTTCGAGTGATGACACGACTTCGCGAAGAGCAGGGGACAGTGCGTGGTATGCGGCGCGCATGCTGACCCATTGTGTGTCGCCACCGAATTCGGGAGTGTGGTCAGCGACCAACACTGAAGCAGCTGGTGGGTTCTGCACGAAAGTCACGTCGGTGTGCCAGCGCGCGTTCTTGCCACCACGTGCAGCATCAAGTTCCAGAATTTCCGGATGGTCCGGATGGCCGGGAACCACGGGGTGTGCAGGCGTCGGCTCACCCAACGTGCGCGCGAGTGCGACCTGATCGGCATGGCTGAGGAATTGGTCGCGTAACACCACGACAAGGTGCGTCTCGAGCAACTCGAGGAGGTGGTCGTCGGCCCAGGTCACGGTGTTCGACAGGCCCACGACCTCGACCCCGATGTGGCCTGAGAGGCGACGCACCTCGGGAGTCTGGCGGCCACTGCCGGACCGGTTGGCGGTCTCTGTGGGACGTAAAGAGGTGGCGGCACTTGACATTCTTAATTCCTGACTAAGTTAATCACATTTTAGGGGAATAGGCTTTCGCCTGCCAACCTGGCCGACCACCTGAGGGGGAGACATGCAATTTCCGATCAACCTGAACCTCGCAGGCCGACCGGTGCTCGTGGTCGGGGGCGGGCGCATTGCTCATCGCAAGGTGCAGCAGTTGTTGGCCTGTGGTGCCGATGTGACCGTGCTCGCGCCGCACGTCATCGAAGAACTTGCTCAGCTGAATGTCCACGTGCTGCGGCGCGAATACGTCGACGGAGACATTGCGGGTTTTCGACTGGTCATCACTGCTACAGGTGACGTCGACGTCGACCAGCGCATCTTCGATGAAGCAGAAGAACGTGGAATCTGGGTGAACAGCGCCGATGATCCAGAGCGATGCACGTTCACATTGCCTGCCGTTCACCGACAAGGGCCTGTCATGGTGACGGTGTCGACGGGCGGTGCAAGCCCGGCACTGTCGTCCTGGATGCGCGCGAATCTTGCACGTCGTATCGGACCGGAATTCGCTGAACTCGCAGCAGAGCTCGCATCTCGTCGCGCCTCGATTCACGCAGTCGGCTTCAGCACGGAAGATGTCGACTGGGAGCCGATCATCCGAGTGCTCGCGCAACGTAAAGGAATCTCGTTCGATCTCGCGCAAGACGACGACAGCACGACGCAGCAACAACTGGAGGCTGTGCGATGACGGTGCATTTGGTCGGGGCGGGCCCAGGTGACCCGGAGCTTCTCACTGTGAAGGCGACACGACTCATCGCGCGTGCGGATGTCATCGTTCATGACCGCCTCGCCAATCCGGCGATTTTGTCAATCGCAAAAGATGGCGCCGACTTGATCGACGTGGGTAAGCGACCGGGTGCACCGACTCCGCAAGATGTGATCAATTCGCTCCTCGTTCACCTGGGTTCGCAAGATCTCGAAGTGGTGCGCCTGAAAGGTGGCGATCCGTTCGTGTTTGGTCGTGGCGGAGAAGAAGCAGAGGCGCTTCTCTCTGCTGGCATCCCGTTCGACGTCGTGCCGGGCATCACGTCGGCTGTCGGAGTTCCTGCAGCAGCAGGTATTCCGGTGACGCACAGGAACGTGTCACCTGCATTCACTGTGGTGACGGGTCACCGCGAAAGTGGTGGCTCCCGCTCCGTCGATTGGGAGTCGCTCGCGCGCGTCGGTGGCACCATCGTCGTGCTCATGGGTGTGTCTGAGCGCAGCAACATCGCACGCCGTCTCATGGGTGGTGGTCTGTCGCCGACGACGCCGGTTGCGGCGATCAAGTGGGGGACGCATCCCGAACAAGTGACGATTCGCACGACACTTGCCGAGTTAAGTGATGTCGCGATCGAAGCACCAAGCACCATCGTGATCGGCGCCGTCGCAGCGTACGAATTCATTCAACCCTCACCGGTCACGAGCGCATCGGGGGCCGGACAGTGAGGCGTTCAATCGACGACTTGCCGCTCATGGTCGAGGACTTACCTGAGGGTCTCGACGACGCGACCCCCGTGTCGTGGGGCATCGCTGTGTGTGATGACTACGACGACGCAAACCCCAGAGTGGTGTTGACAGTCGAGGAAATCGGCGGTGCTGGTGCCGGACTGGTCGCACACCTGAACCCCGAACACGCACGCCGACTTCGCGGCGCACTGCACGATGCCCTACGTGAAATTGGCGAAGACACAGGTCGATAGGAGAACAACATGACGAACATCGTTCCAGCCCCCATTCCGCGAGATCTCTACGAGGAACAGCTTCGCGACATCGAGCGGTTCGAAGTCGCTATCGCGCAATACCTCGATGGCGAGATTTCAGAAGATGTCTTCCGTGTGATGCGCCTCAACAACGGCGTCTACGGCCAGCGTCAAGGTGGCACCAACCAGATGGTGCGCATCAAGTTGCCCGCCGGAACCATCACGCCACAGCAACTCGAGCTGATGGGCGATCTGTCTGAACAATTCTCACGCGGTTGGGGTCACATCACGACGCGTCAGAACATCCAGTTCCACTTTGTCGAATTGCGGCGCATGCCCGATCTTCTCCGCCGTCTGGCGGAAGTCGGTCTCACCAGTCGGGAGGCCTGCGGTGACACCGTGCGCAACGTGATGGCGTGCCACTTGGCTGGAGCATGCCCACACGAGAAGTTGGACGTGACGCCGTGGGCCGAAGCGACCTTCCGTCACTTTGTCCGCAATCCACTCGGTCAACGTCTGCCGAGAAAGTTCAAAGTGAATTTCTCTGGTTGCTCCACTGACTGTGGTCAAGCGATGTTCAACGACGTCGGTGTCGTGGCCGTCACGCGCACACGTGAAGACGGGACCATCGAGTCAGGTTTCCGCGTGTACATCGCCGGTGGACTTGGTGCGACACCACACCCGGCTCTTTCACTGGAGGACTTCACGACTCGTGAGGAATTGCTGCCCACGATTGAGGCAGTGCTGCGTGTGTTCGACCAGACGGGCAATCGTGACAACAAGCTTCGCGCTCGACTGAAGTGGGTCGTCGACCAGCTCGGTATCGAAGAGGTCCGACGTCGTGTCATCAAGATGCGTCACACGTTGCCTGCGTCATCGTCGTGGCCTGGTGGAATTCCGCCGGAAGTGGCGTCTGTTGGTGACGTGCCTGCAGGTACGGCCGCGAGCGGTGAAGTGACTGAGGTGGGTCAAGGCGTGCGTGTCGAACTGCGCTCGTCCGACCCGTATGTCCGCTGGGAACAAGCAAGTGTCGTGCGTGGCTCGGCAAAGGGAACCGTCTCGGCTGTCGCTTATGCCGCACTTGGTGACATCACCGCATCACAGTTCCGTTCACTTGCGAACATTCAACGTGAGTTGGGTGCCGATGTGCGACTCTCGAACCGGCAAAACGTGGTGTTCCGTGGTCTTCGCGAAGACCAATTGCGGACACTTTTCGATCGGCTCGAAGCCATCGGCATGGCACGTCCAGGCGCAGAACTGGCTCGTGACGTCGTCGCATGCCCGGGTGCCGACACGTGCAACATTGCAGTCACGCAATCGCGAGGCCTTGCAAAAGCCATCGGCGATGAACTGGAAGAGTCCGGTTTGGCAGAAGTCGGTGGTGTGCGTATCAACATCTCTGGGTGCACCAACTCGTGCGGTCAACATCACGCCGCGGACATCGGACTTTTCGGGGCCGAGCGTCGCGCGAACGGCAAGTCACTGCCCGGGTATCAGTTGTTGCTCGGCGGACACGTCGGGCAAGAACAGATTCACTTCGGCCAGAAAGCACTGCGGCTTCCCGCAAAGAATGCACCTTTGGCGGTGGCGCGTGTCGTCCGGAAGTTCGCCAACGAGCGTTCGGCAGGAGAGACATTCACGGCATGGCTCGATCGTTCGGGTGGAGCTTCGACTATCGCCAAAGATCTGCTCGATCTTGATGTCGTGCCGAAGCCCGACGATGCACCGCACTTCTACGTCGACTACGACGAGACCGGTCCGTACGTGGCCGAAGTGTCTGAGTCGGAGTGCGCCACATGAGCCATCATCCACTCCATCTCGGGGTCGAGGAGGTCTCGGAACTGAATCAGCAGATGTCGGGGAAGTCGCCAGAGCACGTCATCGAATGGGCTCATGGCTACTTCGACCATCACATGGTCGTCACGTCGAGCTTTGGCGATGCGACGTTGGCACATCTTGCATGGAGTGTCTCGCCGTTGATCGAGGTGGTGTTACTCGACACTCAGTTTCTCTTTCCAGAGACCATCGCATTCGCACACGAACTGCAGCAGCGGGTGGGTGGTGTGTTGACCGTTGTCCAACCAGAGGGCATCACGCCTGATGTGGAATTGTGGAAACTCGATACCGATGCCTGTTGTGCGGTGCGTAAGGTCGCGCCACTTGAGCGTTTGCTGGAAGGCAGACATGCATGGATGACGGGACTACGTCGCGACGACTCGTTGTCACGCGCTGACACTCAGGTCATCGCACTTGATCCTTTCCGTGATGTCGTCAAGGTCAATCCGATTGCGACATGGAATACCACCGATGTCACCGCATACAAGGCTCGCCACAGATTGCCGGACAATCCGCTCACTGCGAAGGGGTACGCGTCGATCGGATGCTGGCCATGCACGCGACCAGTTGAGCCAGGTGCCGATCCGCGTTCTGGTCGATGGGCCGGTCAAGACAAGACAGAGTGTGGGCTGCACGAACCACGTGTCAGTCGTGTGACGGTGTCGTCGCGTTAGTGGCTATGTGAGCCGCAGATGTCAACACGTTCTGAATCGTCGACAGCGGCTTGACCTTCAGCCAGTCCCTCGACTGCTGCGAACGGCCCGCACGGGTGGGGCACGATCCACACATGCACCATCGGCTTTTTGACGAGACCTGCGATGGAACCCGGAGGACAGGCACCAGTCGCATCGGTGACGCCTGCAACCTGTGGTCGACCACCTTGAAGCGACCAACAGAGGTCGGTGTGTACGTGCCACTGAAAAAGCGGACCAGCAAAGTCGGTCAACTCGGGTGCATTTAGTTCTGGCTCACCCTCTGCCATGTACATCGCCGACACGAGGATCTTCTTGTCGCCATACACCTTGTAGACGATTGATTCTGGTTTGGTGCTGTCGAGCAGATTGCCATCATTGAAGTACTGGAAGTTCACAAAGTGCTCGTAACCGGTCTCTTCGTCACCGATGGAACGCCAACCCTCTGCGACCGCAACGGTGTGGTCGGTCCAGCGAACGAGATCTCGCTGGGTGTCGACAATCAGCTGGCGTGCGCGTTCCTGCTGCTCAACTGAGACTCCGGGTACACCTGCGATGTCGATGCCGATGCTCGGGAAATACGGGCGTGGCCAGTCACTTCCGCCGTGATCATGCTGGTGATTGGCTGTCGCATACACGGCAGGAATTGCGAGTAGCACCGCGACTATTGGTGCGACTGCACTCGTGAGACCAACTCGCGTGAGATTCAGTCGTGGGATGGTCGCAATGACCGCGACGAATGCCAGGAGAGCACACAAGGCATCTGCAGTTTGAACCGACTCAGAAGTGTCGAATCCCTCAATGAAACCAATGCCAACGGTCCGTGTCGCGACCCACCCGATGATCGCGAGCGTGTTCACTGTGACAAGGGCGAGACGCCATCTTCCGGCTCGTGCCGTAAGGAGCGCAAGTCCAGTGGCGCACTGAGCACCAGCAAGTGCAGCCATGGACATTGCGGCGAGTGTGTGCTCGACGTGTGTTCCGGCAGCGACTGCGTGCACGAAGCCTGCTGCGAGCGAGAAAGCCCCCGCAGACCTATTTTGCTTCGAATGCATCGTCGTCAGGGTAGGGGAACCACTCAGGGTCTGCCTCAGCGCGAGGCGCAATCATCACCATCTTTGAGCGTCTGAATTGCTCAAGGCCCTCGGCACCCAGTTCACGGCCAGATCCTGTGAACTTGCGTCCACCGAACGGCACCGCATCGTTGTCGTTGAGTGGTGTGTTCACCCACACGATTCCGGTCTCAATCTCGTGCACCGCACGGAACGCCTCCTCGAGGTCGTTGGTGTAGATGTTCGCGCCAAGGCCGAGCTCTGAGTCGTTGGCGTACTGAATTGCTTCGTCGAGACTCGACACCTTGCACACGGGCGCAAGTGGTCCGAAGCATTCACCATGCATGATGTCCATGTCGTGCCTCGTGCGCAAAACAGTGGGCTCGTAGAACCAGCCCGTGTCTCGTCCTGCTGGTCTTTGCCCACCGCACTCGATCACGGCACCTTGTTCGACCGCTCGGTGTACAACGGATTCGACTCGAGTCCGTTCTCGCTCAGCAGCCATCGGGCCGATGTCGACGACGTCTAGTCCACTGCCCACCCGCAACGCACGTGCATTCGACGTGAGTTCCGTGACGAACTCTTCGTAGACGTCCTCGTGGACGTAGAAACGCTCAGCGGAAGTGCACACCTGTCCGCAATTGAGGAATGCAGCGAAAGTGGCACCACGTGCGGCAATTGACACGTCTGCAGATGGCATCACGATGAACGCGTCATTTCCTGATGCTTCGATGAGCGCGGGCTTGAATCGCTCTGAGGCACTTCGAGCGACAGCCTGGGCGGCCTTCACGCTTCCGGTGAATGCAATTGCGTGAGTGTCGCGATGAGCGACGAGTGAGGCACCGACATCTGATCCACCAGTGATCACCTGGACGAGCCCTGCAGGGAGCATGTCAAAAGAACGCATCCACGCCAGCATGGTGAGTGGGGTCAGTTCGGAAGGTTTGATGATGATTGCATTTCCAGCCGCAAGCGCTGCAGCGGCTTGCCAGCCTGCGAGCAGGACCGGAAAGTTGAAGGGAACGATGGAGACAACAGTTCCGAGGGGTTCCTTCACCACCATTTGAAGTTGTCCGGCGATGGCGGGTCCGGTGACTCGGCCTTGATCATTGCGCGCGAGTTCGGCGTAGTAGCGAAATGCGGAAGCCGATGCACCGCCTTCCCAATTCGATTCGCGGAATGGCTTGCCCATCTCCCGGGTCAGGCACTCGCCGATGGTCTCTGTCAACGACAACATGCGGTCGGCAACGAGATGTAGGGCAGTGGCTCGGTCAAGTGCGCTCTGTGACCACCACTCTTTTTGCGCACGTCTCGCCGATTCGACAGCAAGATCAATCTCACTTTGTGTGGCATCGGCATAATGCCCCGTGACATTTCCAGTCGCAGGGTCGATGACGCCATGTAGTTGTCCATCACCACGCACGTAGTCGCCGTTGATGAAGTGGTGACCAGATAATTGAGTCATCAACTCAGTAACGATCGTGGACAACAGAGCCCCCTTTGCCTCTACCTAACCGTAGTGTCGAAGCGACCGGCAATATTCAGCAACTGTTTGCGCAGCATGATGCCGTCGCCCGGCCCCAGGAGCATTCGTTCGATGATGCGTCCACCCGGCAGGTCGACACGCGCTCGCACGCGCGAGACGAGCCGCGTGCCTCGAGGGTCATCGCCCAGTTCGTAACTGAGTGTGAAGTTCACTTTGCGGGCGGTGGGGGCGCCATCACCGAGCACGATCACGAGAGCTCGCGGGGGATCGACGACTATGGCAGTGAATGATGCGGGGCCACCAGGCACATCATCGCCTGCCGAGAGTGTCTGCCACTCAGGGTTGACTGCTCGCGCACTTCTGCGCCCAAGGTTGTCGATGATGTCGTAGCTGTACCAACCGGCGCGCCCGAAACCCATCTGTCGCAGCCAGGGGAACACCTCAGATGGTGGTGCATCGATCGTGATGGCTCGTGTGGCAATGAGACGCGCATCGGGGCATAAGTCATCGCCGACCATCGGTCGAGACACCTCATCAGGAGTTGCGCCCCAGTGTTCGAGAATCATTGCGAAGCAGACGCTTCTGAGATGTCACGTGGTCGCGGCCACACGAGTGCGAGAAGCCACACAGCGCTGACGCCTCGAACAGTCCATGCGAGAGTGCGAACCAAGTTTGCTGTCATGAGTCGGTCATGAACTGCGGCGTCGAACCCGTCCATCAGGTCGCCGTGTGCAGGTGCAGACCAGACACCACTGATGATGAGCACGACAGCCATTGCAACCGCGCCGACGAGCACTGGCACACGCAGCTCGCGTCGGCCGCCCATGAACGAGAGCCAAAGAAGTGCGAGCAGTGTGATTCCTTCTGTCAGCCATGGGACGAACAGGAGTTTTCCGATGCGGTCAACATGTGCTGATTGGAACGCCACATATGTCGCTTCACCGACTTCTGCGAAGAGGGGATAGTGAACGACATGGATGGTCCAGATGAGGCCGACCATGAACCATGTTGCGATCACATGAGTCATGACGATGACGCGCACATGTGACGACGAGAAAGACATGTCCCGACCATAAACCGCTTCTGAATCGTCTGCCAGATTCAGCGTGCGACGAAGAGTCCTGATCTCAGTGGACGGTGATGGTTTCTGTGTCGCGACCGGAACGTAGAACCGTTCCGGGTCGTGCACCGGTGGGTGTCCCATCTGCCACAGTCACGACACCGCCGACGAGAACTCGCACGATTCCGA
>CAYMVM010000013.1:0-41523 GCA_964394175.1 uncultured Bifidobacterium sp.
AAGAAGTGCACCCATGGCTTGCCGAGAGCATCACGGCAAATGCCGACAGCACTGTCTTCACCATCAAGGTTCGTGCCGGTATTTCGTTCACCGACGGCACCCCGGTCGATGGTGCAGCGCTCATGTACAACCTGAACGCCACGAGTGGCGGTCTTCTCATCAAGCCGGCGACCAAGGATCTTGCTCGCAATGCGGACGGCACTCTCGTCATGGAAAAGGTCGATGACATGACATTCACTCTCGCCACGGGCAAGGGTGGTGACGCGGCTTCGCCGGTCTCATGGCCGACATTCCCATACTTCCTTACCACCCAGCTCGGACTTGTCGCATCGCCAAAGTGGCTCGAAGACGTGAAGGCAGGAACAGCAAAGCCCGACCAGCCGATTGGTTCGGGTCCATTCACCTTCGTCAGCTATGCGCCTGGCGACAAGATGGTGGTGAAGAAGAACCCGACCTATTGGGTGAAGGACAAGGACGGCGTTCAGCTGCCGTATCTCGACCAGATCGAATTCCGCGTCATCACTGACTCGAAAGTTCGTCAGGCCGCACTGGAGAGTGGCGAGGTCGACCTGATCGCCACTTCGGACTCAAATGCCATCAAGCCTCTCTCAGAAAACAGCAACTTTGTCTGGACGAAGCAAGAGGAATACGGCGAAGTCAACTACTTGCTCATCAACCTCGCCAAGAAGGGTCCGCTACAAGACCGCAACGTGCGTTGCGCACTTGGCATGGCCGTCGACAAGGTCGCGCTCATTGCTGCGACTGGAGCAGGTTTCCTTGAGCCAGCCGGAGGCATGATGTCGCCAGGTCAAGAGGGTTACCTCGAAGACAATGGCGGCCCACAGTACGACGTCGAAGCTGCAAAGCAGATGATCGCGGACTACGAAGCTGCCAATGGCGACGTCAAAGTCATCTACTCGACGACCACAAGCGCCACGAACTTGCTCACCGCACAGTTCCTGCAAACCGCATGGTCAGCGATCGGAGTTGACACTGAAGTCATCCAGATCGAGCAATCGAAGCTCATCTCCAACGCACTCACAGGCGCAGAGGACTTTGAAGCGTTCGGGTGGCGTAACCACGCGGGCATCTTCGTGGACCAGCAGAACTTCTGGTGGAACGGCAACGGCGCCAATCCGCCAGGTCAGTTGGCTCTCAACTTCGGTCGCCTGAGCGACCCGGTCATCGACGATCTGCTCGCCAAGGCTCGCTCCGAGGCAGACCCAGAAATTCGTCGCGGCTATGCCGAAGACATCAACCGTCAGTTCGGCAAAGAGTGCTGGACGTTGCCCAACTCGTACACGAAGTGGGCCGTCTTCTCGAAGCCTGAAGTGAAAGGCATCGGCAATACTCCGACGCCTGACGGCACCTCCACCGCACGCGATGGTGCCGGATTCCCCGGTCAGGTGTACACCCACGCACTCTTCAAAACAGCGGGCTGACACGCCTGATCTTTTGATTCGGGGGAACCATCCAAGTCGGATGGTTCCCCCGAAAAAGACACATCCACCAAGAGGACACCGGGGAGGCTCGCACGGTGCGTTACGCACTCCAAAGACTTGGGCAATTCATCCTGGTCTTTCTCGTCGTGACGTTCCTCGTCATGGTCATCACTCGTGTCGGATCGAAGGACCCCGCGCGTGATTTGGCCGGAGGCCTCGTCGTCCAAGAGCAGGTCGACGAAGTCCGCGAGCTCTACCGACTCGACGAGCCGTTTGTGGTGCAGTACGGACACTGGCTGAAGAACCTCGTCACGCTCGATTTCGGTTATTCCTACGCCCAGAACCAATCCGTCAACGACATGATGAAACAACGCCTACTGCCGTCGTTGTTCATCGGCTTATGGGCGATGTTCATCGGACTGCTACTCGCCGTGCCGGCAGCGATCTACTCTGCCTACCGAAGAGACGGCCTGTTCGACAGAGCCATGTCGACGACCTCGTTCGCCTTCTTGTCGATGCCGCCGATCGTCATCGCCGTTCTCCTGTCTTACTTCATCGGCGTGAAACTCGGATGGTTCCCCGTTGATTCGAACTACGTCGCACTGTGGGACAGCCCGTGGGGGCACTTCAAGAACTTCATTCTTCCGAGCTTCACTCTCGGTCTAGGTCTCTCCGCCGTATGGGCTCGACTACTTCGTGCGGACCTCATCAACACACTGCAGAGCGACTTCATCATGTTGGCACGAGCCAAAGGCATGTCGCCACGTCGCATCTTGTGGGTGCACGCACTTCGCGCGTCGGCGCTCTCACTCATCACGAGCATCGCAATCCAGATGGGTGGTCTCATCGGAGGCGCTGTCGTCGCAGAGCAGTTCTTCGCCATGCCGGGCATCGGTGACCGCCTCGTGTTCGCCATCCAACAGAACGATCTCCTCGTTGTTCAAGCCATCACCGCGCTCCTTGCCATCGTCGTGGTCGCCGTGAACCTTCTCGTCGATCTCTTCTACGCGGTCATTGACCCCCGTATACGCCATGCGAGGGCCGCAAGATGATCGAGAAGAAAAAGCGTGAAGTCGGGACGATCCTTGCAGCGACATGGCTCATCTTGCTCACCATCCTCGCTTTCACTGCCGACTATCTGCCCTTCATTCGGGGCTACGCCGAGTCCTCCCCTGACGGCATCGCATTCGGCAAAGGCCCGTTCACCTCGTTCCTTTTCGGTAGCGATCAGCTCGGCCGAGATGTGTTCGCGCGTTGTATCTACGGAGCCCAAATATCGCTGCGGATTGCTATTTTCTCGATCATCATCGGCACTCTCGTCGGCGGGACACTCGGCATGGTCGCTGGCTTTTTCGGAAAGGCCTCTGACCGAGCAATAAGTGCTTTCACGGACGTCATGCTCGCCTTTCCACCGATTGTCATCGCCATTCTCGTCACGGGGCGATTTGACGCACTCAGAAAGAACAGCGAGGCGTTCTCTTGGCTCTCACGAACCTGGTCAATCACCTTCGTGTTGTCAATCCTTGCGATCGCACCTCTCGCTCGCATCGTCCGAGCACAAACCCTGAGCATCAGCCAGCGAGAGTTCGTGTTGGCCGCACGCAGCCTCGGCGCCCGAAACGGCCGCGTGCTCGTGCGCGAGATTCTGCCGAATCTCGTTCCTGCGATGGTCTCGGTGATTTTTACTGGTGTGGCGGTGTTGCTGATAGCCGAAGGTGGTCTCGCCTTCCTCGGCTACTCCATCGAATTGCCAACTCCGACATGGGGACGCTTGATTGCAGAGAACCGAAACTTCATACGCGAAGCATGGTGGGGAACGATCATGCCGTGCGTCATGTTGTTTGCAACGGTGTTGTCGTTCAACATTCTCGGTGATCGCATCGCACGACGCTTTGACATTCGCGAGGCGGCACTGTGAGCGATTTTCTCGAGGTCCAAGACGTCTTCACTCACTTCGAGACACCCCGCGGTCGGGTCCGCGCAGTCGACGGGGTGTCTTTCACCTTGGAACGTGGCAAGACCCTCGGAATCGTCGGAGAAAGCGGGTCTGGAAAAACGATTCTGTCGCGCACGATCATGGGTCTTCTTCCCACTCGCGGAACTGTTCGCGGTGGCACTATTCGCTACAAGGGTGAAGAGATTCAGGGTCGTTCGCCGACAGAAATGCGCGACATCTGGGGCAAACAGATGGCAATGATCTTTCAGGACCCCATGTCGTCGCTGAATCCGCTCATGAAGATCGGCATGCAGATCGCCGAGCCTCTCATTCACAATCTGGACATGCCGAAAGACCAGGCGCTTGCGACCGCACGGCGTCTCCTCGACGACGTGCGCATTCCAGAGGCCGAGAAGAGACTCAACCAATACCCACATGAATTGTCTGGCGGTATGCGTCAGCGCGTGATGATCGCGATCGCGTTGGCCTGTGGGCCCAATCTGTTGTTCGCTGACGAACCGACAACCGCACTCGACGTCACGGTCCAAGCTCAGATCCTTGACCTACTCAGGGAACAACGACAAGACCGGAACATGTCAATGGTGTTGGTGACCCATGACCTCGGAGTCGTTGCAGGGCACACCGATGAGATCGCCGTCATGTACGGCGGCAAGATCGTGGAGAAGGCCCCCACCGATGTGCTCTTCAAGAACATGAAGATGCCGTATACAGCGGCGCTCCTCGAAAGCATCCCCAAGATGGACAGACCAAGCCACACGCGTCTCACCACCATTCCCGGTCGTCCTCCTGATCTGGTCTCGCCTCCCCCTGGCTGTCGTTTCGCACCTCGCTGCCCAGCAGCCCAAGAGCGTTGCCATTCCGAACAGCCACCGCTTCAAGCAGCCGACTCGCCAGACCACCAGTTCGCGTGTTGGTACCCGGTCGGGTCGCCCGTCTATCGCGACGCACTCGAACGCCGAGCAAAGGAGGCCATCTGATGGCCGGCACGGGCAAGGCGCACCTCAGGCACGGCGATGCCATCCTTCGGGTCGAGGACCTCGTCGTCGAATTCCCGGTCGGGCGCACTGGTCTCAAGGTCAACGCCGTGTCAGGGATCAGCTTCGACGTGATGCGTGGCGAGACGCTCGGAATCGTCGGCGAGAGCGGATGCGGAAAGAGCACGACCGGCAGAGCCATCATGCAGTTGCCTTCTCCGAAATCGGGTGCCGTGGTGTTCAACGGCTCCGACCTCACGCAGCTCACAGGTACCGAGATGCGCGAAGCGCGCACGAAGATCCAGATGATCTTCCAGGACCCGATCTCGAGCCTCAACCCACGTCGCAAGGTGCGTGACATCGTCATGGAACCTCTCGACATCTGGAAGCGTGGTGACGACGCAGCGCGATCTTCCCGCGTGGACAAAGTGCTGGAAGACGTCGGCATCGATCCCCAGCGAGCAGCTGAGAGCCAGCCTCACCAATTCAGTGGTGGTCAGTGCCAAAGAATCTCCATCGCCCGGTCGCTCGTGCTTGATCCGTCGCTGATCATTTGCGACGAACCGGTCTCCGCACTCGACGTCAGCGTCCAGGCGCAAGTCTTGAACCTCCTCGAGGACTTGAAGGCGGCGTACGGCTTGACGCTGATCTTCATCGCCCATGACCTTGCGGTCGTGAAGAACATCAGTGATCGCGTCGCTGTGATGTATCTCGGAAAGCTGTGTGAGGTCGCGCCATCTGACGATCTCTACCGACGCCCTGCACATCACTACACGAAGGTGTTGCTTGACAGTATCCCGGTGCCCGATCCGAGTCGTCCGGTTGCGCATGGTCGCATCGAGGGTGAGCCACCATCTCCCGTCCTGCCACCATCAGGATGTCGCTTCAACACTCGTTGTCCCGCTGCTACAGAACGTTGCCGCACCGAAGAGCCACAGATGCGCGATCTGGGCGATGACCATTTCGTCGCTTGCCACCATCCCGCCTGGGGTGGCGACACTCCTGTCTCGCTTACGCGTTGATCACTGCCGCGTGCGAGCGCGCATCGCTGATTCCATCTTCTCTCGCACCTCGCTCGAGTACGACGCCATCACTTGCTGACGATTCTCAAGATCAATGGCCGCTTGGAGACCGGGTATCTCAAGTGCGGTCCACATCGCCTCTTTCGTGAGGGCGACACCGACCGCTGTGTTGGAGATCACCTCATCGGCTTTTCGATAAGCAGCTTCGAGCAATAGGTCGTCAGGAAGGACGTCGACGACCAAACCGATTTCGCGCGCCTCGGTTGACGGGAAATTGCGTCCTGTCAACATCAACTCTTGTGCACGAGCAGCACCCACGAGACGTGGCAGCAACCAGCTCGTGCCGATATCGCAAGCCGAAAGTCCGATACGGATGAAGGCGGCACTGAACGTCGCGGACTGTGCAGCGAGACGGATGTCAGAGCCAAGGACGAGTGCGAAACCGCCACCTGCTGCCGGGCCATTCACTGCCGCGATGACTGGTTGGGGCAACGATCGGAGATGCGGGATGAGTGACGCGATGTGCTTCTGCGTCGCAAACGATCGTTCCATCTGACCCGCACTCGCTGTGCCCGGAGCATCGCCATAGCCACCGAGGTCGAGACCCGCACAAAAGCCCCTGCCCGTGCCCGTCAGGATGACAACGCGCACGTCTCGTCGCAGAGCAACCTCATCGAACACATCGTGCAACCCTTGGACGAGCTCAGCCGTCATCGCGTTCAGGCGCGACGGTCTGTTCAAAGAGACCTGGAGCACACCATCGCGCGGCATCGAGACGACCACGGGTGATTGTTGAAGACCTGATGTTTCTGACATGCAGACATCGTGTCACGCACCGTGTCCCTGCCGTAGAACCGTGTCCCTGCCGCACAACCATGTCGCCACTGCACACCTCTCAATTACGGTGTGAGTGGTGAGGTATCCAGAGGTGACGACGCTTTCCGCGCTGCGTAACGGACGCAACGATCCGACCACCATCATCGGTGCCGATGAATTCTGGCGTGCGACCCTCACGCCGTATGGTCCTGCCACGCTGTGGTTGCGCCGGGTCGGACCCGACGACACTGCCGTCCAGAGCTTCGGCCCTGGCGCCGAGTGGCTGCTAGCGAAGTTGCCAGATACGTGCGGTGAGCGTGATGAGCCACCTCTTCTTACTTTCGCACACTCCGTTGTTCGCGAGGCACAACGTCGTCACGGCGATGTTCGCCTCACACGAAGTGGCACCCCGTATCACGAATTGATCCCGGCTGTCCTTGGCCAGCGCGTGACAGCAGCTGAAGCCGCACAGCAGTGGCGCAAATTGTGTGAGTCCTACGGTGCACCGGCCCCCGGCCCACATCCGAGTCTGCGGCTGCCGCCATCACCAGAGACAATGTCTCGATTGCCATATCACGAGTTCCATCGTTTCGGAATTGAACGGCGACGAGCCGAGACGATACGAACCGTCGCACGCCACGTCGATTTCCTGACGTCACTTGCGGATCGCGCCATTGATGCGTCGACTGCCACCGAACAATTGACACGGCTTCCCGGAGTCGGCGTGTGGACTGCTGCCGTCGCCGGCTTCGTCGCTTTCGGTGACTCCGATGCCTTGGCAGTCGGCGATTTCCACCTGAAGAACACCGTCACTTTTGCCCTCACCGGTCGACATCGCGGAACAGACGAGGACATGGTGCAACTGCTCGAGCCATATCGACCACACCGAGGTCGAGTGGTGCGCTGGCTGGCACTCGACGGGTGGAGTGCCCCGAAGCACGGCCCCCGCAGGCGTAATCTCTCCATTGCCCGCCTGTAGGGCGTCTATGCCCGTCTTTGCTCCACTTCATCTCCGCGATGACGAGGCAACCCGTGACCCGGCGTGGTCTCGGGCTCTTCGTCGGGGCATCTTTGCTTATCTCCTGACTCGCGTGTTCGTGCTGCTCGGTGGCGGGGTTGCGATCACCTCGTGGGCGGTGCAGTTGAAGGAAAAGGGTGAGTCGCCAGAAACCGGATTCTCGAACATCGCAAAGTTCCTCGATATGTGGGATGGCCATTGGTATCTCGACGTGGTCAGAATGGGATATCCGCGCGACATTCAAGACAATGTCACCTACTTCGTTTCTGACGCCCGTGCAGCGTTTTTCCCCCTGTACCCCCGCATGGTGCACTACATCGACAAGGTCATCCCCGGCGGACCTGTGCTCACCGCCCTGCTTGTCAATTTCATCCTTGGTGCGGTGTTCATCTACCTGGCCGGTCGCATAGCGCTCAGGTTGTTCGATGCGAAGGTCGCGGAAAAGTCCATGATCGTTCTGTGCCTGTTTCCCGGAAGTTTCGTCCTGTCGTTTGCCTATTCGGAAGCAACTCTGCTCGTGCTCGCATGCCTATGTCTCATCGCACTCTCAGAGCGGTCGTGGCTGTGGGCCGGCATCTTTGCCGGCCTCGGAAGCCTCGCGCGACCGAACGGTCTCGCGTTGGCAGTCGCTTGTGGCGTCGCTGCAATCATTGCGATACGCGAGCGTCGTGAATGGTCCTCACTCATCGCCCCCGCCTTGGCACCGACAGGCTTCATCGGTTTCATGCTCTTCCTTCGCCACCACACTGGCGAGCCCTGGGCATGGTTCCGGGTGCAGAACGAGGCGTGGGATGAAGGCACCAGCTTCGGTTTGACCGCGTTACAACGTGTCGCCGACTTTGTCGTTCATCCGGTGTCGTCACCCACGAGCATGATGACGGTCTTTTCCCTCGTGCTCATGGGTGTCATGTTGTGGGCGGCAAAGAAGCACCGCCTGCCAGCGCCACACGTTGCGTACAGTCTCGTCGTGCTCGGTTTGATGCTCATTCCCGAGACTGTCACTGCGCGACCACGGTTCCTCTTCACGGCGTTCCCGTTGCTGCTGTCGTGCGGTGCGCTCTTCCGTGACGAAGATGGCGACCGTTGGCTCGTCATCGTCGCGATCTTCTCTGCCGGTCTCGTCTGTGTGTCAGGTCTGTATGGGGTCTACGGCATCATCCCCTGACAAGCGTCGAGTGCTCGCTCTTGCACTCATAGCCGCCGTCCCAACGTTTCTCCTACATGCCGGCGAGTTGAACGCCGACACGAAGTTGTACTTGACGTCGAATCCGGGGCGTCTTCTCTCAAACGCTGCAAAGGCGTGGGATCCGAGTCAGTTCCTCGGATACGTGCCGCACCAAGCCGTTGGGTATCTCTGGCCGATGGGGCCGTTCTTCTGGCTCGGCGACGTCTTCGGGGTACCCGACTGGATCATGCAGCGACTGTGGCTCACCGTCATCTTCACGGCAGCAGGTGCAGGTGTGTATTTCTTTCTCCGACATCTCGGCTTTCGTCCCGACGCTGCATCCGCCGGCGCGATCTTTTTTCAAGTCACGCCGTATGTCTTGAGTTACCAATCTCGAACGTCGGTCATGTTGTTGCCCTGGGCTGCAACCGGTTGGCTCGCTCTCATCACAGCGCGCGGATGCAAACGCCGTTCGTGGCGTGATCCGATTCTCATCGCGCTCATCGTGTTCACAGTCGGCGGAATCAACGCCACCGCGCTGGTGATGATCGCTCCTGTCGTCCTCATTGTCGCACTGCACAATCGCGGCAACGGTCGTGCGAGCAACGTCTTCCCTTTCCTCACACGAACCGCCGTACTCAGTGCACTTGTCTCCACGTGGTGGATCTCGATGCTCGCGATACAGGCTCGCTTCGGTGCCGCTGTCTTGTCCTATTCAGAGACGTTGGAAGCCGTGTCGTCGACGTCCACGTCGTTTGAGGTGTTGCGTGGAATGGGCTACTGGCTGAATTACGTCGTCAACGGAAGCGACTACGGCACCACATCTGCCGTTGGCCTTCTGTCCTCGCCGTACGCACTCGTCGCGAGTTGCGTCATTCCTCTCGCGGGATTGTTGTGGTTGGCCTTGTCTCGTGACCACCGCGTTCGACAGGCAAGTGCGTTGGTGCTCGTCGGGCTTGTACTCGCGACGGGCGCATACGGCATGGCTCAGTCGTCACTCCTCATGCGACTACTTGCAGGCAACGCTGACTCCAGCGTGGCACTTGCACTCAGGAGCAGCACGCGGGCCATTCCGGTGCTCTTGCTCGGCCTCGCGATCGCTTGGGCGGGCGCCACGCAATGGTCACTGTCCCGCCGTGCTCTCGGTTCACACCCACATCGATTCGCCGGATCACTTGCAACGGGCGCTGTACTTCTCGTGTCGATGCCCTCTCTCCGGACGCACGGCGTCATCGACCCAGCACTCTCGCGACCGTCACGAGCACCGGTGTCCTGGAGCCAGTTGGATGCATTGCTACGAGAGTCATCAGCGCCATCGTCACGAGTGGTCCAAGTACCCGGCCAGGAGTTCGGTGCATACGACTGGGGTTTCACCGTCGATCCCGTGTGGCCATCGGTGTCAGCACGTCCACTGGCGACACGTGACTTGCTGCCTCTCGGCAGTCCACAAGCAATGGACTTGCTCTATGCATTCGATGACGCAGTTCAGAACGGAATCACGAATGACGCAGGTATGAGAGTGACAGCCACCCGTCTCGGTGCCGGAGCAGTGCTACTTGCAGGAGACCTCGACGAGGAACGCTTTCACACGACGTCGCCGACGGATGCCGTCAGAGAGAACCAACTGTCAATCGATGCGACCATTCCCTTCGATGCTGGAGAACACCGCGTCATTCTCAATCCAACGACATCTCTCGCGGCAGTGTCGTCAGACCTCGTCCAGCTCTCCGGATCAGGTGTCGGACTTGTCAGTGCTGATGCGCGAGGACTCGTTGGCAGTCGACTTGTGCGCTACACCGCCGACCAGACTGACGACGCCATCTTGGAATCCGCGACGAGCACGATTCCTCTCATCGTCACCGATTCGAATCGGATTCAGGCACGACACTGGCGCACCAGTTACGACACGCTCGGATACAGCGAAGACGGCACCGACCTCACTCTCCCATTGACAAAAGACACCGCCGATCGTCGTCTCGATCCGTTTCCGACGAATTCGTCTTTTCGCCCGTCTTCAGAGCGGACTCTTGTCCGACAGATTGGCCCAGTCACAGCACGTGCTACGTCCTATGGAACTCCGTTGCTGTACTGGCCTGAGCACCGTGCATCTGCAGCCATCGACGGTGACCTTGCGACAGCATGGAGAACAAGTGCCTACGCCAACCCGACCGGTCAAACCATCCGGCTGACGTCGACGAGCCCTTTCACCGAAGTACGCCTCGTACAGCCGGCGTCCCCGCATGAAGATCGGTGGATCACGCAGGTGTCGTATGCGCTCGACCACGGTGATTTCGTCGAACTGCCACTCGACTTGTCCTCCCGACACATCAAAGGCCAAATTCTGCGACTACCGACACCAGCACGCTCGATCGACATTCGCATCGATCTCGTCGGATGGACAATCAACGGCGAACAAGAGGGACTCGACGGCGTCGGCTTCGCAGAAATCAATCTTGGCCTTCCCATGACGACCGAAGAAACGACGCTTCCGATGCGAGCTCTTGAAGCCTCCCCGGCCGACCGGCCGATTGCCTACACGTTCGCACGCGAGCGTGCACGCACGTCCTCCGAGTGGCGCCATGACCCCGAAGTCGACCTTCGTCGACGATTCTTCGTGCCCGGTGACACGACTGTCCGTGGCACTGTCGCTGGATCCCTGGCACTCGATGCAGACGAGCGTCTGGCTGCCTCGACCCTCGGAGTGACGACGTTTGCGAGCGGTCGAAAGACTCGTGATTTTTCCACTGCGGGTTGGTTTGCCACCGACGGCGACGTGACGACGATGTGGGTCGGTCCGCATGGTGCGGCACGTGGAACGACGCTGTCAGTTCAGATGGATTCCGCTGCGAGCGGCACCATCGACCAGCCTGACACTGCCGAGTACTCACGCATTCGACGTGCGCTGCTCTCTGACGGTCGTCGTGCCGAAATCGTGCAGTTCGACGCCACGACGGGGAGAGGCACGTTCACCGCAAGGACGTTGCGCCCAGGTCGCTGGACACTCACCGTGACCGAAATCGAGCCGAAGACATCTCTCGACACACGGACCAACACACCAGTGACACTCCCTGTCGCCATCACTGAGTTTCGAAGTGCCGGATTACGTTCGAGCAGCCCCGCCTTACCCACCGCTGGCGATGGCTCATTGCCTCTCGTTCTCAACGGTGAGGAACTGCGACTAACTGTTTCCTGGGGAGGCACTGTCAATCGTCCGAGATTCACAGCACAGGTTCCCGACATGTCTCTGCGAAGCGGCCTTGCAAGTGTTTCGAGTCCATCACTGCATGACTCTGGAGTCGTCGTCGACGAGTTGACGCTTGTGAATTCCGAATGGGCCAGACGAGCCACCCTCGAACAGTCGATGACACCGATTGCTGTCAGTTCCGGTTCGACAGAGCGCGACGTTGCTTTTCCTGGCTGCGAAACCGACTGCTGGTTCGTCTTTACAGAGAGCCACAACCGCGGATGGAGCGCGCGTCTTGACGGCGTTGACCTTGGTGAGCCCCAGCCCATCAACGGAGGATTCAATGGCTGGGCGATTCCGGCCGACACACCCCCAGGGAATATCTCATTGCGCTACGAGCCTCAACGATGGCTATCACTCGGTCTCGCCATCACTTCCCTGTCTGTGATGTGTTTGCTGCTGACATTGTTCGTCGGACGACGTCAAAGAAAGAGCGCAACTTTCACCATGGTCCACCGAACTACTCGTCCCGCGTCTCGGCAACGAACTCTGACGACGGCTCAGACCATCCTCGCAGTGACCGCTTCAGCCGTCCTCGTGGCAGTGGTCGCTCGTCCCGTGTATGCGATTGCTGCAATCGTGTTGTTCCTGTTGGCGAGCGACGCCCGTCGTCGCGTATGGGTGCGGCGTGTGACAGCTGTTTGGATCGTGGCAAGCATGTCGCTCGCTCTCTTGCGAGTACTTGTCGTGAATCCACCGATTCGATTCGATTGGCCCAATGAGAGCGCCTTCGTGCATTGGCAACTCCTCGCATGCATCATGGTCATCGCAATCCTGAAGAATTTGACACTGTGGAGCGATGTCGAGGTCAAGTCGGGCTACCCCGGGCACAACTAATCTCTCTCTGGTGAGCGATCGACCCCAGACGTCTGGAGCGATGACTTCTCGCAGCCTCCCCCTCGATGGTGTTCGGGCTATCGCAGCACTCTTGATAGTGGTCCATCATGTCGCCTATGCATCCGGCGTCACCATGAACGAGACATACGGTCGTTTCACCGGCCGAATGGATGTGGGAGTACCCATCTTTTTTGTGCTGAGCGGCTATCTCCTGTCCCGACCGTTCGTCAGAAGTTTGCTTCACGACTCGTCCGCACCTCCGATACGGGACTTCCTGTGGAAGCGTTTCTTGCGCATCTTCCCTGCATATTGGTTGGCACTGGTACTCATGCTCATCATCGGAGCGGTCGCAGTCCGTGGAACATCAGGTTTCTTCTTCTCGTTCTTCCTCATTCACGTGTACCACCCCGACAGAGCCATCTCCGGCATAACGCAGTCATGGAGCCTGGCGACAGAAATCTCGTTCTACATATTCGTTCCGCTGTACACGATGACAATGGCACGATGGACACGCCGCCGACACGAGAACCAGAGGGCACTCATGTTGATGGCCTCCCTCGTGTTCCTCTATCTCCTGAGTGTCGCGTTTCGAACGGCGATACACGTCATCGACCCCCCATTTGCGAATGTGACCCCGTACTGGCTTCCGTCGCTCATCGACATCTTTGCGATGGGCATGGGGCTCGCCGTGTTACGAGAGTGGTCGCGGTTCAACGCCGACATCCGGACGCTGTGCGATCGAATCGCATCACGTGCCTGGTGGTTGCTCATCGGAGCAGTGTTCGTCTTCTGGTGGGTGAGCACCCAATTCGGTTTGGCAGTCGGCTTGGAGACCTCGACGTTCGAGCGAGAAACCATTCGACAAGGTCTGTACGGAATCATCGGTCTTCTCAGCGTCGCGCCATTCGCCCTGCGTGACAGCGCTGATTCGGCGTCTCGAGCGTTGGGGTGGAAACCACTCGCCTGGGTCGGCCTGGTCTCGTACGGCGTGTACCTGTGGCACCAGGTGTTCATCACCGGCAAATTCACAGAGTCGACCATGCCGTACGAGCTGTTCGACGGTGGAGTCCTGGATCGGCTCGTCATCACGTTGTCAGCGACTTTGCTCATCGCAGCCGTGAGCTATTACTTCTTCGAATCACCGTTGCTTCGTCGCTTCACGAGAACCTCGTCGGAGCGCCTGCCATGAGTTGGAAGAGACATGTCGCCGTAGCCGTCGTCGTCGCGGTCGCATTGCGCCTGTGGCTCGTATTCATGACACGGGACATTCGAATCGTCGCCGACGGACAGTTCCAGATATGGGGCGATGCGTACTTTTACCATCACAGTGCGAATCTTGTGGCTGACGGCATCGGCTTCGTCAATCCGCTGAAGTACAACAAATTCGGCCTCGTCATGCAGGCCGCCGATCATCCCCCGCTGTACATCGCCTATCTATCGGTCTTCTCTCTCGTCGGAATCGACTCAATCGCCGCACACCAGCTGGCCACCGGCCTCATCGGCGTGGCGCTCGTGATCGCCATCGGTTCACTCGCGCGGAGATTGTTCGGTGAGCGCGTCGGTCGTGTCGCACTGTGGGCCGCAGTCATCAGTCCCTTGTTGTGGAGCTGGGACAAGATGTTGTGGTCAGAACCTCTTGCGATGTTGCTCGCCGTACTGACCATTCACGCCGCTGTGCGCGTCATGCGGGAAGCCTCCTACCGAAACGTCGCCGTACTCGGAGCTTGTGCCGGACTTGCCACACTCTCACGAGCTGAACTGTTGTTGTGTGGACTTCTCTGCATCGGGCTCGTTCTCCTGTTCCATCTGAGGCAGGCTGCAAAGGCAGTACTCGCCTTTGCATGCCTCATTGCCGTCGTGTCCCCGTGGGTCCTCTTTAATCTCTCGCGCTTCGACGAGACTGTCATCTTGTCGAACGGCCTCGACATCGTGATCCCGACGGACAATTGCGCGAGCACTTACCGAGGTCCACTCGTCGCCTACTGGGACATCGAATGTGCGCAGTCTGCAATTGATCGCGCCGAGGCCGCCTTCCCAAATGCCGATGAGTCGGTCGTCAACGCGGAGATCCGACGGATCGGAATCGACTTCATCAAGGACAACAAGCGACGTGCCGTGGAGGTGGCCGTGTTACGCGAGTTGCGGGTGCTCGGCATCTACAAGCCTCTCCAACAGATGCGCTTGGATAATTTTCCAGAGGGCAAAGATCGCGCGCTCGCAGTTCTCAGCTGGATCAACTACTACGCGCTCGCTCCGTTCGCTGTTGCCGGACTACTCATCGCATTCCGTCGGTCACGGCTGATCGCTGTGGTGTGTTCAACACCGATCATCACCGCCCTGCTCGCTGTCGCGATATCAGCCGGCATCACCCGCTACCGCGCGAGCGCAGACCCGATACTCATCGTGTTTGCTGCTCTTGCTCTCGTCACTCTCTTTGATTTTCTTGTCCGACAATGGCATGCATCGGGCCCGCATGAGTGACACAATCGCACCGGCACGACAACGGCTGTTCGCTTCGGTCCGCTGGCGAATCAACGCTCTCATCATCGCGCTGTGCGTCGTTCCGCCCCTGTGGAGCTTGCCCGGCCATGTCAGCGCCGACACAAAGTCATATCTGTACCTCGACCCAGGTCGTCTGCTGTCCCGCGCAACGTCACTATGGGATCCATCTGTCGGCGCTGGGACAGTCGCCCACCAGATGGCCGGATACCTCTGGCCGATGGGTCCCTATTTCTGGCTCATGGACGCTCTCGGTTTCCCCGATTGGGTCGCCCAGCGCTTGTGGTGGTCTCTCCTTGCGCTCGCGGCGACATTTGGTGTGCTGCGACTCGCGCGGCTTCTCGGTCTTGGTGAAGTCGGTGCAGTCATTGCCGCGCTGGTGTACGGACTGAGCCCGTATTCGCTCCAGTACCTCGCCCGCCTCTCCGGGTTGCTCACGCCGTGGGCGTTGCTTCCATGGATGCTGATCTGCGTCGTTCGTGCTCGCGAGGGTCGACTCTCGCGATGGGGGCTCGCCCTCGGGGCCCTCGTTGCCACTGCCGGTTCTGTGAACGTCACCGCTCTCGCCATGGTGTTCATCGGCGTCATTGTCTGGATGCTGATCGACGTAGTCACTGGTGCCGTGCGATTGCGCCGCCATGTCAGCCTTCTCGTCATTTCGCTCACCACTTGGCTCGTCTGTGGTGCGTGGTGGGTCACCGCCCTTTTCGTTCAGGGCCGTTATGGCCTTCCTATCCTTCGCTACACAGAGACATACGAGACCGTCGCCAAAGCGTCGACCCCGCAGGAAATTCTGCGTGGACTCGGATACTGGTTCTTCTACGGAAGCGATCACAGTGGTGCGTGGGTCAATGCGAGCACACGTCTTGTCGGAACCACTCCCTTGCTCGCCGTCGGAATGTTGATGAGCGCTGCGGCCCTTTTTGCTCTCGGCGCAGTTCGTCATCGCCACACTCGTCACTGCGTCGCACTGCTCGTGGTCGGCCTCGCCGTTGCAGTCGGCGCCAACCCACAAGGAGCCTCATCGTTGTACGGTCGCCTGTTCGAAGCGGTCGTCAGCAACGAATCTGGTTTTGCACTTCGCTCCAGTCCTCGGGCGACGCCGGTGCTGCTCATCGCTCTCGCCGTGTCCCTCGGCGTTGCATCAGACCGAGTGTCCGCCCACTTCCGCTCTCGAGTGAAGAAACGCTCGCTCGCATTTTCCTGGGGTCTGCTCGCGGTGTTGATCATTGCTCAGAACTACCCATGGGTCGCCGGACGACTGTTGACACCTTCGATCGCTCGCGACGAACAGATACCGGCCTACTGGCGTGAGACAGCTCGTGCCATCGAAAACTCACCCCGCGACCCGTCGACCCTCACACGTGCATACGAATTGCCAGGTGTCGACTTCGCCACATACACGTGGGGCGGAACGATCGATCCCGTCACTCCTGGTTTGATTGACAGCCAGTACATCGCCCGGGAACTCGTTCCGTACGGAAGCGATGCCACTGCCGACTTGCTCAATGCATATGAGACACGCATACAAGAGGGCCGCTTCGAGTCGTCTTCATTGAAGGAATTCGCGGCACTCATCGGAGCCGACACCATCTCATTCAGAGGCGACATCAGATACGACACATATCGCACTCCGAACCCCGGACGACTTTGGCGTGAATTGGCAGACGCGGGCCTCACTTTGCGTCAGCAGAGCGCACCGATCGAGACGACGTCATCGGTGACCATCGCGGACGCGACATTTCTCGCCCATCCCCGGGCTCATTCCTATCCGACAACTGCGGTGATGTCCGCCAAACCGCAACCTCTCGTGACGGTCAGCCCACTCGACGCACACACGCGATTGGTGGGCAGCGGTGAAGGCGTGATCGATGCCGTGTCCGCACTTGGTCGGTCCGGTCTCGGAACCTTCGTCTACGACGCGACGGCGACCATCACCGGCGTGGAATTCGGGAAGCCGTCGCGTGTGCTCGTCACAGACAGCAACAGACGGCAATCACGTCGCTGGTATTCCGTCGGATCGAACTTGGGTCGCACCGAGCGAAGTGACGAAGCGAGAACCACAGACCCGAGCGACAACCGTCTGATGCCCTTCGTCGACGACCACACAACCGCCGTCCCTGCCTCAACTCAGTCGGTGTCACTACTTGTCGGCGATGTCGAAGAAGTCGTCGCATCCGATCACGGCCATCCCATCGTCTCGACGCCCGAGGACCGACCCGAAAATGCCGTCGACGGTGACCCCTACACGTCCTGGCGTACCGGCATCATCGGACGGTCGATCGGTCAACATCTCGACGTCACCTTCGTCGAACCTGTCACGACGTCTGAGACAACACTCGTCTGGCCACGAGTCGGCAACACGGAACGACGCATCACGAAGGGCCGCTTGCTGCTTCGTTCACCTGCCGGAGCAGACACCGAGGTGCCCTTCTCAGTCGATCTCGCCGCAGAATCGACCCGCGTGTCATTCGACCGCACGACATTTGATCGGCTGCGTGTCGTCATCGACGACGACACGTTCGGTGTCCGTGATGTGTATGACGGATTGCCAGGAACAGGAATCGCCGAGGTCGTCCTCCCCGGAGTCACCAACGCTGAATATGTCCTTCTCCCTCGACCTAGCTCTGACACACGTGATGCTGCGGACCTCACCTACGTGCTCTCTCGCTGGCGACTCGACGAAGCAACACCTAATCGAAGCGACCCTGAAGCGCGCCTGCTGCGGGCACTCGACGTCGATGCTGAACGACCCATCTCGTTGACAGGGTCGCTACGCCTCAACGGAAATGCTCCAGATTCGACACTGGTCGAGGCGATGGGCACCCCATCGGTGTCAGCAACGTCGAATCGACGCATGCTGGGGAGCCCGTACACCTCGGCGATCAACGTGTTGGACGGCGACGACACATCGGCGTGGGTCACTCCCCTTGATGACGTGACCGGGTCCACGATCACCTTCAAGGGCCTGCGTCCCTCGCAGTCAATCACCATCTCTTTCATCGACGATGTGTGGCACTCACGCCCGAGAACACTGTCACTCACCTACTCTGACGGTTCCTCGACCACCGTGACGATTCCTGACACTGGTCATTCGGTGACTGTTCAGTCTCCGCCCATAACTTCCGCACTTGTGGCGATCACCATCAAAGACGTCGACGCGCGTACATATCCTGACTATTTTTCGACCGAGGAACGCCAACTCCCTGTCGCGATCACGGAAGTCAGTGTCGACGGTGCGACCCCGGGTGACCAGCGCCGCATCACTCAGGAATGCAGGACAGACCTCTTGCGACTGAACGGAGCTGACATCCCGGTGAGGATCCTCTCGGATTCCGACACGTCACGAAACCCATGGAGTGGCGATGCGGTGGCGTTCGAGAGCTGTGATCCGCTGTCACTGCGCGCAGGTCGCAACTATCTCGTTTCAACGTCGGGCCGAGTGAGTGGCTGGAATGTCGACCGCATCATCCTCTCTCCACGTGCGTCTGCTGCTCCCGGCCCGAATGTCTCGAGCCTCTCGCCGATGAGCGCAGTGACGGCTGAAGTCACGAGTGCAGAGCGCACGCGTATCGTCGCACGAGTCGACGCACAAGGTGAGTCCATCGTCACTCTCGCAACGAGCAACAACAAGGGATGGAACGCGACGTTCACCGATGATAAAGGCACGCGAACAATCAGCCAGTCCTTTGTCGTGAACGGATACTCCCATGGTGTCATCGTTCCAGGCCCCGGTGTCATCACCTTCGAATGGTCGCCCCAGAAGTGGTACCGATACGCCATGTGGCTCAGCCTCTTTGGCGGTGTCGCCACACTTGTTGCTCTTTTCATCCTGTCGCGTCGTTCAACGTCTGCATCTGCGACAACTGCACATGCACGTCCTCGTGTCTCCACGCTCGTCAACACGGTCGCACTTCTCGCCTACATAGTCGCCGCACCGCCAGTGGCAGCAGGCTTCGTTGCTGTGATCGTGGTGCTGTCAATGGTGACCCGACCAGCTAAGCCGACCACGCTCGTGTCGATAGCCGGCATTGCCTATCTCGCGCTCACGACGTGGACTGTCGTCAGCCAGATCACACAGCGTTACCCCGTGACGCTGGATTGGCCGGGACGCTTCGCCGACCTCGGGGTCATTGCGTGGATCACTGTCGGGCTCGTCGCACTTGTCGGCTGGACATGTGACGTCCCACTGGGCCAACAACGCGAGAACTAGCCTCTGGTGCGATGAAGACCCTGGTCGTCTTGCCGACACATCAAGAGGCCGGGAACATCCGACAGATTCTGCGCCGACTTCGTTCAGCGCTACCGGATGCCCACGTCCTGGTCGTCGACGATGCGAGCACCGACGGCACGTGTCAGATGGTCACTGATCTTGCTCGAGAACTTGGCCACATCGAGCTGATGAGCCGCCCCACAAAGAACGGTCTCGGCGATGCATACCGAGCGGGATTCACCTGGGGCCTTGAGCACGGTTTCGACATCTTGTGCGAGATAGATGCCGATCTCTCCCACCAACCCGAAGTGCTTCCGGAATTGGTGAGTGCGGCGGTCATGGGTGCAGATCTCGCCATTGGCTCTCGGTACGTCCCAGGTGGCGCCATTCGTGGCTGGCCGAAGAATCGATTGTTCCTCTCGCGATGGGGCAACCGTTACGTGGCCTTGCTGCTTGGCCTCGCCATCAACGACGCCACGAGCGGATTTCGCGCCTTTCGCGCCGAGGCCGTGAGACGTTTTGACCTTCTCTCGACCTCATCGAATGGGTACACGTTCCAGGTTGAGACGACATATCGTCTCGTGCGTGGCGGCGCTCGCATCGTCGAGATACCGATCGTTTTCCATGAGCGCACTGTCGGCGCCTCGAAAATGAGCGGGCGCATCGTGCGCGAGGCACTCCTCTTGGTGACACTGTGGGGAATTCGTGACGTTGTTCGCGGGCGTCGTGCGTCTCCGACGGTCATCACTAATGAACCGTGAAGAGTCATCGGAGATTCGATTGAAGCTGCCCCTAACCGAGCGGGAGTCGTCTCCAGACCGATTCAGGTAAGAGTCGGAACAGCGCAAAGATGACTCTGAATGCAGCTGGTGTCCAGAGCACTGACCCGTTGCCGCGAATGGCCTTCACTGTCGCCCTGGCGACCACGTCTGGGGTCGTCGACAAAGGCGCCTTCTTCATGCCGGCAGTCATTTTCGTCGTGACGAAACCAGGTCGCACCACGAGCAGTGATGCTCCGTGACGGCGAAGTTCACCGTCAAGAGCCAATGCGAATTGGTCGATGCCCGCTTTTGTCGAGCCGTAGACGGCGTTTGACCAACGGACGCGCACACCAGCCACACTTGACAACAGACAGATGCGCCCGTAGCCCTGTTGTCGCATTCGCTCACCGAGTGCCAACAACAGCACCATCGTCGCTCCGTAGTTCACATTGGCAACGTCAGCTGCCTCACGAGGAGACCTCAGGAAGTCGACGTCTGCGCCGAGCAAAGCATGCGCGACCACGACGACATCAAGGTCACCGATCTCGTCGACAATTCCAGCAACGACGTCAACCATCGCATCAGTATCTTGACCATCAAAACGAACATGATGGACATTGACGTCTGACGTGTCGGGCACGATGTTCGCCCATCTCGCCGATGCAGCGTCGATGTCACGACTGACGAGCACGACGTTTGCGACACCAGGCTGGATCAACTGACTCACGATCTCGCAACCGATGTCACTCGTGCCCCCGAAGAGCACGATGTTCTGCGGGACCCCTAGACCATTTTTCATGTGTGCTCCTCCACCAATTTCAGTCGTCGCGCAAGGTCGCTGATCCACAGACCACGGGGGTCCATGTCGTCTCGGACAGCCTTCCACTCGGCAAGCCGTGGATAAGCACGTTCGACCGCATGTGCCGAGACGTGCGCATCTTTTGCCAAGTAATGGCGGCCACCGGCGTCGAGCACGAGATCGTCGACATGGTCGAGCAGCCCGGGCAGGCGTGCCGAACCAGCAGCAAGATCGAGAGTCAAGGTCCATCCTTCGGTCGGAAACGACATCGGCGCGGCATTTGATGGTCCCATGCGTTTCAGCACCGCAAGAAATGACGCAACGCCTGCACCAGCAAATTGACCAATGACCGTGCGCAGGACATCGACTCGATCGAGCGGGACGATGAACTGATACTGGATGAACCCGTTCGATCCGTACAGCGCATTCCACTGACGCACACCGTCGAGTGGATGGAAGAATGCCGGAATTGACTCGAGGCCGACGTGAGACTTCGCAGGTGCTTTGCGATACCACGCCTCGTTGAATGCACGGACGGTGAACTTGTTCAAGAGCCCATTTGGCACCCACGGCGGTGCGGCGAGACGCACCTTCGGGTTGTAACGACACGGCTCATTACCGGTGACGTCGCTCGCGCGTGCATGGTTGCCTCGCGTGAGCACTCCGCGTCCCAAGGCACGGCCCGATGCGAGCATGTCCACCCACGCGACCGAATAACGAAAGTCGTCATCAGAGGAATCAGACATCGCGCCGATGACGTCGTCGAGATGGGCCAGCCGACGTGTCTCGACCATCACCTGTGACGACTCGACCTGCAACATGCGAACGGTCACCTCGGTCACGATGCCGGTGAGACCCATTCCGCCGACGGTGGCCCAGAACCAGGATGCATTCTCCGTCGGCGAGAGGACCACCTCTTGCCCCGACGACAGCAACACTTTGATACTGACGACGTGCTGGCCGAAGCTGCCGTCGACATGATGGTTCTTTCCGTGCACGTCAGATGCAACTGCTCCACCGAGAGTGATGAAGCGCGTTCCCGGAGTGACGGGAACGAACCAACCCTTCGGCACACAGACCCGTAAGAGTGTGTCGAGACTGATACCCGCTGGTGCAGTGACCACCCCTGTTGCCGCATCGAGTTGAATCTGGGTGCTCCCGTCGTCTTGAGCACACGTGATGACGGTGCCCCCGGCATTCTGAGCAGCCGCCCCGTACGCCCGTCCGAGCCCGCGTGCAATGGCTCCGCGTCGATGCGATGCCGACACGAGGCGCGTCAATTCAGCGGCGTTCTCTGCAGTGACCACGTCTGCTGTCGTCCAGGCCGTACGACCCCAACCCGAAATGCGTTGGCGCGTCATCGTCGAATCGGTTTCTTCGCGACCGCGAACAACACGAGCGTGTCGTCGTCGATGTGTTCCACGATCGCGAAACGATCAGAAGTGATTTCGGGCTTGCCACTTTCACGACGGTTGGTGAATGGATACACAAGTCGACGACCGAGTGAATGAAGACCCACATACATTCCCCGCGGCAGTCGATGACGCAGACCGAACACATCGAGCGCCAGGAGCTTGGCGCCCGTTCGACGCCTGGCTGCAAAATCGGCTCGCACCTCCTCGTCGCCGTCGAGTCCCCACACTGTGACCTCAGCAAAGTGACGACTGAGCATGTCGTGGAGCGTGTGCGCCGTGAACAGATGCACGTGATACGGGTTCTCAAAATCGGCCGGGGCATTCGGAGTGATGACCAATGCCATGCCGTCATCGGCGGTGACACGCGCCATTTCACTCACATGCCCGGTGGGGTCGACAAAGTGCTCGATGATGTGGCTTGAACAGACGACGTGTGCACTTCCTTCTCGCAGCGGCAGGACCGCGCCATCTGCGCACGTCGCCCTCACATGGTGGGACGTGGCTGCACGTGCGGATTCCCAGTCATAGTCGACTCCGACCACGACGCGTCCGGGGGCTGTCAAACGACCGGTTTCATCCCCGACTCCGCATCCGATGTCGACCACCACCCCGTTGCCGAGCCGATCGTTCATCTCGCGATATCCGGCGTCGTGAAGAGCCACCAACGCCGCTGGCGTGCTGCCCTTGATCGGACGCTCGCCTGTTTGCTTCATTGATTTCCTAGTATACAAAAGCGATGTCATCACTCGCCGACACTCCACGGCGAATGGCCGACCTCTCGAGAGAAATCGCTTCTCGAGGTTTCTCGCACATCGACTCATATGCGTGGCGTGATCTTGACGACCCCGACGCAGGAGGCTCCGAAGTGCACGCAGACCATGTCTTGCGCAGAATCGCTCACGCTGGCATCTCGATCACCCACCGGACATCGAGCAAAGGTCCAACACGTCGTTTCAAGCGACACGACTACGACGTCATCCAACGCGGATCGCGATACGGCGTCTTTCCTCGGGTGATCCTGCGCAATGTGTTACGTCGTCGGGCGAACGCATCCATCGTCGTGGAAATTTGGAACGGCGTTCCGTGGTTCGCCCGACTGTGGGCGCGCGCCCCTCGCGTGACGATCATGCATCACATCCACGAGGACATGTGGCGCGATTCGCTTCCCTCGGCCCTCGCCCCACTTGGTCGTTTCCTCGAGACCCGGGTTGCACCACCGTTCTACAAAGACGCACCACTCATCACGCTCGCCCATTCGACACGTGACGAACTCATCACGCGCGGGTTCCGCCCAGCTCGTGTGCACGTCGCGCATCCAGGAATCGATGATGCATTTTTTACCGATGTCTCACTGGGATCAGAGCGACTCGAGTCACCGCTGTTGGTGGCTGTCGGGCGTCTCGCACCTGTGAAGCGTTTCGACCTGCTACTCAGGACCTTCGCACAGATACACGCATCTCGTCCCGATGCTCATCTAGTGATCGTCGGTGACGGACCAGATTCCGGTCGTTTGACTGCTCTCGTCTCAGAGCTGCACCTCCATGACAGCGTCACACTTGCCGGACGTGTCTCACGTGAAGAGCTGATCGACGCCTACAGACAAGCCGCAGTCCTGGTCAGTATGTCGCACTCTGAAGGCTGGGGAATGACCATCACAGAAGCTGCAGCAAGCGGCACTCCATGTGTTGTCACAGACAATGTCGGTCACCGTGGAGCTGTTGTCGCCGACGTCACGGGAATACTGGTGGGCAACGACGAAGTCTTCGCCCAAACTGTCGTCGATCTACTCGGCGACACGTCCAGGTGGTCGACATTGGCGGCACAGAGCCACTCCCACGCTCGATCATTCTCATGGGATCGATGTGCCGAACAGATCCTCCAAGTGATCGCCGAGGAAGTGCGCCGTCACAGCGACGACGCGTAGACCCCAAGCCCGTACACCACGATCCACGCCGCGGCAAAGACTTGGATGTGTCGATCCCGCACGAACACTTCTTCGGGTGCGCTCCCGAGACCTCGCTCAAGCACGAGCACATATCGAAGTACAGCAAGAATCATGGGAACGATCGACAGCTCGTAGTACGGAAAACCGTGCGACTGCGTGGAATTGTCGGCGCTCTCGAAGGCCCAGAGGCAGTACGCGACCATGGTCGTCGTCACCGCCACACCGATGATGAGTCGAAGGTAGGGCTCGGTGTACTCGGCGAGAATTGCACGGGTGCGAGATGCGTCCGCGCCCATCTCGCGCAACTCTGCAAACCGCTTTCCCGCAACGATGAAGAGCGAACCGAAGGTGATGCAGATGACGAACCACTGCGACATGTCCGTCTGAGTGGCCACTGCACCGGCGACCGCCCGGAGGACGAAGCCTGATGCGACTATCCCGAGGTCGAGCAGGACGACATGTTTCAACTTGATGCTGTAGGCGAACGTGAGCAGCGCATAGAGGGATAGAACGGCTGCACTTTCGACTCGTGGCACGGCGCCCAACAGAATGCCACCGATGACCAGGGTCGTTCCGATGATGCGTGCAAGCCCGAGCCCGACTCGACCACTGGCGATCGGTCGACGTGACTTCTTCGGATGCAACCGGTCAGCTTCGACATCCAAGATGTCGTTCCAGAAATACAGTCCACTCGACACGAGGCAATAGGCGACGAACACGAGGACCGTCTTCGACAAGACATCAGCCTCATCGAGTGCACCAAGTGCACCCGGGGCCGCAAAGACAAGGACGTTCTTCAGCCACTGCTTGGGGCGAGCCTCTTGCAACAGCGCTCTCAGCATGACCGCTCAATCTCCCCGCGGCTCACGTCATGTGCGGTACCGGCACTGGCGAACATGGCGTGATCACCAGGTGAATCGCCATAGGCGTGTGCGAGCCAACTCCAGTCATCTGCATAGCCCTGTGCCACTGCCCATGCCTGCAGCCGCGACACCTTCTCGGCCCCCCTGCAATTCGCACCATCCAGCTCACCCGTGTACATCCCGTCCTCGACCGCGAGATCAGTGCACAGCAGATGCGTCACCTCGAGTTTGGCGGCCAGATGGGTCAGATACGGCCGAAGCGACGCGGACACCAACACAACCTGGTGACCTGACTCTTGGTGCCAACGAAGTCGCGCCAAAGTGTCCTGTCGTAACCATGATCGTGCGATTTTCCCGGCAAATGCCGATGCAACCTCGTCGACCATGGCGACATCGCGACCGGCAAAGACCGCACGACAGAAACGAGCCTTCACTTCGTCGCGGCGTCGGGCAACAAGTGGCACCAGTGTCCTCGACGTCGTACTGACGAGCCTGTTGAGTCCGGCGACCTCTCGCATGAACGGAACAACACAGTCGCGCACCGTCAAGGTTCCGTCGACGTCAAAAGCAGCAACGACCGACATTGTGAAAGGCTAACTCGCGACAGATTCCGTGGAGATGATGTCCGCCATCGCACCCCAGTACGTCGGCCAACTCTTGCTCACGACGTCTGGCTCACAGATGTCCACGTGATCTGCTGTCATTGCCCCGAGGCTGAGAGCCATGGCCAAACGGTGATCGTGGTGAGTGTCGCATCGCCCAACTCCGAGAGCATCCCCGCCATGGATGACGAGTCCGTCGGCAAGCACGTCCACCCGTGCGCCGATCTCGCCCATTTCACTTGCCAGATCACCCAATCGATCGCTTTCTTTGTGACGGATGAAGCCCACTCCTGAGATGCTGCTCGTGCCCGCAGCAGCAGTGCACATCATGGCGACCGCCGGCACAAGGTCCGAGCAATCCGACATGTCGACGTCGATCGCAGCCACTTCTGTGTCGCTGTCGCGCGAGACGATGATGTCGACGCCGTCGACATCTACTGTCGCTCCCATCATCTGGGCCAGCTCGAGAATTCGACTGTCCCCCTGCAGCGATGCGCTCGCCAGATTGGGGAGACGCAATCGACCGCCGGCCATCACGACCGCGGCGACCGGAAACGCCGCAGACGAGAAATCGGGTTCGATCACAAAGCGACGCCCCGAGTAACCACCTGGTCTCACCACCACCTTGTCGTCGTTCACCTTGACGTGTGCACCGAATGTTGCCATGACGCTCGCCGTCATTCGAATGTAAGACTCTGACACTTTCGGACCGTCGAGCCAGATTGACAGACCGTTGGGAAGCCTCGGCCCGATCATCATCAAGGCCGAGATGAACTGACTGCTCACATCGCCCGGAAGACGAACAGAATCTCCGATGTCGGCATTGTCCGGCCAGGACACAGTCACGGGCAACCCCAAGCCGTCGTCTGCGCGTGCCACACGAAACCCCAAATGTGTCAGCGCATCTAGCAACGGCGTCATCGGACGTGACCGCAGAGGTCCGTCACCTGTCACAGTCAATGGTGCCGATCGCAATGAACCTGCAGCGATGAGAAAGCGAGATGTCGTTCCCGCCAGGCGAGCATCCACCGTCAGTGGCCGTGATCCGAGGTCTCCACCATGCAGCGACACAGTGTCGTCGTCAACGCTCACTGGCACTCCCATGGCGAAGAGTGCGTCGCGACACGCATCCACATCGTCACTCATCGGAACACCCACGAGCGTGCTCTCGCCGTCGGCCAAGGCGGCGATGACGAGAGCTCGATTGGCTGCGCTCTTTGAACCAGGGAGTCTGACAACCGCATCAATCGACGACCCGGCTCGTCGGACGCGTGTGATGGCCGTCATGTCGACAAGCGCTGCAGGGCCGGCTTGAAATTTCGGGCCAACAGTCCACCTCTGAACAACTCGGTGTGGGCAGTCTCGATGACGAGGACGATGACGCCACGATCGCCTTCCGCGGAGTGGACCACCTCGAAGTCGTATGCATTGACCCCGAGTTCTCCGGCCAGTGTGAGCACCTCAGCCGCAGCACCAGGTCTGTCGGGGATCGGAATTCGAACTTCGGTGAGTTCCGTGCTCGGCCCGACGCGAGAGGGCAAATTCGTACGAGCCCGACGCGCACGCGAGAGTCGCTCCAAAAGCTCGGCACGATCTCCACGCTCGACCACGTCACGCATACCAGACAGACCCTCGATGAGCTCCGTGAGTGCTCGCACGATTGCTGGTTGATTTTGCGTGCAGATGTCGAGCCAAATCTCTGGCCTACCACTTGCGATTCTCGTCATGTCGCGGAAACCACCAGCAGCAAGTTTCAGCAATGCGACATGCTCCTCGCTACGAGTGTCGGCAAGCCCCATCAAGGTCGCGGCAGTGAGATGCGGAACATGACTGATGACCGCCACCAAATCGTCGTGTCGCTCGGCAGGCAGCACGACCACTTCTGCGCCGAGGGTGTTCACGACACCAGTGACGGTGGCAAACGTCTCGTCAGAGGCGCCACCTGGTGTGAGCACCCAAATGGCTCCTTCGAACATCGAGGAATCTGCGCCATCGAGACCGTCAAGTTCTGAACCCGCCATCGGGTGTCCGCCGACGAAACGAGGAGATGCGACTGCCGCAACGAGGCGTGCCTTGACTGATCCGACATCGGTGATGACGCCCGACGTTTGAGCGAGCAGCATGCGCACTGCGGCTTCCGATTGATCCGCCGGAGTTGCGACGAAACTGATCACCGCGTCTGGGCACGTTCCGCTGACATCGATGACTCCTTTCTCGAGCGCGAAGGCTTGCCGGTCCGCATCAAGATCGCTGCCCCAGACCGTCCAGCCACGCTCGCGCAGGGCAAGAGCCACTGAGCCTCCGATGAGCCCGAGCCCCACGACGTTCGCCCTGCCGACCGGCGCTGTGCCGTCGCGAGAAGAGGTCAATTGTCTGCTGTCGGACACAGCATCAAAGCGTATCTACGCCAGCCGCGCTGTTCCTGAGAGTTATCACTTCGTGTGGCGTCAAGTGCCGATATTTCCCCGGCGGGGTTCGTTGGTCACGAATCGGGCCGATGCGGACTCGTACAAGTCGAATCACCGGATGACCGACTGCCTCACACATTCTCCGAATCTGGCGATTACGTCCCTCGTGAATCGTGATCCGCAGGACTCCGATGTCCGGTTGCGACACCGTCGCCGGCGATGTGAACCCATCATCCAGCTCGACGCCGTCTCGCAAGCGACGAATCGCAGAATTCGACACTCCATCGTGTCCGCACTCCACCTCCGCCAAGTACTCCTTTTCGACTCCTTTGCTTGGGTGCGTCACGAGATGGGCCAGTTCCCCGTCGTTCGTCACGATCAGAAGTCCTTCTGTGTCCATGTCGAGACGACCGACCGGAAACACGCGCGGTGATGCCGGGAGCAGATCAAGGACGGTCTGTCGACCGTGCGTGTCTTCGGCAGTCGTGACGACACCACGGGGTTTGTTCAACAGGTAGTACACGACATCGGGTCGCACGCCGACGGGTGCCCCGTCGACGCACACAGAATCACTCGACTCATCGATACGACAGCCGAGCGTCGCAACCTCACCGTTCACCGTCACACGTCCGGCCGCGATGATCTCTTCACACACACGCCGCGAGCCGTAGCCGATGCGAGCGAGCACTTTCTGAAGCCGCTCCCCCTTGGTGATGTCATCGTCAGTGCTCATGTCACTTTTCGATTCGAGTCGTCACGACGAGATGATCACTCACCAGCGTCATGTGAGCCGTCGCCGGCGTCGACCGCGGAGGCGAGTTCCTCCACTTCGGCCGCTGCTCTCAGCGTCTTCTCGAGCGTCTCGACGATCGACGCGTCGGGCACGAACGACGCGATTGGTGGCAGATCATCGAGCGTGGCAATTCCGAGCTTTTCTAAGAACAACGGTGTCGTGCCCCACATGACTGCTTGACCCGGCCCACTGTCGCGACCCACGGGCGCGATGTACGCACGTCCGTGCAGAGTACGCATCACTGCGTCTGGGTCGACACCGCGGATCGATGCGATCTGCATTCGAGAGATCGGCTGCTTGTAGGCGATGATCGCGAGTGTCTCGAGAGCTGCACCGGACAAGCGTGCTCGTTGCCCGTCAAGTACGAAACGCTCGACATACGGCGCCATGTCAGGGTGAGTCTGAAACCGCCATCCGCCGGCGACTTTCGCCAGTTGAAAACCATGGCCCGACTCTTCATATGTCCGCGCCAGCTCTGTGCAGAGCGCTTCGATGTCAGCGGTCGGCAACTCGAGAAGCTGTGCCATCAGTTCCGTTCTCACCGGCTCAGTGGCGACCATCACCATGGCTTCAATCGCCCGTACGACATCTGTGTCCAACATCTCAGCCCTCGTAATCGTCGATCTGCAGTGCTTCGTCGCCAAGTTCTGGTCCACGACCAGTCCATTCAACTTGTATGTCACCGAGTTTGTCGGTCTGTTCGATGTCGATGTATCCCTGCTTGTACATCTCCAGAATCGCGAGGAAGTGCACGATGACATCGAGTCGCTCCACCATGTCCTGCACCATCTGACGGAACGTCACGCGACCTGCTGACGGCAGCGACACCATCAAGCCACCCACGGCCTCAGCGACGGTGAAGCGAATCGGCGACACATGGAACAAGTCCATGGACGGCTCGGTCCGTGGAGTGATGGCCCGTACGAAACCTGCCTGGAGCTTTGCGATCGTTATGCCTTCGAGCGGATCAGGCGACAGAGCAGCGAACGTCTCTTCAGGACCCGCCAACCGCCCGTACGTGCGGTCAGCGTCATCGACATACCGGCTGAGAATGCGGGCGACGTCCTTGAAGGTCTTGCATTCGAGAAGTCGTGCCAGCAGCATGTCGCGCTCTTCCCACAGCGCGAGATCGTCATCAAGGTCGATGTTCTCTCTGCCCGGCAACAAGCGACGGGCCTTCAACTCGACCAACGTCGCCGCGATCAACAAAAACTCGGTGGCGACGTCGAGATCGAGCTCTTGCATCCGGGACAGTTCCTGCAGGTACGCATCGACGATGGTCGACAAGGAGATCTCGTGGATGTCGACTTCTTCACGGAGAATCAGATGCAACAGGAGGTCGAAAGGCCCCTCATACACAGGAGTTGCCACATCGATTGCCACGCTCACAGGCTAGTTTCTGCTCCGTGACCAGGGTGCTCTCTTGCATACAACCCACAGGTGTCGTGCACCTCGGGAACCACCTCGGAGCTCTCCGCAATTGGGTCACCGGTCAGCACGAGGCGGACGTCTTCCATGGCATCGTCGACCTCCATGCCCTCACCGTCACCGACACACCTGGGGTTCTCGGTCGTCAGACACTGGAATTGGCTGCCATGTTGTTTGCTGTCGGTCTTGACCCCGATGTCGCGACTGTGTTTGTTCAGAGCCACATCCACGAGCACAGTGAACTTGCCTGGATCATGGAGTGCACAGTTTCCTTCGGCGAGCTGAGCCGCATGACGCAATTCAAGGACAAATCAGCAAAGCGTGAGGCTGACTTCGTGTCCGCTGGCTTGTTCACCTACCCAGCACTCCAAGCCGCCGACATCATGTTGTACGACGCCGACGAAGTGCCGGTCGGCGACGACCAACGTCAGCACATCGAGATCACCAGAGACATCGCCATCCGATTCAATCATCGCTTCGGCGACACACTCGTCGTGCCGAGAGCCGTGCACCCCAAAGCTGGTGCCCGCGTCATGGACCTCCAGGACCCGTCCGCCAAGATGTCGAAATCTGCGTCATCCGATCTCGGCATCGTCTATCTGACAGATGACAATGCCTCAATCGAAAAGAAGTTCAAGCGCGCTGTCACCGACAGTGACGGCGTTGTTCGCTTCGATCGCGACGCGAAACCGGGTGTCAGCAACTTGCTCGAGATCCTTGCTGCATGCACGGGATCAGACCCCGCAACTGTGGCCGACAACTATTCCCAGTACGGCCCACTCAAGTCCGACACAGGTGCCGCAGTGATTTCCGTCGTCGAACCAATCCGCAATCGCTACGACGAACTGCTTCGAGACCCAGCCGAACTTGCTCGGCTACTCGCCAAAGGAAACGAACGAGCACGCGACGTCGCTGCTCGAACACTCTCTCGCGTTCACTCAGCTATCGGACTGCTGCCTCGAACCTGACATTTCGTACCTGACATCGCAGGTTGCACGTCCTCACACATCGTCAGCCCGCCTGAGAGCAGCGACCAAGTCTTCCGGCCCCTGTCCAGACACCAGTGCGACTGTCATCGGATCACTGACACCCTCGAGCATTCGCGCCCCGATTGCTTCATGGGCAAGGTACGCGCGCATCCGCGTTGTTCTGGGACCGAACAAGGTCGCTGTGATGCGACCCACAGTCGTGAGCCTGGCCACACTTTTTCCGACGTCATGAAGCAGCGCAGCGCACCGCAATGTGTGACTTGCAGACGGAATCTGCTCATCGAGCCGCCTGAGCACCTTCACCGAATGGGCCCGGTCAGCGACCTGCATCGCAGACCATATGACGAGCTCCTCTTCTGACAAGACGTCGTGCACCAAGTGAAGATCATCTGGTGAAAGTGACGGCCAGAGCGAGTGGGCTGTCCTGCGGATCAAATGTAAGACGCGCATCAGTTCCTTGAACTCCGCGCTCGAGGATGATGCGTCTTGTACACCTCAAACAGACGTTCCTGTGAGACTTTGGTGTATATCTGTGTCGTCGAGATACTCGAATGTCCGAGCATCTCTTGGACGATACGAAGATCTGCTCCGTGCTCGAGCATGTGTGTCGCGCAACTGTGACGAAGTGAATGAGGCGACAGATCATCGGACAAACCGACCGCTGCTCCTGCTCGTTTCACCACGTCCCACGCTTTCTGGCGATTCATCCGTCGACCTCGGTTGGTCAAGAACACTGCCTCACGATCGTCGCTCTTCGACCAGCTGTACGGCACCAACAAATCACGACCGTCACGCGCCAGGTATTCCTCCAGAGTCGACAGAGCCTGGCGCCCGAAGGGAACGACACGCTCCTTCGAGCCCTTCCCGAAAAGTCGCACGAGTCGTCCACGCATGTCCAAGTCATCGAGATTCAAACCACACATCTCACTGATACGTGCACCGGTGGCATACAAGAACTCGAGCATCGCTCTGTCTCGTCGCGCAGTGGCGTCGTCTCCAGTGACTGCTGCCAACAGTTTTTCGACATCTTCTTCCGACAACGGTTTGGGCACTCCGGTCGGAACTCGTACGCCATCGACAAGCGCCGTCGGATTGTCCGGCCTGATGTCTTCGACCACGGCGTACGCAAAGAACATTCTGAGTGCTGCCATTCGTCGGGCCGTGGTGGCGACGGCCTCACCAGATGCACGGCAATTGTCAACGTAGTCATCGACATCTGATGGGGCAAGTGACTCGGTCGCGAGTCCTTCTGCTTCCACCCACGCAGCAAAGTGCGTCAGATCGCGTCGATAGGCCGCGAGAGTGTTCGCCGCCCGACCGCGTTCGACGCGCATCCACACCAAGAACGCCTCCATCTCATCGGAGAGAGCAGCGTCGTTCGTCATCTTGCGCACCTAGACAGTGTTGTGGCGCAGTAGACGGTCGGCAAGCAACACGCCGACGCACGTCTTTGAATCGGTCAGTCGACCATTCACCACCTCATCAACGGCACGCTCAAGGGGCACGTAGGCGACAGTCATGTGGTCCTCTTCGGGCCCGTGCGGGTCGTTTGGTACCGACACAAGTCCGCGTGCGAGAAAGATCTCGACCGTTGAATTGGTGACCCCCGGAGCCGACGTGATGCGCCCGAGCCACGTCCAGTCACGCGCCTCGAGGCCGACCTCCTCCGCCAACTCTCGTTGTGCCGTCAGAAGCGGCTCTTCACCCGCGACATCTCTCAACCCGGCGGGTATCTCGGTCAGCACTGCATCGATGGCGGCTCGATATTGACTCACCAAAACGATCTGACCGTCGTCCGTCAGAGCGACGACTCCCACCGCACCAGGCGAATCGACGAATGAACGATGGAACTGTTGCCCGTCAGGCGCCGACACGACTGCCTGCACGAGAGAGAACATCGCCCAAGGATGAACCACCTCGGATGAGACACGGGTGAATTGATCCATCAGCTGACCGAGACGAGGTCGGCGTCCGGCGACCTACTCGCCGACGGCACTTGTGGTCTTCGAACGCGCCTCGCGGTAGACGAGCGATGCGCCGATGAGCTCACGGAACAACGGGTGTGGTCGATCAGGTCTGCTCTTGAACTCTGGATGAGCTTGCGTGCCGACCCAGAACGGATGATCCGTGACCTCGATGAATTCGACCAGACGCTTGTCTGGAGACGTGCCACTACAGATGAAGCCCGCAGATTCGAAACGCGAACGGAAGTTGTAATTGAACTCGTAGCGATGTCGGTGACGCTCACTCACCACATTGTCTCCGTACGCCGCGGCGACTTTCGTACCTGGCTG
Source organism: uncultured Bifidobacterium sp. (assembly GCA_964394175.1). Taxonomy (GTDB): domain Bacteria; phylum Actinomycetota; class Acidimicrobiia; order Acidimicrobiales; family Ilumatobacteraceae; genus UBA2093. Next base: position 33,485 of record CAYMVM010000013.1, read on the forward strand.
CAACACTGCGTAGTAGGCGCCGAGACGCATCGTGCCGCCCTTGTTCGTGACGTCCCGCTGGTCGACCATCAAGTCGATCACCGGATTTTTCGAGGCCGGATCGAACTCGGTGCTGTTCGCGTCGGCAAGACCGAGCACGTGACGCGCGAACTCGATTGTCATCACTTGCATGCCGAGACACAGACCGAGGCACGGAATCTTGTTCTCTCGCGCATGTGCAGCTGCAGCGATTTTTCCTTCGATACCGCGTGGACCAAATCCGCCGGGAATGACCATGCCATCGAGATGCGCGAGTCGTCCCGATGCGAGCAACCCCTCGACATCTTCTGCCTGTATCCAATCGATCTCGATCTTTGCGCCGTGATGGAAGCCGGCGTGCTTCAGGCTCTCGACCACCGACAGATATGCGTCTTGAAGTTCGACGTATTTTCCGATGAGACCGATCCGAACAGGTCGCACTGCTGCTTCAACCTGTCCAACGAGCGTTTCCCACGACGACAGGTCGATATCTGTTTCAAGTTGGAGCGTGCGACACACGTGCGTGTCAAGACCTTCTTCGTGAAGGATGAGAGGAAGCTCATAGATGTTGCGCGCGTCGGCAGCATTGATGACTGCGCGCTCTTCCACGTCGCACATGTTGGATATCTTGCGCTTCAAATTCTGCGACAGCGGCTCTTCGCTGCGACACACGATGACATCTGGCGTGATGCCGCGCCCACGAAGCTCGCTCACGCTGTGTTGCGTCGGCTTGGTCTTTTGCTCGCCGCTCGGTCCGATGAACGGAACCAAGGTCACATGGATGTAACAGACGTTCTCGCGACCCACTTCGTTGCGGAACTGGCGAATGGCCTCGAGGAACGGAAGGATCTCGATGTCTCCGACGGTGCCACCGACCTCCGTGATGACCACGTCGACGTCCTCTGTCGCAAGTCGTCTGATACGACGTTTGATCTCGTCGGTGATGTGCGGGATAACTTGCACCGTCTTGCCGAGGTAATCGCCTCGACGTTCAGCAGCGAGCACCGCTTGATAAATGGAACCTGTGGTGGCGTTCGAGGAACGAGTGAGGTTCTCGTCGATGAAGCGTTCGTAGTGGCCGAGGTCAAGGTCTGTCTCACCGCCGTCATCGGTCACGAACACTTCGCCATGTTCGAAAGGATTCATCGTGCCCGGGTCGACGTTGATGTACGGATCGAGCTTTTGCATCGTGATGCGTAGACCACGCATCTTGAGAAGACGACCGAGCGATGAAGCGGTCAGACCCTTTCCAAGGGAACTTGCGACGCCACCCGTCACGAAGATGTGCTTAGGCATCGACTCTCCCGTCAACTGTGCATTGCCAACGGGATTTCATCCTAACCCGCTTTACGCCGCGGTCCGGCTTTTCCTGGCGTCGGTCGCGCCTTCGTCGACGAGGGTCGCCCACTGGATGACAATTCAGCAAGTAAATCCGTGGCGTGTTTGCGTGCACTGTCATCGGCCACCCCTCCAGAGAGCATTCGGGCCACTTCGGCGACTCGGTCCTCCCCGTCCACGACAGCCGCACGCCCGAAAGTGGCTCGTCCCACCACCTCTTTCGAGACCACGACATGTGTCGTGGCAGCTGCGGCGACCTGCGCCAGGTGTGTCACAGCGAACACTTGATGATGGCGTCCAAGTTCACCGAGCGCCTGTGCCACCGCGAGCGCGGCGGCGCCACCGATTCCTGCATCGACTTCATCGAACACCATGGTGCTCGGCTCATCGGACAGCACCAGCCGAACAGCCAGCATCGTGCGCGCCAACTCTCCACCGGAGGCGACTTTCGTCAGAGGAGCAAGTGGTGAACCCGGATTTGTCGAGATGAGGATCGTGACATCGGACCCGCCATCGACAGCATCCGTCGTCTCGTCACCTGCAATCGACACCGAGATCTCGGCGTGCGGAAGCGCCAGGTGACGCAGACGGGTCTGGATTTCTTTGGCCAAGGTGGGGGCCGTAGCTCGTCGCGCACGTCCCACAGCCACCGCCGCTCGAGCAAACGCATCTGCGGCCTTGTTGCGCGCCGTGGTGAGCTCGGCCACACGACTGGCGTGGCTCTCGAGATCATCACGGCGGCGTCGAGCCTCGGCCCCGAAAGCAATCACGTCAGCGAGCGACTCTCCGTATTTCCTTCGAAGATCGACCAGCAGCTGACGACGCTGCCTTATGGCCTGCAATCGCTCAGGGTCTTCATCGATCGTCTCTGCACTGCGCCTCAGGTCGGCAGCCAGGTCGTCCACGTCGGCAAGTACCGCTGCCAACCGGGCCGCGACCTCAGCGAGGGGTCCGACCTGGGTCGCACCACCGATCATGCTGCTCGCCAGACCCAACTTGTCTCGCACCCCCTGATCATCGGCGATCAGGTCATAGGCGCCCGACAACGCTTCGCGAAACGAGGTCGCTTTCGACAGCAGGTCTTCCTCAGCAGACAGGCGCTGGTCTTCGTCACCGTCGACCAGAGCCGCAGCCTCGATCTCGTCAACTTGAAATCGCAGCAAGTCGATCTCACGTGCTCGGGATCGCTCGTCGCCACCGAGCTCTGCGAGCGATGCGTCGATCTTTGCCAGTTCGTCTCGGGCACTGTGAAGAGCGGCGAGGTCGATCTTTCCGAACTGGTCAAGTGCAGCGCGCTGCGTCGCCGCAGTCAACAGACGCTGATGGGCATGCTGTCCGTGGATGTCGACGATGCGCGAGCCGATCTCTTGCAGTTGCGCGACGGTCGCGAGACGACCGTCGACGTATGCACGGCTACGACCATCAGCCGGAATCACGCGGCTGAGGATGACCTCTTCGTCTCCATCTAACCCCGCAACGACGAAACGGCCGTCGACGCGAGCTTCATCCGTGCCGGGACGCACCACCGATCCGTCTGCTCGCCCACCCACGAGCAACGACATCGCCTCCACCAACATGGTCTTGCCCGCTCCGGTCTCACCTGTGAACGCTGTGAAACCGGCACCGAACTGCAGGTCAAGTCGCTCGATGACCCCGAGATTTTCGATGTGCAGTTCGACCAACATGGATTATTCGACCAACCCGAACTTCTGACGCAGAATCTGATGGAAGCGACGGTCTTCGAAACGCACAAGTCGCGCCACCTGCTGCGAAGCAGACACCCGCATGGACTGCCCGACCTTCAATTCGAGACAGCGATGACCGTCGACGGAGACTTCGACGGGTCGATATCCGCCGACAGTGACGACAACGTCTTCTGCAGGGTCAAGGACGAGCGAGCGATCAAACACCATGTGTGGCGACACTGGAGTCAGCAAGACCGCACGAAGTCGAGGAGACATCACAGGACCGCGCGCGGACAGAGCGTAGGCAGTCGATCCGGTCGGGGTCGCGACGATCAACCCGTCAGCGGTGTACGTCGCGAAGTCGACCCCGTCGATTGCGACATCGAGACGAACCGTGTGGCCGGACTCGGACTTCTCGAACACGACCTCGTTGAGTGCCAACCATGCGCATTCACCTTCTGGAGTCGCCACCTCGACGGAAGCCCCGAGCATCATGCGGTCGTCGAACGTGTAGTCGACACCTTGTTTGCCGTGAACGAAACTCTTCAGGACTTCCGCGATGTCGTGTGGTTCGACCCGAGTGAGATATCCGCGAGTTCCGATGTTGACACCGATGATCGGCGTCGGCCGTCCTGCCAATGACCTGACAGTCCGCAACATGGTGCCGTCTCCCCCGAGGGACACCACCACATCGACTTCCGCAAGAGTTTCGACAGCCTCGGGCATGTGCGCCACACGTTCGCGTAAGGCATCGACGTCGTCGACGTGCACCACGACACGCACATTGTTGGCTGACGCCCACGTCGCGACGGCATCGACCGAGGCGATCGCATCGTCACGAAAGCGATGAAACGCGACTCCGAGAACCGTCACGAATCGGACCCGTGTTCACTGGACGTCATGGGAGAAGTCTGCCCCACTGCGGAGAGACGTGCATGCATGAGATATTCGACATTTCCGTCACCGCCTTTGATTGGAGACTGCACCACTTCGCGAACCTCATAACCGTGTGTGCTGAAGCACTCTGACACGGCGGCGCAGGCTTCGTCCCAGATTCGGGGGTCAGTGATGACACCGCGCCCTCTGGAGACTTCCTGGCGCCCAGCTTCGAACTGTGGCTTCACCAACACGATCGCCTCAGGAGTGTCATGACTCGGCTCACCCGTCAGGACCGCTAGGAGCGCGGGCAGCACCTTGGTGAGCGAGATGAACGAGACGTCGGCAACGAGCAAGGAACAAGGAAACGGCAGGTCACTCGACTCGATGTTGCGCACATTGTGGCCGTCGCGCTGCGACACTCGCGGGTCGCTCAACAGACGCTCGTGCATCTGTGCTCGACCCACATCGAAGCCTGCCACTCTCTTTGCTCCGTGCTGCAGGACGCAGTCGGTGAAACCACCCGTCGAGGATCCAGCGTCGAGAACGGAGCGTTCATGAACCGAGACCTCGCACAGTTCGAGGGCGCGCTGCAATTTCTCGCCACCGCGAGAGACATACCGAGGAGGCGGCCCAGCCACGTTCACTGGTTCACCTGGTGCGACAAGACGAGCAGGTTTGTCGGCCACGGCGCCCGCGACGGTCACTGCGCCAGCTGTGATGAGATCGGCGGCCTCAGCCCTGCTGCTGGCAAGCCCGCGACGCACCATTTCGACATCGAGACGAGCACGCATCGTCTCTCAGCGTACCTAGGGCTCTCTCCACCTTTGTCGAAGTCGTCCCGACCTGCCACCCTTGACACATGCCACGGTTCGAACCATTTCGCGGGCTTCGTTACGACACATCTCACTCAACCGATCTCAGTCGCGTCTCATCGCCGCCGTATGACGTGTTCGACGAGGCCACTCGCGACGAATACGCACAGAAAGATGCTCACAACATCGTGCGGGTCGACTATCCGCTCGAACGCGATGGTGCGGAACGATACGACCTCGCTGCACGGCAGTTGCGGGAATGGCTAGAGGGACGAATTCTCGTTGTCGATGAGCGCCCCGCCTTCTACATCTATCGCATGACATTCACGGACGAGACGTTGACCACGCGATCGACAGTCGGCGTACTTGGCGCACTTGAAGTCGTCGATGTCGGTGCAGGTGGGGTGCTGCCACACGAACAGACGACACCAAAGGCAAAGACAGATCGCCTCGACCTCACACGTGCCACGCGCGTGAATCTCAGTCCCGTGTGGGGTCTTTCGCTGAGCTCCGGACTCTCCGCACTGCTACAAGAACCCGCCACAGAAGTGGGCCGATGTGTGGATGAACAGGGTGTGCTGCACGTCGTTGAGCGTGTCGACGATCCGCGTCGTCTGGCGGCGATCAACGAGTGCGTGTCGCAACATCCGGTGCTCATCGCAGACGGCCATCATCGCTACGCGATCTCACGCACCTACCGGGACGAGACGGCGGGCACGACAAGTGCTCGTGGCGCCGACATGACGCTGACGTACGTCGCAGAGCTTGTCGAAGAACAGCTCAGCATCGCAGCTATTCATCGTCTGTATTCGGAAGTCTCCTACGGCGATCTATCGGCATCGCTCGCCGAGTATTTCACGCTGACCGATGCAGGAGGAGTCGATGCGTCGACATTGCTCGACATGCGATACAAAGGAGCGCTCTGTCTCGTCGACCAACACGGACATGGCACTTTTCTCACACCGATTGCTGAAAAGCTCACAGGCGTTCGGGACCTCGACAGCGCTCGTCTCGAGCACGCTCTGAGGAACACCCCTCATTCAATCGCATACCAACACGGTGTCGACGACGTACTCGCGGCACTGAGATCAGACAGATGCACAGCCGCCGTGCTCATTCGACCAGTCAACATCGACCAGATCCGGCATGTCGCGGACAGCGGTGAGTTGATGCCACCGAAGTCGACATTTTTCACGCCGAAGCTTCGCACTGGTCTCATCATGCGCCCTCTCGATGCCTGACGTCATCGATGACGAGCTGACGCGAATCAGGTGAGCGAAGCTTGGAAGATGCTTTCGATTGATTCGTCGAGAACCGCGTTGAACTCCGCCTCTGACTGTTTGGCAGACAGACCCTCGGTGAGTGCTCGCGAGAAACTGGCGATCATTCCCTTGTTGCGTGCCAGTCGCGCATTCGCGTCGACGCGCGAATATCCACCCGAGAGGGCGACCACGCGCAGGACGCTCGCGTGTGCGACGAGGTCTGAGTAGAAGCCGTCGGTTTCTGGAAGCGTCAGCTTCAACATGATCGGCGCGGACGCTGGTTGCTGCGCGAGTTCTGCAAGCAGGCACTCTTTGAGGATGGCTTCTGCCTCGGCCTTGTTCGGACTGTGAATGTCGACCTCAGGCTCGATGATCGGCACGAGTCCGGCCTTCAGAATTTGGCGCCCCACCTGGAACTGTTGCGCGACGACAGCTTCGATGCCTTTGCGGTCAGCCAATTTGATGACAGATCGCATCTTTGTTCCGAAGATGCCCTTCGCCACCGCTTTGGACAACAGCTGATCGAGCTCGGGCATCGGCTTCATCACTTGTGCGCCATTGACCTCATCGGCCAGACCTTTGTCCACTTTTAGGAACGGAATGACCTTCTTTTTTTCCCAGAGGAATTGAGCGCTTCCCATTCCCTCGATGTCGCGATCCATTGTTCCCTCGAAAAGAATCGCCCCGAGGACACGCTCTCCGGAAAATGCAGGGCTCGTGATCATGCGCGAGCGCATCGCGTGAATGAGGTCGAACATCTGCGCATCACCTGAGTACTCGGACTCTTCTATTCCGTACAGCTTCAGGGCCTTCGGCGTGCTTCCGCCACTTTGATCTAGTGCGGCTATGAAGCCCTTGCCGTCGCGCATCCGCGCCAACTGTTCCTGGTTCATCTCGTTCCTTTCACCCACAACCCCGGAGGGAAACCGTGACCACAGTAGTCAGACAAGTCCCCGGACCCGACTCTCACGGCAAGGTACGGTCGTCACATGCCTGGAATGCCCGACAGAATCGACCGCCTTGAGTCACTCGACGCCATCCGGCAACTAGCCGCCAAGTACTCGCTCGCACTCGACATGCGCGACCTGAATTCACTGGTTGGCTTATTCCCACCCGACGTCCGAGTGAGCCGCGACCAAAGCGGCCGACGCGCCTTGCGGGACTGGTTCGATTCGACACTTCGTGAGCAGTTCACTGGAACTGCGCATTTCATCGGAAATCACATCATCGAATTTGATGATGCCGACCATGCACGCGGAGTGGTGTACTCGCGCAATGAACATGAGACCGGCGACGAGTGGGTGATCATGACGATGATGTACATCGACAACTATGAACGAGTCGACGGGATGTGGCTCTTTCGACGACGACTGCCGCTGTACTGGTACGCGGTCGACTTGAACAAGCCACCCATCGGTCCGAACAAAATGCGCTGGCCAGATCGAGAGCCCTACGAGGGTGGATGGGAGCATTACTGGCCCACGTGGAAAGCCTTCTGGGACCATGGACCGAGCGACTCAGACGTACCCACCCCGGCACCGATCGACTCGTTCTTGACACAGATGCGCGGGGACGCCCCCGACGCCATCAGTGTGCGTGTTCGTTAGAGATCGAGCACAGCCATCACGTCGTCGAACATCGTGTCGACGACTCGCCGAGCAGTTACCCGCTTCCGGCTCGCCACGACTTTCGTCGCACTGACTTCAGTACGGCTCTGAACTGACCCTCCAGAGCGAAAGAATCGACGTCGAACGCCTCCCACGACGACAACGTCGACACCCTCGTCGACGCCGTCAACGAGAGTTCCCTCGATGGAGACGGGCACCGACCACGTGCCCGCACCGGTCGTGGTGGAGAGGTTGAAAGAAGTGACGACCTTCCCTGTCGACAACTCACGCACCTCTGGGTCGCTGGACACCGTTCCACGCAACACCACACAGTTGACACCACTCACTTCGAGCACATCAGAGTCGGACTTTGCACCCATGATCCACACCTTTCAGATTCACGAGAGCGGTATCGCTCTCGACTGACGACGGTGTGTG
>CAYMVM010000014.1:0-21734 GCA_964394175.1 uncultured Bifidobacterium sp.
GTAACTGTTGGCGTCGAAGCGGCGCACCAACTTGTCGCCGTGGTGGTCGAGGTACCGCTCGACTTCGAATCGGTCGAAAAAGTGCAAACCGTCATCATGAATGTTCGCTTCTGACAAGTCGCGACCAAACCGCTCGTTGAAAGCGTTGTCGGTGCGGAAAGTGACCTGGGCGATCATGCGCGCAACGGCAAGGCCGCGCCACGGACCTTCGTCCGGCGCAGCGTCGTAGTACTCCCCGCCGTTCCACGCGGGATCCATCTGCAACGCTCGGCGCCCGATGGCACCCCAGGCGATCTGCTGCGCGCTCGACTCGATGCACGTCGCGATCGGAATCACCGATGCGACCCGTTCTGGGTAGGTGATAGCCCACTCAAGTGCTTGCATTCCCCCCATCGACCCACCGATGACGCTTCGCCAACGACGCACCCCGAGATGATCAGCCAAATGGACCTGTGCCCGCACCATGTCGCGGATCGTGATGACAGGAAAACGCAATCCGTAGGGTTTGCCATCAACCGGATGCGGTGACGCCGGGCCCGTGGAACCTTGACAGCCGCCGAGAACATTTGCGCACACCACGAACTGTTCGTTGGTGTCGATGAAACCACCGGGCCCGATCACACCTTCCCACCAACCTGGCGTTGGATGACCTTCACCCGCAGGACCAGCGACGTGGCTGTCACCAGTCCACGCATGACAAACCAGAATCGCATTGCTTGCATCGGCGTTCAGCGTTCCCCACGTCTCATACGCGATGGTCACATCGCGCAATGCCGCGCCTCCGTCAAGCGAGAACGGGCGATCAACGGCGAATGTGTGGAACTCTCGATGGCCGGCTGGTTGCGAGCTGTTCCACGCCCCGGTCGGGGAATAGGGGGCACCGGGATGAGCAGGTGCATACGGCACACCGTGGCTTGGTGTCGTCATGATGCCTCTCCTCCCTGTGCGTCGCGGGTGTCGATCGACTCGTGGAGTCGAGACGAACGAAGAAGAAACGTCAGGCCTGTTGCCTCGCATCTGCGAGACCACATCCCCACTGTCGTGGGATGGCACCGTGCGGCTGAAACCCCGGTTGCCGGACCTGACGGTCACTCTTAATGCGTCGCCCTCAGACTACTGACGCACCGAGCGCTCCACAACGACATTGTCAGTGCCGACAATGTCGTTGAAATCGCCGAACACCATGACCCTGTCGAGGTCGTCTCGCAATGTGCCCTTCTCCGCGAGAGTTCCGTATGCCGCTTCGATGGCATGCGCGCTGGCAAGCAGGCCGGTGACGGGGCTGATCACGAGACGAAAGCCCATTTCTGCCAACTCATGCGAAGTGGCCAACGGGGTCTTGCCCCGCTCGACCATGTTCGCGACCAGCGTGACGTCGCTGACCGCCGAGGCAATCGCTTCGAGATCTTCCCGAGACCGCGGGGCTTCCACGAACACTGCGTCGACACCAAGGTCTCGCGCCATCTTGGCGCGACGAATTGCTTCATCGCGGCCTAGCACTCCGAGAGCGTCGGTGCGAGCCGTCACATGCAATGACCCTCGCTCTGACAATGCGCGACGAAGTTTTGCGAGCCACTCATCTGCCTCGACCACTTCTTTGCCGTCCATGTGACCGCATCGCTTTGGCCAGACCTGATCCTCAAGGAACATTCCAGCCGCACCGGCTGCCTCCCATTGATGCACGGTTGTCGCTACCTCAGACTCATCGCCATAACCAGTGTCGGCGTCGACGACGACATCAATGTTGGTTGACACCTCACACACCCGGCGAGCGACGCCAACCATGTCGTCGCGACTAAGAATGCCGATGTCCGGCACACCGAGAAGCGTGCCTGCCACGCAGAACCCGGAAAGAAACATCGTGTCGAACCCGGCTCGGGCCGCCAGACGAGTCGACAAGGGGTCCCACACGCCCGGCATGAGAACACTGCCCCCTGCTGCCAAGTGCGCGGTCAAGCGATTCGGCGAGTGTGCCATCACGTCAGTCTTGCCGCTTCACACCCATCGGCGTTTGTCGGGGGCTCGATTCGCCGCTACCGTACGGCGCACGAAAGCCGGCGGAGTTGGGGCTCGTTTTCTTTCATGACCCTGCAGTTCAACAGATTGACGCCACTTGCGCGCGCCGAACCCATGGGAGACGTCGGTTGGGGTAGTCGCGCGATCGCACTCATCCCGCAAGGAACTGTCGTCGCCACGTTCGGTGGCGATGCAGTCAATCGACGCGGCTTTGATGCGATGCCAGCGACACGACGAGAACGCTCGATTCAAGTTGACGACAACTTGTTCATCGTCGGCCCGCCAGAGCGCGAGCCCGGTGACGCCGTCAACCACAGTTGTGAACCGAACTGTGGGCCGCGCAGTGCAACACAGATCGTCGCGTGGCGCGACATCTCCGTCGGCGAGGTGCTCACGTTCGACTACGGCACCACAGACGGCAGCGATTACGACCAATTCCCCTGCGCGTGCGGTTCGACTCTCTGCCGTGGCCAGACGTCAAGCGATGATTGGCGACGTGTCGATCTGCAACAGCGATACGCGCTTCGGTTCTCTCCCTATCTGTTGCGACGCCTCGCATGTTCGACACGTGCCCGCATGTTGACCAAGAAAGAACGCGTCGAGATGTTGGCGACCTACGACCGTGACCCAGCGAAGGCACTCACGGTCGCCCTTCGTGCTGTCACGGGGCGGGTCCATGGCCGACTGAGCGACATGATTCATGCAAGCCATTTGCCGCTCGACGTCAAACATGCCATCTGTGACGGCGACGTCACAGCCTGCGACACATTGGTGGGCGACCTCAACGAATTCGCCGGCGAACAGTTCGTCTCCGCAATCAGTCCGCTGTAGGAGCGCCTTTGAATCTGTGGCGGTTTCGCGCCACCCAGCGGTAACTCGCTTGCGCGATCTGTCGCACACCAGGAGCCAACATCATCCAGCCGGGAACAAACCACAGCGAACCCGCACCGATGAACAGTCGAGCGACCGCATCTGACCCCCCACTCACACGGCCTCGCTTGTCGACGTACTGCACAGCAACTGCGCACTCGTCGCGAGACACTCCGAGTTCCGCAAGCGGTGCAGTTTGAAACGGAAGACATGCAGGTGCATTGTGCACTAGGCGCCGTAAGCGTCGCACCCACAATCGGCAAAAACCGCACTCACCGTCGTAGATGAGCACAGGTCGTGGCGCATTAGTGCTCATGCGACCACCGTATCTAGAGAAGCGATAGTGAGTCCATGTCAAGAGCGTGACGCACGTGACGTGTCGCCATTGCGTCGAACATCGCGTCTCCACGATCGGTGCGTTGCACAATTTGGCTCGCCACGACCGACATCACGACCCCTGCGAGGGCTTCTCGTCGATATCGGCGCCACACATCGTCGAAACTGACACCTGTCATGTACCGACCCAAGTCAGACACATACTGCGTCACGAGAGCCTCCTCGTTCTGGCGACGCTCGTCGGGCAAGAGCCCAGCACCGAGGAAGTAGGCCAAGTCGGTAACTCCGTCGCCGTGTGCAGGCGTCTGCCAATCGACGACCGCGCACAGATGTCCGCTGTCGGCATTTCCGAACATCAAGTTGTCGAGTCGAAAGTCACCATGAACCAGTGTCTGCGGTGCTCCGCGACCTGTGAGAAACGAGACGAGAGCGGCGCCCAACTCGTGCACGAGTTCCACACCTGCGACTCCGCATGCGTCTCGAAGTGATTCTCCGAAGACGTCGAGAAACCCGCCCTTCACTGCGCCGTAGACCGTGTTCAACGTCTCAGGCCCGCTGGGGTCAGTCGATCGTTGTAGCCAGGCGATGTCGAACAAGGTCGGGTCACCCCAGCGCGGGCCGTGCAGCTTGGTCATTTCTGTCACGGCCACCCGTGCCGTCGCTACGTCGCACCCAGTGATCTGATTACCTTGACGTGCCGGGGCCAAATCGTCGAGAACCAACACGAAATCGTGCGTCACATCGTCGAAGTCAAGAAAGTGACAACCCGCTGTCGTGACGTCGACGGTCGGTGCGATGTCTGCATAGAAACGCACTTCGCGCATGTAGTTGCCCAGCGCCACCGCGGTCGTCCGGCTGGTGATGTCCTCGGACATCAACTTCACCACCACACTTGCGGGAACACTCGACGACGAGCTGTGCAGAGGCACTCGAAGGTTCATGCCGACGAGACCGTCGCCAATTCGTTGCGGCTCACCTGCCGTCACGTCGGCGGAGAAGACCGTGGACCACCATGCGTCGGTCAACGAGTCCCGCGTGTACTCCATGTCGCAGGACCGTACACCCGAACGCGACGCCCGATACCGTCTCCTTGTCCATGTACCGCTTCCTCATCTCTCCCCGCTGGATCGCCCTTCATGTGCTCATTGGCGCACTCGTCGCCCTCATGGTCAACCTGGGGTTCTGGCAGCTGAATCGCCTCGACGAACGCAAGGCGCTGAATGCCCGAGTCACCGAACAAGTCTCTGCACCGGTCGCCGACTTCGCCGACGTCGTCACAGGGGATGTCGCTGCCGACGCCGTCGAATGGCGTCTCGTGCGAGTTCAAGGAACATACGTGACGGACGAGATGGTGCTCATCGTGAACCGGTCGCAGAATGGAGCAGCTGGTCGCGACGTCGTGATGCCACTCGTACTCGCTGACGGACGAAAGGTGCTGGTGAACCGCGGCTTCATCCCCCTGACCGAGAATGTTCCGGAATCGCCGAGTGGTGAGATCGTCGTCATCGGTCACCTGCGGCCCAGCCAAAAACGAAGTGGGTTGGGTGCCATCGATTCATCTGAGGGCACACTCGCAGAAATGCAACGCATCGACATCGCGCGCATCGACCAACAAACTGCGGGCACACTCGAGGACATGTACGTGCAGTTGGTCGAGTCGTCACCTGCTGAGACACGGCTGTCGGTCGTTCCGCTTCCCGACATCACCAACGGGCCACATCTCTCGTATGCATTCCAGTGGTTCTTCTTCAGCGCGGTCGCGCTGTTTGGTTGGATTTTCGTCGTACGTCGGAAAATCAGTGAGGCTTCTCGAGCGACAACATCCGCTTGAACATCTCCACCACGTCAGGTGTTGCGTGGGTCGGATCGAGATGACGGTAGACGGTGTCCACGTTGACCGCGATACGGCCACGCTCACCCCACTCTCCGAATTCATTCAGGGCGATGTCCTGCGCGGCGTCCCATGAGCTCATGCCCGCTTCGAAGCGTGCTGTCGCTTGGTCGTTCACATACTGCAGATAATCGCGGACTGCGACGACACCTGATTTGTCGGTGACCGGCCCGTGCCCTGGGATCACCGTGTCGACGTCGGATGAACACATGAGGTCACATGCGGCAATCCAATTCGTGAGTGGACCAGCCCACACGATCGGTGTGCCACCGATGAACAAGATGTCACCCGTGTACACAGTCTTTGCATCTGGCACGAACACCAGTGTGTCGCCTCGCGTGTGCGCAGGTCCCACCTCGACCAACTCGATGACCCGCCCGCCGACTTCGATCTCGAGATGTCCGGTGAAGGTACGAGTCGGCTCTGGCACTTCAATTCCGTTGAAGTCGAAGGCCCCGAAGAAATTGCGGAACAACTCGCCCAGCTCGCCCGGTGCTGAGTTGAGCCCAGCCAGAGTCGTGGGTGTGACTTCACGCATCTCGAGTGCGGTCTCATGTGATGTGATGATGTCGGCATGGCTAACCAACTGGTTGCCATAACAGTGGTCTCCGTTTGCGTGGGTGTTGACCACCGTTCCGATCGGAGCAGTGCGCACCGTCGACGCCATCGCATCGAGCATCGATTGGGTGAGCTTCAGGTCGAACAACGTGTCGACGAGCAGCGATGCTCCGTCTCCGACAACCAGGCCGGCATTGCTCCAACCCCACCCTCCGTCGGGTTGCAGATAGGCGAAACACGAATCACCTAATTCATGCAGTCCAAATGTGTATGGCGTCGACATCATCCCTCCAGCGATTCCGCCACGAATTGTGCCACCCGGGTGGCCATCATGGCGACGGTCTCGTTGGTGTTGGCTCTCACGATGCGGGGCATGAGCGACGCATCAGCAACCCACAGCCCGTCGATGTCGCTCACTCGACCCTTTCCGTCACACACCGTCCCCATGGCACATGTGCCGACCGCATGGGACAAGGTGCGGACATTGCGGTCGAGCCACGACGACAGCTGTGCGTCAGAGCTCTGCGCAACGCGTGCCAGATCACTGACGAGTCGCTCCACATCGGCTGGGTCGAACGTCTCTTGTAGATCTGATCCCGCGAGTGCATGGGTCACGTCGCGCACTGTGTCGATGAACAAACGTCGATCACGATCATCAGACAGACAGCGAAACGCCGCGGACCACTGGCCGCTCGATGTCTCGACGAGGGAACCGCGTGAGTGAACGTCCATCAGTGACACACCGACGGCGGCCAATGCCCCGTCAGCATCTATTTGCTCGTACGCGAGCACATGAGCGACATCGGGTCCATCGACGTCACGACCGTCTTTCAGCGGCACGTATCGACTGATCGGCACATCGCCGGTGAACGGTGTGCGTCGTCGTGCGGTCAACATGATGTTCGGATGATCTTGAAGATTCTCACCGAGGCCAGAGATGTCCAAACCAGAGTGGCGAAGCAACATCGGAGTGCGGAGAGCACCTGCGCACACCACGATGTGTGACGCCTCGAGCACCCCACCGTCGACGAGTTCGACTGCCGTCGCACGAGCGCCAGTGAACAAAATGCGCGACACCTGGGCACCTGTTCGCAATGAAAGTCGCCCGGTCGTACGAGCACGGCGGAATGCACTGATGTCCGCGGAGTGACGCAACTGGCCGGCAAAGGCCAGCGGAACCGGTCGAGACGTCGACCATGTTGAGCTCACCATCCGTGACACTGAGCCCGCAGCGGTGTCGTCGACGAGTGTCGTCTGTGTTGCGACACGATCGAACCACGGCGCCACGTCATCCCATGACCATTCAGACAAACCGTCGTTCTCGCACCACTCGTTGAAGTCGTCCATTGCCCCTGGCAGTGCGACGAGACCATTCACCGCACTTCCGCCGCCGAGTACTCGGGCTTGCAGGTATCCGTACTGCTCACTCATCTCGACTGCGGACGCGCGCAGCGAGACGTCGATCACATCGGGTCTGCCCATCGAAGTGAACAAATTCAGCGGATGAGAGTCGAATTCATCGCCCGCTTCGACCACGACCACGCGCGCATCTGTAGTGGTGCAGAAGTGAGATGCGAATGAGCACCCTGCAGTTCCCCCGCCGATGACGACGACGTCGGCCATGTCAGCGTCCATGGTGGGCGTTCAGCCCGCCGATTGTTGCTGTGTCTCTATCTCTGACGATGTGGCAGACGGTAGCCCAGCGAGATGCGCGTGGTCGTTGTACCGCACCAGCCTCCAGCGTCCGGCACGGACCTCGACCATCTCGGTGACCGACGTGTTCACTGTGTGCACTTCGAATCCGCCGGTCAACGACGAGCGCAGCGACATGCGCAGCACTGCATCGACGACGCCGCCATGGCAGCACACCACGATTGTCCTTCCCTGGTTGTTGCGCACGGTGCGGTGCAGTGCAATTCCGATGCGGTGGTGGAATTCAGCGACGGTCTCGCCACCAGGGAACGTCACTCCGTGTGGGTCGCCCTCCCAGTCAGGCATTCCGTGGCGTTCAATGAAGTCGGCGTACGTGAGACCGTCACACTCGGGCCCCGGGTCATGTTCGCCCCAGAGCGGATCGACAGTGATCGCCATGCTGCCGAGCGCAGGCGCGATGATCTGGGCTGTCTCGCGCGCGCGGGGAAAAGCACTCGACATGAGCACATCGACGGCGACTTCAGGATGACGCATCCACCGATCACGAAGACGCTCTGCCTGGGTGCGACCAAGCGCCGACAACCCCGTACACGTTCGCGGTCCCCCGATTGAGCGACTGACAGTGGCGTTCGACTCACCATGGCGCACCAGTAGCAACCGAGTGTTCGACATGGTCACGCCAGCTTTTCGACGAACGACTCGAGCTGTCGCATATTGCGACACTCATACACGCCGTCGGTGTGTGTCGCATACTCCCCGACAATCGAGTCACCAGTGTTCCAGTAACTACGTGGTTCGGGGTTCAACCAATACACGTGTCGTGCCTTTTGGCGCATTTCCTTGATCACCCAGGATTGCGAAGCGTGGTAATTGTTCCGCGCATCTCCGAGCAACAACACGGTGGTTTTCGGGCTGACATCTTTTCCGTACTTCTCCCAGAACACTTCAAAGGCGTGCCCGTAGTCGCTGTGACCGTCCACCCAGATCACATCGGCTTCGGTGTTCACCTTGTGGATCGCCTCGCTGATGTCTTCTGTCCCCTTGAAGAAGTCGGTCACCTCGTCGATGCCGTCGATGAACACGAACGAGCGCACTTTCGAGAACTGCCCTTGGATCGCGTACACGAGCATGAGAGTGAACCGTGCGAATGCGGCGACACTGCCCGAGATGTCAGCCACCACCATCAACTCGGGCTTGGCCGGACGCGGATACTTGAAGCGCGGGTCAGCGGGCACGCCGCCGTAGCTGAGGCTGTGTCGCACGGTGCTGCGGAAGTCAAGCGGACCGCGGCGCTCATGCTTTCTCTTGCGGGCAAGCCGTGCTGCGAGCTTGCGCGTCAATGGCTGGAGAGCCTTCTTCAGGCCTTGCATCTCGTCGCGACTCGCGTGCATGAATTCCACGTCTTCTGGCAAAGGCTTGCGCAGTGTCTTGGCCATCGCTTCTGCGCCACGGTCCGCCACGAGGCGGCGGCGAATTTCGGCTTCGATCTCTTGCTTGAACTGCTCGATGCGATGTTCGTGTTCGTCTCGCTCAAGACGTTCCTCGAGTGGCGTCAATTGCCCGCCCACTTCCTCGCGACTCGCCTCCATCAACTTCTCGAGCATCGAATCAAGATCGAGGTTTCGCAGAGTGCGATAGAGGTAATAGGTGCCACCCACGGGTCGACCCGGCTCCATGCCCGCAAAGCGCTGTACGGCCTGACGTGCAAGCGCCCGCATGAGTGCCTGGTCGCCAGCCATAAGCGCCTTCATCAACATCGCCATCATCTCTTCGGGTGTCAACTGGTCCATCGCGCCACCGGCGGCGCCTCGGCTGTCCCCGTCCTGGCTTTGCAACTGCTCTTGCATCTCCCGCCAGAAGTCGCCGGCGTCGGCATCATCTGCAATCGCGTATTCAGGACCCCGAAGGCTGAAGTAGACCTCAAACACCGTCTCGAACGAGCGCCAGTGAGCGTTGTTCTTCACGAGAGTGGCGCCCAAGGCGTACTTGAACGCCTCGCGGTCTTCGAGCGGGATGTGCTTGATCGCCTCCATCGCATCGAGGTTCTCCGTCAGGCTGACGGGGAGACCTGCGTTTCGAAGCTCCGAGATGAACCCGGACATCAGGTCGAGCATCACTCGCCTCGCGTCACTTGTCGACTGACAGTTCCTTCGCGGCTTTCGCGATGTCTGTCTGGTACTTGAGAAGAATGTGCAGCGTCTCTTTGGCTTGTTCTGCTTCGATGTGCTCGATGCCGAGCAGCACGAGGGTGCGGGCCCAGTCGAGGGTTTCGCTGACTGACGGAGCTTTCTTCAGATCGAGTTGACGAATACTGCGGACAATGCGCGCGATCTGGTCCGCCAAGTTCTGCGAGATGCCTTCGACTTTGGCCAAGACGATCTCTTTCTCGCGATCCATGTCCGGATAATCGACATGCAGGAACAGGCAACGACGCTTCAGTGCCTCGGAGAGCTCGCGCGTGTTGTTCGAGGTGAGAAAAACGAGTGGAATCTGCTTTGCGGTGATGGTTCCGAGTTCGGGAATTGACACCTGATACTCAGAGAGAATTTCGAGCAGCAAGGCTTCGGTCTCGACCTCGACACGGTCGACTTCGTCGATGAGCAACACCACCGGGTCGTCGGCTGTGATGGCTTCAAGCAAGGGACGGGTGAGGAGGAAATCCGGTCCGAAGATGTCGTCATGAATTTCAGACCATGAATCTGATTTGCGGTCAGCCTGAATACGAAGCAACTGCTTCTTGTAGTTCCACTCGTAAAGCGCCTTCGACTCGTCGAGACCCTCGTAGCACTGGAGTCGAATCAATCGAGCACCGATCATCTCAGCAACGCTCTTTGCCAACTGGGTCTTGCCCGTACCGGCTGGACCTTCCACGAGAATCGGCTTGCCGAGTCTGTCAGCGAGAAATGCGACACCAGCGATTCCGTCATCAGCGAGGTAATTGACCTTGCGCAGGCCGTCACGGACGGATTGAACGGAATCGAAGCGAGGAGCCATGAGGGACGACCCTAGTTGCCACCATTGAATTGCCGTTAGTCGGGGCCTTTTTCCCTACGCTTCTACCCATGTTCAAAGACACGGTGATCGTTGCCATCGGCACCGCCGTGTCCCGCCTCACCGGACTTCTTCGAGTCATCGTGCTCGGTGTCATCCTCGGCCAGACTGCCCTCGCCGATGCATACGACGGCGCAAACAACTCGCCCAACTCGATCTATGAACTTCTCGTCGGTGGCGTTCTTGCCGCGAGTCTCGTGCCCGTCTTCACCCGTCACGCAGAAGACGAAGACGATGAAGCCACCAGCGCTGTCGTCACCGTCTCGCTCATTGTGCTCGCATTCGCGACAGTTCTCGCAATTGCTGCTGCCCCGCTCATCTTCCGCATCTTTTCCCTGAACCCGAGTGCGGCAGTAGACGCCGATCAGTTCCGAGCCGTCGGAACGATGATGTGTCGCATCTTTCTCATCCAGATCTTCTTCTACGGTCTCACCGCGGTCGCATCTGCTCTTCTCAACTCTCGCCGCCGATTTTTCGCGGCTGCATGGGCGCCGGCCATCGCGAACATCGTGACCATCATGTTGCTGCTCCTCATCCCGTTCACTCGCGACGGCACCCCGGGCCTGTCCGACGTGAAGGTCGACGGGGCGTTCTATTGGCTTCTCACGCTCGGAGCGACAAGTGGCATCGCTGCCATGGGCCTCGTCCTCATTCCCGCGCTCAAGCGGGCGAACATCCATTTGACGTTCAAACCAGAGTTTCGCCACCCCGCCGTGCACACCATGGCACGACTTTCATTCTGGACGTTCGGCTATGTGGTGACGAACCAGGTGTGCCTCATCGTCATCAAGAACCTCGCTCAGCCGGGCAGCGGCAATCAAGACGCGTACTCAAAAGCGATGACGTTCTTTTATTTGCCTCACGGACTGCTCGCCATCTCCATCGCGACGACGTTCGTTCCCGAGCTGTCACGTCGAGTGCGCAACAATGATGTGGACGGGTTCGCCGGTGGAATGACCGCCGGTTTCCGCTGGATCAGCCTTCTCACACTTCCGGCTTCGCTCGGAATGATTCTCTTGGCCGAGCCGATTCTCAGAATCTTCCTGCAGCACGGACACTTCACCTCTGAAGCCACCTACAACACTTCGCGAGCTCTCATCGGACTTGCGGTCGGTCTACTCGGATTCTCGATCTACATCTTCGCCTTACGTGGCTTCTACGCACACCACGACACACGAACTCCATTCATCGTGAACCTGTTCGAGAACATTCTGAACGTCGCTTTCGCGGTGTGGTTGGTCGATGAACACGGTGTGCTCGGCCTCGGATTGGCTTTTGCATTCGCGTATCTCCTCTCCTCGGTCGTCGTGCTGTGGCTATTGCACGTGAAGCATCGCGCGGTGAAGTGGCGCGCGCTCGGCACACTGCTGGCACGTTGCATCGTCGCCGTCACTATCATGTCGCTCGCCGTCACCGGCGTCGACCGCGCTTTGAAGCCCACGTCTGGCTACTCAGAGTTGGCTGAATTGTTCTTCTGCCTGGTGGTCGGATTCGTCGTGTATGTCGGTGCGCTCTTCGCGCTACGCGTGCCCGAGATTCGCCAAGTGAGTGGGTTGTTGCCGAGCCGCGGTTCAGCGACCCCCGATGCAGAAATCTCCGTCTGATCGAAGTCAGCGACCGTCGCTGTTAGAACACGACCAGATCATCGCGATGCACAATGACGGTCGAGCGTTGACCGTCGATGTCTGCGGTTCGCTTTCCCTGCATGGACTGCGCGTCATCTGCGTCGACTGACGACATACCGCGAGCAATCACTCGACCATCGGGGGCGGTCACATCGACGACATCACCTGCCCCGAACGAGCCGGCCACCGCGACAACACCTGCCGGGAGTAGCGATCGGCCCGCCGTACGCAGCGCCTCGGCGGCTCCGGCATCGACTGTTACTGAACCCAGGACGTCAGCTGCGAATGCGATCCACAGCTTCCGAGCCGACAGACTGCGATCGTGCGGGGCGAACTTCGTGCCGACGCTCTCACCTGCAACAACGTCGCGCACCACGTGTGCTCGCTGCGCAGCCGCAATGACGGCGGTGACGCCGGACCATGATGCGATGCGGGCAGCTGCCAATTTCGACGCCATTCCGCCACTACCTCGCGACGTTCCTGACCCGCCAGCATCGACGCTCATGAGCGGGTCGTCGGCTGCGACCAGTGCGACGAGAGTCGCAGAGGAATCGGCATTCGGGTCTGCGGTGTACAGGCCATCGGTGTCAGTGAGAAGCAGCAACATGTCTGCGGACACGAGATGGCTGAGCAGCGCTGCAAGATGGTCATTGTCGCCATAGCGAATTTCATTGTTGGCGATGGCATCGTTCTCGTTGATGATCGGCACGCAACCCAACTCGATGAGCCGCATGAGCGTGTTCTTTGCGTGCAGATACTGGTTGCGATCGACGAAATCATTCGGGACGAGCAACACCTGCGCGCCGACCAATTGATGTCGCGCCAATTCGCGGTTGTATGCGGCCATCAACTGGGGCTGGCCCACCGCGCTCAGCGCTTGAAGACTGAGCGTGTCGCTGGGCCGTGCACGAAGACCGAGACCGGCCACACCAGAGGCCACTGCTCCTGACGTGACGAGTAGGACCTCATGACCAGATGAACGCAATTCGGCGATCTGATCGGCGACCGATGCGATGACCGACGGAATGAGCACACCGCCGTCATCTGTGAGCGATGACGTGCCGATTTTCAGGACGATACGCATGAGTACAGACTCACATATCCGAGTGATATTCGAAACTGAATTGCGCGATCCACACGACATCGCCGTCGCGGGCGCCGGCGCGGGACAAGAGCTTGTTGACGCCCAACTTGTTGAGACGGTCATCGATGTAGTTGAGAGCCTCAGGGCTGGTCACGTCGTTCAGTGCCACCACACGCTCTGCGGCTCGGCCATGCACTCGGAACTCGTTGTCGGCAGTGCGTTCGACCCACGCGTTCTCGGGCAAAGGACGCATGATGATGGTGGACTCTTGATTCACCTCTTCGGCACGTGCCCGTGACACCAATTCGGCGAGCGAGTTGAGGACCTTGCGCACATTGTTGGTGGTGATCGACGACATGTGCTGGTGTGACCATGCTTCGAGGACTTCCGGAGGCACGCTGTCATCTTTCGTGCCGACAATCAGTGCGGGGCGCTCGAGCAAATCGGGCTGATAACGACCCACTTCTTGGCGCAATACCTCGAGTTGACGTTCTGGTTCGATGCCATCAAGCGCGACAAGGTCGATGAGGAAACACAAGACACGTGCACGTTCGATATGTCGGAGGAATTGATGACCAAGTCCTCGACCTTCACTTGCACCTTCGATGAGACCGGGAATGTCTGCCATGACGAACTCGACATCATCACCGAGGCGCACGACACCGAGATGCGGCTCGAGTGTGGTGAACGGGTAATTCGCAATCTTGGGTTTGGCCGCTGACACTGTCGAGATGAATGTGCTCTTGCCGGCGTTCGGGAACCCGACCAATGCGACATCGGCCATCAGTTTCAACTCAAGCTTCAACCACCGCTCTTCGCCATGTTCACCCTGTTCTGCAAAAGTCGGTGCGCGGCGTTTGTTGTTGAGAAACTTTGCATTGCCGCGACCACCACGGCCACCATGGGCCGCCAACCAGCGATCCCCGTGGTTCATGAGGTCGGCGAGAATCTCTCCGCTGTACATGTCGCGAATGACGGTTCCTTCAGGAACATGCACCATCAGGTCTTCTCCACGGCGTCCGTGAAGGTCTTTGCCTTTGCCGTGGATGCCGCTTTCAGCCTTGCGGTGAGGGTGATCACGAAATGCGAGAAGGGACGCCACGTTGCGATCAGCGACCAACCACACGTCGCCACCTTTGCCTCCGTCACCACCGTTTGGTCCACCGAAGGCCACCGGCCCTTCTCGCCGGAACGCGACACAGCCTGCACCACCGTCACCGCCGGTGACATTCAGCTGTGCTTCGTCGACAAAACCACTCATAGAGACGTTTGTGAGGCTACCGGTGGGACACAACGGACTCTGGGAGTCACCACAAACACGCCGTCTATGTCGTCACACCGTTCCCGTACGCTGACCACATGTCATCGCACGAGTCGACCAACTCACCACTCAGCGACCACGAACACACAGAGCGTGCTCGCACGTGGGCATCCACCATGCGCGGCACCGCAGCAGACGGCGACATTCGCGTCGCCCATGCCGATTCATGGGCCGGACTCGGCACCACCGACATCGCCGACCGCGCAGACCGAGAACTCACTGCAGAGCGAGAGTTGGCACCACATGCCACACGTGCAGTCGGTGCTGGGCATCGACCCCTCCCCGAGGACCCCGACCCCTATCGATCGTGCTTCGAACGCGATCGTGATCGCATCTTGCATGCCACCGCGTTCCGACGTCTCGCCGGAAAGACACAGGTCTTCGTGTTTCCCGACGACCATCAGCGCACGCGTCTCACGCACGCTCTTGAGGTGGCTCAGGTTGCCGTCTCAGTCGCACGAGCACTTCGTCTCAACGTCGCGCTCACCGAAGCCATCGCACTCGGCCACGATTGTGGTCACGGGCCCGGTGGCCACGCATCAGAAGATGCCCTCTCGCAATATCTTCCCGAAGGTTACGACCACGCCCTGTGGGGCGCCGACGTCGTGCTCACTCCCCTCAATTTGTGTCTTGAGACTCTCGACGGTGTACGCAATCACAGTTGGTCACGTCCGGCACCTCGCACACCTGAAGGCGAAGTCGTCAGCTGGGCAGATCGCATCGCTTATGTCTGTCATGACTTTGAAGATGCGGTCGCAGCGGGCATCGTGTCCCCGCGACAACTTCCTCGCTCTGTTGCCACGTTGTGCGGCACCGAACGGCGCTCCCAGTTGCATGTGTTCATCAACGCCATGATCGAAGCTGCCGCTGCCACCGGTCGCATCGGCATGACTCCAGACGCTGCCGATGCGCTCGCCGCATTTCGTCAATTCAACTACGAGCAGGTTTACCTACGACCAGCGTCAGTCGAACAGGGTCGTTCCGTCATCACCATGTTGCGCGCCTTGGTCGAGCATTACGCCGACCGACCACATCTCTTGCCCACCGGCGACGATCTACCAGTGGCCGATGCCGGAAGCGAGCAGGCGTTACGCAACGCCGTCACCTATGTCGGGGGAATGACTGACCGCTTCGCATGCCGACAAGCAGTGACCTTGCTCGGGTTCAACTCTGAGGCCCTGCCGCAGGGCATCGACACGCTGCGTTGACGCGTCAGAACAATCGAAGAGCACTCGCTCTTCGCTAGCGAGATTCGACTATTCGGGGAGAACGTCGACGACTTTGCGCCCGCGGCGCTCGCCGAACTTCACGCTGCCACTGACAAGAGCGAACAGTGTGTCGTCTTTGCCAATGCCCACGTTCTTGCCAGGGTGGAAGCGAGTGCCACGCTGACGCACAAGAATGGTGCCGGCGGAAATGTTGGTTCCGTCGAACGCCTTGATGCCGAGTCGCTGTGCATTTGAATCGCGGCCGTTACGAGTTGAACCGCCACCTTTGGTCTTTGACATGGTGATCAGCCTTTCGCGATGGAGGTGATTTCGACGAGCGAATACTGCTGGCGGTGACCGTAGCGACGACGCTGGTTGGTGCGGCGCTTGTAGGTGAAGCCCTCGATCTTGCGACCCTTCACGGTTCCGACCACGCGGCCGGTGACCTTGACGGACTTCAACTGGTCGGGAGTTGACAACACCGAGGAACCGTCGACCAGCAGCACTGGTGTGAACGACACCTCTTGTCCGTCGGCAGCCCCGAGGAGCTCGACCTTGACCTGCTGGCCTTGGGAGACCTTCTCTTGCTTGCCACCGGAGGCGATCACTGCGTACATAGCGAGTTCCTACCCTACCTTGACCCCGGACCGGCCACACACCCCAGACCAGGCGACCCGAATGGCGTGGTGAGACGCGGGGGCATTTCCACTACGTCTGTCAGATGAGACGCCGTCAGTCGAGAAGACCGAAGTCGACCTTCACGCCTCTGCCTTCACAGTCTGGGCATGGGTCGGCGAAGGCAGTGAGGAGGCCTTCGCCGATGCGCTTGCGCGTCATCTCCACGAGACCCAACTCAGAAATGTCGAACACCTGCGTGCGGGTCTTGTCGCGTGACAGCGCGGCACGGAAGGCCTCGACCACTCGCTTGCGGTTCTCTCGAATCTCCATGTCGATGAAGTCGATGACGATGATTCCACCGATGTCGCGCAGTCGAAGCTGACGGGCGACCTCTTCGGCTGCTTCGAGATTGTTGCGGAACACCGTCTCTTCCAGGTTCGAGGTTCCGACGTTCTTGCCGGTGTTCACGTCGATGACCGTGAGTGCCTCTGTGTGCTCGATGATGAGCGAACCACCACTCGGCAACCACACCTTGCGGTCAAGAGCCTTGTGTAGCTGCTCGTGAACGTGATGATGTTCGAAAATCGACAGCCCTTCAGCGTCGGCGTCGAAGTACTCGACTCGGTCGGCAAGCTCTGGGTTGAAGTCAGCGACGTATGCCTTCACCTCTTCGTACAGGCGACGATCGTCGATGACCACGCCGCGATACTCGGCGTTGAACTCTTCACGAATGACCCGCACGGCGAGCTCAGGCTCGCGATACAGAAGTGTCGGGCCATTTGCAGCCTTCGACTTCGTCTCGATTTCATTCCACTCTTCGACGAGACGCGTCATATCGGCACGAAGTTCGTGTTCAGTGGCATGCTCCGCCGCGGTGCGCACGATGACGCCGTGTTCTGCCGGCTTCACCCGGTCGAGAACCGAGCGAAGGCGGCGACGCTCTTCCTCGGGAAGTCGCTTCGAGATGCCATATGTCTTGCTGTTCGGGATGAGCACGACGAAACGACCTGGAAGTGACACTTCTTGTGTGAGGCGCGCACCTTTTGCGCCGATCGGGTTCTTCGTGACCTGACACAGAATCATCTGTCGGGAACGCAAGATGTGCTCGATGCGCGCAGTCGACGTGGTCTCGACGTCTTCTTTGTCGAATTGCACATCGCCGCGATACAACACGGCGTTTTTCGGAGTCGCAATGTCGACGAAGGCTGCTTCCATACCCGGCAACACGTTCTGCACGCGACCGAGATAGATGTTGCCGTGAATCTGGCTGACGTCGTCGGCCGGTCGGCTGACGTAGTGCTCGAGCAAACTACGCCCTTCGAGGACCGCGACTTGAGTGAGACCGTCACGCACCTGCACACACATGAGATAACGACCAACCGGTCGCCCATCTCGGGTGCGACCGCGACGACGCTCGATGATGTCGGCATCGACGGTCTCAGCAGATCCGCCTCCACCGCCGGACCGCGAGCGCGATCGTCCACGACCACCACGGCGACGCTTCTTCTTCGCGCCGCCGCCCTCGTTTGAGGAGGATTGCTGGGGTGGCTGAGCAGCGGGCGTTGGCGCCGGGCGGGTGTCACCGATCTGTGGTCGACGCACCACGGCGGCAGCTGCAACCTTGGGGTCGGTCACTCGACCCTCATTGGGTACATCGGGCATATCGACGTCGTCGGACGGGCGACGAGTGTCAGATGACGAGCGTTGGGCGGCGCCGCCGCTGCTGCGATTGCGTCCTCCACGGGATCCGCGGCGACGCTTCTTGGCTGCGCCACCGGCGCCCGCCTGGGTTCCACCGTCTCCGGTGCTCATCTCTCGACTCCTTACTGATTCCGCGCATGTCGCGCGGCCACGTCGCGCCGAAGCGCGCCATGTGAGGGCGAGGGCTGCCACGGGGGCGCCGCCGCCTCTCTGCGGCCTGTGGACAGACTACCGGCGGGGCCTACCTGAAACGGCGCATATGGACGTTCTGCACCAGCCCAACCATCGCGGCAAAGGCCACGGTGTGCGACCCTCCGTAACTCACGAAGGGCAATGGCACGCCCGAGACCGGGGTGATTCCGAGGGTCATGCCGATGTTCTGGAACGACTGCCATAGCACCATGGTGAAGACGCCCGCGCAGAGATACAGCCCGAGTCGGTCCTTCGCCATTCGCGCTATACGGAACACCCGCCACAAGATGATTGCCAGCAGTGCGATGACGATGCCGCATCCGATGAGACCGAATTGCTCACCCACCGCCGAGAAGACGAAGTCGGTGGACTGCACCGGGATGAATTGACCGTTAGTGAGCGGGCCGTTCAGGTAGCCCTTGCCGGTGATGCCGCCCGTCGCGACCGCACGCTTTGCGAACCGAACTTGTCGCAACACGTTCTGCAATGACGCGGTCTCTGCGTTCTGATTGAGAAACGCAATGACGCGTCGCACTTGATAGTCCTTGACGATGCCACCGACCACGGCGGCCGCCATCGAGATGATCGCGAGACTCGTGACCAAGACGATGTACTTGATGCGCGCACCGGCGACCAACAACACGCCCATCGCTGCCGCCACGAGAACTGTCGCTGATCCGAGGTCGGGCTCGATGAGAACGAGCAGCACGGGCAGACCAACGATGAGCAACGACTGAATGAACCGCTCATACGACACGACCTCGGTCGCATCGTCTGCCAAGAATCCTGCGAGCAGCAACAACACCGTGAACTTGGCGATCTCGGATGGCTGCACCGAGATGATGCCAAGGTCGAATGACAATCGGGCACCGCCTCGAACTGCACCGGACACGAGCACCAACACCAACAACACCTGTGTGACGACGTAGAAGAATTCGGCGTTGCCTCTGAGTCGGCCGTAATCGACTGCCATCACCCCCACCATCGCAATGATGGCGAACAAGATGAAGACGATCTGGCGTTGCACGACCATGAATTCGTCTTGTCCCGAGTTGATGAGTCGCGGTCGCGTGGCGGAGTACACCATGAACACGCCGATGATGGTCTGCAACATGACAGCGACCATGAGTATCCAGTCGATGTTGCGACTGGGGTCGGCATAACTTCTCCGCACATTGCCGAGACCTTGGCCGGGACGTCGAGTGAGCAATGGAATCGCCATCAGTCACGCACCGATGATCCAGCGCCGACGAGGCACAGCGGGTTCTCCATGGTCTGAGGTGCTGCAGGAGTGACCATGTTTAAATCGAGCGGGTCGGACGGAACGATAGTTGGCAACTTCACACGCTTGGCGAGAGCAGTGAACAAACACTTCACCACAGGTGCTGCAGCGCGCGAACCAAAGCCACTTTTTTCGAGATACGCAAACGCCGAATATGGCTGCGAATCGGTCAGGCTGAACGCACCGAATGCTGACGAGTCATTCCACGGAAGATTTCCGAAACCCTGTGCGGTCCCGGTCTTTCCGGCGATCGGAAGAACGCGCTTCGGATACGACTGGAAGAGTTTCTCGCCGGTCGTCGCATGGTAAAAGTCGAACCGTACGCCAGGTCCATTGATGACGCGCGTCAGACCTTTCACGATGGGATCACGAACTTCCGGCTCCATCGGCAACACCCTCACCAGCTCTGGCGTCGACTGATCCTGCACGACGACGCCTTTTTGCAGATCGATGGTGCTCTTGTTCGACAATGGTGTACCCGGTGCCCAGATGGCGCGAACGACCTTTGGTTTCAACACCGATCCCCCGTTGCCGAGGGCTCCATACGCGACTGCGACTTGGAGCGGCGTGGCCGACAGCAAACCTTGCCCGATGGAAAACTGCACGTTGTCGCCGACGTAGAACCCGCGGCCTTCGTCTTTGCTGATTGCCCCTGCATCTGCGAGGCGCTTCTTCAACTCTCTGTTCGGCACTGTTCCGACGAATTCATACGGAAGGTCGATCTCGGTCGGCGACCCGAAGCCGAACTTGCGCACCTCCTGCTCGAGCACTGGCGTGTTGCCGCGCTCAGTGAAGATTTGCTCACCGATCTTGTAGAAGAAGACGTCGGACGACACGGCGAGTGCATCTTCGATATGCACGCGGCCGTACTTGCACGGCGCCCCGTTGCCACAGTTCGCGTTCTTGAAGACACACTTCACGTTCAACTGACAACGTTCATCGGGAATGCTCTCGAGCTTGTATGTGCCCTCGTCGCGCAACGTGTAGTCGGCTCCTCCGGGTAGCTGACCAGAGGCGAGTGCCGCGTATGCGACGAATGGCTTGAAAGACGAACCCAAGTTGTAGCGACCCGAAATAGCTCTGTTGACGAGGATCGAGCCGTCGGGGTCCTTCGTGTTGGGGAACAACTGTGCGAACTTCTCTCCAGTGATTCCCGCGTTGAACCAGCGATTGTCGAAGTTCGGATAGCTCGCCATGGCCTTCACTTCACCTGTCGCATGATTCAACAGCACGACAGAACCAGCAGGGGCCTTGTAATAGGTGATCTCCGGATACGCAGGATCAGGTTCACCGTCTTTCAAAACCGTCGGTGCTTCGGTGCGTTGTCGCACTTGTAGCTGCGTTTGCAACGCTTGCTCGGCGAACAATTGCATCTGCAAGTCGATGGTCAGCTGGACGTCGTTTCCTGGAATCGGCTCACGTCGGTCGAGCTGTCGCAAGATGCGACCACGGGAGTCGACTTCGTACTTCACGAAACCAGGGTCACCACGCAACACGCTCTCATAGGTCTGCTCGACGCCGAATTGGCCGACGCGCGCATCGGGGTCGTAGCCGAGGTTGCGGTACATCTCGAGCTCGCCCTCTTTGATGGCGCCAAGAAACCCGACGACATGGCTCGCCACGGGTGCATAGGGGTACTCGCGGCGCCAGTCTTCACGCACGTCGATACCCGGATAATCCTCGGCGCGCTCACGTAGAAACATGACGAGATCTTCTGACACGTCTTCTTTGAGCGGTACAGGCTGCAACTGGTCGTATCTCTTGCTCTGGAATCGATTCTCTAATTCCTGAATGGTGGTTCCCAACACGCCATACAACCGATCCCACATCTGTTGACGCGCGAGGTCACGTTGAACGACACGACGATCAAGTGTGATCGTGAGGATTCTCTCATTCGTCGCGATGATGCGACCCTTGATGTCGAAGATGCGGCCCCGCTCTGGAGTGAGCTTCACTGTTCGAGTGCGCACTTCGCGCACACGTTCTTGCAAGCCTTCGGCATCGACGGTCTGCAGGAACCACACGCGCACGGTGAGCACCGACATGAGAATGAGCGCGACCGTTCCGAGTATCGCCACTCGCGAGCGTTTTGGCGGATTGTTCGGCATGTCAGATGGGCACCACTTCGGGATCCTTCAGAATCCAACGACACAATTTTTCGAATGGCACACACAGCACCGCATTACTCACTGCGACGACAGCGACAATGACGACCACCCGGGTTGTGAGCGCGCCTTCAATGCCCACCATCGCAAGAGCAAGTGGCATGAGCAGAGTGCCAACTGCACTGGCGACTCCGCCGAGCAACATTCGCGACCACCAGGTCGG
>CAYMVM010000014.1:21834-28640 GCA_964394175.1 uncultured Bifidobacterium sp.
GCGGCGTTCAGAACCGGCATACCCACGCGGATGCCACAGTTACGACCACGGTTGATCTCGACTGTCTGCGAGAAGTTCGACGGCGACTCTCCCACCACTTGGGTGGTGCACGAGTCGATACCGGCCAGAGTCGGAAGTCCGTTCAACGCAAGAAGTTCTTGTGCCTCTCGTACGGTTGCGATGTTCGCGATTGCCGCACCCTCTTGTCGTCCGACCAAGTCTCGTAATCGTCTGTTCTCGTCTGCGAGGTCGTTGTAGTCGGTGATGCCATGCCACACGTTGCCGACAGGCTCAGTGACGACACGCACGACACCTTCCACGGGTCGGAAGATGGTTCCAAAACTTCGCCGGACAAACGACACCGACGACGAACCGCGCATGTCGAGGGTCACCAACAGAACTGATGTCAGCACCAAGAGGGCGATGACGCGGCGTCTTGTGAAAGAGCTACCCACTGCCCTCGATCACAGTTCGGTCTGCGGCGACGACATCATTCCGCGCATCGCCTCGATGTTCTCGAGCGCCCGACCAGATCCGATGACCACCGAATACAACGGGTCAGGAGCGAGGTAACAGGGCATGCCGGTCTCGTGCGTGACACGTTGCGGCAGCCCGGTCAACAGCGCACCACCACCAGAGAGGTAGATGCCTCGGTCCATGATGTCGGCAGCCAATTCAGGAGGCGTACGGTCGAGCGTGGCCTTCACGGCGTCAATGATGGCAGCAACCGGCTCGGCGATGGCTTCACGCACCTGAGCGCTTGTCAATTCAATGGTTTTCGGCAATCCGGTGACCGTGTCACGCCCCCCGACGTCGGCTGTGAGCTCTTGCTCCACTGGCCACGCCGATGCCATCTGGATCTTGATCTCTTCTGCGGTGTTCTCACCGATGTCGAGACCGAACTGCATTTTCACAAATTGTGAGATGGCGTCGTCCAACTCATCGCCGGCGACTCGAACGCTCTCGGACACGACGATGCCACCAAGGGAAATGACAGCCACTTCGGTGGTTCCACCTCCGATGTCGACGATCATGTTGCCACTCGGCTCGTGCACCGGCAGGTCCGCTCCGATGGCCGCCGCCATCGGCTCTTCGATGATGAACACGGGCTTTCGCGCACCTGCATACTCGGCAGCATCTTGCACCGCGCGCTGTTCGACTCCGGTGATGCCCGATGGGACACAGATGACCATACGGGGCTTGCTCCATCGACTGCTGGAGATGCGTTGGATGAAATACCTCAACATCTTCTCGCATACGTCGAAGTCAGCGATGACGCCGTCTTTCAGAGGACGAACGGCACGGATGTTTGCTGGTGTGCGACCAAGCATGCGCTTGGCCTCGTACCCGACTGCAACCGGACGTCCATCTTTGACATCGACGGCGACGACAGATGGTTCGTTGAGAACGATTCCTTGTCCGCGCACGTAGACGAGCGTGTTCGCCGTACCTAAGTCAATCGCGATGTCGCGACCAATCGAGAGCGGACTATTGCGTGCCATGAGCCGAAGTGCTGAGGAGCGACGTTGAATTACTTCAGTGCCGGAAAGAAGATCGACAACTCACGAGCCGCCGACTCAGCCGAGTCGCTTCCATGAATGAGGTTCTCCGTGAACAACGTCCCGAGATCACCGCGAATGGTGCCGGGCGCTGCCGCGCGCGGATTCGTGGCACCCATCATCGAACGAACGATTTCCCAAGTGTCCTCGGGGCCCTCGACAGCCAAACTGACGACGGGACCACGCGACATGAACGACACGAGATCGGCGTAGAAGCCCTTCCCCTTGTGCTCTTCGTAGTGACGACCGAGCGTGTCGGCATCGAGTGTGCGCAACTCCATCGCGGCGATTCGCAGACCTTTTCGCTCGAGGCGGCCAATGATCTCACCCACCAGTCCTCGTTCGACAGCATCGGGTTTCAGGAGTACAAGGGTTTTCGTGGACATTCCTTCAGGCTATTGGTCACGTCTGGTCTTCCGACAGCCCGTCAACAAACACCCGATAACACGCACTTTCACGAGGTCGGTGACCGCCGGCGGAACGACATCTCAGCGGGTCGCGTCAGGGAAGAACACGGCGAAAGTGTGGCCGCGCCGAACCGACCACGTACAAAGAGCCGGTGACGAGAATGGCGTCTTCCGCCGTGGCGTCACGCAGCGCCCGAGTGCACGCCTCTTCCACCGTGTCGCACGCGACGACATCGTCGCATCCCATGGCGGTGGCTGCGGCAGCAATCACCCGTGACTCGCATGCGCGAGGTGAAGGCGCCGTACACGTGATGACGACGTCGAATTCATCGGCGCGAAACGCGGATAGCACATCGGCAATGTCGCGGGGGCGCAATGATCCGACGACGAGAATGCGGCGACCTTCAGGTTGAAAGTCGTTCATGAACACCGATGCGCACACGTCCGAACCTGCGGGGTTGTGTGCCCCGTCGAGAATCACGAGTGGTTGATGAGCCACGATTTCGAATCGACCTGGCACCACAACTGATGAGAATGCCTCTTGCACGACCTCGACAGGCAAGGCGGCGTCGAAGAACTCTTCGACCGCAGCAATGGCGATTGCAGCGTTGTCACCCTGATGTTGTCCGTGCAAGGGCAAGAACAGGTCGTCATATGCAGTGCGTCTCGTCGTGATGGTGAGTTGGCGGCCGCCCACTGCAAGAAAATTGTCGCGCACCTCGAAATCTTCACCACGCAGGACGAAGCGGTCGTGTGGTTCGTCACGAAAGATGTTCACCAACGCGGGCCGGGTCTCGCCCACGACGGCTGACCCTTCTGCTTTGATGATGCCGGCTTTTTCGCGGGCAATGTCCTCGAGCGCCGGACCAGCGAATTCGGTGTGGTCAAGGGCGATGTTCGTGATCACTGCCACTTCGGGCGACACGACATTTGTCGCATCCCAGCGACCAAGCATGCCCACTTCCACGACCGCGACATCGACTGCCTCATTCGCAAAATGAACGAAGGCCCCAGCGGTCAGAATCTCGAAGTAACTGGGCCTGCGACCGATGATGGGCTCGACTCGCGCGATGTCAGCGATGACTCTGGCGAAGGCCTCTTCCCCGATCGATTCACCATCAACTTGGATGCGCTCGCGGACTGACTCAAGATGTGGACTTGAATACGTGCCGACGCGCAGACCGTGCGCCACGAGCAGTCTCGAGATGATGGCGGTCGTGGAACCTTTGCCGTTCGTGCCCGTGACGTGGATGACCTTGAACGCGTGATGAGGGTCTCCGAGAGCCTCAAGAAGAACCCTGATGCCATCGAGCGAGGGTGAATCGATACGCCCAGTCTTTTCGTACGAGGCGTGTTCGTCGAGATAGGTCAGCGCCGCAGCGAAGTTCACGGTGAGACGAACAGGGTCAGGAAGCCGCGCGGCGTGGCCGCGACACACGACTCGGACCACGCGGAACGAGCTTCGGAGCTGCCTTGTCGACAACTGAGTCGACATCGACGACGACCTTTGCGACATCGGTTCGACCTGGCACGTCATACATGATGTCGAGCAGAACTTCCTCGAGAATCGAACGAAGACCACGCGCACCGGTCTGACGCTTCAGCGCGAGGTCTGCAATGGCTTCGAGTGCATCAGGTGTGACTTCCAATTCGACATCTTCGAATTCGAAGATCTTCTGGTACTGCTTGATCAGCGCATTCTTTGGCTCGGTGAGGATCTGCACGAGAGCCTCCTTCGAGAGGCTGTGCACTGCCCCGATCATCGGCAGACGTCCGACGAACTCGGGAATCATTCCGAACTTCAAGAGATCTTCCGGCATGACCTGCGCGAACAACTCACCGGGGTCTTTCTCGACCTTTGATTTGACGGTGGCATGGAAACCGACACCCTTGTGACCGATGCGCGACTCGATGATCTGATCGAGCCCTGCGAAGGCGCCGCCACAGATGAAGAGGACATTCGTCGTGTCGATCTGGATGAATTCTTGATGAGGGTGCTTGCGCCCACCTTGCGGCGGCACCGATGCGACCGTGCCTTCGAGAATCTTCAAGAGAGCTTGCTGTACACCTTCACCTGACACGTCGCGAGTGATGCTCGGGTTCTCTGCTTTTCGTGCGACCTTGTCGATCTCGTCGATGTAGACGATTCCGTTCTCTGCCTTCTTCACGTCGAAGTCTGCTGCTTGCAACAACTTCAACAAGATGTTCTCGACGTCTTCACCGACATAACCAGCTTCGGTGAGTGCCGTGGCGTCGGCGACCGCAAAGGGCACATTCAACATGCGAGCAAGTGTCTGGGCCATGTGCGTCTTGCCGCAACCTGTGGGGCCGAGCATGAGGACGTTGCTCTTCGCCAACTCGACGTCGTCTCGACGAATACCCGCGTTTTGTTGCAGATACTGCAGGCGCCGGTAGTGCTGGAACACAGCGACCGACAAGACCTTCTTCGCACTCTCTTGCCCCACGACGTACTGGTCGAGAAATGCGCGGGTCTCTTGTGGCGTGGGAAGTGAATCGAATCGGACGTCACCACGGTCAGCGAGTTCTTCTTCGATGATCTCGTTGCAAAGATCGATGCACTCGTCACAGATGTACACGCCGGGACCGGCAATGAGTTTCTTGACTTGCTTCTGCGACTTGCCGCAGAACGAGCACTTCAGCAGTTCGCCTGAATCACCGAACTTGGCCACGTCGTGCCCTCCCCAATCGGGTCAGCGAATCGGACCGGAGCGGTCCGCGAACTGACGCGATGAAATCACGTCATCGATGATGCCATACTCGAGGGCCTCTTGGGCTTCCATTACGAAGTCCCGGTCAGTGTCGGCATGGACCCGCTCGCGTGGCTGGCCCGTGTGGTGGGACAGAATGTCTTCCAGCAGGTCTCGCATGCGCAGAATCTCGCGGGCGGCGATCTCGAGGTCGGTGACTTGGCCGTAGCCGACCTGGCCATACGGCTGATGCAACATCACGCGGCTATGGGGCAACGCGAGGCGCTTGCCCTTCGTGCCGGCGGCCAGCAACACCGCTGCCGCTGACGCTGCCTGCCCGAGACAGATGGTGGCGATGTCGTTGCGAATGAACTGCATTGTGTCGTAGATCGCGAACAATGCCGTGATGTCGCCACCGGGGCTGTTGATGTAGATGTTGATGTCGCGGTCAGGGTTTTCACTCTCAAGGTGAATGAGTTGTGCGCAGATGAGGTTGGCGATGGTGTCGTCAATTGGCGTACCAAGGAAGATGATGTTTTCCTTGAGTAAGCGGCTGTACAAGTCGTACACGCGCTCACCACGACTGGTCTGTTCGGTGACATTAGGAACGTAGTAGTTCTGGAAATTCACGAGGATGCCTCCGAATCGTGATCGTGCGCTGACTCATCGTCATGCTGATGTGCGTGACCATGATGGTCGTGGTCATGATCGCTGTGTCCGAGCACCGTGTCGCGATCGAGAGCAACCCCTGCTGCATCGACATATTCGACGTTGTGCAAGAGCCAGTCGAGCGCCTTTCCCTTGCGGATTTGTGCGGCGAGATCGACAACGGCGTCGTTTTGTTCGTAAGCCTTGCGCACCTGTGCTGGTTTCTGGTTCACACGAACCGCGATTGCTTCGAACTCTGCCTCGATGTCGACTTCGTCGGCTTCGATGGCCTCAGCGACTGCGACTGCGCGCAGAGCCAGATCGACCTTCACTGCCTTTTCGCTCTGCACCTTCAGTGCTTCGACGAATGATGCGGTGTCTTGTCCGGTTGCCGACAGCCACTGGTCGAGCGAAATGCCCTGACGCTGAAACTGAGCGACTGTGTTCTGCACGCGACCCTGCAGGTCGTTGTCGACCATCGCTTGTGGCGCGTCGACGTCGACAAGTGCTGCGAGCGCATCGGTGACCTTGTCGACGAGCGTGCTGCGCATCTGGTTGAGACGCATGTTCTCGAGACGCTCACGAAGCGACGCGGTCCATGCTTCGACGCTGTCGAACTCGGCGATGTTTTCCGACACCCACTCATCGGTGAGGTCTCCGACTTGCATCTCTTGGACGCGTTGCACCTTCACCACGAAGTCCGCAGGTTGTTCGGTTCCGTTCGGTACGGCGGTGAACGTGAGTTCATCGCCTGGCTTGCTTCCGACCAGTTGGTCGTCGAAGCCCGGAGCCACCCAGCCACGACCAACCTCGTAGGTCCAGTCCTCGGTGTTCAACCCGACAACGGGCTCGCCGTCACGAGTACCGGCAAGGTCGACGATGACATAGTCGCCCATCGCAGCGGCGCGGTCGGCGTCGACCAATTTGCCGTGGCGGCGTCGCTCGTTCTGCAGAACCTCGTCGAACTCTTCGTCAGTGACGGTGGGGGCCACGAGCTCGACACGCAGACCCCTGTAACCGGGAACGGTGATTTCAGGTCGAACTTCACAGGTGGCATCGAAGGTGATGTCACCGCTCTCTTCGCCGGCCACCATTTCAACGTCGGGAGTGGCGATGATGTCGACATCGTGCTCGCGCACCGCACGACTGAGATATTCGGGAATTGCGTCCTGAAGCGCTTGTGCCCGAGCCGCATCGATGCCGATGCGTGCCTCGAGGACGCGACGGGGTGCCTTGCCGGGTCGGAACCCTGGCAGACGAATCTCCTGGGCGATCTTCCGGAAGGCGGCGTCGATGTTGCGGTCGAATTCTGACTGGTCGATCTCGACGCGCAACTTGACCTTGTTGCCTTCGAGCGTTTCGCAGGTGCTTTTCACAGAGTTCGGAGTGTACCGGTGGGACTCGTCGGTCTGTCCGACGGGGCAGGCAACTCGCTGATGCCGTGTTCATCCGGCTGATGCCGTGTTCATCCGGCTGATGCCGTG
>CAYMVM010000014.1:28740-31426 GCA_964394175.1 uncultured Bifidobacterium sp.
GCTGATGCCGTGTTCATCCGGCTGATGCCGTGTTCATCCGGCTGATGCCGTGGCACCACATGTCCATCAGCAAGAATGGAGACGTGCCTTTGTGGAAACCACACTCTCTTGCCCGTCCTCATGAAGGTCAGGTGAACCTTCGACTCGGTGACACCGTGTCGGCCAGCATCGATCTCGACGGTGTCCATGCTGGTACCGCCGGAAAAGTGACTCTCGCGAATGGTTTCAATTGGCAGCGTTACCGCGTGCTGTTCGACAACGGCATCGAACTGGGCGATCTGGACCATCGGCAACTCACGCCGACCGGTCGCACAGCACGGCGCTTGGCTCGTGAAGCCAAGCGCGCCAGTTGACCGATAGCGTTCGGTTACTCACAACAACCACTCGGGGAGTGGCGCAGTTGGCAGCGCGCCTGCTTTGGGAGCAGGAGGCCGGGGGTTCAAGTCCCCCCTCCCCGACTCATGACTTCAGAACTCGACGACGCTCGCTACATCGCGTTCACGTCGTTTCGTGCTGACGGCACGTCCGTCAACACTCCGGTGTGGATCGTTCCATTCGACGATGGGTACGCCTTCACCACCGAGGCCGAGGCCCACAAGGTGCGACGCATCCGGAAGAACCCGAAAGTCACTGTCGCCGCCAGCGACTACCGCGGCAACGTCGCGCCTGACGCAACCGTGTACTCGGCGACCGCCGTTGAACTCGCCGCTGCAGACGTGAAGAGAGTCGAAACTCTTGTCGCACGCAAGTACCGCGTCGGTCGAGTGCTGCTCGCTGTATATGAAGTGGTGAACAAGATCCTGCATCCACGACGCGCGTCGACTGACGGCGCCATCAAGTTCATTCTTGATTGACACACCATCTGTGGAAAACCCCGATACCCTGACGGGGCTGCCGCAAAAATAACGGCACTATCCATGGGTACATCCCGGTATCTGTGGCTCGATCCACATCGGAGTACCCCCACCATGGACCTTCAAAGGCCCTCGTCTGTCGTGCGCACATTCGCCGACTTCGCCCTTCCCTCAGAACTCGTCGAGGCTCTCGCCGAGCAGGGAATCACCGAACCATTCCCTATCCAGGTAGCAACCATCGAGGACGCTCTCGCCGGTCGCGACGTATTGGGTCGTGGCCGCACCGGAAGTGGCAAAACGCTCGCATTCGTGCTTCCACTTCTCGCCCGTTTGGCTGCAAGCGACCAACAGCGTCGTGCGGGCGCACCGCGCGCCGTCATCCTTGCGCCGACGCGCGAGCTTGCGAATCAAATTCGTGACGTCATCGCACCGCTCGCACGAGAGATGCGCCTGCGCTACACCACCGTCTACGGCGGCGTCGCATACAACGGACAGATCACTGCGTTGCGCAATGGCGTCGACATCGTCGTGGCCTGTCCTGGTCGCATGATCGACCTCATGGAATCACGTCACATGTCGCTCGACGACGTCGAGATCACTGTTCTGGACGAAGCAGACCACATGGCAGAGCTCGGCTTCCTCGAACACGTCCGCGAGATTCTTTCGAAGACTCCCGAGAACGGACAGCGATTGTTGTTCTCTGCCACTCTCGACCGCGGCATCGACAAGTTGGTGCGCCAGTTCCTTCACGACCCTGCCACACACGAAGTCGATGAGGCCGAGATTCCCGCAGAGGCCATGACCCACCACATCTTGCATGTCGACAACAACGACCGAATTCCGGTCATCACCGACTTGTGTGCAGCGCCTGGTCGCTCGATGGTCTTCACCCGCACGAAGCACGGCGCCCGCCGCCTCACAGAGCAATTGGTGAAGTCCGGCGTTCCTGCCGTCGAATTGCACGGTGACTTGTCGCAAGCCAAACGTGCGCGCAACTTGGCGGCGTTCTCGACCGGAGTCGCCGACACACTTGTTGCGACGGACATCGCCGCTCGCGGAATTCACGTCGACAACGTCGCCATCGTCATCCACGCCGACCCACCTGCAGAACCAAAGGCTTTCCTCCACCGCTCAGGTCGCACCGCGCGAGCCGGCGAATCAGGCATCGTCGTCACGATGATGACCGACCAGCAGCGCCGTGGCGTGAAGCGTCTTGCTCGCGATGCCGGAATCGAAGCAACCACGACACGCGTCGACGCTGACCACGAGTTGCTCACCGACATCGCACCCGGTGAGCGCGTGTTCCGCGAGATGCAGAACCTCGACACAATCAAGCCACAACGCAACCAGGGCGAAGGACGTTCAGAAGGTCGCGGACGAGGCGGTCGTCAGCGACCTGGTCAACGTTCTGGTCAACGACGCAACGGCTCACAGCGAGCCGGCGGACGTTTCGATGACGGACGTGAACGCTCGGACCGTAATCGCGACGATCGCAACCGTGATGACCGTGCACCGCGTGACCGTTCAGACCGTGATCGCTCGGACCGCAGTCGTGACGATCGCAATCGTGATGATCGTGCACCGCGCGACCGCGGCGAGCGCAGTGGTGAGCGCCGCAGTGGTTTTGACGGTCGTGACCGTGGACCGCGTAACGATGATTCTCGCGGTCGTGATGACTCACGCGGTCGCAGCAGCTGGAGCGGACGTCGCAACGGACCGAGCAACGGTCGTAGTGACCGTCGCAGCGAAGGTCGCGGCGACAGCCGCCCTGGTGCTCGCAACAGTGACCGTCGTACGGACCGCAGCGGTCGTGACGACAGCCGTGGTCGCAA
>CAYMVM010000014.1:31526-34630 GCA_964394175.1 uncultured Bifidobacterium sp.
T
The DNA here is from genome assembly GCA_964394175.1 of uncultured Bifidobacterium sp. Classification (GTDB taxonomy): domain Bacteria; phylum Actinomycetota; class Acidimicrobiia; order Acidimicrobiales; family Ilumatobacteraceae; genus UBA2093. The sequence continues at coordinate 31,528 of CAYMVM010000014.1, forward strand.
TCGTGGAAGCTCATTCGCATCTCATGGAGGGCCAATGGGGTCAAGTGCCGTATGTCGGTCGTTTCGACCGCACAATGCCCGACGGTTCGATCGCATCTGGAGTGTCGAGTATCCCCGACTTTCTCGAACGGCTCCGAACGCTTCTAGCCGCACCGAGAGATGTCCCGTTCTTCGTCGCATCCGGATTTGATCCCATCTATTTTGAGGGTGAGCGGCTGAACCGACATCATCTCGATTCGGTTTCAACGTCCACTCCGATCTTTATTTTTCATGCCAGTGGACACCTCGCCACCGTAAACACGGCGTTTCTGACCAAGTACGACATCCGAGCAGGGCATCCGACTCCTGGTGTCGGTTTCGGACAAGATGGTGAACCAAACGGTGAGCTGCGTGAGACAGCGGCACTCGCTCTTGCCCGCGACGAGTTCGTACACCTTGGCAAAGTGTTCGCAAGCGAACGGTGCATTACTGACTTCGGACAAGCGGCACGCCTCGCTGGTGTCACCACTGCGACAGACCTTGCAAGCCCTTTTCTCTTCCGACCCGAGCATGCGTCAGTCGTTGCCGACATCGTCAACACGCCAAATTTCCCCATTCGACTTGCGTGTGCACCGATGATGAGGTCGCAAGGCAAGAGCATCGAGGACCAGCTCGATGCTCTCAAGACATCGCGTGTACACGAAAGTGACAAGTTCAAGATTCCGGTTGTGAAGATGATGCTCGACGGATCCATTCAGGGTTTCACCGCGATGATGTCGTGGCCTGGCTACATCACTGGTGAAGGACACAGCTTTCTCTTGCAGACACCGGAAGAAACCTTCGACATGGTCGCACGTCTCACTGCGGAGCGAATCGGAGTTCACTGTCACTGCAATGGCGACATCGCTTCCGAGTTGTTCATCGATGCCGTCGAACATGCGCTCGGAAAATACTCATGGTTCGACCACCGCCACACCATCACACACGCTCAGACCATCACCCATGCGCAGCTCCGACGAGCACGCAATCTCGGCATCGGCTGCAATTTCTTCAGCAACCATCTGTGGTTCTGGGGCGACCAGCATTACGACATCACCCTCGGTCCTGACCGGGCATCACAGATCAATCCGGCCGCCTCAGCGGCACGGCTTGGCATACCTTTCACTTTGCACTCCGACGCATCGGTGACTCCGATAGGCCAATTGCACACCATGTGGGCTGCGGTCAATCGTCGAACCGTGAGCGGTCGAATCTTGGGTGAGAACGAGACCATCTCCCCCGCGGTCGCTCTCCAAGCAACCACCCTCGGTGCCGCCTACCTCTTGCACCTCGACCACCTCATCGGCTCCCTCGAGGTTGGCAAATTTGCTGACATGACTGTCTTGGCGGACGACCCTCTGACCGTTGCACCTGACGACATCCGCGCAATCGACATCCGCGACACACTTGTCGGCGGCGTGATCACGAGCGAAAGTTCCTGACGCGACGCAAGACGATTCGTCCGACTCACCAAAGCACGTCGCCGACTACGCTCGACCCGTGGCACTCACCTTCGCACCACTCACCACTCACACTGGCGCAGTAGCAAGTGGTGCCGCATTCGGCCCTGACATGGCTGCCGCTGACGTCAACACACTTCTCGAAGCAGTGCACGCGCATGGTGTCGTCTTTTTTCGCGACAACCCACTGACTGAAGAGCAGCATCTCGCCGCCACGCTTCAACTCGGTGGAGGTGACATCTACCCATTGGCGCGCCTTCGTGGTCGCACTGAACCCAATGTGTCGGTGATTGAAGACACCGAACAGTCACCACCCGATGCAGACAAGTGGCACACCGACGTCACCTGGTATCACACACCTCCGCGATATGCCGTTCTGCAGTCCGTCATCATCCCTCCGTACGGCGGTGACACCATGTGGGCAAGCACTGCTGCCATCTACGACTCATTGTCCGCCCCACTCAAAGAGTTCTGCGACAGCCTCGAGGTGCACCACGGCGGTACCGAACAACTCATCGAAGTCAATGCCCGCCTCTTTGGCGAGGAAGTCGGCAAGGCAATTCGGGAGAACTTTGGTCGAGGCGCAATTCACAAACTAGTGAAGCGTCACCCCGTGTCTGGTCGTCGCGCATTGTTCCTCTCTCCGCTCAATATGACCTCGATTCTCGGCATGAACGACGATGAAGCGCGGGCACTTCTCGCCTTCTTGACCTCGAAACTGGACGACCCGAATTTTTCTGTCCGATGGAGATGGACACCGGGCGATGTCGCCATTTGGGACGAGACGACCACAGCCCACAGAGCTTTGAGCGACCATTATCCCCAACACCGCAAGATGATGCGCTCGACCGTCGAGGGTTTTGCCCCGCATGAATTCAATTGAGTCTGTGACGCGTTGACATGGGGATCTTTCGTACCGTCAGGTCGGTCATCCGTTTCAAGAAACCCGTGCTGTCGCGACAGAAACGACGGTTGTCCAAGGCGGCCAACATCCTCGACCTTCGCCTCATTGCGAAGCGTCGCCTGCCTGGGGGCATTTTCGATTACTTCGACGGCGCTGCGGACGATGAGATCACCTATCGCCGTAACACGTCGGACTTCGAACGCATCGAATTTCGACCCCGGGTCTTGGTTGATGTATCCCACATCGACACGACAGCCTCGATCTTGGGCTCGACATATGACATGCCACTCATCCTCGGACCCACAGGATTCACTCGCATTGCCACATCCCAAGGTGAACTCGCTGTGGCACGTGCCGCCGCACGGCTGAATTTGCCGTACACGCTGTCCACCCTCGCGACCCGAAGCATCGAAGAAGTTGGTGCGGCGTCGACTGCCACAAAGTGGTTCCAGGTGTATATGTGGCGAGACCGCGGCATCGTGAAAGCGATGCTCGATCGTGCACGCGACGCAGGCTTTTCCGCCATCATGCTCACCGTCGACACGGCGATTCTTGGTCGTCGAGAGCGTGATGTACGACGTGGCTTCACTCTCCCGCCCAAGATCGGACTCGACACAATCGTTGATGGCCTCAGACATCCGCGTTGGACCTGGGACTTTCTCACTCACGAGCCAATCACCTTTGCCAATGTCGCGGAACACGCTGACAAAGACGGTGGCAC
>CAYMVM010000014.1:34730-39849 GCA_964394175.1 uncultured Bifidobacterium sp.
GTCGGCGACTTCAGGCCCAACGTTCCTTTTCGCGAGTCCACTCCCGCATCGTGGAAGACGATGTACGACCTGAATCTTGGCCACATCTTCGGTGTCACGCGCTCCTTCATCAATTCCATGGTCGATGCTGGAAAGGGTTCGATCATCAACTTCCATTCCGTCGAAGGCATGCGCGGATATGCCGGTGAGCCGGTGTACGGCGCGATGAAAGCCGCTGCTGCCCACTTCACCACGTGCCTTGCCGTCCATGTCGGGCGTTTCGGTGTCCGGGTGAACGGCATCGGCCCTGACCTAACACAGACACCACAAGTCAATTACTTGAAAGGCTGGGAAGAAAGTGACCACTTGTGGCCGTCCTGGTCACCGGTCGGACGCCTCGGTTGGCCCGAAGACCAGGCGCGCGTCGCGCTCTTTCTCGCATCGGACATGTCATCGTTCGTGACCGGTCACAACATTCCCGTCGACGGTGGCACCAAAGCAGGTGGGGGCTGGTTCTGGTCTCCCGCCGAGAACCGTTTCGTCAATCGGCCTCGAACCCTCTGAGACCTAATAGGCACTCACACGCGCGCAGTCGCACGCGAGAACACCATCACACCGTCCTCAATTGGCGCTTTTCGGAACATCTTTTTGTCTGATGCATAGTTCTGCGGATTGACCCACGGTTCACGATCACCTTGCTTGGGCATCTTGTCCATGAACCGTCGCATGTAACCGGGGCTGAACGATTCGATCCAGGAGTGCGGTGTCATGCCCTCGTCTTCGTGACGAAGCGTCGGCGTGAACACTTGGGCGTCGATCGCGTCCATGTGATTCAGCAGTCGACACACATATTCACTGGTGAGATCTGCTCGAAGCGTCCATGACGCGTTGATGTATCCGAAGGTCGAGACCAAGTTCGGCACACCTGAATACGCCATGCCCTTGTAGGTCCACGTCTGGGCAAAATCGAGTCGATGCCCGTCAATGGTGAATGTCATGTCTCCGACCGTGACCAACTGCAACCCAGTGGCCGTCACGATGATGTCGGCATCGAGATACTCCCCTGACTGCAGACGAACACCCGTCTCGTCAAAGCACTCGATGTTGCCGGTGACGACGGACGCTTTCCCAGACGTGATCGCAGTGAACAGATCTCCGTTTGGAACGAGGCACAAACGTTGGTCCCACGGGTTGTAGTCCGGCGTGAAGTGCGTGTCGACGTCGAAGTCCGGCCCCAGATGCTCGCGCACCCCGTCGAGCAACTTGGATTTCACATAGTCAGGTTTCGTACGTGTCTTCTTGTACACCAGTTGTTGCATAGTGGTGTTCTTCCAACGGGTGATGGCATATGCCACCGACGCCGGCAAGAACCTACGCAGAGCGTTCGCCACCTTGTCCACATCGGGCCGCGCGACCACATAGGTGGGTGTGCGCTGAAGCATCGTCACGTGAGCGGCGCTCATGGCCATGGCGGGCACGAGTGTCATCGCCGTCGCACCAGATCCGATGACGACCACCCGCTTTCCGGAGTAGTCGAGATCTTCTGGCCACTTCTGGGGATGGATGATGCTCCCTCGAAACGAGGAACTTCCCTCAAATTCCGGCGTGTAGCCCTGCTCGTAGCTGTAGTAGCCGCTGCACATGTACAGAACACCGCACGTGAGTTGCTCGACAGACATGGTGTCACCACGGGTAATCGTCAATCTCCAATGACCGGCATCGGAATTCCATGACGCTTCGGTGACCTTGTGCTGGAAACGAATCTTCGGCCCGATGCCGTACTCGGCGATTGTCTCGCGGAGATAACTCATGATGGACGGCCCATCAGCAATGGCTTTCTCAGAAGTCCACGGCTTGAATCTGTAGCCAAGGGTGTGCATGTCGCTGTCCGAACGAACACCCGGATACCGGAAGAGATCCCACGTGCCGCCAATGTCGGATCGACCCTCAAGAATCACATAGGACTTCGCTGGACAGTTCGCCTGCAAGTGCCATGCAGCACCGATACCAGATATTCCGGCGCCGATTATCGCAACGTCAACATGCTCAAGTCGCTCCACGTCGTCACCATAATCCCGACGTCAGACGACGCACTTGTCGAGCGAATTCCGATTCGCTCCCGGCAAAAATGGCGTGCGTGGGGCTTCCTTCGTGGGGCACACTTCGCCTTTCGCGCATGTAACTCGATCGCGAGACTTTGGCCTTGGTGAGTCCCTCGAAAAATCGCTGCATATCTTCCCGTCGCCGGATTGGTTCCACGCCTTCCGGGGTGTAGTGATTACTGACGACCGCGTGTGGCCATGTTGTCATGTAGATGTCAAGCGGAAGTTGACACCTTGCGACGTCGTCGTGCGGGCATCGCTAGGGCGAATAGGACCGCAAGCAGTATGGGAATCGAGATCAGGATCTTACCAGTCGTTGAGACACCACCAGAAGCGCTTCCGACGACGATGCCGACTGTTAACGACACATCATCACCCGAACCATTCGTACCGACGACCGCTGCGCGGTGTGTTCCGCTCGCGACACCATCAGGAAGCAACAACTCTGCAGAAACTTCGCCTGCCGCATCTGCCGTGACAGTACCAAGCAACAATGGAGTAGAGAACAACCACGCGTTGACATCAGAATTTGCCGCGAATCCAGACATTTCAAATCTAAATGAGTCTCCTTCATTCAGTTGCACATTGCCATCAGCATCCAAAGAAACACGGGAGCCTTCCGCATTGACACTGGAGATTGTCGCCGAGAGTTCACCAGCAGTAATCACTATCCGGTCGTCACTTCGTGAGACCGCTGTCTCGACAGGCGCACCACCGACAAGTATTGCTGCCTCTCCCGAGGCGACGTCGGCAATCTGAGGAACGCTCGTGCTGGTAGTAGGCGTTGCGATGGTCGTCACCGGCGTGCTCACGGTGCTGGATGTGGAGGAAATTGTCGTCCGTGTCTCGCGTTCATCGCCATTGGTCGTTGTCGTCACACGGGCAATCTTCGTCTGCCCAGACGGTGCCTGAGTGGTTACGGGGGCAGCCGAGACGCTCGGTGTCACAGCAGAAACCACGGTCGTAATCGGCGCCACAGTACTCACGGTCGTTGTAGTTGTTGTTGTTGTGGTGGTAGTCGTGGTGGTAGTGGTGGCGGTGGATGGCTCACCTGAGGCATTGAGCCTCAATACGAAAACATCGTTGCTGCCTGCTGACGTCAAGTTTGTCGTACCGACACCTGGGTCAAAGTCCACGGTGCTAGTGAAATCTCCCATGGCATACACATTGCCCGAGCCATCTGCTGCCAAACCCTTCCCGTCTTCTTGGCCGGCGCCGCCAATGTGTCTTGCCCACACAAAATCACCGGACGAGTTCAACTTCAACACGTACGCATCAATAGTGCCTACTGGTGTCAAGTTTGTGGTGCCTGCACCCGGATCGAAGTCTGCTGTCACCTGGAAGTAGCCGGTGGTGTACACGTTTCCTGAACTGTCCACGGACATCGCATTGACGGTGTCAGCCGAAGGCGAGCCGTACGCCCTTGCCCAGACAAAGTTTCCTGAGGTATCCAACTTCCACACGTATGGGTCGATTCCTCCAGCCTGTTGGTTTCCATTGTTCACTGTGAGGTTCGTCGTGCCTGCACCTGGGTCGAAGTCCACTGTCCCTTGGAACACTCCGACAGTGTGCACGTAGCCGGCACTATCCACGGATAACGCCTCCCCGACATCGCTATCGGCGGAACCACCCAACTGCTTCACCCAAACAAAGTTGCCTGCTGAATTCAACTTCAGCACGAAAGCATCTTGGCTACTCTGCGCCTGTTCAAATTGGTTTATCGGTACTGTCATAGGAGTTGTCAAATTCGTCGTGCCTGCACCCGGGTCAAAGTCCACGGTGCCTCGGAAGCCTCCGGTGATGTAGATATTTCCTGAGTTGTCCACCGCGACCCCTCTGAATTCGTCCCTCAACGAACCGCCAACTGATTTTGCCCACACGAAATCACCAGACGAGTTCAACTTCAGCGCAAAACCATCTTCACTGGATCCTCCTCCTGATTCCAAGGTTGACGTCAGGTTTGTCGTGCCTGCACCCGGGTCAAAGTCCGCAGTGCCATCGAAGTAACCAGAGAGGATGAGATTGCCTGCGCTGTCTAACGACAAACCCCGCAGAGCGTCAGTTCCTTCAGAGCCAACTGATTTCGCCCACAGGAAGTCACCTGACGAGTTCAACTTCAGTGCGAACACATCGTAAAGAGAGCCCGTTCCGGGACCAACTGATGTCAAATTTGTCGTGCCTGCACCCGGGTCAAAGTCCGCAGTTCCGAGGAAGATACCGGCGACGTGGACATTGCCCGAGCTGTCAACCGCAAGCCGCCAACCCTGATCAAACCCGGCACCGCCCGCTGATCTCGCCCACACGAAATCACCAGACGAGTTCAACTTCAACACGTAAACATCAGAGCCACCACCTGACGTCAAGGTCGTCGTGCCTGCACCCGGGTCAAAGTCCACCGTGCCACTGAAGCTCCCGGTGATGTACGTATTCCCCGAGCTGTCCACCACGACCCCTCTGCCCCCATCGTTTCCGGTACCGCCAACAACTGCGACAGTGATCTGAGGAGACGTAGTAGTCCAAGCGTTGACTGTTCCAGACGCTCCGAACTGTTGAGCCACTAACGCCGTCACGAGCAATACAAGAAGTGACTTCACTAGGCGACGATCGGAACTGGGAAAATTCATTCGCCGACACTACATCTCTCATGTACGCACCCGAGACACACTCTGAAACATCCGAAATTCAGGTGGCGAGCCTTCTACATGTGCCGTACTTCTAGCGCCCGAGGGACCGGACGGTGGTCTAATTGAAACCACGCTCAGAAGCTAAGTTGGGGCCGCTTTGAGGAGCCCGTCACGTTCTATGTGCCGTGTTGCGGTAGTGACCAGTAAGATGAAATCGTGCGTTCGGCGTGGCAGCCGGGCTTTTCTATCTCAGCCCCAGGGCTTGAGTACTAGGTTTTCCACTGTTACAACGTTTGGAAGCACAATGGGATCTTTCTTGATTCGGCGTAAAGTTTTGTGCCGTATCGGGAAGTATCCCTACATACGCGGGTGTAGCTCAATGGCTAGAGTTCCAGCCTTCCAAGCTGGCTATGC
>CAYMVM010000015.1:0-33879 GCA_964394175.1 uncultured Bifidobacterium sp.
TCATCGAGTCGACAATGGTCTGCGCGATGCAACCCTTGTCGTCCATTGGAAGCACGTCGGCGTGCATCGCTTCCACCACTTCGAGACAGCCGTTGTTCGTGTCGGCATCATCGATGGCAATCATGCATGAGATGTGCGTGTCGACAAAGCGATATGCAGGTGCGTCTTGATGTGGCGCGTACCCGGCACCGCCTGCGAGCTTGTAATTGATCTTTTCCTTGTGGAGAACGGCTTGCTCTCCCAGTAACTGCGAGGCGATGTCGTTCAGAGCGCCCTCACGAAGCACGCGTCGAAGTCCGTCGTGAAATGGCGTGAAATTTTCGGTGCGACAGAGCTTTGGTCCGTGTTGGGTGCGCTCTTGGTAGTGCAACCAACGACCCGATTCGTTGTCGATCTCCCACGTTTGGATGTCGCCAACCCAACCGTGCAATTGGGCGACTTCAGCCTTAGTGAACGGCGAAGTGAGCAACCAGCCGGTGCGTCGAAAATGCTCGACATCCACTTCACTGACCGGTTGAGACATCACTCACAAGTGTACGCACGCACCCTGTGTCGCTCTAGTGCCCACTCTCACGCCAGCTCACACCGTCTGGCCAACGCCCGACGCCGCCTTTGTCGACGAGAAATCCAGTGAAATGGTGTCGGTTTTTCTGCATGCGCCATGCATGTAGTTGACGCGAGAGGTCAAGAATCACTGTCGCGTCGGAGGTCTCTGTGCGCCACGTCGGGTCGGCCGCAAGATCGAAGCAGACACTCGTTCCATCTGCGAGTTGAACCAGCGCATGAGTGTCAGTGCGAAGCGTGACGAGCGAACATTCCGTGAGCGACCGTGACCAGACTTGTGTTTTCCTGTCCAACAGATATGCACTCCAGTCAAATTCCCATGTGGCAGCTGTTCGCCACTGCGCAGGCTCTTCACCCTGAAGGAGAGCAGACAGTGAGTACCCGTCACATTGAGTCGGCACAGGAATGTCGAGTAGTTCACACAGAGTTGGGAAGATGTCGACGTTTTCTGTAAAAGAGGTGACCGTCGTTCCGTGCGATGACGAGTGACGCGGATCTCGAATCACACACGGTATGTGGTACGACTGCTCCCAGTACCCCACCTTTTCTTTGAGGCCGTGGTCTCCCATCATCTCGCCATGATCAGACGAGACGATGACGACCGTGTTCTCCCACTCACCACGCTCGCGCAGCTTGTCCCAAATGCGCACGAGTTGGCTGTCGACCTCGCTGATCATCCCGAAGTACTGAGCCTTCATTCTTCGCAATGCGTCGTCTTCTGTGGGGGCTTTCGTCACCCAAAAGTCGAGAAGGAACTGGTGAAGTGGGTGTCGTTCGACAGTCGGCGAAATCGGAAGATCCATCGCGTCGGGTTCATACATCGTCCCGAACTTTCCGGCCGCCGAGTACGGCGAGTGTGGGCGCAAGTAGCTGAGGTGACAGAACCAACCCTCTTGCTGTGTCTCCAACCAGTCGAAGTAACGGTCCGTCATGAACGACGACACACTGAGTGCCTCATCCCGCGTGTTCTCGGTGGACAGCATCTTGAGAGTGCCGTCACTCACGTCGACGCCGTGGGTCGTCAACCAGTCGAGCCACGCTCGATGGTCACCGGTGAGATCGAGGACGCAGTCAAAGCCGGGCAACACACCTTCGTACGACTGCAAGCGAGGATCATGCGCACCGGTCGTCTCTCGCGGGTCGACGGCCTGGTCGGTGTAGCCAAAGAGAGCTGGTTGATACCCCGCACGTCGTGCTGCAAGTGCAAGGTTGTCGAACGAACGATCAAGTGGTGTGCCGTTTGCGACCACACGATGATTCATTTGGTACATGCCGGTGTATAGCGACGCACGTCCCGGTGAACATGGACTTGCCTGGCTGTAGTGGCGCTCGAAGTGCACGCCATGTCGCGCTAACTCGTGAAGGCCGGGCGTGTGGACCCCGGTGTCGCGAGTTGTCGAGAAGCAGTCACCTCTGAACTGGTCGAGAGTGATGAGCAGGACGTTGCGTTTCACCGGCACTTGTCTAGTCGCCACCGTCGGCATCGGCGAGTGAAATTGCCACGTTGTCTGGCATCGACGGTAGGCGGCGAGCCGCAAGCCACGTCAGAACCACAAACACCGTCGACCCCCACAGAGCAAGTGTCAGGTCGCCCCACAAATACAGAAGCCCCGAGAGCATGGTGCCGACAAGGCGACCGGCGGCATTTGCCGAGTAATAGAAGCCGACATCCATCGACACTCCATCATCGTCGGAAAATGCAAGCACGAGGAACGAATGCAAAGACGAATTCATCGCGAACACGATCCCGAACACGACAAGACCTCCGACTATCGCAACAGTCTTCGCAATATCGAGGGCAACAAGAAGTGACATTGACGCGCACACCACAGCCAGTATCAGCCCCCAACGTCGAGCGGCATGAACTTCATCAGTAGTGGTGGAACTCATGACGAGCAGGCGGGGTGCAAGCGACTGGACAATGCCATATCCGATGACCCACGCGGCAAGGAAGCCACCGACACCTTGATGACTCCATCCAAGCTGATCAGACAAGAACACCGGCAAGGCAACGACGAACCAGATGTCACGTGATCCGAACAAAAAGAATCGCGCAACAGACAATCGATTGATTGCCGATGACTTCGAAAGCACGGACCTAAGTGGCGGTTTCTTCTTTGCCCGTCCGATGTCTTCATTCAGGAAAATTAGAAGGAGAATGACAGACAGGACAAGGGCCGCGACCATGACCCACAGTGCGCCGTCATAATTAAGCCACGAAAGCAGCGCTGCGCCCAGAAAAAAGCCAACACCTTTCAATGCGTTCTTGGAACCGGTCAGGATTGCAACAAGTTTGAATAGGGAGCCGTCACCGGCAACTGATTTCACAGCACTCTTTGAACTCATCTTCGTGAGATCCTTGGCGATTCCGGACAGCGCTTGCATACCCATCACGAATGCGACTGAGAGCCACTGCTGCCAATCGGACTGCTCGAAAGTGAGTGCTGATAGAGCGACGACCTGCAACATGAGGCCGCCGACCAACGTCCGATTCAGCCCACTGCGTGCACCAACCCAGCCACCCAACAAATTGGTGAGAATTCCCATGAACTCGTATGCAAGAAACAGGAACGCAATGGCAACTGCCGAATAGCCAAGCTCGTTGAAGTGCAACAAGACGAGCATTCGTAGAGCACCATCGGTGAGCGTGAATATCCAATATCCAGCGGTCACCAGCGAATAGTTACGCAGTTTCACGAATGCCTCACTTCAGTGACGAGGCGACTTTGGACGTCAGCTCGACAAGTCTGTGGGCGTAGCCCATCTCGTTGTCGTACCACACGAGCACCTTCACCATGTGACCATCGATGACCATCGTTGAGGGGCCATCGACAATCCCCGATCGGGTGTCGTTCGTGAAATCTGCTGACACAAGCGGCCGCTCTTCAAAACCAAGAATTCCTTTGAGAGAACCCTTTGACGCCTCCCGAAACAGATTGTTGACTTCATCGACGGTTACCTTTTTCTCCAAGGTGAAGACACAGTCTGTGAGCGATGCATTCAGCAATGGAACGCGAACCGCAATGCCGTTCAACTTCCCGCGCAACTCTGGGTAAATCATAGTTATCGCAGTTGCAGAACCCGTCGACGTCGGGATCAGCGAATTCAGTGCAGAACGCGCACGACGCAAGTCTTTGTGAGGTGCATCAACTATGACTTGAGTGTTTGTTACATCGTGAACAGTTGTGATGGCTCCCTGCTTGATACCGACAGATTCATGAAGGACCTTCACAACCGGCGCGAGGGAGTTGGTTGTGCAGGAAGCCGCTGTGACAATTCGATGCTTATCGAAGTCGTAGAGATGGTCGTTGCAGCCCATGACGATGTTCAACACATCCTCACTCTTCACTGGACACGCGACAACGACGGAACGAGCACCGCGTGCCAAGTGGGGACGCAAGTCGACATCGGTCTTGAATTTTCCAGTCGATTCAATAACGACGTCAACTCCAAGATCGACCCACGGGATGTTCTCAGGTCTGTTATACGACGTGAATGTGACCTTGCGACCGTTGATTGAAATGTGGTCATTCTTCGTCTCTATCTTCGCATCGAATCTCCCATGGACGGTGTCGAACTCAAGCAGATGCGCAGCCACCTCAGGCCCACCCTTGACTTCGTTCACGTGGGCTAACTCGATGTCCGAGTTCCCCTCCATGGCCCTAGCGGCAAGCCGACCGATTCGCCCAAAACCGTTGATACCGACTCGGATATTCATGGCGCTGTTCCTCTTGGTGTTGTTATTTCGATCTGGCGACTTTTGAACATGATGATCCGTTCGTTCAATTCGTCTATGGTCCGCTTAAACGCGCGCAGAGACCTTGACTTGGCTGGATCTGGAAGCGACCAATGAAGCCACTCTTCGCGAGCCTCCACATGTTCCCGAGCTTCGTCACAAACCGAGATGATCACATCGTGTTTCATCTGCACGTCACGTAAGTGTCGCGGCCTTACCAATGGCACTGTCAGATGCTCGCGTCGTGCCGCCTCAAGCGTCAATGGATGTATGGTGTCTGCAGGTTCAGTTCCTGCTGACTCCGCTTTGCCCAGATGGTGAGATCGCCAGAGTGCGGCCGCTAGCTGACTTCGCGCGGAATTTTGCCGACAGACAAATAGAGCGCGTAGTGGCTTGAAAGTGGTCGACGAAGATCCAACCTGCGAGTCAGGTAAGAGGCCATTGAGTGATTGTGGAATCAGGACCACATATCGATTTCGACGGTCTCCGGATGACTGTCGACGTCTGATGAGAGATGCCTTTTCCAGAACATCGAGATGATGTGCCAACAAGCTTGACGTGAGGCGGTGTCTGTGCATGAGTTCTCGCGGAGTGTGATCAGACACAAAGAGGTCGTCAACGATTGCAAGACGATGTACGTCACCCAGAGCCGCTAGTCGCGCAGCTCGAGAATCGCGGTTCATACTCAGAAAATATCTCTCAATTTTTATTGAGACACCCTAAGGGAGTGAACGGGGGATGAATTCTGGTGATATGGCAGAATGTGAACAGCGAGGTCAAGGAGCCTGTGGGGGTAGTCAATGGACATACGCGGAATCGACCAATTGGCAGAGCCAGCGGAATCACCCGCGCTCACCCATCTTCGGGCCACCTGTCCGGTGTCTCGCACCCCGTCTGGCGCGTGGTTCCTAGCCCGCAATGCCGATGTGTTGGCTGCCACGAAAGACGTACACACCTTCCGCGCCAGTTTCCGTGAACCAGGTGTCGTGGTTCCTGATGAAGAACAACTCATCAACGAGATACCTGAGCCTCGACATGGCGAGGTGCGCAAGGTCATCAACTCGGCGATCGCGGCGCACAAGATCACCCGCATGGAGGGTTTCTGTCGCGAACTGAGCAACGAGTTGCTCGATGATTTGTTGAGTCGTGACTCCGACGTCGACTTGGTTCACGACTACGTCATGCCCATCCCGAACAACGTCATCGCTGAGCTGCTTGGTGCCAAGCGCGAGGACTTCAACAAGTGGGCCACTTGGTCAGACGAGGTGGTGCAAGGAACGTGGCCGACGCAGAATCGCAACGAACGTGGCGAGGGTCTGGCCGGGGCTCATCCTGAATTCACGGCATACGTCGATGAATTGATCCGCGACCGCAAAGAGTCGCCGAAAGATGACTTCATCACCCGACTCATCAACACCGAGATCGACGGTCGACGACTTACTGACATTGAGACACGTACCCAGTTGGTGTTCCTCTTCATCTCAGGAAATGAGACGACTCGTCACCTGATCAGCAACCTCCTGTGGACCATCGTCAACAACTCAAACCTAGAAAAAGCGCTTCGTGACAACCCAGACTTAATCAACAATGCGATTGAGGAGAGTCTCCGCCATGACCCTCCCGTCAAAGTGTTGATGCGCAATTGTGAGCAAGAGACAACTGTGCACGGCGAGACCATGTGTCCGCGCGACAAGGTCGCATTCGGCATCTTGTCGGCGAACCGCGATGAGGCGTTGTACGACCAGCCCCACGAGTTTCGGCTCGATCGACCAAACCCACGTAACCATCTTGGCTTTGGTGGTGGGCCTCACGTTTGCCCTGGCGCAGCCCTGGCGAGACTCGAAGCACGCGTTGCTGTGGAAGAGTTCTTGCGTCGCGTCGAACGGTGCGAAGTTCTCGATCCCGGCGTGTATGAGGAAGTCCCTGTCTTCTGGGCACGTGGTGCAGCCCAATTGCGAGTGCGTCTGACACCGGCATCCGTCCGTTGAAACAGGGTTCCAGAATTACTGGGCTACATTTTTCTCATGGCTGTTGCGAACGAGTGGACTTTTCTCAGTAATCACGCCCACGTGCTCGTCTGCCTGGCCCGAAATTCAGAGGCTCGCCTCCGGGACATCGCAGTCGATGTCGGCATCACCGAGCGCAGAGTCAGCTCGATCGTCACAGACTTGGAGGCAGAAGGCATGATCAAAATCAGCCGAGTCGGCCGACGCAATACCTACAGCATCATCCGACGAGCCCGCCTGCGGCACCCTCTTGAGTCGCACCACACCGTCGGAGACCTCCTACGAGCTGTCCAATAGAGTGACGGCTAAGGAATAATACCTGTAATCGGTTTCTAGTAATAAATATCCGCTAGAGTTGACCAGGTGTCAGTCAGCGAATTGGTGTCTCTCAATCTCGGGTCACCTGTCGTTCTTGCCTTTCTCCTCGGTGTCGTAGCGGCATTCGTCAAGAGCGACTTACGTTTCCCGGAGCAGGTCACCTCCCTCTTGTCGACGTACCTGCTGTTTGCAATCGGCCTGAAGGGCGGATTGCGCCTTCGGGAGAGTTCACTGTCAGAGCTGGCGTGGCCGGTTGTCATCACGCTTGCACTGGGGGTCATCACCCCCGTCTTGGCATTTTTCGTTGCTCGATTATTTCTCCGATTCGACACCATCAATGCGGCTGCACTCGCCGCGCACTATGGATCGGTGTCTGCGGTGACGTTCACTGCTGCAGAATCATTCACACGTACAGCTGACACACTTGCTGAGGGCTACCTACCTGCACTTGTAGCGGTGTTAGAAGTCCCAGGCATCGTCATCGCGCTGGTTTTGGCAAGTCGAGCAAGCCACGGACGTTCGATGTCATCGGCAATACACGAAGTGTTGACCGGCAAAAGCGTGGTACTTCTCATTGGTGGTCTCATCATCGGTGCCATCGCGAATCAAGATGCACTAACCAAGGTCGAACCATTCTTCATCAGTCTGTTCCAAGGCTTGTTGTGTCTCTTCCTTCTCGATCTTGGAACACTGGCGGGTCAACGATTCAACAGCATTCGTCGAGTTGGCGCACGACTACTCGTGTTCGCCACGGCACTACCCGTGGTGTTCGGCATGGTGGGAGTCTTGCTTGCGTCACTCATCGGAATGTCCGCAGGTGGTGCGACAGTCGTAGCCGCGATGGCTGCAAGCGCCAGCTACATCGCGGCACCAGCAGCAGTGCGGGTCGGTCTCCCCGAAGCAGACATCGGCCTGTCACTTGGTGCTGCTCTCGGAGTGACCTTCCCGTTCAACCTGATCATTGGTATTCCGTTGTACAGCGAGATTGCAGCACTCATTGCGTGAGCCCTAAGAGGTCTCAGGCGATGGCGACGACATTGTCACACATGGAGGTGATGTCACCCCGTGAGTGACTCACCAAGACACAGTGAGAACGGTGTGCTCGAAGTCGCGATGTCAGCCAGCTTCGCAACTCCTCGACACCTAGTTCATCGATTGCAGACAGCGGTTCGTCCAACAGCAGGACACGAGGTTTGGTCACGAGAGCTCTGACAATGCACACCCGCTGTGCCTGACCGCCCGACAACTCATGCGGCATCGCATCAAGTAGGTGTGAGCAGTTCGCATCGAGCAACGTCTCGCGAGCAGCTTGTCGAGCCTCGCTGCGAGACTGACCGAGACGACGCAACGGGAAAGCCGTGTTGTCCAGGACCGTTGCAAATGGCAGCAAGACATGGTCTTGAAACACCATGCCGACACCGCGTGCTTCGACTGCAAGAAAGGTGTTGGTCGATGGTTGATCCCATACTTCACCGTCAACAGTCAGAGTTCCCTGGGACAAGCGGTCAAGACCTGCAATGGCACGCAACAAAGATGTCTTGCCGCTGCCATTTGCACCGACCACACCGACCACCTGCTCATTGACCGACAGATTCACCTGGCGCGAGAAGCTTCCGCGTTCGATGAGGCCGTTTACTTCGAGGCTCATGACCGTCTCCCCAACCACTGGTCCCGCAAGGCGAACAGCACAGCCACGCACACCACGACAAGAACGAGGCTCAACGCGTATGCCGCTTCAGGGTCTGACTCGAGCAACATGTACACCGCGAGTGGAGTGGTCTGTGTGCGCCCTTCGATGTTTCCGGCAAATGTGATTGTCGCACCGAATTCTCCGAGCGCACGTGCCCAGGCCACAGCGACACCCGCCACTAAAGAGGGGCGAAGCAAACGCAAAGTGACGAGATGCATCCGTCGCCACGGTCCGGCACCCATGACTGCTGCTGATTCCTCGTGTCGAAGATCGATACTGCGCAAGCCTCCCTCGATGGCGAGAACGAGAAATGGAAGTGCCACAAACGTTTCAGCAATCACCACGGCTGTCAGGCTGAACGTCACCTGCACTCCGAATGTCTCGAAAAGGAACGAGCCGAGCAGCCCATTCGTTCGTCCATACACTCCAAGCAGTGCGATGCCACCCACAACTGGCGGCATGACCATCGGCAATGTGACGAGCGCCCGCAGCAAAGCTCGCCCACGAAACTCAGCGCGAGCAAGTAACCAGGCGAGTGGGAAACCGAGAATCAGCGCACAGAGAGTGGCCAGAATCGAGGCAACCAGAGAGAGGCGAAGAGCTTCCGTTACTTGACTGCTCGTAAGTTGCTCCCACAACGACGACCAGGCAACGCGGCGAGCAATGCCGAACAACGGCAGCACAAGAAACAGGGCACCGATTCCCCCGATGACGCCGAGACCTCTCGGTACACGTGATGTGACAGTTGACGAAGTCATGTCACGGTTTCAGGAATCCGAAGGTGGACAGAATCTTCTGGCCGTCCACAGAAACGACAAAGTCAACGAACAACTGGGCAGCCTTGGCATTCTTGGAACCACGCATCTGTGCAATCGAATACATCGCCGTCACATTCTGTGATCGTGGGATTGTCACGATCGTGACTGTGTTTTTCGAAGACAGTGCGTCAGTCGAATACACAAGGGCGGCGTCAGCATCGCCATTCGCAACTGCACCGAGCGTTGCTCTGGCATCAACACCACGAGTCACTCTCGATTCGCCGATGCTGACTGCAGCACGCTGAAGCGCCGACGCCGCATAGATGCCACATGGTGCGGTCTTCGCACACAACGAGATCACTCTTGCTTTCACCAAGTCTGCGAGTGAGGTCATACCGAGCGGATTTCCTCGTTTCACGACGAGCGAGAGTGAATTGCGAGCAAAGATGCGCGGGGACTTGTTGATGTGACCTGTCGACGAGAGTTTGTCGATGCTTGCGGTATCGGCGGCTGCGAAGACGTCAGCTGGTGCACCAGCCTGCACCTGAGAGACAAGTGCAGAGCTTGATCCGAAGTTGAAGGTCACCCTGACTTTTGAGTGTGTGCGCCGAAACTCGCGGGCGAGTGCCTTGAACGAGTCTGTGAGTGATGCAGCGGCGGACACCACGATGGTTCCCTTGATGTCAGCCGATGCTTGGGCAGCTTGAGCTGGAGGCGACAGCGGCACCCCGAGGACCACGACCACGGCGACAACTGCAGACCACTTAGTCACCCCAGTTCGACCTAGATTAGTCACAATGAGACTATACAGCCCCTCTGTGCTTGACCACTTGGTGCTGTCCCTCATCGACGAGCAACCGGCTCACGGATTCGCCATCGCCAAGTTGTTGATGAATGACGACAGCCTTGCTGCAGTCATGCGAGTTCGTCGTCCCCTCGTTTACAGATCGCTCAAGGCGTTGAACGACGCCGGGCTCATCCGCGCATCGAAGACCGAAGCTGGCGACCAAGGTTCAGAGCGCACGGTGTACCGCACGACGGCACGTGGCGCACGTGAAGTCACGGAATGGCTCGATGGTGTCGTCGCTCATCCACGCGACGCGCGCATCGAATTACTCGCCAAGTTTGTGTGCCGAAGTCGGCGCGGACTTTCCAACATCGAACTGGCGCGACATCAACGTGAGGTGTTCGAGAACATCGCACGACAATTCGATGCAGGTGTCGACAACGCCACGGGTGCCGCACGCTTGGTAGCGATGTGGCGTCATGAATCAGTCAGTTCGATGATTGCTCTGCTCGAGAGAATCGAGCGCGACTAGCGCTTCTGAGAGCCGGCGCTGATTCCACCATCGACGTACATCACTTGGCCCGACACATATGACGAGTCCGGTCCAGCCAAGAACGAGACGACATTGGCGATGTCAACGGGTGCACCTACACGACGCATAGGCACCCCTTGTGCACGCTCCTTCACCCGGTCTCCTTCGTAGTTCGCAGCCGTGCCGTCACTAACGATGAGTCCAGGGCCAATCGCATTGACGCGAATGTTGTCTGGGCCGAGTTCAAGTGCATATGTTTTCGTCAGCGACTCGACCGCTGACTTCGTTGCTGGATACACACCAATTCCAGGAGACTGTGTCCACGCTGCAGCGGACGAGACGTTGATGATTGATCCCCCACCGGCACGCCTCATGTGAGGCACGAACGCCTGCGTGCACCACATCGTGCCGAGAACGTTCACGTGCATGACCCGTTCGGCATCGTGCTCGGTGGACTCAAGCAACGACTCGAACGACCAGACACCGGCATTGTTCACGAGAACGTCGCAATGGGCAACGGCTTCGCCCAAACGGTGGACGGCATCACGATCGGTGATGTCGCACACATGCGACTCTCCTTCGACAATGCGAGCGGTCTCTCGTGCGGCGTCATCATTGATGTCGACACAGATGACATGGAACCCATCCGCCGCCAGCCGCTCGGCCATGGCGCGACCAAGGCCCTGTCCCGCACCCGTGATGACAGCCGTCTTCTTCGTCATCGTGCGCCACCCTGCATCATGGGCATCCGATGCCATTCATCACTGCACAGGCCGGACACATCCGTACCGTGCCTTCACGCGACTGAAACTCTTTGTACGAGGGTGAGCCGCAGGACTGACACGACCCATCTGTCACTGTGTCGAAACTCTCAGCCCGTGAGGCCTCTGTGGTCATGCATGCGACAGTAGTGCCCCATAGGTTGTGGTCATGGCGACATACAAGACCACTATTCGCTCCACGATGTCAGCACACGAAGCGTTTGCCTTCATGGCTGACCTCCGGAACTTCGCAGTGTGGGATCCGGGCGTGGTCAAAGTCACCCAGGTGCAAGGTGATGGACCGGGACCTGACACCGTGTTCGATGTCGTGGTCAAGACAGGTGGCCGTGTCGCAACACTTCGCTATCGAACCACGACGTTCGATGCTCCACACACCATCACGGTGCGCGGAAAAAACGCGCTACTCACATCTGTGGACACCATCAATGTGGTTGCCACTGAACACGGATGCGATGTCACCTACATCGCCGAGTTGACATTCAACGGGTTGTTGAGACCAGCTGACTTATTGCTTCGTGCGGCGTTTCAGAAGATTGGCGACCGGGCAGCCGAGGGGCTGCGCCGGTCGCTCACATCTTCGATGAGTTGAGGCTTGTCAGCCTCAACTGACTTTAACCAACAATTTCTTCGTGAACTTCTTGCCGGTCACTGAGATCGTCAGCGTGCACTTGCCACTACCAATGGCTTTCACCGTCTTGTTGGCTGACACGGTGCAAACTCGCTTCGACCCAGCTGACACCGTGACTGCAACAGTCGCGTTCGTCGTGCTCGGCAACTTGTTGGTCGAAGCAATCGATGCGACTGTGAGGGACTGACCCTTCGTCACGGTCGTGTTGGTCGTCTTCGTCACCTTCGCAGGCGTGACGGTGACGGTGAGCGAACACGTTCCTGCGAGAAGGCCCTTGATCGTGGTCGATGTTGCAGAGCAGATCTTCTTCGACGCTGTGGCAACGACCACCGATGTCTTCGAACCCTTGACGACTGTCGTGCCAGCCGTCGTGAGTGCCGACACAACTGTGAGCGTCTTGCCCTTCACGACAGTCGGTGTCTTCACAACAACTGGCGTAACAGTTGTAGGTGTCGGTGTTGCGGTTGTTGAACCACCAGACGATGTCCCACCCGACGTTGAACTGCCACCCGAGTTGACGCGGGCGGTGAATGCACCACCACCAGTTCCTGCCGCAAGGCTGAGCGATGTCGCCATGGCGCGCACACTGAACACTCTGACGCCAGCTGCAGTCACTTTGTCCGTAGCAGACTTCGGAACTTCGAGGTCTTTCACCGCTCCGGTGTTACGCCCGGTGTTCGAGCTATTTACCTCGTTTATCGCATCGGCTGCCGGGGTCACTGCCGTGGTCGGTGTCGTTGGACCTGTTCCGGTCGCCACCATTGCAGCTCCTGTTGTTCCTAGCACCACAAAATTGGTCTCCACAGCCTTGATGTCGCCGTTGCCCGACGCAACACCGATGAGAACTTCTCCAGACGTCGCGTCGGCCTGCACCGCGACTGCTGTTGGTGCATTACTTGGTCCACCGGGGCCAGGTCCGGGTGCTGGCGCAGCAGACGTTGTGTTGATTTTGGTGAACGTCGAACCATTCAGTGAGAAGTACGCGCCGTCCGATCCTGCTGCAACCATGAGTCCGGTATCGCAGTCAACTTTGAGGTCGTTGAAAGTTCCTGATACCAGTGGTCCTGAATGAGCTTGGGTCGAACCGCTCAGACCAGAGATCTTATAGACACCTAGTCCATTGACAGCGATGAAAGCAGAGTCAGCGACTCGGCTAACCGAACCGGAAGGACAGACTGCGACGCCATTAATGCCTCCTGTGTATGTCGCATTTTTGCTAGCGCCGAAGTTGCTCGTTGCATCAGTAGTGACTCCGGCGGCTGCGACTTCAGCACCGAAGTATCGAGTCTCTGTCACTGCCTGCGCACCTGACGTTCCGTCGACAGTGAACGTAACTATCCCGACAGTTCCACCACTTGTGCTACAGCCCGTCGGGCCGACATTCTCTGAGCAACGATTCACTGCAACAAGCATCTTGTTGTAGCCAGGCACTCCCTTAATGGCTTTTGTCAGGAGAGTCTTACCTACCTCAGCGTTGGCGAACTTCGCGAGAGTGACTGAACTACTGATGGTGCTTGGGAAGACGAATGGTGAGCCACTCACCTTCGCGTCACGAACGGCGGCTGTTGCTGCAAGCTCGTCTCCCATCTGAAGTGCTCCGCTACCACTCGTCTCATTGAACGACTTAACGTGCAACCACTCACTGGGATTGTTCGAGAATGCTCCCGCAATATGTTGCAGCCCACCTGCGCCGTTCCACCATTCCACAGCACGACTTCCACCAGCGCCAACGGTGCTGTACGTCTTGCCTCCATCGGTCGACAGCAGAGTGCGACTGCCACCAGTCTCAGTCATGGATGTGACCACATACGATCCATCGGTCTTGTTAGGCGAGTACACCATGTCAGTGACATTCGGCGCGGCCATTCCATTCACGGCGATTCCGCCCGAAGTCGTCGCGACACCTGCAGAGGCTTGAGAGTTGATATAGGCACTACCGCTCGTCCCACCTGCACTTCCAAAACTTGGTCGATTTTGTGTAGTCGCGTCGAGAAGTGCTGACTTGCGAATTCCGAATTGACCGTCACCCGAAATCGCCACCATGTTTGTGTTGAAGTCATATGCACTGTCCCATACGAACCCGGTGTTGTTATTCGCACCGTTCATCTCTGCGAGAATCAGCGTTCCAGATGAGTGCGACGAACCCACAGTGACGGCGGATCCGGTGCTGTTATAGGCCCACATGCATTGGCCTATGGTGCCCACCGATTCAAACCCGTTCAAGACACCAGATGCTGGTGCTGTCGGCGCAATCGAACCAACGAGTGGCGTGCCACCGTTTTGACCACAGATTCCAGATATGTCGGTGACGGTGCTGAAGTTGCTGTCGTTATTGCCAGCCTTCTTCAGGGCACTGTTGCTCGCCCACGTTCCACTGTTGTTTTGTGCAACCTGAATCGATTTCGTGCTGCCGTCGACAAGGTGGGTGACAATGACTTGAGGTGTTGCTGAACCAAGAGTGCTCATCATGATGAGGCCGGTCCCGGTCGTAGCCAACGTCATTGTTGGACCAGAAGTGAAGCTGACAGCCGTTGCGGCAATAGAACCAGCTGCAGTCACCCCATTCAATTGCGAGACTTGTACACCGGTTCCATTGATGGCGGCCATGAACATCTCGCCACCGCTTCCTCGCGCGAATGCGACACGATCACCGGCTGAGTATCGGCCGATTGTAGACGTCACGTTCGTGAATGTGGGGGCCCCATCGCTGTTGCTATCCGGCATGACAGCAGCCCACAGACTGTTGTCTGTGCGCACAAAGATGTACGAGTTTTCGTTCGCACCTCCACCATGGACCCAGTAGTGCTTCTTGTTGTTACCAGTTACCGATGAATAGCTCGACGCAGCCGTCCATGTATTTCCATAGTTTCGCGAATAGTAAAGGTTGTTCCCTGATTGAACCGCAACTTCGCCCTTCACACCCGACGTGAAGATCTCTCCTGCCGACTCCTGAGGCATTCCGCCAGTGTCAGTGTCTGCCGAGGTTGGAACCGGTGACCAACTTCCGGCGTAGTCGCTTGTGCGCCACACCGACGGCTGCGCATCTGAAGTCGCGTAATAGACACCGCTCTCGCCGTCTCCAGCCAGCGTCCTGACTTGTCCACCGAAGGCGTTCGAGAAAGACAACTTCGTCTTCGTCGTTGCAGTCATTGTCACGGTTTGCGCCGCAACCGACGACGACGTCTTGGTCTGGAAGCCAGGCGCTGTGACCACAAGTCCCGCACCACCAGTGTCGTTCACTGATGCAGTGCCGTCTGATGCAGTGACTGCCGAATCCGTTGCATCACCATCAGAGTTGACAACGGCAACGAACGCGCGCGGAATGGCAGTACCGCCGGAGTCAGTGACAGTGATCGTCACTGTTGCGGCACTCGCCACGTGAGGTGCGGCGAAAACGCCGAGAAGTGAAGTTGCGACCGCGATGCATGCGGCGCGAGCAGTACGACGTGAAGTCATTGGACCCTCCCAGATGTAGCTCTGACGATAACACCTATTTCCGAGGGGTTGGTTTCTTCATCAGACCTTCTGGACTTACGATTCAGTACTAGTGGTGGGTCATGTGTGAGTGCGAACTACAGCGAGGTGCCTCTCGACGCACCTTCCTCGGTGCAGCAGCCCTGTCACTACCTGCACTACTTGTCGCGCGTCGACCAACAAAGACTTCTGCGCCTCACGTTCTTGAACCCGTCGAAGTGTCTCCCGGTCTCACTATTTATCCACGTGAAGCGTGGGCCGGAAAGTTGCGTGCACGCCGACCACTTCAGCCTGAACCCGACGTGAAGTTCTTGCTTGTTCATCATTCGGCCGGCACAACCATGTACTCACGTGCCCAAGTTCCAAGTGTCATCCGAAACATCTTCTTGTTCCACACAGGAACGCGTAAGGCATGGCCAGACACGTGTTACAACTTTTTTGTCGACCGCTACGGACAAGCATGGGAAGGTCGAACCGGAAGCCTCGCTGGCCCCGTCATGGCTGACGCGACGGGTGGCAGCCAAGGGTTCGCACAACTGATCTGCTTGCTCGGCGACTTCGACAAGACAGAACCGACACCAGAGATGATCGATGGTCTCGCGCGACTGCTCGGATGGCTTGGGGCCAAGTACAACATCGAGTTGGACCAGAAGAAGGCCGTTACGTTCGTTTCGCGTGGGTCGAACAAATGGAAAAAAGGTGTGCGCGTGAAAGCGCGACCGATTTCAGGTCACCGCGACATGAGCTACACCGCTTGCCCAGGAGCGAACGTGTATCCGCTGCTGTCGCGCGTCGTTCCGAAGAAGGCCGCGGATTTCAAGAACCTTATTGCCTGATCGCTGAAACCGATCACCAGGAATCAGGCGAGATACGCACCAATCTGTTCATCACACCACGTCCACAATGCAGTGCGTGCCGCATCCGTGTCTGACTTTTTCGTGCGTTGCAAACGGTGAATGTCGCGAACTGCTCGGTCACACCAGAACTTCCCTGACTGAGTGACGACCTTGTCGTCAACGACAAGCCACGAGATGGTGTCAGCACCCTGTGACGCTGTACGCAAAAGCGGCTTGGTGAGCAGACGAAACGCAGGGAGTGACGACTGAACACCAGGGGTGTCGGCCCAACCTGGGTGCATCGCCGCGAAAGTGACGTCGTGCTCCCGTAATGCCCACATCTCGTTCAACGTCACTTGAAGCCGCTTGGCGATTGCGTACTGCTTCGTGCCGTCATAGGACGACGCCGGCATCTCGGGCGACTGACCACGCGAGCAGTCAGTGAGTGTGGCCGCGTACATGCCACCGGACGACACGGTAATCACGCGGCCGCGTGATGAATGCAACGTCGGCAGCAACACGGTCGTCATGAGGTGCGGCCCGAGCACATGACACGCGATGGTCGACTCAATACCTTGTGCTGTCACGACCTTCTCTTTGGTCAAAGCACCAGCATTATGCACGAGTGCGTGAATTGAAGGGGCAATCTCTTCAATTTGCGCTGCAGCTACACGAACTGTCGCAAGATCAGCCATGTCAGCCACGACTGTGTCAACGCGACCACAGGACGGGATGTGGCGAAGGTCGGCACTGACTTTTGCGAGTTTGTCGGCTGAGCGTCCGACAAGGACGAGGTCTGCACCCATCGCAGCCACCTGATGAACAGCGGCTTCACCAAGACCCGACGTCGGCCCCGTGACAACGACGGTCTTGCCAGCAAGTGAGTACTGATCGAGTGGAGTGAACATCGAGGAACGCAAGGCGTAACCGATGCGTGAAAAACCCGGCACGACGGTCGCATCGAGCAAACCGTCGAGAGAATTTCCTATGCCCATGCTTGGGCCACCATCACTAGTGCGATCACTCCGTGTGCTGTCCATGCGATTGTCCGGGGCCAGTTCGTCTGCACCAGTCGCTTGCCGGTGTCGATGCGTGGGTCATTGGCCATCTGCTCGTGCAGCGGCACCGACAGCAGCACCGTGCAGCCAAGAGCAATTGCGAGCGTGACACCGCCTACCCACGGCAAGATCCACGCGACACCATCGGGGCGATCAAAAAGCAAGCCGAGTGTCGAGAGTCCTTCGACAGCCATCGGCAAACCGACGACCTGGGCAGTGCGACGTTGATGGATGACAGCGATCTCGCGGGCTCGGTCAAGACCGACGCGAGCAAGCAACGGATAGTGCACGTTCTGAACGAACCAGATGATGCCGACCATCGTCCAAGTCGCGGCGAAGTTTGCGATGAGTACTGCATTTGCCACGCAGTCACCGTACCCTTCGAACTCGTGGCACGCGTTGCGCAGACAAAGAATGGACATCCGCCCAAGACGTGCGTCACGTGCGGTCGACCATTCGAGTGGCGAAAAAAATGGGAACGTGACTGGGACAGCGTGCGTCACTGCAGTGATGCATGCCGCAGGGACCGGTCACGTCAATCGTCAGCCGCCGAGCAAACGGATTAGTCCAGCGCGTACTCGCTGATCAGCACTGGTCGTTGTTCCTCGATTGACCTGTGTGCCGCAGCACCGATGACGACAGACCACAGACCGTCCTCGACGGTCACCTCAGGCTGCGAACCTTCCCGTACTGCCTGACAAAAACGCATGACTTCCACATAGCTGGCACCGTGGTGAGCACCCGTGTAGTTGACATCCTCACTGATCGAGACCGGAACGGTACGAACTTCGCGTGTGTCGCGATGGCCCACGTAGACATGGCCATCGCCAGGGACGAATGCCTCGGCCTTGCCCCGATCACCGACTGCCACAATTTCCTGCTCGTTGCGTCCGGCTTCAGCGAACATGCTCAGGTCGAGCATCGCTCGCACACCACTTTCGTACTCAACGATCACGTAAGCATTGTCGAGAATGTCTGAGCGTTGACCGTCATACCATTCGTCGAGGTGATTCACGTCTTGCCCACCGCTTGCCATCACCCGTACTGGTCGTGAACCAATGGCAAGGTTCATGAGGTCAAAGAAGTGGCAACACTTCTCCACCAACGTTCCACCTGTGTTGCGCGAGAAACGATTCCAGTTGTCGACCTTCACCAGAAAAGGAAAGCGATGTTCACGCACTGCGAACATCTTCAGAGACCCCAGCTCTCCGGTGCGAATGACGTCAAGCAACGCGGCAATCGGAGCCATGTAGCGATACTCGAGACCGACCCACGTAAGTGCTTTACGAGAATGCGCGGCACGGACGATGTCGACACAATCCTCCACCGTCGTGCACATCGGCTTTTCGACAAGCACCGGAATGTCCGTCGACAAAATGTCTGTGAGCACGCCGTGATGCGTGTGATTCGGCGATGCGACGATGACCGCGTCGACGAGCCCCGATGACAACAAGTTGCCGTGATGACAAAACTCAGCGATGCCATCGGCCGCATCGCCCAAGGTGAGACGAGCCCAGCCGAGTGGCTCGTCGTTCGGGTCTGAGATCGCAGTGACAGTGCACTCGGGATTCGACATCACGTTGCGAATGTGCTCGCAACCCATCATGCCCGTGCCGATGATGCCAATGCGCAACTTGTCCATCACCGCCCATCGTATGGCGGCTTGCGTTGAGGGTTGGTCTTACAAGGCCTTCCGCTTGCGAGCGTATGGGAGGGTTGCCGCCAACATCGCCACACCGACGACGATCACGACGACTCCCTGCAACACCTGGTTGTCGAATGTGTTGAACGACACGATTGCAACGGATGCGGTGATGATGATTCCGGCGCTGATGATCAACTCAAGCATCAACATACGTGCCCCGTAGGTGAACATCACTGCGGCACCAGCGATTGCGACAGCTGCCGCCCAACCGCCCTCGTGCATGCCTACCCATGCGCTGGTCGTAAAGACGAGAAAGACCGAACCTGCCACACGTGGCGCCCACGAGAAATTGATGTCGGTGAGCGACACGAAGATAAGGACGATCGCCCCAGCCATCATCGGCAGTGAATCATTCGGCTCACGCAGATCGAGCAATGAGCCGATCATCCCCGCCACCACGAATGCAGACGGAATGATGGTGAGTGAACCTGCAAAGTCCGTGTGACGTGAACGCCAGAAACCGAAAAGAAAGAAGACCGAACCGAGGGCGACTGCTGTCCATTCACTCTCTGTCCAGAGGTACGTGACAAGCACACCGGTGGCGAAAGCGAACGACAACTCAGATGCCAGCTCGCAGACTTCTCCGAAACGTCGACGTATCTCGCGCCCCTTTTCTGCCCACCAAGCGATTCCAGCAAAAGCCACGCTGACGACATAGAGAAAGCTTGAGATCGAGATTTCGGATGCATCTTCCAACACCGCGATGAACAGTCGCACGACACCGACGGCAATGATGAGTCCTGCCAAGTAATACAGAGCCTCTTGAATGTTGAATGACCAACGAGGTGCTGAACTGAGGTCGTCCGCCTGGTCATGAGTGAGGTGACCAGCCGTGATGTGCTCATCAAGAAGTTGTCGCAGTGTCTTCTGTGTCGTCATTTCGAATACCAACTAACTACGGGTTCCAATGCCGCATCAAGCACCGGTCCCAAGAACTTGGCGTAGGCACTGGTGATGTGGTTGTCATCACGGTAAACCAAAACATTGCCGACGACAACGGGACAGATGTTGGCAGTGCAGAACCAATCCTTCACGCGCAACAAAGGTACCGAGTTCTTCGCCGACAAGTCTTCACGCACTTCTGCGATGTCGGCGCGCAAGGCCGCACTCGGAATCGGGTTGCAGACATCGATGTTCTTCGGACTTGCGGACAGACATGTGGGTACGTCGCGTGCCGGGAAAGGAGTGTCGGCAAAGAGAATCGGCGTGATTCCAAGACCCTTCAGAATGTCAATCGTCCCTTGCAGACCGATGCGCCAATCGCGCTGCCAGATGGGGATCTTCGTGTCTACGGACAACAAGCGGTCGAACTGAGCAACGAGGACAACTTTCACTCCGTCGGCGACCATCTTTTTGTAGACGTTTTCTCGCCATGCATCGCACTCGGTGTAGTGACGACCGAGGACTTTGCTCCAAACTTCGATGTCAGCTGGAGGACAACCACGCTTCGTGTAGGTGATGAGTTTCCATTTGCGTTTGATCGCCACTTTCTCGAGACCAGGGAACCATTGAGCAGCGTGAGAATCGCCGTACAAGCCGACAGACACGGTTCCGTTCGGATCTCCAAAGATGCAGTTCTTCTGTTGCACCGACGAGAACGATGTGTGGCAATCGTCCTGATACACCTTCGCAAAGTCAAGAAGTGCGTCACCGAGGCTCGGAGTGAGGTTCGCCGGCAACACGTTGTTCCTCGAAGCGTCGACGATTGCTTGTATGGGTCCTTGATACGGCGGCAACGTCGGCACCACAGGAACAGTCGTCGTCGGAATACCTGCGGTGGTCGCGGTCGCAAGTGTCGTCGATGTGGTCGTCGACTCCAACGTCGGTGCTGCAGCATCTTGACCACCAGTGAACGACGGCGGGTTGTTGCGCACAAGTGTGCCGGCCGCACCGCTGATGAGAATCGTTGCCATCGCGAGAGACAATGCGCGTCGACCCTGCAACGAATGATTTCTGTGTACCGGTCGCTCGATGAAGACATGTCCGAGTTCTGTGAAACCGAGAGCAATCACCAGACACACCACTTGCTGAGCAACAGAAAGCTCGTTACCCAATACGGCTGGTGCGATGATCAACACCGGCCAATGCCACAGATATGCCGAATATGACCTCGAACCGAGCCACTGAACCGGTGCGAGTCGCAGAAGTGCATTCGGTGCCAAGCGGTGCGTATCGCCTCCTTGAAGGGCAAGCATCGTGCCGAAAACTGGGACCAATGCCCACGGACCGGGGAATCGTGTCGTATCAGAGAAGCCAGTCGCACTGAGGACAATAAGTGCGACACCTGTCCACGAGACCAACGGCGCAAGTACCGGTGAGCGCTGCAGACGAGTCAGTGGCACAGTTGCACAGAGTGCCCCGAATGCCAGCTCGAATGCGCGAGTGTGTGGTGCAAAGAAAGCCCACGGCTGTGCGCGTTCCATCGTCAGCATGCACGCGACGAACGAACCGATCGACACGATTGCCGACAGCACAGCAACCCGACGGCGCACTGACCCTCGCGCACCTAGACAAGCGATCAGCACCAACACTGGCCACACCACATAGAACTGCTCTTCGACGGCGAGTGACCAGTAGTGCTGTAGCGGCGAGGGTGGAAGCGTCGACTGCAAGTAGTCAGCTCCCCTGTTCGCAAAGAGAAAGTTCGACGAGAACGAGGCGGTGCCGATGGCATCGGACCCAAGTTCGCGAAGCCGCAGTGGTTCAATCCATATATACGACGCAACCAGTGTCGCGACCACGACAAGTGCTGACATCGGCAAGATGCGTCGCACACGACGCGAATAGAACATCGCGAACGAGATGCGTCCGGTCTCGTCACGCTCGTTGACGAGAAGTCCGGTGATGAGGAAACCAGAGAGGACAAAAAAGACGTCGACACCGACATACCCGCCACCAAAACCGGGAACGTGGGCGTGATACAGCAACACGAGGGCGACCGCAACCGCCCGCAATCCTTCAATGTCAGAGCGGCGTCGTGAGCCGGTCGTCGACACGTCGTCGACGCGTCGAGTGGTCATCGGTCGAATCGTTCTTCCGTCAGCGCAAGTGACACGTGTGCACCCATCGGGTCACCGCTGAACTGCGCAACCTCGAACACCCACTCGCCGGCTTCAAGGTGCCAGTCGTGTCGCATCGCATCACGCACCGCAAGAGTGCGCACCGGCACCGGCACCATCACCTCTGTCGTGTCTCCGGCGGAAACTGCGCAGCGCGCAAAGCCCACCAGTCGTCGTGCTGGTCGTTCGATGTGCCCGGCGGGCAACGACGCATACACCTGCACCACGACTGCGCCTGGCCGATCGCCTGTGTTTGACACCCTCACTCCGACATTCACCACCGCCCCGTCACGTCGTGCATGGGCATCGTGCACGGAATAAGAGGTGTACGACAGGCCAAACCCGAACGGGAAAGCCGGGACGTTGCCGTCACGGTCCAGTTTCCACTGACCATGCCAATAGTCGTAGGTGATCTCACGCGCCGTGGCATCGAAAAACGGCAAGTGGTTCTCGGTGGTCGGCACCACGAACGGAAGGCGACCCGACGGGTTCACCACACCAAGCAACACGTCTGCGAGTGCATGTCCACCCTCCATTCCGCTGTACCAACCCATCACGATCGCCGGCACATCGTGTCGCCACTCCTCCATCACCACTGCCGAACCGGCGACGATCACGACAATTGTCCGCGACTGACGTTCAGCGACTGCACGGATGAGTGCGACATCATCGTCACGAAGTCGAAGCGTGGTTCGGTCACCCCCGACTGCAAATGCGACGTCACGGGACTTCTCGCGCATGATGTCGGGAAGTTCGTGATCCACCTCGGCGATGTAGGCCGCATACGCGGACTCCAACTCAGGTTGTGGATCTTTCGGAAAGAGCTTCGCCAAGTCTTGGCTGTCTTCGAAGGTGCCGATGAACTCACCTTCATCTTCCTTCGTGTAGCCGACCACGATGACTGCAACA
Organism: uncultured Bifidobacterium sp.; assembly: GCA_964394175.1. Classification (GTDB taxonomy): domain Bacteria; phylum Actinomycetota; class Acidimicrobiia; order Acidimicrobiales; family Ilumatobacteraceae; genus UBA2093. The sequence goes on from CAYMVM010000015.1 coordinate 22,843, forward strand.
TCAGCATCTTCTGCGAGCCGAGCTGCAAATGACATGTCTGATCCGTCGGCATGCACGATGTCGACGTTTGGCAACGCCTCGCGCAGACCAGCAAGTGGAGTGACCACATGAGGTGCCATCACGTCGCTGCTACCACCGTCACCCAAATTGCGCATGTCACTCAATCGACCGACCACTGCCACGGTGCGGAGTGCAGATGCGACGAGTGGCAACACGGGTGAGTCGTCGACCGACTTGTTCTTCAACAACACCATCGACTTTTGTGCAGCTTCACGCGCCAACTCGCGGTGCGCATCACAGAACAAAACCGACGAGTCGCTCACGGGTCGCGCACCGATGTCGAACCTCAACATCGTCGCCAGTGTCCGCTCGACGGCCGCGTCGATGACATCCATCGACAACTCGCCACTCTCGACTGCTTCGACAATCGGTGCGTGACGAATCATGCGGTACGGCATCTCGACATCAAGCCCGTTACGGACGCTCTTCACTCCGTCGCGCAGACCGAAAATCCAGTCGGAAATGACGAAACCGTCAAATCCCCATTGTCGGCGCAAGATGTCGGTCAACAACTGTTCGTTCTCACCGCACCAGGAACCATTGACAGAGTTGTACGCACTCATCACGCACGCGATGCCTTCGTCGATGATGTGTTTGAAATGCGGCAAGTACACCTCGTGCAAGGTGCGCTCATCACATGTCACATCGACACTGAAACGAGCGTTCTCCATGCTGTTCAGGGCGAAGTGTTTCACTGTTGCCATCACATGTCGCTGTGCACCACGAGTCAGGGCCGCGCCCATGACACCCATGTGGTGTGGGTCTTCGCCGTACACCTCTTGTGCCCGACCCCAAGCTGGGTGTCGCAGAATGTTGACGCAGACCCCGCCATACAGATCGGCCCCGACAGCTCGCAGTTCGACCCCGATGGCGTCGCCGATGCGCTCTTCCAACTCAGGATCGAAACTCGCACCACGCGCCATGGTCACGGGAAAAGCAGTCGCCGGACCCACGACAACTCCACGCGGGCCGTCGCTGAAGTGAAAGCCGGGTATGCCGAGACGCTCGACCCGGCACGCACGGAACGGCCGACGGTGATACCCGCCGCGCGACATGTCGGCCAGGCCACCGGCGACAGGTGCTCCACCGTCAAGACAGTGCAGTCGTTCTTCAACCGTCATCTGCGCGATGAGACCACGGGCCTCGACATGGTGGTCAGCCCCGTCACGCACTCTCGCGAGTGCATGCATATAAGCGGTGTCGGCCGTTGCCATCACATGAGAACCCTACTGACCCATGCTCATAGGCTCTGCCCATGGCGACGACGGCATACGCATTCGACAGGTTCCTCACGTACAACGACATGACCGAGTGGCTGCAGAACATCGCAGCCGAACACCCGAACCTCGTCACGCTCTCCTCGTACGGCACATCGTTCGAAGGTCGGCACTTGTGGCTTGCAACGATCACCGACACATCGACGGGTGCGGCTGAACACAAACCAGCACATTGGGTCGACGCCAACATCCACGCAGTCGAAGTCACCGGCGGAGTCGCCGCATTGCACCTCATTCATCATTTGGTGTCTGGTCACGTCGCGGGCGATGCGGACGTGGTCGATGCACTGCGTACTCGCACGTTCTACGTCGCACCTCGTGTCAACCCAGACGGCGTCGAAGCAGCGCTCGGTGACAGACCGTATTTCGTGCGTTCGAGTGTGCGCCCGTGGCCGTGGCGTGACGGACATCGTTGGCCAGGTCTGCTCACACATGAAGACATCGATGGAGACGGACGCGTCCTCACCATGCGTGTCAAAGACGAGCATGGTGCGTGGGTCGAACATCCGTCTGATGCCCGCGTCATGATTCCGGTCGATCACGCTGATGCGCCGCGTGGCGCGCAGCGCTACCGCGTGTTGAGCGAAGGAACGATTGCCGACTACGACGGCTTCACCATTCCACAACCGCGCAACCCGCGCGGTCTTGACATGAACCGCAACTTCCCTGCCGGATGGGACCCGGGGACGCGCGGCGCAGGCGACCACCCGATGTCAGAACCAGAGATCGATGCGCTCGTACGTGCGATCACTGCACGTCCGAACATCTGTGGTTACAACGCGTATCACACCTCGGGCGGAATTCTGCTTCGACCGTCGAGCATGAAAGCCGACTCGGCGCTTCCACCCGAAGACCTGTGGGTGTACAACGAGATCGGTCGTGCGTGCACGGATCTCTCCACCTACCCGGTGTATTCGGTGTACGAGAGCTTCACCTGGGACAAGTCGAATGTCATGAGTGGTGCAGCCGACGACTGGGTGTACGAACACCTCGGTCTTGTCGGCTGGACGACAGAGTTTTGGGATGCCGTCGCCGCCGCCACGAACGAACGCTCGTCGACGCACATCTGGTATCTCGGACCGACAGTCGAACAGGAACTTGCCGTTGCGAAATGGAGCGACACCCACGCACCTGGTTCGTATGTGCAGTGGTATTCGTTCGACCACCCACAGCTTGGTGCCGTCGAACTTGGTGGCGCTGACATGTTCCGCATCTGGACCAATGCACCGACATCGAAACTGCTCGACGAAGTGGCGCCGCACTCTCGTTTCGCCGTGCACCAGGCGTTGAAGAGTCCGAAGTTGGAAATTCTTCTCGCCGATGCCAAGCAATTGGGCGACGACACGTGGCTCGTGCGTGTCGGAGTCGCGAACACAGGATGGCTTCCCACGTACATCACGACATATGCGAACAAGCACAACCTCGTGTTGCCACTCACCGTCGACATCACTGGTGCGACACCGATCGGCGAGGGATCACGCAAAAAGCTCGGACAACTCGAAGGTCGCGTCGCACTGCGCATGAACGGTGGTGCCATGAGCGACGGTACGGGAGACCGAGCGTTGGCCACGTGGACGGTGAAGGCCACACGTGGAACCACAGTGAACGTGGTCGCTGACCATCCACGTGCCGGACGCGTGACGACGAGCATCACTCTGTCATGAGAGCAACCATGATGCTCGCCGACTACGCGTCGGTGTCTGATGGAAAGCTCACATTGGTCGGCGGAGGCTGGTGTGTCGTCGGGCCTGGCCCCGCACCATGTGGCATCGGCATCATGTTCGAAGTGCCGTGGAGTCACACCGACACTGAGCACACCTTCATGTTGAATCTCATCGATGCTGATGGTCACGCGGTCACAGGTCCTGACGGCAACAACATCGGTTTTCATGGCTCATTCACGGTGAGTCGACCAGGTAATGAACACCCCGAGGGTGCCGACATCAACGTGCCGTTCGCTGTGAACTTCGCACCTATTCCGCTCCCGGAAGGTCGCACTTTTGAATGGCGACTCTTCGTCGACGGCGAGACGACCGATGCATGGCGAGCCACGTTCTGGACTCGTTCATCGCACTGAGCGCATAGCTATCCACCAGATCAAAGAGGTATCCACCATCTCAACGGCGCCAGTTGGCACGATTGAGACCGATGTCCGGTCTGGTCGACACCGTGAAGCAGTCCCTCGCGCGACTGTCTGATGTGCTCACGTGGCAACCCGTGTCGCTCAAAGGCCTCGACATCGCGTGGGTCGGTATGCAAGTTCCTGCCATCGACTCTGCCGGACGACCGTGGGTGTGGGAAGTCGTCACCCCCGATCAATTCGCCCACACTCCGCTCTTGCATGATGACCCGATGGTGATTCCGGTGCAGCAGGACACCGTCGTCGTGACGGTGAATCATGCGGATCACTCGGGTCCGATTGTTCGCATGCAAGTGCCGGTGAGTCGGGTTCCAGAACATGTCGCTGTCGACCGACGCGCGCTGCCACAGGGCGCCTGGACATTCGGCCTTGAGACCGGCTGGACGACGCAGGCTCTCGGCACTGCGGCCCAGTGCTGGATCGACCGTGAAGTGGGTTGCAATGCGCGACTCAACATCGAGGAACCCAGCATCGAGAGCCAGGACTCATACCAATTGAGCCCATCCATCAATATCGAAGCCTCTGCGTTCGACCGACTGCTTACACTCGCCCCTGATGAGGCTGCCGTCGTGTCTTCCGCGCTCTGCGCCATTCATGAGGCGCTCGAGCCGTACCGCTGACCAACTGACGACCGCACACGCAGGTGATCTCCGATGATCACCACCTATGCAATCTCACTGACTGCTGACGACTGCGACGACGCAGATCGCATTCGACTCGTCGACTTGGTCAGCGATTGGTTGGTCGACGAATACCCGCCCGAGGAGCGTCCCGCAGGCACATTCGTGCGCACCCGTGAGGGTTCGGAAGACCCGGTGTTCCGCGTGTCGATCAGCGTGAACACACCGAGCGCCACACACTCGACCGCAACAGACATCACAGTCGTCATGAACGGGTCGTCACTCACGTTCGACATTCGCAGTGTGACGTTGCCAATGAGCCAGCGCATCACGAAGATGAACGCGACCTCGGTGCCACCGAACTTGGTTCAACTAGTACAGCGGGTGTTGCGCGCGATACCGGTGTACGACGCCAACCGACGTGTCACCGCCGACACCGAGATCATCCGCGACGCACTCGGTGGACAAAGCGTGGGTGCGATGCTCGTGAGTGCACCAGGTCGGAACCTGCCGGTGCTCATCGAAGTGCGTGACTATGAGCGGAACACCTCTGCGTTGTTCTCAAAGGGTGCTGGTCCGCTCTCTGGTCTCGTGCATTCTTTCTGTCTTGACTCTGCTGAAGCCGTGAAGGGGTTCATCGACATCACCGGTGAGTCACTCACGTCACCTGGTTCGATCTACGTGTACTGGGCAGGTCCGCGCGACGTGATGACGTTGTCGATGCGCGAGATGCCTCCAGCATCGCGCATTCCGGAAGGAAAGCACTTGGTGCAAGAGGTGTTGAAGACCGCTGCACTGTCACTTGCGCCACCGCGTGTTCCGCCGCCTCCAGTTGATGCATATCTCGATGAAGACGACGGAGAGGACACTGAATCATTCGATGACAGCAATGAATTGGAAGTCGCATACGAATCTGCGATGCGACGCATCAGTGAACTTGAAGGCGCGGTGGCAAGTGCGGACCGCATGATCGCGGAACAGCGCTCACAGCTCGAACAAAAAGTGCAAGTCGTCGACGAGTTGGTGTTGCGCAACGTGACACTCGAGACCATGGCAGGTTCGATGGCATCTGGGACCATCGTCGCCACCATGAAAGAAGCGTTGCGCATCGCACAGGAAAAGTGCACGTGTCTCTATTTCCATCCTCGGGCGATTGAATCGGGTGAAGAACTTGAAGGTCCGGAACCAATCGCGGTGTTGCAAGACCTCGCCCGTTTAAACGACGTCGCACGCGCATGGATGAGCGGTGACTTGAACCGCACGTCGTTCCAACTCGCATGTCGCAACGTCGGCCTCGACTACGCGCCGACCATCTCTGACACAGCGCGTCAGAAATACGAAGAGGACTACCTGATCTCTCTCGACGGCCGCACCGTACGAGCCGAAGCGCACCTTCGTCGAGGACGCAAGACGCACTTGTTCCGTATCCACATCTATCTGGACGAAGAACGCCAGCGCGTGGTGGTCGCTTACATCGGCAAGCATCTGCGCGGCAAGCGCGACAACTGACCGACCGCCTACATTGGCGAGATGACATCACCCGTCTTCGCCCTGTCTGACACGTACATCGAGCAGAGTGCCGCCCTCGACCCCGGCACCGCCACGTACTTGGGTATTCCCGGCTACGACCACCTCATGACCGACTTCAGCCCCGCCGGACACGCAGCGCGCGAAGCCCTGTCTCGGTCGACGCTCGCGCAACTCGATGCACTGCCCGCCGACTCTGATGACGACCGACTCGCCGCTGGTGTACTGCGCGAAGGTCTCCAGGCCGACATCATGGCGTTCGACGCCGGTGAACACTTGTCGTCCATTCGCATCATCGCCGGCGACGTCGACGCTGCGCGCTCGATCTTTGACCTCATGCCCACCGACTCAGCGAGCGACTGGGACGTCATCGCCAAGCGAATGGCGAACGTTCCTGCCGCGTTCGCTGGCATGCGCGAGTCATGGTCGCTCGGCATCGAGCGTGGCATCACCGCATCATTGCGACAAGTGAACGGACAGGCCGATCAATTGACAGCGTGGGCAGGCACCCCGAGTGCACCGGGGTTCTTCACCACGTTCGCGGAATCTGCGGCATCGATTCCTGGTGCACCGATGGATGCTCTTCGTAACGCAGCCGCCGATGCAAGTCGTGCCATGGCAGAGACTGCCGAGTTCTTGCGCTCGACGTACGCACGACACGCACGTACGGAAGACGGCTGTGGTCGTGACGCACACGAAGTTGCGCGTCGTCGATTTCTCGGCATGCAAATTTCCGCAGAAGATGCATACGAGTGGGGCTGGGAAGAAACCATGCGTCTCGATGCCGAAATCAAGAAGGTCGCACAACAGATTGTTCCCGGCGCATCGGTGAACGAAGTGCGTCAATTGCTCGACACTGATCCGAATCGCGCAGTGCATGGCGAAGACAACCTGCGTGCGTGGTTGCAAGAGCTGATGGATGAAGCGATGGACTTCTTGTTGTCGAACGGTCACTTCGACATCGACCCACGTGTTCGCACCGTCGAAGCGATGATCTCGCCACCTGGTGGTGCGGCCGCCATGTATTACACGGGACCGAGCGAAGACCTCACTCGCCCAGGACGCACCTGGTACCCGGCGAATGGTCGCACGGTGTTCCCGCGGTGGGGAGAGCCGACGACGGCGTATCACGAAGGTGTTCCGGGTCATCACTTGCAAATCGCAGTCGCCACAGTGAACCGCGATCGCCTCTCGCGCTACCAACGCAACACCTTCGTGTCGGGACACGGTGAGGGTTGGGCGTTGTACGCCGAGCGGCTGATGGACGAATTCGGATTTCTCGACAACCCGGAATACCGCCTTGGCTACTTGTATGCACAAGTGTTCCGCGCTGCCCGTGTGGTCGTGGATTGTGGTGTGCACTGCGGACTTCCCATTCCGAAACACTCGTCATGGCATCCGGGTGAGGCCTGGACACCAGATCTGATGTTTGAGTTCATGAATGCCCGCTCGTCGAGTGACGAGGAATTCAACTGGAGCGAAGTGAACCGTTATCTCGGCTGGCCGGCACAAGCGATCTCGTACAAGTTGGGCGAGCGTGAATGGCTCGCACTACGTGACGAAGCAAGAGCCAAGCATGGTGCGTCGTTCAATTTGCGCGACTGGCATGCATTCGGCCTGAACCTCGGCAACCTCGGTCTCGATCTTCTGAAGAGCGAGATGCGTCGCTTCTGAACCAATGACCCGTCGTCGCAAAGTTCTCCTGTCTGTCGCCACCCTCGTGGTGGTGTTCGGCATCGTCGTTGGAACGTCGGTCGTGTCGTACGTGCTGGCGAACCCTGGTGTCGCTGTTCAACAGAACGTGGCGCAATGGGCCCGTAACCACAAATTGGGTGCGGTGGTGAACGTGCTCGAGCTGTGGTTGCGCACCGACCCGCCGTCGACGGAAGAAGCGACCGAGCTGGGCCTCGCAACGGACAACACCAATGACATTGATGACTCCACCATGACGACGATGCCCCCGACGACTGTTCCCGCCACGACATCGACCATCACAGCCACATCGATCGCTGCACAGACCTCGACCACGACAACCAACCCCGCAGACATCGTCGCCAACACCACTGCGACCGGCTCACAAGGTGACATCGAGACCGGAGTCCCGGCTCCCGTGCCCACGACGACGACAGTTCCCGACGACCCGGCGCTCCCCTATGCCGGCCCACAAGACATCACACCGGTTCTTGCGTCTCCGTTGCGTGGTGAGGGCAAGTGGACACCAATCGCAAAGTTGCAAGGCAGCCCTGTCGCGTGGGCGACGTCATTACGCCCGTCGCGCAAGTACGGCTCGGTCGTCGCGAGCGTCGCAGTCATCGATCAGTCACGAGTGCGTGCAGCGATGTACAACGGCAACGAGTTGCCCGGTGGTGGTCCGTGGACGAACGGCAACAAAGTGCAAGCGCGTGCTGTTCCCGCACTCGTCGCCAGCTTCAACGGCGGCTTCCGTTGGGAACACACCGACGGTGGATACATGGCCGAAGGAAAGATCGTTCGACCACTGAAGAAAGGTCTCGCCACGCTCGCTATCTCTCCCGATGGTCAGGTTTCCATCGGTGTGTACGGACGCGACTTCACCAACGACGGTTCATGGCGTGCGATGCGCCAGAACCTGCCACCCGTCGTGTTGAAGGGAAGAAACGTCGTAAGTGATGCCGGAAGCGTGAACTGGGGCGAGGACTTTCACGACAAGGTGTACACCCTTCGCAGCGGAGCCTGTATACGCGAAGACGGAAAGCTGATGCACGTCACCGTCGGAGACGCCGACATCCACCTGCTCGCCGACACACTCGTGTACGTGGGTTGTGAGACTGCGATGCAGCTTGACATCACGGGTCAGTTCCCTCAGTTCGTCACCTACACGTCACCCGGCAAGGACAATCGCGACGGAAAGGTGCTCGACAAGCGCATGTCGAACGCCAACCGCACATTGAAAGGCTGGATGCGCGAGTTCTTCGCATTCTTCAACCCGGAACGTCTGCCCGACGGAGTGGTCGACTGACGCGCCATCACGCTGTGAAGTGAGAAGATGTTGCACATGAAAGACAAAGACGTTCAGCCAAAACTTGAGAGCAAACTGTCACCAGCAGGCGTCGGTGCCATCGTCCTGGTCGTTTTTCTGTTGCTCATGATCATCGCCAATACCAAGCGCACCGAAGTGAACTTCATCGTCTACAAAGCCACCGACATTCCGGTGTGGTGGTTGATGGTCGTGGTGGTCGCCCTGACTCTCATCGTGGAACGCCTCGTCGGCATCGCCTGGCGACGCAGCAAGCGCAAGAAAGACGACTGACCGACCTACGACGCCGCGTACGTCGACGTGCGCCGTGGGACGTCACCGTCGATGACCGTGACGTGACCCTGTCGGTGCAACTGAATGAGGTGGCTCCACACGCTACGACGCGCTGGTTTGTGCAGCTTCTTGTCCACGTCGGCGTACATCACCGACACCATGTCTCGAATCGTCTTCGGACCACTTGCCAATTGGTGAAGAATCTGCCTCTCGCGTTCGCGGCGATGGTCTGCGTACGCCGAGAGAAACGGCCCAGGCTCGGTGATCGGCCCGCCGTGTGTGGGATACAGAATCGCATCACCACGGTCGGCAACTTTCTGCAATGACCGCATGTAGTCACTCATGTCGCCGTCGGGTGGCGACACGACTGTCGTGCTCCAACCCATGATGTGGTCACCGGTGAACAATGCGTGTTCTTCTTGCAATGCCACACACAAGTGATTCGAGGTATGGCCCGGTGTCGCGACTGCGACAAGTGAGAACTCGTCCGTGGTCAGGAACACTTCGCCGTCGATAACGGTGACATCGGGCTGAAAATCAACGTCGATCGTCTCGCGTGGCTCGTCGCTCTGCGAATCGGTGTCGTCGACTTCGTCTTCTTCATCGTCCTCTTCGACATCGTCTGCATCGAACACCACATCAGCATGAGGGCCGAGTGCGAATGTCGGCGCGCCAGTCGACTCTTTCAACCACTGCGACAAGGGTGAGTGATCGGCGTGGCAATGCGTCACCACGATGCCGACCACGTTGCAGCCGTCAAGTGCGCGTTGCAGCGCGTCGCGATGACTGTCGAGACGTGGGCCTGGGTCGATGACCACCACATCGTGGGTACCGATGATGTATGTGCCTGTACCGCGATAGGTGAACTTCGACGGGTTCTCTGCAATGACTCGACGCACGAGCGGTGAGAGCTGCTGCGACGTCGCATACGGCGCGTCATCGATTCGAGGAACAAACGGAATGGCTGCCACGGTCGATCATGCACCTGCGGAGTCGCCGAAACACACAGCGCGAAGACGACCGACGGGCTTGCCATGCCCAAGAGCAATCTCGTGCACAGTGTCAGGCACGCGCGACACGTCAATGCCGAGCTGTGCGAGTGCTGCGAGCAACACGGTCGGCTCGCCACGACCAGACCCGTCGGAGATCTTCAACGCCACCGCCCGACCATCGGGCAACGCCGCCGCGTACACGGCCTCAGCTCCGTCTTTGGCGAACAAGCCCTGCACTGACGACACGATCGCGGTGACATGTCGACCACGACCACCGACCATGTACGGATGTTGCGACATGGCGGTGTACACCTGACTGCCCGCACCACCAGCGTCACCGACTGCAATCGCCCGAAACGCACGAGCGAGTCCACGCAACGTGACCACATGTGCAGGCGCTCCACATCCGTCGACGCCGATCGCAGCGGCACTCTCACCGGCAACAGTCGGAACCACATCTGTAATCGCGCGTTGCAACGGATGAGACTCGTCGAGATATCCGTCGAGTGACCACCCATTCACTTTGCATGTCGCCAACATGCCAGCGTGTTTGCCACTGCAGTTCATCTGCAACGGCGTCTTGGCGACACCGTCGCGAATGGCCTTTTGTTGTGACTCGACGTCAAGCGGGTGTCCTGCAGTGTTGCCGAGAGCAGACTCGTCAAGACCGGCTCCAGCAAGAATCTTGCGCACTCCGTTCAGATGCGCTTCCTCACCGTTGTGACTGGCACACACCAACGCCAACAACTCAGGTGGCAATGCAAGACCTGCACGCACCATTGCCAGGGCCTGCAGCGGCTTGGTGGAACTACGCGGGTAGATGGTGACGGTCGGGTCACCGACAGCGAATGCATCGCTTCCGTCGGCGTTCAGCCCGATGACGGCGCCGAAATGCACACTTTCGTCGACACCACTGCGCGACATGACAGCAAGTGGTGCGAACTGTTCAGGCCGCACACCAACGGTCATCGATTCTTGCGTTTCCGTTGGCGTTTACGTTGAGGTTTGTCGATGTCTCGAATGTTGGTGAGCGTGTCGTCGATGACGTTGTAACGCTGACCCCAACTGCTCGCAAGTGCCTGGGCCATCGCTGCGGCAGGCAACGCAAGGATCGCACCGATGGGTCCGAGCA
>CAYMVM010000015.1:33979-39374 GCA_964394175.1 uncultured Bifidobacterium sp.
GCCTGGGCCATCGCTGCGGCAGGCAACGCAAGGATCGCACCGATGGGTCCGAGCAAAGCACCACCGGCGATTGCGCCACCGAACGCGAATGCCGGATGAATCTCCATCGTGCGTGCGGTCACGCGAGGTGCGAACAAGTAGTTCTCGACTTGTTGGTACACCACGATGAACCCGATGCTGATGAGAGCCTTGACCGGCGAGTCGAGGAACGCGAGCAGAATCGGCAACACGCCGGCGAGATATGTGCCGATGACGGGCAGGAACTGCGACACGAGGCCGACCCACAACGCCATCGCAACGGGTGCAGGGATGCCGATGGCTTGGAAGGCAATCCAGTGGAAGAAAGCCGAGAGAGACGCGAGCAGTGCGCGTGAGTACAGATAACCACCGGTCTTCGTGATGGCGAGGTCCCATGTGTCGAGCACGCGACGCTGACGATCTGGTTCGAGGCGACTGCAGATCGACCGACGCAACCGTGGTCCGTCGGCCACGAGGTAATAGGTGAACAACACGATGGACAAGATCTGCAGCAACACTCCGAGTGCTTGCAAAGTCACCGAGAACACTCGGTCTTGTTGGCTGTCGATGAACTTTTGCACCGGCCCATTCGGATCAGTGATGCGATCGTTCACTGCCTGTGGGTCGATGTTGGTGTTGAACGCGTCGTTGATGAACTTCACCGTGTCGTTCACATACTGTTCGCTGTTCGTCGCCAAATCAGCGAGCTGAGTGCCGACGACGGTGCCGACGATGCCGATGAAGGCCAACACACCGAGGATGATCGCAAGGATGATCGATGACGTTGCACGGCGACGCCCCCATCCGCGCCGACCGAGGGCGTTCACACCTGGTTCGATGGCGAATGCAAGGAACAAACTGACCAGCAACAAAATGAGCAGTTGGCTGAGCCGATTGAACGAATACCGCGCGACCAACATTCCGAGATAGCCGAGCCAGAACAGAACCACTGCCCGAGGAACCCAGCGCGGCATGTGACGAGTGTCAGGCGTCGAGCCAGAAGGGGTGTCGCTCACGGAGGAAAGCGTACTGGCGCCAGAAATACATACCGGTGCGCTACGCATTCGTGTCGAATCGCTGTCACGATGGGAACGTGAACTTCGAAGCGCTCCGACGACTTCCGCAGGTGGAAGCCGTGCGTCAGTCGCTTGCTGGTGCACTTCGTGACCGGGTCATCGGCCCCAACGCCGACGAAAAGGCTGCCCACATCATGGACGCTCCGGGCGAGCGTTGGTTCGCCCCCGACCGCCCCATCCACCGCGTGCACTCAGATGCGTCGATGTTCATCGGTGGCATGCGCGCACTGCTCGTGCAATCACTGCACCCGCGCGCGATGGCCGGCGTCGCACAGCACAGCGACTATCGCAACGATCCGTGGGGTCGCCTGCAACGCACGGCCGACTTCCTTGCCGCCACATCGTTCGGCCCAGCCGACGTCGCTCAACAAGCTGTTGACCGCGTTCGTGCCGTGCACACTCGCGTCGTCGGCACCACGAGCAGCGGCGAGGAATACAGCGCGAACGACCCACATCTACTTCGCTGGGTGCACATCGCCGAAGTCGACAGTTTTCTTGCCGCACACCAGGTGTTCGGTGCCAACCCACTCGACCAAGAAGGTCGCGACGCGTACGTCAGCGACATGGCGGTCATTGCACGCAAACTTGGAGTTCCGGCGCCGCCAGAGTCAGAACAAGCCTTGCGCGATCACTTGCGGGAATATCGCCCTGAGCTTCGCAGCACGCGCGAGTCACGCGATGCCGCGCGTTACTTGCTGATCACTCCACCACTTCCTGCGGCACAACGCGTTCCATACGGCCTCATTGCCGCCGGTGCGTTGTCGGTGATGCCGGTGTGGACGCGCGTCATGTTGCGCCTTCCGTGGATGCCACTCACCGAGCGTTTTGCATATCGACCAATCGGTCAAGTCGTGACTGGCGCGATTCGCTGGGTCACCGACCTCGACTCGCCCGCTTCACGAGCGAACTGAGATCACCGCGCGTGCCCACGTGCACGCTGTCAAGGCCCAGCCACCGAGCCATCAACGCCAACTCGTCTGCCAATTCTGACGCGACACGTTTTCTGTCGATGCCACTTTCGGCAAACACTCCGTTCACCATCAGTCGACTGGTGTGTCGGTCAGCCTTCAAATCGACACGTGCCACGAGTCTGTCGTCCAACAAGAATGGCAACACGTAGTAGCCGTACACGCGCTTCGGCGCTGGCGTGTAGATCTCGATGCGGTAATTGAAATCGAACAACCGCTCGAGACGGGGTCGGAACCAGCACAATGAATCGAACGGCGACAGCAATGCTCGACCAGACACTGCTCTTGGTGATCGTGCTTCCGGATGCACATACGCAGGCTCACGCCAACCTTCGACCTGCACTTGCTCGAGTGCTCCAGTCTTCACGAGGTGAGCGATGTGCGGGGTGGCCGCAGTGAGCTTCTGTCGAAAATAATCAGCAAGGTCTTTCGCGGTGCCTACCCCCAATGACTTTGCGGCGAGCAACAACAGCTCGCGACGCGCTTCGGTCGTTGTCGGCGTCGGTGTGTCGAGAGCATGCGCCGGAATGTGTCGCTCAGGAATGTCATACACACGTGCAAAGTCCTTCTCTCGACGAGTGGCGGTCAATTGACCCGTCCAGAACAGGTACTCGAGTGCGGCCTTGCCTTCATCCCAGTCCCACCATGAGCCTTTTGGGCCGGTGCGCGTCTTCACGTCACCCGCCACGAGTGGACCTTCGTCGCGCACCTTCGTCAACACATCGCGAACAAAACGGGGCTTGGTCTGTTGCAGCTCGCGCAGCCCCGACCACATCGCACCCTTTTTTGCTTCATCCATCTTCCAACGGAACAACCGATGATGCTGCACCGGTACGTGTGCGGCTTCGTGTGCCCAATATTCGAACAATTCACCGCTAGCAGTGGCCTCAGGAATGAGAGTTCGCGGATGATCACCGAGTCGGGCGAACAGTGGAAGCTCTTGACTGCGCACCAACACGTTCACCGAGTCGATCTGCACGACCCCGATGGTGTCGAACACCTTGCGCAAGTGTCGACGGTCGATGCGACCCGTCGGGCGTGATGTGTGAAGTCCCTGTGCGGCCAACGCCATACGGCGTGCGGCTGCGACACTGACTTCGCGGGTCAATCGGCGACTGTGATGGTGACGCTGTTGATGACGACGTCGGTCAACGGACGATCGTTGCGGTCCGTCTCGACCTTCTGCATGGCGTCGACGATGTCGAGGCCCTTCACCACTTGCCCGAACAACGCATATGCAGGAGGAAGCTGCACACCGCTTTGTCCGCTGATGAGGAAGAACTGCGAACCATTCGTGTTCGGACCAGCGTTCGCCATGGCGAGTGATCCGATTTGGTACTGACCGGGCTTCGGTAATTCGTCTTCGAAGCGATAACCAGGACCACCACGACCGGTGCCGGTGGGGTCGCCACCCTGACACACGAAACCGTTGATGATGCGGTGGAAGATGATGCCGTCGTAGTACTTGTAGCCCGCGAGGAACACGAAGTTGTTGACGGTCTTTGGCGCCTTCACTGCATCGAGCGCGATGACCAAAGTGCCCATCGAAGTCTCCATGGTGGCGGTGTAACGCTTGTTCGGGTCGATGCCCATTTCAGGGACATCAGAGAACTTCTGCGTCTGTTGAGCGGATCCATCGAGTGCGGGGAACGGGTAAGGCATGTCCTGCACGCTACAAGCCGATTGACATGCATCAGACGGCGTGACTCGCCTACCCTTGCGACGTGTCGATGAACGAAGACCACGCCGCACCGCAGACCACCATCGACTTGGTGGGCATCGAACAAGACCTCGCCGATGTCGAAATTGCACTGTCACGTCTTGAGGCAGGCTCGTACTGGACCTGTGAAGTCACGGGCAGTGACATCCCCGATTCAGTGCTCGAACATCGTCCGACCACGCGCGTGGCGAATCCGCCGCTCTAATTGTCGCGCAAGTGCGCGACGGCTCAGTTCTCGCGCAGTTTCGCCAACAGGCGAAGAATCTCGAGATAGAGCCACACCAGCGTGACGAGCAGGCTGAGTGCACAGAACCATTCCATGTACGCGGGCATCTTGTTCTTCTCGGCCCAGTCGATCATGTCGAAGTCGAGAGCCAAGTTGAACGCGGCAAGTCCGGCGACGAACACGCTGAAGAGAATGCCGAAGCCCGATGCTCCACTGATGAACGACGGGGTGGCACCAAAAATGCTGAAGATCATCGAGGCGAAGTAGAAGATCGCGACACCCACGGTGAGGCCCATGACGGTGCGGCGGAAGCGATTCGTCACCTTGATGATGCCGGTGCGGTACATGAACAACATGCCGAAGAACACCGCCGCAGTGACGCCGACGGCCTGAAGCACGATGCCGCTGTACTGCGCGTCGTATGCACGACTGATGGCACCGAGCACCACACCTTCTGCGATCGCATACACGGGTGCAAGAAAGCGTGACAACGCTGGTTTGAACATCGCGACAACAACCGACACGAGGCCGACGATGAAGCCGCCCAACACCCAACCAACAGGAAAATTCAACGTTGTCGTCGACTCACCAGTTACCGACGTGGAGCTGATGACATCGACTTGTGACCACGTGACTGCTGCTGACGCAACGAGCAACAGAAGCAACATGATGGTTGCACTCGCTGTGCCACGTGCAGTCATCACACCGCCGTGCCACGTGGTGACGGGACCATCGGAAACTGGTGGCGCCCAGGTGCCTGCAGGTTGACCTGTAGGTGCCGCCCAACCGGCGTCACCTTCGGTGCGAGTCACCGCCTGAGTCATGGTTTTTTCATTGAGCAGAGGGTTCGACATAGACAAAGAGTAACGAGGAATTGCAACCTGTGCCTGCCGCAACGCCACGAATGTCGCCAGTTCGCGAACTTCTGGTCTCCCCTGTGGTTGCGCCACCACCCGTCGGTATCCTTCCCCTATTCGGCCCCGGCGGGGTGGCCGGTGAGACAGTTCGGAGTCAGCGTGGCGAAGGATCGTGTGGATCGCGACGAAGAAGACCTTGTACGTCTCTATCTGACTGATATCGGTCAATACACACTTCTCACCAAAGACGATGAAGTCCGCCTTGCAAAGGCAATCGAAGCCGGCAAAGCCGCAGGCGAAGAACTTGCAGCCACCAAGAATGTCACTGTCGCCAAGCGACGCGAACTGAAGAAGATCATTCGTGAAGGCGAAATCGCAGAGCGTGCATTCGTGCAGTCGAACTTGCGCCTCGTGGTGTCGATTGCGAAGAAGTACCAAGCATCTGGGCTTCCACTGCTCGACCTCATTCAAGAAGGAAACCTCGGCCTCATGCATGCCGTCGAAAAGTTCGACTGGCGCAAAGGATTCAA
>CAYMVM010000016.1:0-38118 GCA_964394175.1 uncultured Bifidobacterium sp.
ATGCATGGGTGGTGCCAGGTTGGGACAATCGTGACGGTCTCTTTGCGCCGATGAATCCCAAGTTGTGCCCAGGAGATACCGGTCCAGATTTTCTTCGCTGTCCTGATGCGTCAGATCTGTGATTGGTCAATAGCCAGCACCAGTATCCTGAGGACTCGTTCTGCGGGTGTAG
Organism: uncultured Bifidobacterium sp.; assembly: GCA_964394175.1. GTDB lineage: Bacteria > Actinomycetota > Acidimicrobiia > Acidimicrobiales > Ilumatobacteraceae > UBA2093. The sequence continues at coordinate 173 of CAYMVM010000016.1, forward strand.
TTCAATGGCAGAACATCAGCTTCCCAAGCTGAGAATGCGGGTTCGATTCCCGTCACCCGCTCCAGTTACCCGATGCACATTCCTTGGTGGTTGTCTGTACGGTGTCGCCGGTGCGATCACAGTTCAATGGTGAGTTGCTCGACGCGATGCGGCGAGGTAACGATGCAGCATGGGCCGATGCCTATGACATGCTCGCCGGCGATCTGCGTTCGTACATCGCCCGTCTTGGTGCGGATTCTCCCGATGACGCACTCGGCGAGACAATGATGCAGCTGGTGCGCGACGTCAAAAAGTTCCGTGGCTCACCCGTCGAATTTCGCCCGTGGGCATTCACCGTGGCCCGCAATCGAGTGCTCGATGACGCTCGTAAGCGTGCCCGTCGACCTGTCGAAGTGGAACTGCTCGATGAAGACGACGTTGCGACCACCGGCGGACCACTTGTCGAGAGCCCCGACCTCGCTCGTCTGAGCGAGGTGCTCGACCGTCTCACCACCGAGCAGCGTGAGGTGCTCTGGCTGCGCTACGCCCTCGACCACTCGCTCGAGCAGACCGCTGACATCACGGGGCGGTCTCCCGAGGCCGTCGCGGCCATGGCCCACCGGGCAGTGCGTCGCCTGCGGGCACTGTTGTAGTCCTGTCACATTGCGAGAAATCTTCGGTACACCCGTCATGTCAGTTCAGCTCTGTGCGCTGTACATGGTGTGACTGACGAATTTCCTCGCGAACCCGAATCCCCCCTCGCCGACGCGCTCCGCCAACTTGGCGACACAGAATCTGGCACGCCAGATGAATTGATGCGCCGCCGCCACTTGCAGGCCATGGCCCGTGTGCAGAAGCAGCGGCGCATTGTTCGTGTCGTTGCCGCAGCAGCCGCGGTTGCATTGTTCGCTGTCGGGTTCGCAGTTACTCGATCTGACAACGACACATCCGACAACTTTGCGTCACGCAACAACGCTCCGGTCACCACGGTCACACTGCCCACATTGCGTCAAGCACCAGAGTTGTCAGCAGTGCCGTTCGAACGCACTGAGGACTACGTGATTCTTGCGGTCGATGCAGACAAGGCTTCAGCAGTCGTCACCGAACTCACCACTGCAGCCGGATCAGCTCCTGCTGTGGTCGGTAAGACCGATGCCAAGACCACACTTGTCGTGCCTGCATCGCTTGCAAAGACTTTGTCGGTCAAAGATGGCGTAAAAACCTTCGATGACACCGCGGTGAAACTCGTCGCAGATTCGTCACAACAGAGCCCAGTTCCTTCATGGGGTCTTGACCGTCTTGACGCGAATGGTGCCACTCTCGATGATTCGTATTCGTGGGTCAGCCCGGGTGCTGGCGCAGTCATCTACGTCATCGACACCGGCGTCTACTCCGCACACTCCGACCTCTCAGGTCGTGTGTTGTCTGGTTACACGGCAGTTGCCGACGGCAAAGGAAGTGAAGACTGCAACGGCCACGGCACACATGTCGCCGGAACTGCAGCGGGCCGCGTGTACGGCGTTGCCAAGTCAGCGGCAGTGGTTGCGGTCCGTGTACTTGATTGTGCTGGGTCGGGCTACGCCTCGTCAGTTGTCGCGGGTATCAACTGGGTCGTCGCGAGTCACCCGGGTGGACCTGGCATCATCAACATGAGTCTCGGTGGTGGCGCCAATGCCGCCATAGACCAAGCGGTGGCCGACGCATCGGCAGCCGGCATCACCGTCGTTGTCGCAGCTGGCAACTCCGGAGCCGACGCATGTTCATACTCACCAGCTCGCGCACCATCTGCCATCACCGTCGGTGCCATCACAACCACCGATGCACGCGCCAGCTATTCGAACTTCGGAAGTTGCGTCGATGCATGGGCGCCAGGAAGTGGAATCACCTCTGCCTGGATCGGTGGAAGCGGAGCGAAGAACACCATCTCTGGAACATCAATGGCGTCACCGCACGTCGCAGGTCTCGCTGCTCGCCTCACCCAAGCAGTGCCAGGTATCAGCTCGACTGAGATCACTCGTCGAGTGACAGCCGCAAGTGTCGGTAGCGGTGCTTCACTTCCGATCGTCAATCTCGTCGAAGCTCCGACTCCGGACACCACGACAACTGTCGTCGAGACCACCACGACTATTCCAGAAACCACCACGACCGTGGTGGAGACCACCACGACGATTCCGAACACGACGACGACAGTGCCGCGCAGCACCACGACGTTGCCGGCGACGACGACCACTGCCCCACGTACGTCAACGACCACGACGTCACCGAAGCGCAATGACGACAAGGGCAAATCTCCGAGTACGCCACGTAAGAAGACCTCTGTGGATCAACCGAAAGAATTCTCTGCACGTCTCGGCACCACCGGCATCGTGGCGACGTGGGAAGACGACGCGTCAGCTGAGTCGTATCGCATGGATTGCTCGCGCTTGGCACTTGGTGTGAACGCTCGAGTGGAACAGAGCTTCTCGTTTGCATCTGCTCAAGTTCAACGACTGCGCGAGGACAAGGCGACCGTCAGCATTGACTTCACTCCTGTCGTCGCACAGCGTTGCTGGTTGACTGCATTCGCTGGTGATCTCGAGAGCGCAGCTAGCAACCCGGCAATCGTGACGGTGAAGAAGTCGCGTGACGACGATGATGACGACAAGCCGGTCGTCACGACAACGACAGTGGCACCACCAACGACCGTCGCACCAACAACCACGACAACGATTGCACCGACAACAACTACAACTGTTCCCGAGTCGACGACTACCTCTGTTGCGACCACCACGACGGTCGCAAATCAATCATCAAACATCAAGAAGCCGACAACTCCCACGGCTCCGCCACGTACGACGGTTCCGAAGAAGAAGGGCTGATCTCTGATTCGGGCTGCCTTCGGTGGCCCGCACCGACAACTCGGCAATTACTGGTTGAAGTTCTCGAAGTAACGGCTCGGTGTCGGACCGCGCTGCCCTTGATACTTCGATCCACGCGCACCTTGCCCGTATGGGTTCTCAGCAGATGAGGTCATCTTCATGAACGAGATCTGACCGATCTTCATGCCCGGATACAACGTGATCGGAAGGTTGGCGACGTTCGCCAACTCGAGAGTCACGTGACCGTCAAAACCGGCGTCGATGAACCCGGCCGTCGAGTGGATGAGAAGCCCTAGCCGACCGAGCGAGCTCTTGCCTTCGATACGTGCGACGAGATCGTGTGGCACAGCCACACGCTCGAGCGTGGAGCCGAGCACGAACTCACCCGGGTGGAGCATGAACACGCCATCCATCGGGATCTCGACCATTTCGGTGAGGTCGGTCATGTCCTTCTTCACGTCGATCACACCGGCGGTGTGGTTGCGGAACACACGGAACAGATTCGACACCTTCACGTCGATGGATGACGGCTGCACACATTTGTCGTCGAATGGTTCGATGATGATACGACCAGCCGACAACTCGGCACGCAGGTCTCTGTCCGACAAGATCACGAGTGCGAACCCTAGCCCGCGACCAAACTGACGAAGGCCCAGATGGCAGCGATGGCGCCGATAATTGCCATCGCCAATGTTCGAGTGACCGGCGCTTTGGCGAGATTCTCGGCGTCGCTCTGCTGTGCCGGGGGCTTCACCAACGCGAGCACATTCCCCACCGCAAGCGCTCCACCGAGCGCGAGCACCAACCATGTGATGAGGTTTTCACCAAGGAACACCCCTCCATTGTGGCTGTCCCGTGGCTGCCGCGACGAGTCCCGTGTCAGACTTTGAACCATGGGTTTTCATCACGTCGCACTGGCCACGCGCGACATCGCAGCGACTCATCACTTCTACACCGAGGCGATGGGATTCTCGCTCGTGAAGACTGTGGTCGCACCTGTTCCGGGTTCACCCGACGGATGGTCGAAGCACTACTTCTATGACACTGGGTCTGACGGCATGATTGCGTTCTGGGAATTGCATGACAAGCAGTTCGCTGACGTGAAGACCAACCTGAATGAGGCGGCGGGATTGCCTGGGTGGGTCAACCACTTTGCATACAACGCACCGACGCGCGCATTCCTCGACGAGCGCCGCGCCACGTGGTGTTCGCTCGGCCACATGGTCGCAGAGGTCGACCATGAATTCTGCGTGAGTATCTACACCCTCGACCCTGACGGAAACACTGTCGAGTTCTGTCACGATCTTCGTGACTTCACCGACACCGAACGAAGTGACGCTTTGCGTCTGATGAAGGACCCGTCACCTGCGATGGACAAAGACGCAAAGGTGACGGTGCATCCACCGACGAACGGTGGCTAGCTCTCGTCAGTGAGTGTCTCGCGCACGATGTACGCGGGGCGTTGTTGTGTCTCGCGCAACGTGAACGTCGCGTGCGAAGCGATGAAGATCGAGAACAGAAGGTGCACGGCCTGAAGTCCGACGAGCACCACCAGCAACAGCATCGGGCCTGACAGGTCACCTGACACCAACATGAACACTGCCGCGACGACAGCAATCACGAATGAGCCGACCATGAGCACCGCCGACCAGGTGACGAGTCGAGCGAGCAAACCAGTGCCCTGTGATGCGAGAGCGGTGATGGCAGATGAGATGAGTTTGTACAGCGGCCACCGAGTGCCATTGCCCCCTCGGCGTGGTTCGACCTCAAAGTTGACGAACGTTGCGGGATATCCCAAATAAGAGAACATGCCCCGCGTGAACCGGGCTCGTTCGTGCAACTGCAAGAACTCGAGCGCGATGCGACGGGAGAACACGCGAAAGTCACCCACACCTTGTGGCTCTGTGGCACCGTCACTTGCGACTTCTCGCAGCGTGTGCAGCAGCTTCTTGAAAGCTGAGTACCACGGCTTCTGCTTGGGGAACGTCATGACACCGACAACGTGCTCTTCACCGCTGATCGCGATCTTGGCCATGCGCGCCATCACGTGCATGGGGTGCTGCAAGTCTGCATCCATGACACCGACGTGTGCGGCCACTTCAACGGCGCGCTGGACTCCGGCGTACACCGCAGCGTCTTTCCCGAAGTTGCGGGTGAATCGCACAAGCTCGATACGAAATGCATCGCTGCGATGTTTGGCAGCAAGGTCCTTCACGACATCAGCAGTCGAATCGGTTGATCCGTCGTCGACGACGATGAGTGTCAGCTGTGTGAGACCACCAACTGGAAGCAACTGCGATTGCGCCTCAGCGATGAATTCGGCAATGGCTGATTCTTCGTTGAGTGCCGGTACGACAACTGCCAAGGTGCCGAGCTCGGGCGTGTGCGTCACGAGAGCCGAGCCTAACGGCGCTCGTTACATCTCGCGGGCGGCGTTGTCGAACTTGGTATACGGACCTTGGAAGACGAGTTTTCTTGTACCGATGGGACCAGAGCGGTGCTTCTGCACGATGATGTCGGCCCAACCACGAGCGTTGAGGTTTTCGGGGTTGTGCACTTCTTCGCGATAGATGAACATGACGACGTCGGCGTCTTGTTCAAGTGCACCAGATTCACGCAAGTCAGCCAACTGAGGACGTTTGTCCTGACGCGTTTCCAATTGACGTGACAGCTGACTGAGCGCCATGACGGGAATACCGAATTCACGCGCCAGCAACTTCAGATTTCGACTGATTTCGCTGACTTCCAACTGACGGGTCTCAAAGTTGTTGCTACCACCCATGAGTTGCAAGTAGTCGATGACCACGAGCACCGGCATTCCTTCGCGTTGTGCGACGCGACGAATTTTCTGTCGAATCTGCATGACAGTGACCTGTGAGTTGTCATCGATGTACAACGGAATGTCGAGACGGTTGACTGCGTTCGACAATTTCGTCCAGTCGCTGTCTTGAAGGCGACCCGAACGCAGACGGTCGGACTCGACCATGGCTTCACCAGACAGAATTCTTTGTGTCAGTTCAGTCGCTGACATTTCGAGCGAGAAGAACAACACCGGGCGATTGGTCTTCTTCGCTGCGTTGACTGCAGCACCCAGTGCGAAAGCTGACTTACCCATTGCGGGTCGAGCGCCGACGATGTTCAACGTGCCGGGCTGGAGACCGGACAACAACTCGTCGAGATCGTGATACCCGGTGGGGAGACCGGTGATCGGATTCTTGTTGTCGTAACGCGCTTCGAGAATTTCGGTCACTTCATCGGTGAGTTCACTGACGCGCTTGATGGTGTCGACGACTTTGTCTTCGGCAATCGCGAACACGCGTGACTCGGCTGAGTCGAGCGCTGAAGCGATGTCGGACGGTTCGCTGTAGGCGATGTCGGCGATCTCACTTGCGGTGCGGATGAGTTTGCGCAGCGTCGCTGTGTCTTGGACGATCTTGATGTAACGCTCGGCACTGCTGACCGATGGCGTGGCGTTCTGCAATTCGACGAGATAGTCGAGCCCACCTATTTCATCGAGGAGACCAGCGCGTCGTAGCTCATCGCCGACCGTGACGGGATCGACCGCCTCGGACGACGACACCAATGCACGCACTGCGTCGAAGATGTGCTGATGCGCGGGTTTATAGAAGTCGTCGGCCGACAAATTGCGTTCGACCGACACACCGATGGCTTCGTCGGACAAGAACATGGCACCGAGCAACGACTTCTCAGCGTCGACGTTGTGCGGCGGCACGCGCAGGTCACTGCGTGTCGCAGTTCCGTTCGCGGTGGAACGTTCACGTCGTGGAGATTCGGTGGTGGCCATGGGTGCCCTTACCCTGCCTGTCCGAGGCTGTGGACCGCTAGGGGTGTAACCCTGGGAATTCCTTGTGAATAGGGCTGTGAATAGACCTCACAACCTGTGGATTGCCTGTGGAGGAACCTGTTCACCTCAGCCAGCAACGACGTTGAGAGCGATATTGCACTCGACGTCGGCATGGAGTCGCAGCACCGCGGTGTGAGCACCGACCGAACGAATCGGCTGGGACACCACCTTCTTGCGATCGACCTCGATGCCGGCCTGGCTTGCCAACGCATCAGCGATGTCGGCCGCAGTGACCGAGCCGAAAAGACGTCCCTCAGCACCCGCCTTGGCGGTGATGGTGATGGCGCGATCCTTCAACTGACCAGCGATGGTCTGGGCTGCCTCACGGTCGGCGGTCTCGCGAAGATCGCGTGCCTTGCGCATGGCGTTGGCCTGGTTGACAGCTCCGGGCGTCGCCGCAAAGGCCATGCCGCGGGGCAAAAGGTAGTTGCGCGCGTGCCCATCGGACACGTCGACGATGTCGCCACGTCGACCGACGCCGGCAATGTCTGAACGAAGAACGACCTTCATGCTCAGGCCTCCACTGTCTCTGCGGTCTCGACGACCTCGTCGATGCCGTCTTCGAGCGTTGAATCGGCGAGCTCGGCGTACTTCGCATCGATGCTCTGCTCGGTGGTCTCACCTGCGTCGTCGTCACGGCGCTCGCCGCGTGGCGCACGGGTGCTGGTGACGCGCTTGGTGTATGGCAACAGGGCCATCTCACGAGCGTTCTTAATGGCATTCGTGATTTCACGCTGCTGTTGCTGATCGGCGCCGCTGAGACGGCGACCGCGGATCTTTGACCTGTCGGTCATGAACCGCTGCAGCAGGTTGATGTCCTTGTAGTCGATGAATTCGACCTTGTCACCCGGGAGTGGGTTGGACTTTTTCTTGATTCGGCGGCTCGATTCTTTCGCGAGTCGCGCTTTGTTCTTCTTGCTTGTCATGACTATGTGCCTCTAAATGAAATGTGCCGATATGGATGTTCGAGCCTCAGAAGGGCTCTTCGTCGCCTGCGTAGAAGGGCTCTGGCTGGCTTCCGCCACCACCGGAGCGACCGCCGCCGCCACTGCCGCCACCGTCGCGCGGTGTGCGCTCGACCTGCGCGGTTGCCCACCGCAGACTCGGTCCGAGTTCATCGGCGACGATTTCGATTGCGGTGCGCTTGTCGCCGTCGCGGTTCGTGTACTCGCGCTGCTCGAGACGACCAGTGACGATGACACGTGAACCCTTGGTGAGAGTTGCCGCTGCGTTCTCGCCGAGTGTTCCCCAGGCGGTGATGTTGAAGTACGACGTTTGTTCTTGCCATTCGCCGTTCACCTGATAGCGGCGACCGACGGCGATGCCGAACGATGCGACGCCACGTCCACCAGTGGTGAAACGAAGTTCAGGATCGCGGGTGAGATTTCCGACGACTGTGATGGTGTTGTCTGCCATGTGATGCTCCTACGTGTGAGTTCTGTGGGCCGTTATGCCGATGTGACCGTTCAGGCTGCCGACACCAAGCCGCGACGAGCAGCTTCGGAATCTGGAAGACGGAGCAGTTTGTGACGCAACACATCGTCGGAGATGCGGAAGCCGCGCTCGACTTCGTCGAGAGCGCCTGCGGGGGCGACGATGTTGAAGACGGCGTAGTAGCCGTCGTCTTGCTTCTTGATGGGATACGCAAGACGACGCTTGCCCCACCAGTCGGGATTGCCGTGGACTTTTCCACCGACAGAAGAAACATTGGTGGTGATGGACTTCAACCAACCATGCGCAGTGTTCTCATCGAGCTTGCCGCTGAGAATGACCATTAGTTCGTAAGCACGCATTGCGTGTGACCTCCCTTCGGACCCGAGTGTGTGCTCGGGGCCCCCGTGGGGGCAGGGTGAATATGACGGGCGAAGCGTATCGGCACGTCGTCACCGTGCCACAGGGATGTATCAAAGCCCCACCAGGGTGGCTCGCATACAGGTCGAGCGGACCAAAACGCGCCAGATGGCGCATCGTAGATTGAACGTCATGTCGTCAGATCACGGGGCTGAGAAGGGTGCGTGTCACAGTTGCGGGTCAACCGACGAGGACGTCATTGCAGTGCACCGCATGTATGTGGTGCCAGAGGATTGGGACACCAAACCTGAGCAGTCAGTGCAGGACGACATCGAAATGTGGTGCTTTTCCTGCCGCACGCATTATCCGCACGTGTTGGCGGATTGACCGTCAAAGTCGGCGCGTGGCGCCGATCAGGATGACGTTGCGCCGCGACGCTGAACTGGTCGTCGACCGCTCACGGGTAACACTCGCAACAGGTGATGCCAGCTACATGACGGACACGCTTCCACCACATATGCGGCATAGTCGTGCGGCATCTTCTGTAGCGATGTGATCTCGCTGCGCTTGGTGATGCAACGACCATGTTTCGGCAAACCGTGGCCGAACACGTAGGTCAACAACACCACGTTCACCTCTTCGCAGATCGGACACAGCGTCGATGTCTCCTCACCAAGGTTCCGTGCTGCCCGAATCAGTTCTGGATGAGCGTCGCACACCGAGTCCTTCGAGATGCGTCCACGCTTCACTTCGTTGATGAGTGCCCTGCGCGCAAGACGGTGATCAACGACACCGTTTTCTCCGCGCAACATGCTGGCACTGAACGTCATGTACGCGAAGAATAACCGTTCAGTCGCGAGAAGTCGTACAGTAGAGACATGTCAGATCCCACGGGCGGTCTGCTCAGAGCGGTCATGCCCGGACCCGAAGTGTCGTACGGTGCCGACGTCAGTTCCGACGGCGAACTTCGTTTGTGTGGTGACGTGCGCGGCAAGCGAGTCATGGAGCTCGGTGTGTACGGTCCGACTCCGAACAGCGTCGCACTCGCGCTGAAAGGTGCGCGCACGATCGCCGTCGACCCAGTCGACACCCAGATTGCGAAAGTACGTCAAGCAGCCGAGAAAGCTGAAGTGAAGGTCGAATGCCATCGCAATGAACTGGCGGACTTGGGCTTTGCGACCAGTTCGCTGTTCGATCTGGTCATCTGTGTGCACCAAGTGTCACGCACGAACGACATCGCCCGCCTGTTCCGGCAAGTGCACCGACTCTTGAAGACCGAAGCGTCGTTCGTGTTGGCAATCACTCACCCGGCCGCAGACATCTTCGAGGGATCTGACCCGACGGCACGACACCAGTACGGATCACGGTCGCCCGGAATCGGCAACCTTGTCATGTCACTTCAGCGCGCCAACTTTGCAATCAATGCCATGCACGAACTGTCGTCCATGCGCGAGCCGCGTGCCGTTGTGCCGAGCACATTGGTGTTGCGCGCGCACAAACTCGGTTCCTGACGCGGCGTTGCGTCAGTTCATTCGCCGGCGAGGCGAACGGCGCAACTCAGACACTCGCTCTTTGTTCGCCGCCCACCACTCGTGGAGACGTCGGCGAATTTCCTCGTCACCGACAAGACCTTCTTCCAAGCGGATGTCCATGAGGAACTCGAGAGCAGCACCGACAGCCGGACCGGGAGTGAGGTCGAGAATCTGCATGACGGTGGCACCGTCCAACTCGGGTCGCAACGAGGCAAGTTCTTCACGCTCGGCCAATTCCGCAATGCGATTCTCCAACTCGTCCATGCGACGAGACAAAGCTGCGGCCTTCTTTTCGTTGCGTGTGGTGCAGTCGCAACGTGTGAGGACATTCAACTCAGAGAGCAACGGGCCAGCGTCGCGCACGTATCGACGAACGGCACTGTCTGTCCAACCCATTTGATACGTGTGGAAGCGCAGATGCAAAGCCACCAACTCTGTGATGGCTTCGACGTCGTCGTTCGGATACTTCAACGCGCGCAGACGGTCGCGGGTCATGCGCGCACCGACAACCTCGTGATGATGGAAGGTGACACCTTTGCCATCTTTGATTGACTTCGTGCGTGGCTTGCCGATGTCATGGAACAGCGCAGCAAGACGAGTTTGACGAAAGTCGAAGTCGGGTGCGGCACTTGGTTTCACGTTCTCGACGACTGCGATGGTGTGTGTGAGGACGTCTTTGTGACGATGGATGGGGTCCTGCTCGACGCGCATCAATCGCAGTTCGGGAAGGAACACATCGGCGAGTCCGGTGTCGACCAAGAACCACAGACCGGCACTCGGGCTGTCGGTGATCATCAAGCGATCGAGTTCGTTGCGCACACGCTCCATGGAGACGATCTCAAGTCGTTTGTGCATCGCGCGGACGGCGCTCACGAGAGCGGCGTCTGGTGTGACCTGTAATTGCGAGATGAAGCGAGCAGCGCGCATCATTCGTAGCGGATCGTCGCTGAAGCTCTCCTCGGGTGACAGCGGAGTGCGCAACACACGCGACACCAGGTCGACCATTCCGCCGAACGGGTCGACCAACTCTGGTTGCGCACTCGTGACTTCAAGTGCCATTGCATTGATGGTGAAGTCACGGCGCGACAAGTCGGTTTCGATGGCGTCAGCGAACGCAACTTCCGGTTTGCGCGAGTCGGGCGAATATGCCTCAGCACGATGCGTCGTGATTTCGTACTTGCGACCACCGACATCGAGGCCGATGGTGCCGAACTTCTCGCCTTGCGTCCACAATGCATCGGCGATGTCACCGACAATGCGCTTGATCTCGTCGGGTCGTGCAGTCGTCGTGGCATCGAAGTCGATGTTGGCTGGGTCGACAGCATCAGCGGCGTCGCCCGACATGAGGAGGTCGCGCACCGTTCCACCCACAAGGAAGAGGCGGTGGCCCGCATCGCGAAAACGACGGGCCAATGGCTCCATCTCCTCGAGGATCGGTGTGAAGCGGGCGGGAATCATGCGACAAATTGGGTCGAGACAAGACGTCAATCGTGGTGGACCAACAACGACGCTACCGTTCGCCCGTGGCTTCGACCGTCCTTTCAAGTCGCTCCGGCGTGCTGTGGACCGGATCTGTGACGGTTCGCGTGCGACCGTGGCCGCACCGAAACGACATGGCGCACCTCGTGTTGTCTGGTGCACATGACGAAAGTTCGGCACTTCCTCACCCCGATGTCATCGCAGACTGGATGCGCGACTTGGCTACGGTCGGGTACACGACGGTGCGTACAACTGCCGTCGCACCAGCAAATGCGGCGCGACTCACCCAGGTCGGTTTCACGCAATGCCAAGCGCTCGACTTGCTCAGCTTGGTGATCGACGACTCGATCGTCGAGCAGCCCCCTAGTGACATGGGAATTCGCTCAGTGCTGACAGTTGGTCGACGTTTGCTGCCGAGTTCCGCCCGACGCCTCGAAGACATCGACCGGCGCTCGTTCGGTGACGAATGGTCACTTGACGCTGTGTCGTTACGTGAGGCAGTGCGCGCGACTCATGTCTCGACGGTGTTCACCGTCGGCCATGGTCAACCGCACGGCTTCGTGATTGCCGGCCACACCCGCGGTATCGGATACATCCAGCGCCTCGCGGTCGCACCAGATCATCAACGTCGGGGCAGTGGCACGGCATTGATGGCGGTCGCGTATCGCTGGCTTCGCCGTCATCGATGCTCACAAATAGTGGTCAACACCGAAACCGACAATGCCGCCGCCCTCGGTCTCTATGCCAAATTCGGATTTCGTCGCCTACCAGATGGGTTGTCTGTCCTGCAGCGCGACGTGAAGACTGTGTTCTGATGGCGTCGTCACACACTCCATATTTCTCCCGTACATCTGCGATTGCGCGCACCATGTCACGTGTCATCGTCGCAATCATCGCCGTCGCCTCGACGACCCTCGGTGTCGGTCACGATGTGCTTGCCAAGACGACGGGAACGTTGCGTGTCGCCGAACAGCCATTCACCATCACTTCAGGTCGAGCAACATTCGTCTTCCAGACCAGTGCTCTTGCGAACTTGCCCTTCGACGCACAATTGAAGGTGCAGCTGCACAACCCGGTCGCATCACGTGAGTCACTTCAATTGGTCGCCGATGAGAGTGTCGCCATTCGCACCATCGACGAGATCACATTCGACTATTTCCTCTTGCCGCGCGATTCGTTGAACAGGTTGGTGGTCGTGGTACCGATCCAAACGACAAAGCCGGCCGAGGCAGCCATCGACCTTCTGCAGCCAGGTGTCTACCCCATCACTTTCTCGGTGGTGTCTGGCGACCGCGATCTTGGCAGCACACTCACGTTCGTTCACCGTCCGAACTCTGACGATGCACTCAACAAAGTGAAGGTGTCATACCTCATCAACTATCTGCCCGAACCGTCGCGCGGACCTGACGGCGTACCCTCGACCTCAGAAGCACAACGCACGTCCATCGATCGGCTCACACAGATCGTTTTGCGAAACGATGTGCCGTTGTCGCTCACTCTGCCCGCTGAACTCATCGAGTCGATGGCGCAATCTGGCAGCGCCAGTGATGTGCTGATGTTGAGTGACCTCAGCAGTGCACTAGCCAGACGTTCGGTCATTTCAACCACTTATATGCAGCTCTCTCCGAGCACCGCTGTCAGCGAAGGATTGGAGAGCGAGTTCACACGTCAGTGGCGACTCGCTGAAGACGTCGTCGGCGCCAATGTTCCAGCAGCAAATGCCAGACGGTCCGTCTATCCGGAAGTCACCGTGCTCGACGACCGAGGGGCCGCGCTTCTGCCCGACCTCGGTGTTCGCAGCGTCGTGTTGTACCCACAGGTGTCGGCATCGCTAGATCGGTCGACACCAAATGGTGTGGTGTCGCGCGTGGCATTGCCGAACGGCTCGAACCTTGGCGTGTACACCACTCTCGACAAGACCGATGCATTGTTTGACGACGGTGTCACAGATCCCACACGGCGAGGCATCCGACTCGCGGCAGAAGTGTTGATGGAACGCGCCGACTTGTTGCGCGCCGGACATTCGACATCTGACATCCACCTGGTCGTGGCTCCACCGACCGGCCTCGTCCCACGTCCACTTGTCACGTCTAGTTTCCTCGACGCACTTCGGTCAACGGCAGCAGTGCAACTGTCCGATCTCGCTGACATCCAAAGCGTCGACGCAACGGCACCAGCATTGTCACTGCTGCCCCGTTCAGAGGTTCCTGTCACCGGTATCGGTGCGGCGATGTACTCCCTCAACGTCGAACGCACCACGGTCGGCTCGATGTTGCCCGCAAACGACGTGCGACTTTCTACATGGGATCGTCAACTGGCAATCGTTGCGTCACGAGGTTCGGCAATCGCAGGTGGCGCCGACGACCACATCACTGGCCTCAAACAACAATTCGACGCCATTCGCAAGGCAGTGTCACTTCCAGAACTTGATTCGGTAACTCTCACTGACCGTCGCGGCACCATTCGCATCATCTTGCGCAATGCCGCCGACGTGCCCTTGACGGTACGTCTCACCGTGGCAAGTTCGAAGTTGGTCCTTCCGCAGGCGTCACAAATTGTCGAACTTCAACCGGCATCAAGCACCGACGTCACCATCCCGGTCGAGGCCCGGTCGAGTGGTCGCTTTCCGGTCACCATTCGCGTCACCACACCGACCGGTCGCGCACGCGTCGTCTCACCGGTGACGCTCACTGCCAATGTCAACGCCATCGCCGGTGTCGGACAATTGGTCGGTCTGTCCGCATTGCTCCTCGTCGGTGCATGGTGGTTCGCCCATTGGCGTCGCCAACGACGCGAGCAACTGACTCCAGAGAGTACGGTTGGCACACCATGACAATTCGAATAGTCACCGACAGCGCCTGCGACCTTCCCCAGGACGTGTGCGATCGCCTGGGCATCGTGGTGGTGCCCCTTTCCATCCGCTTTGGCGAGGAAGAGTTCACTGACCGCACCGGCATCACCGTCGATGAGTTCTGGTCACGTTGCCATTCGTCGAGCGTCTTGCCAGAGACCGCCGCACCCGCCCCAGGTCAGTTTGAGGCCGCTTATCGACAGTTGAAGGCCGACGGTGCAACGGGCATCTGTGTCATCAACCTGTCTGGCGACCTGTCAGCAACCATGCAGAGCGCCGAACTGGCCGCGAAGGCAGTCGCGGGCGACATTCCGATCACCGTGGTCGACAGTCGCACCGTCAGCCTGGGTCTTGGTCTCATGGTGGTCGACTGTGCCGAACACGCGAAAACCGGTGCATCACTCGAAGATGTGGCTGCGCTGGCCCGCAGTTACACCGACAAAGTGCATGTGTGGGGCGCCCTCGACACCCTTGAGAACCTCAAGAAGGGTGGTCGCATCGGCGGTGCAAAGGCCCTGCTCGCGACTGCACTTGCCATCAAACCCATCATCGAGGTGCGCAACGGCAAGGTGGAAGAGGGTGGACGTCAGCGCACACGCAGCAAAGCACTCGCCTTCCTGGTCGAACAGGTGCGTTCAACGCCGAACATCGTGCAGGTGGGTGTGCTCCACGCCAAATGCCCCGACATCGATCAGTTCATCTCGATGTTGAAAGAGGTGTATTCGGGTGACATCGTCGTCGGTGACATCGGTGCAGTCGTCGGATCACATGCCGGCGTCGGCACCATCGGAGTTGCATTCCGCGTCGCGAACTGACCGTACAACTAGCGTTATGCGACGAAATGGTCGCATCGCTGAAGCCCGAAGCATTGATAGGTGGGCGCTATCGCCTCGACCGGTCAATTGCTGCTGGCGGTATGGCCGAAGTGTGGCTCGCAACCGACATTCAACTCGGTCGGCAAGTTGCGGTGAAGTATCTCAAGGATCACATCGCTGACGACGAAACAGTCGTCGAACGATTCCGTCGCGAAGCACAAGCACTCGCAAAACTGCATCATGAGAATATCGTTCCGATCTACGACATCGTTGAAGAAGGTCACCGCACTTTCGTTGTCATGAAGTTCGTCGACGGCAAGAGCTTGCGTGAAGTTCTCGACGAAGCACGTCGCAAAGACCCCGAACACCGTCCTGCACGCCTTGGTGCAGCACTCACCGTGCACATCGGTCGGTCAATCGCCCTCGCATTGCAGCATGCACACGACCAAGGAATCGTTCACCGCGACATCAAGCCGGGGAACATCCTCATCTCCAGTGGCGGAAAAGTTCTTCTCACCGATTTCGGTATCGCTAAAGCGATGCACGGTGGTGAAGCGGAGACCGACCTCACCAACCAGAACATCATGATGGGCACTGCCAAGTACTTGTCACCCGAACAAGTACGCGGTCGTCCCCTCGACGGTCGTGCTGACATCTACTCGCTCGGGCTTGTTCTGTATGAATGTCTTGCGGGCAACGTGCCGTTCAAAGGCCAGAACGACCAAGCCATCGCACTACAGCGACTGCAACGTGACCCGACACCGCTTGCTCCGCTCTGCCCCGGCGTGCCGATCCTCTTGACAGATGTCGTGCACAAAATGTTGCGGCGCAAACCAGAGAGTCGTTATGCCAACGGTCGCGAAGTGTCATCGGCGTTGCAAGCTGCTCTCGCCGGCGACCCGAATGCCCCGACGCCAGATCTCGGCGGCAACTCCCGCACGCCGGTTGGCATGGATCCCCTCATCACAGGTGGCATTCCCATTCCGCCGACAGCACGTGACCTCACGCCAGAGCCACCGACGATTGCAACCCGGCCGCGTGCGACACGCGACAACTCAGGCGACATCGACCGTGAGCACACACCGCGCACGAATAGACGACCAGAACATGCACTTCCGCGGTCGCAACAAACCAATCGATCACGCGGCATGTTGGCCGTTGGTCTGTTGGTCATCGCTGTCTTGGTCACCAGTTGGTTGTTGTGGTCTGGTCTGCGTTCCTCGCCTGGCGTGTCACCAGCACCCACTGATGTGGCAGCAGCACCGGTGGACACGTCTCCGGTGACCGTGGTCGGGCTTCGCAGCTACGACCCCAACGGTGACGATTCCACCGAAAATGAAGCGATGGTCACAGCGTTGTCTGATGGAAACCCTGCAACATCGTGGGCCACCCTCTGCTATCAGAACGAATATTTCGGCAGCAAACGTGGCGTTGGCATCGTGATGCAACTGTCGCGTCCGGCAACCGGACAAGTGAAGACGGACGTACGAACATCTCCGTGGCGCATCGAAGTGTTCGGCGCACAAGCACTTCCAGAATCACTCGAAGGTTGGGGTGAACCACTGAAGGTGAACAACGGAACCAACAGTGGCCCGGCGACGTTCGACGTGTCGACACCGGCATCACATGTGCTGGTTCTCTTCACACAAATTGGGCCGAGTAGTCAATGCAGCAACGCGAACCCATTTAAGGGTGTGTTGAGCGAGCTCTCGTTCACGGCCGGGTGACACGAATGGGCACGCGCGACGAAGATTTGGTGCGTCGCGCTCAAGGTGGAGACCGCGGAGCACTCGATACGTTGCTCCGACGTCACTACGACACGATTCGTGCGGTGGTTCATCGCATCGTCATCAATTCACACGACGCAGAAGACGCGACACAGATGGCGCTCATCGCAATCGCCAGAGGCATCAAAGCATTCGATGGACGCTCGTCGTTGACGACGTGGATGTATCGCATCGCGACGAACGCAGCCATTGACGAAGTACGTCGCATTCGTCGCCGACCTTTACCGACAGATGATGACATTGCGTTGAACAAGTCGACGACAGACTCAGCAGAGGCGACGATCACACAAATGACCGTCGTGCGCGCTCTCCGGGAATTACCGGATGAGTTTCGCACCGCGCTCGTGCTTCGTCACGTCGCCGACCTCGAATACGAAGACATCGCCGCCATTCAGAACGTGCCGGTCGGCACCGTGCGGTCACGTTTGTCCCGTGCACGGGAACAAATGGCCCGAATACTCGCCGATACCAGCCCATCGGGACAGAGCGGGAACGAATCGCACCTCGGGAATCGTCAGAATCATCACTCAGAGGATCCACAGTGACCACCACACCCATGCCCCCGAACCCGCCGTCATCAGACGGGCCCACAGATCTCGCCACACAGCGAGCGATCTCTTCTGCGCTGTCTGCTGTTGCTCCCGCCGACGACGACACCAAGAACGCCCATATTTCCGCTGCTTTGCAGGCCTTTGACGACATGCCGAGCATGCAAAGTGCGGCAGTGGTCGGTGCTCGACGCAATTGGAATTGGCTTGCATCAGCTGCCGCCGCAGTCGTGCTTGCCGCGACCGCAGGTATCGCTGGCTACCTGGTGAATGGTGGCGACGGTGGAAACACAACCGTCGCAGCTGAAAACGACTCATCCCCGACGCGTAACACTGCGACCAACCCCTGCGCACAAACTGCGTCTGGTGCTCAGTTCTTGAACACCACCACTGTCGACGGCGTACAAGTTCATCTCTACTTGCGAACTGGTGCGGCCGGTGTCGAAGTCGTGTTACTGAACGTAGAGACGTGTTCCCAGGTGAATGCCTTCTTGCTCACACTGACCGGCGGCTGACAGCACGATTCCCGCGCATCGCGCCTCAAAGTACGAGGCTCATCACCGTTAGGCTGACGCGGTGGCCGGTAATCCGCTGAATGATCCTGACTTGGCGAAAAAAGTCGTCGATGTCATCGATGCGGTCGTTTCGTACATCCGTGACCACACCACACGTCCTCTGGTGAAGTCGGCACGTGGTCTGGTGTTCGGCCTTCTCGCGGCATTCGGAGTCTTTGCCATCATCATTCTCTTCGCCATCGTGGTGTCACGAGCTCTTCAATCGTTGCTCGACGTGTTCATGTCTCGTGATGCTGCCGTGTGGTTGTCATATTTCATCGCGAGCGCAGTGTTCTTACTCGTGGGGACAATCCTCATGCGCCGCCGTCACGTCAAGGAGTGATCAATGTCCGACGTTCGCAAGGTCATCATCATCGGTTCGGGTCCTGCCGGACTCACGTCTGCCATCTACACCGCACGTGCATCGCTGGCGCCACTTGTCATCGAAGGTGAGCCGTCCTCCACGTCTGACCAACCAGGTGGTCAATTGATGCTCACCACCGAAGTCGAGAACTTTCCGGGTTTCCCCGAAGGCATCATGGGCCCCGAGCTCATGAGTCGCTTCCGCGAACAAGCCTCGCGTTTCGGTGCAGAGTTCATCACCGAGAAAGTCACCAAGGTCGACTTCTCGGCACGTCCGTTCCGTGTGTGGATTCGCGACACCGAGTACAAGGCGCAGTCCATCATCGTCAGCACTGGTGCACAGAGTCTCATGCTCGGCCTTCCACGTGAGACTGAACTCATCGGCCACGGAGTGTCGACCTGCGCCACGTGTGACGGTTTCTTCTTCCGTGGACACGAAATTGCGGTCGTCGGTGGCGGCGACTCGGCAATTGAAGAAGCATCGTTTCTCACCAAGTTCGCGTCGAAGGTGAACCTCATCGTGCGTCGTGACGTGTTCCGTGCGTCAAAAATCATGCAAGAACGGGCGATGTCCAACCCGAAGATCAATGTCATCTGGAATTCGCAGGTCACCGAACTTCACGGCACCGACACGCTGAGCGGAGTCACCTTGTCCAATTCCGTCACCGGACAGTCGACTCAGCTTCCAGTCACTGGTCTGTTCATCGCTATCGGACACCGGCCGAACACGGATCTTTTCACCGGAATTCTCGACATGGAAGACACCGGATATCTCGTCACCGTTCCCGGTTCGAGTCGCACGAACATCGAAGGTGTTTTCGCCTGTGGCGATGTGCAAGACCACACCTACCGTCAGGCCATCACCGCGGCCGGATCCGGATGCATGGCAGCCATTGACTGCGAGCGTTGGCTCGAAGCGGAATAGTTCGCACGCCGTCGGCGTTGCACCAACTAGATTTCAATCGCAACGGAAGGAACCACCATGGGTGCAAACATCGTCACGCTCACAAGTTCGACATTTGACGAGACCGTCAACGCGTCGACCAAGCCGATTCTCGTCGACTTCTGGGCCGAATGGTGCGGTCCGTGCAAAATGATCGCGCCCATCCTCGAACAGATCGCGAGTGAGAACGGCGACGACATCACCATCGCCAAAGTCAACGTCGATGATTACGGTGACATCGCCGGACGCTTCAGCGTCATGAGCATTCCCACCATGATCGTGTTCGACAAAGGTGAACCCGCCAAGCGCATGGTCGGTGCTGTTCCGAAGAGCCGGTTGCTTGAGGAGTTGGCGGAATTTCTTCCCTCTTCCCGCTAGTACCGGGCCAGCGCGGCGACGCTGTCCGCAATCTTCAGCGTCGTCTGTCGGCTGCGGGGTTCCTGGCTCCACACGGAGCTGACGAAGGCATTTATTGCGGTCGCACGCACGCTGCAGTGCTCGCATTTCAAGATGCCTACGGCTTGCGTGCTGACGGCGAGTGCGACGAAGTGACATGGTCGATGCTTGTTGAAGCGTCGTGGTCACTTGGTGATCGTCTGTTGTATTTGCGTTCACCGAACCTGCGCGGAGACGACGTCGCCGAGCTTCAGACGCTTCTGTCTCGGTTGGGCTTCGACTGCGGTCGGGTCGACGGCATCTACGGTCCCCTCACGGTGCGGGCCGTCACAGAGTTCCAGCAGAACTGCGGGCTCGCCGGCGATGGCATCTGCGGCCCCACCCTCGTCGACACCCTCGGGCGTATCGGTGGCCACAGTGGCACGGGCCCCGGCATCGCCGCCGTGCGCGAAACTGAAGCCCTCGGGCCGGACAGCAATCTGCATCGAATTGCCGTCGGTCAATACGGCTCGACCAGCAATATCGCCCACTCGGTGAGCCGTCGGCTGAAGGCCGCCTTTCCCCAAACGATCACGGTGGAGGGTGAGCCAGTGGATCAGGCGCTCACCGCCAACCGCTTCGGCGCCGACGTGTATGTCGGAATCGAGCCCTCCCCCGATGCCGGTTGCACTTTTTGCTACTACGAGGTTCCGACCTTTTTCAGTGTCGGTGGGAAGTCGCTCGCGCTGCGCCTCTCGAGCACCTTGTCGAAAAAGATGCCGGACATGCCGAGCCGAATTCAGGGTCTGCGGATGCCGATCCTGCGTGAAACCAAGATGCCAGCCGTCATCTGCTCAGTTGGTCCTGTCGACGTGGTGCTCCAACGGGCCACGAAGTTGGCCGATGTCGTCGTGCTCGCAGTCTCAGAATGGTTGGCTGAGCCCCTCGGCTAGTTATCCACAGGATGCACACAGATGTGTGTGAAGCCTCATGTCTCATCCTTAACGTTTTCAAGAGCCTGAGGGTATTGTCAGAAAACCCTCAAGTTCTGTGGACGAACTGTGGATAACGGGCGGTCAGTCCTGGCCTTCGGTCATCTTGCGGTAGATCCGCTCGAGATCTTCTAAGTCGGCGAAGTCGATGGCAACACGACCGCGCTTGCCGCTCATGCTCACCGACACCTTTGTCGAGAGGTATTCCGACAACAGGTTCTCCAACTCGAGCAATCCGGGTGGCCGCAACGCAGTTCCACCGCCACCGCCCGTGGCAGGTTTCGGGTCTGGCTTTCGACCCTGTGCCTCACGCACCGCGTCTTCGGTGGCGCGAACCGACCAACCCTCATTCACCGCCAACTTGGCGAGACGTTCTTGGGCCCCGCGATCGGGAGTTCCGAGCAAGGCCTTGGCGTGACCTGCAGTCAGACGTCCGTCGGCCAAATACCCCTGAACTGCCGCGGGCAAAGTGAGCAGACGCAGGGCATTGGTGATGGCGGCTCGGCTTTTGCCCACTCGTTTGGCCACGGCTTCATGAGTGAGCGAGAAGTCTTCGGCTAGCTGTTGGTAGGCGGAAGCCTCTTCGAGCGGTGTGAGATCTTGTCGATGAAGGTTCTCAACAAGGGCCTGCTCAACACTAGATAATTCATTTACTTCACGGACGACAACCGGTACAACTGTCAACTTGGCCCGCTGGGCCGCGCGCCAACGGCGCTCACCGGCGATCAGTTGGTACCTACCGTCGCCCTTTTCCCGCACCAGAAGCGGTTGCAACACACCAATTTCCCTAATTGAGTCGGCAAGTTCTGCAAGCGACTGCTCATCAAAGTGCGCACGAGGTTGATGCGGGTTGGGCTCGATGCTGCCGACAGGGACGTCGCGCAGGGCAGAGTTCGGAACGGCCGGAACCGACACCGGCGCGTCGGGCGCATCAGTTGCGAGACGATCAGGGCCAGATGCCCGCTTGTTGTCGTGGGGGATGAGGGTCCCGAGTCCTCTACCGAGTCCGCGGCGTTGCGCCATTGCTCATCTCCTTTGCGACGGCCCGGTAGGCCTTGGCACCGGGCGATGAGGGGTCAAACTTCAAAATCGACTTGCCCTGCGACGGCGCCTCGGCCAGGCGCACATTGCGCGGAATGACGGTCTTGAACACGAGGTCACCGTAGTTGGCACGCACGTCGGCCTCCACTTCGTTGGCGAGCGTGGTGTGGGTGAACATCGTGAGCAGGAAATGACCGACCCGCAGCTTGGGGTTCAGGTTCTCCTTCACCTCATTGACGATCCAGCTCAAGTCCCGCAAGCCCTCGAGGGCGTAGTACTCGCACTGCACCGGGGCCACGATCATGGACGCAGCGGTGAACGCATTGATGGTCAACATGTCGAGCGACGGCGGACAGTCAATGAAGATGTAGTCCCAATCCTCGCTCACCGACTCGATGGCCCGACGCAGGCGGGTGTTGGGGCTCACTCGATCCTTTGTCATCACTTCGGCAGCCGCATCGGCGAGGGTCTTGTCCGATGGCGCAATGAACAAGTTCTTCTCCGCCGTCGCCTCAATGGCGTTCTCCAACGTCTCGGTGCCAAGCAGCACCTCCGACATCGTGGCGTCGAGACGCCGCGCGTCGATGTCAAGACCGGACGAGGCATTGCCCTGGGGGTCAAAGTCAATGATGAGGGTGCGAAAGCCCAGCTCAGCAAGTGCCGCGCTGAGGTTGACCGTAGTTGTGGTCTTGCCAACGCCACCTTTCTGGTTGGCCACGGCAATGACAACGGGGAAGGTCGGGGGTCCTGAAGGGGTCGCGGATGACGAACCGGCGGTGTCGGTCATGGCGTGGCATCTCCTGCTCAGCTGGTCGGGCGGAGACTGAGCACCATTATTGTAGACCTGTGGAGAAACCCCCCGGGTGGATACTGGGGCGGTTTCCGAGGGTTTCTGAATGTTCCACGTGGAACATTCAGAAGGTTTCTACTTCCCCGATTGTTCCACGTGGAACATCACAATTCCCTTGAAATACAAGGGTTTGCCGAAGCCGAGGGCCTCCAGCAGGGGTTCTGGCCACCGGCCTGGGTCGGGCTCAGGGGGCTCAGACACCACCAAACGCCCTCCGACGGAAAGGAATGCTCGGGCGGCTTCGAGGGTGTCTGACGGCGGTCCGAAACCCCGACTCACGACCGCCGCACACTGTCCTGCCCACCGTGCGTCCCGACCCACCGTCGCGGTGTCACCCTCGACCACGGTCACCCGACCGGACAACCCGCAGGCCGTCACTCCGCGGCGAAGCGCATCGGTGCGAGCAGCGCGGCGATCGACCAGCAGGAAAGTGAGATCGGGGCGAGCCTCTGCCAGCACCAACCCTGGGACGCCAGCGCCGGTGCCGATGTCCACAACCGTTCCGGTCACGCCGTCGAGACCAGCGAGAAACAGCCGGGCGTGTTCGATGACCTCGTCAATCGGGCGGTCCCCGAGGGTGCCCAGGCGTTGGGCCTCGGCGAGCACGTCTGCCGCTGTCCGTCGACCCGTCACGATGCCCAACCTAGTGAACACCCGGGTTCAAACGACGATTGCCCGCATCGGGCCATCGCCCGGGAAAAAACACAGGGCGCCCCATCGGGACGCCCTGTGCTGTCGATATGTGACGTGCGGTCAGTCTGCTGACGCCAGGTCAACCACCACGCGACGACGCGGCTCTTCGCCGGTCGAACGGGTGACGATGCCTTCGACCTCGATGAGTGCGTCGTGCACGATCTTGCGGTCAGCCGATGCCATCGGCTCGAGTACCCGAGCCGAGCCCGATTCCTTCACTTCTTCAGCCACCTTCAGCGCGAAACGGCCCAGGGCCTCTTTGCGGCGTTCGCGATACCCGGCAACATCAACTCGCAAGCGGGTGTCTTGGTCGCCAAGGCGACGCTGACTGGCAACGCGAGTGAGGTCTTGAATGGCGAGCAGGGTGGTGCCGCGCGGACCGACCAACAGACCGAGCTCGTCACCGTTCACCTGAACGTCGAGTTCGGTGTCTTCGCGGTTGACCACCACATCGGCCTTCAAACCGAACGCGGCGACAAGACCATTCAAGAAGCTGACTGCGGTGTCGGCGACTGCTGCGGGGTCGACATCGACCTTCTCGCGCGGTGGACGATCTTCACGAGGCTCACGGGCCGGACGATCGCGATCTCCGGAACGATTATGAGAACGATTCTCATTTCGCCCGCCATCGCGGCCTCCGTCACGCCCGCCTTCGCGGCGACCGTTTCCAGATCCGTTGCTGCGGCTCTTGCCGTTGCGGCCACCACGAGCATTGCGTTCGCGACGCTCGCCGCCTTTGCCGCGCGGGCTGGTCGGACGAACCCGGGCGCGTACGCGTGCTTCGCCACGTGTGCGTCCGAACAAGCCGGGCTTTGGTTCTTCGACAACTTCAAAGTCGGCGTCGTCTTCTGCGACTCCCAACTGATCAAGTGCGATGTTCTTGGCCTCTTCGATGGTGCGGCCGGTTGTTTCTACCCATTCCATGGTGATGTCCTTGTTGTGTCGTGTTGTTACTTCCCGGGCTTGCGGTGACGATTACCGCTACGTCCGGGAGGTGTCGGGCGATTCACGCGCCCACTTGGTGAAGGCCGATTCTTCGACGGTGTCACTCGTTTGCTCACGATGGGAGCAGCAGGTGCGTCGTCGGCTTTCTTCTTGGAGGACGATTTGTCCTCGTCGACTTTCATGTCACGAGCTTTCGTGCTCGCTTGTTGTGCTTGGCGACCAAGCGCTTCGTCGTCGCCGTAGAAGCGACGAGTGATGTACCACTGTTGCAAGATGCGAATGACCGCCTGCACCGCGTAATACACGACGAGACCTGTGGGCAAGAACACTTGGAAAAAGGCGAATGCAACCGGCAGGTATTGCATGATTTTTGCTTGTGTCGCCGACATTGTGGGGTTCACCGTGCGGCTTGCGATCATGCGCTGTTGCACAAGGAACAGTGCCGCCATCGCGATGACGAGCAGCGCGTACCACAGACCGTGCGCGAAATTGTCCTGCAATGCTTCGACCGGTGTGACGGCTAGATCAAGACCGAATGACACCATCTTCGACTTGCCGTCGAGAGACGCGAAGAGCTCTGATGCTTTGTCGATGTATTGCGGATCGAATGTGTTGTCGTCGCCGAATTGGGTGAGACCGTGCAGAACACGGAACATGATGAAGAACACCGGCAACTGCGCGAGCAACGGAAGACATGACGCCAACGGATTGACCTTGTGCTCTTGGTAGAGCTTCATCATCTCTTCGTTCAGTTTTTGACGATCACCTTTGTACTGCTGTTGCAAGCGACGCATCTCGGGTTGCAGACGCTGCATCTCGAGCATGCCCTTCGTGCTCTTCAGCGTGAGTGGGGTGATGAGCAACATGATCGCGACCGACACCAACGCGATGGCGATGGCGTAGTTGTGGGTCCAGGCGTAGAACGTGGCGACCAACCAGGCGGCTGCTTGAAACATGTCGGCGATCCTTCTCTTTGGGTCTCGTGGTGGCTATCGAACGGGTACGGGGTCAGTGGGCACTGTGGTGTGCATGGTGATGGACAGAGTGGTCGGCGCGGTCAGGAACCGGGTCAAAGCCCGATGGGCCAAACGGGCGACACCGCACCAAGCGGCGCGCTGCCAGCCACAAGCCCCGGCCGGTGCCGTGCACCTCGACGGCCTCGATCGCGTAGCTGGAACAGCTGGGGTAAAAGCGACAGGGGCTGGGGCGACCCTCGCGAGACACCTGGTACCAGTGCAGCAGACGCAGGGTTCGAGCCTTCATGCCGAGGCCCCCTGAGAGCACTTGTCGACGAGGTGAGCGAGTGACGTGGCCAAGGTCGCCGATGGTTGCCCGGCAGCCTTCGGTCCGGCCGAAATCACGTAGTACCCCGGGCTAAGGCGACCGTCATGGGTTTTCACAAGTTCACGAAGTTGACGGCGGAGACGGTTGCGCGCCACGGCCGAGCCGACATGTCGGCCTAAGGCGTAACCCACGAGGGGCCCGGGAAGGGTGGCATCGAGAACCATGGTGCAGGACAGGGGTCCAGAGCGGTGACGAGAGCCTTCGAGCGCAACGCGTCGAAAGGCCGACCGGCTCTGAATACGGCCGATCAAGCGCTGAGGCGGTAACGGCCCTTGGCGCGGCGTGACTTCAGCACGGCGCGACCGGCACGTGTGCTCATGCGCGCACGGAAACCGTGCTTGCGAGCCTTGCGGCGATTGTTTGGCTGGAATGTGCGCTTCATTGGGGCTCCTCGCGCGGTGTGTCTCGGGGTTCGAGGCACAGATGTCGATTGTGGATGCCAGCTGGTGCCATGAGCGAGCCAACGGGCAGTCGTCACAGGCTAGGTGGCGGGTCTGCCAGCCCACAACCCGCCAAGGCCCCTTTCGGTCGCCCAATTTTTGCTCTGTCCACAGCCTGATACTCTCGCCGGTTCCAACGAAACGAGTTGGGGGTCCGTCCACACCCTGTGGATGTGGCTGTGGACGGAGGGGAGAGGGTAGTGAACAACCACGAAGCGGTCTGGAACGCAACGTCACAACTGCTGAAGGCACAAGTGTCTGAAGGGGTTTGGTATTCGACATTCAACGATGTCGTCGCGCTCGCCAGTGATGAAGATTCTCTCCGGTTGCAGGTGCCGAACACATATGTGCGTGACCGGATCATCTCCCGTTACCGCCCGCTCGTGCTCGACGCTCTCGAAGAGATTGGTGAGAGCGATCGTGTGCTCGTCGTCGAAGTGAACGAGACGCAAACAGCTGATGACACAGCCGACGCTGTTGCAATGCCTGTCGCCGACGACTACGTCACTCCGGCATCGGACGAAAAAGTCAATGCCAACAAGGGTTCTGCGGTCGGTCTGAACCCCCGCTACACCTTCGAAAACTTCGTCAAAGGTGCCTCCAACCAGTTCGCACTCGCTGCCGCATTGCGTGTGGCAGAGACACCAGCACGCTCATACAACCCGCTCTTCATTTACGGTTCAGCTGGTCTTGGCAAGACACACCTCTTGCAAGCAATCGGTTGGTACGTGCACGCGCACTACGCCCACTATGTGGTGCGTTACGTCTCGACAGAGACCTTCCTGAACGAATACGTCGACGCGATTCGTACGAACACCACCGCAGCGTTCAAACGCAGGTATCGCGAGGTCGATGTTCTGCTCATCGACGACATCCAATTCATGGAAGGCAAAGAAGGTTTGCAGGAGGAGTTTTTCCACACCTTCAACAGCCTCCACGGAGCCAACAAACAGATCGTCATCTCCTCTGACCGGGTGCCCGATGCCATCCCAACCCTGGAGGATCGTCTCCGCGGCCGGTTCCGTTGGGGTCTCATCACCGATATTCAGCCCCCGGACATGGAGACCCGTCTGGCCATTCTCCGGAACAAGGCCGAGCGGGACAACACCCACTTGCCGCCCGATGTGCTCGAGTTCATCGCCTCGAACGTGACCTCGAACATCCGCGAGCTGGAAGGTGCCCTCATCCGCGTCACCGCCTATGCGAACCTCACCCGCGAGACCCCGACCATCGAGATGGCCCAGCAGCAACTCGCCGACCTGTTGTCCGACACGGCACCGAAGCACCGCACCGACGAGGAACTACTCGCCGAGTGCGCGTCGTACCTCGGGTTCACCGTCGAGGCCCTGAAGGGCAAGAGCCGCCAGCGACCGCTGGTGTCGGCCCGCCAGATCGCCATGTACATCTTCCGTGACATGACCGAACTCAGCTACCCAGCAATCGCCCGTTTGTTCGGCGGCCGTGACCACACCACGGTCATCCATGCCGTTGACAAGACCCAGCGCCTCATGCGCGAGCGTAAGCAGGTGTTCGATCAGGTGACCGATCTCATCGCCAAGTTGAAGAAAGCCAACTGATTTCCGTGCTCATCGTGGCCGATCACCGTGTGGATGACGCTCTGGACGTCGTGTGTGTTCCATGTGGACACACGTCGAATAACAGGCCGTCATACACAGCACATGAAATTGCACCCTTGCAACATGTGCACACGGCTCGTTCGATGCACACACCCTCATTCGTTATGGCGCAAGGCTTTGGGGCACGTTCTCCACAATCCACAGCACCTATTACAACCATTAGTTATTAATCAGCCACTGCTAGTGGTAATCGCACGAAAGAGAAACCATGAAGTTTCGAAGTGAACAAGGAATGTTGGCCGAGGCACTCGGTGCCCTGTCTCGCATCGCCACGTCTCGTAACTCGTCGTCTCCGGCATTGGCAGGCGTGAAACTGCAATTGAACGACGACACATTGGTGGCCTCCAGCACCGACAACGACATCTCATTGCAGTTCTCCTTGTCCGTCGGCGGAGAGCGCAATGGTCAAACACTCATCAGCGCGCGGTTGTTGAACGACATCGTGCGAGCACTTCCCAGCGGAAAGATCACTGTCGATGTCACGGCCGATTCAGCGACGCTCAGTGCAGGCCGTTCGCAATTCACTGTGCCAACGCTGAACGCTGTCGAGTTTCCGCGCACCACACCGGCTCCCGCGAACCCAGTCACGATGTCAGCGAAGGATCTGTCGTTCGCGTTGAACCAGGTCGTGCGTGCGGCAAGTCGCGACATCGGCAAGCAACACCTCACCGCGGTGTTGTTGCGCGCAGAAGACACTGGTCTTCGTCTGGTGGCGACCGACAGTTATCGCCTGGCAGTACGTGACATTCTCGGCACATCGGTGTTGGGTTTTGGTCAAGAGTTCTTGTTGCCGAGCCGCGCGTTGGGCGAACTGCAACGTCTGCTCGATGCGAACGAGGAAATCTCCATTCGCTTCGGTGACATCGAAGCAACGTTCGAGACACCGACGATGCAATTGACCACACGCATCATCAACGCGACGTTCCCGCAGTTCAAACAGTTGATCCTGCCGAAGTACGACAACAAGCTCATCGTTGCGCGCGAAGCACTCGTCGACGCACTTCGCCGCAGCAAGGTGTTGGCTCACGACAACACCACACCTGTTCGACTCACCATGGGAGAAGGCGGACTGCGCATCACCGTGCAGACCACCGACCAAGGTGCATCGATCGAAGATGTCGACGCAACATTCCAAGGAAACGAAATCACCGCAGCGTTCAACGCGGACTACTTGCTCGACGGTGTCGACGCGACTGTCGGTGACGAAGTGAGCATCGAGTCGACCGAACCGAACAAACCAGCAGTCATTCGTGGTGTGGGCGACGATTCGTACTTGTACTTGCTCATGCCGCAACGGGTCTGATGCACATTTATCGGGTCGAGCTCATCGACTTCCGTATCTACAAAAACGCGGTCTTCGAACTGCACCCTGGCGTCACGGCCGTAGTCGGAAAGAACGCACAAGGAAAAACATCGCTCGCCGAAGCAATGAGTTATCTCGCGACACTCTCCAGTTTCCGCGGCGTCCAAAACGACGCGTTGGTGCGTGAGGGCGTCGACTCTGCATACATTCGCGCGAATGTTCGTCAGAACGACGGTCGTGAAGTGACGATCGAATGTGAGATCAACCGCGCCGGTCGCAACCGTGTGCTCGTCAACAAACAACGCTTGCAACGCATCCGAGACCTACTCGGCGTGGCGCGCACCACGGTGTTTGCACCAAGCGACCTGCAACTTGTGTACGAAGGCCCTGCATTTCGTCGGACACTGCTCGACGATGCACTCGTGTCGTTGGCTCCACGCAACGACTCACTGAGACTGGAAGTCGATCGCATCGTGCGTCAGCGCAATGTGTTGTTGAAACAAGCTGGTGGTCGTCTCACGGACGACATCGCATCGACCCTCGAGGTGTGGGACGACAAGTTCGCACAATCGGGTGGCGCACTGGGCGAGGCACGCGCACAACTTGTGGCTCGACTCACCCCGCATGTGCAACGGGCTTATGAACAACTGGCTGGTGAGCCGACCGCGGTCGAGGTCATGTACGAACCGGCCTGGCGCCGCATCGGCTTGGCCCAAGCCCTGGCCGAGTCGCGGGGGGAAGACCTCCGCCGCCAGATCACCACGGTCGGACCCCACCGCGACGATGTGGTGCTACAGATAAAAGGAATGCCGGCCCGGTCCCATGCCTCACAGGGGGAGTGCCGCACCTTGGCCCTGGCCCTGCGGCTCGGGGTGCACACCCTGGTCACCGAAGACGCCGGCTCGGCCCCCCTCTTGGTGCTTGACGACGTGCTGTCCGAGCTCGACCCGTCCCGCTGCACTGCCCTTCTCACCCACATGCCCCCCGGCCAGGTCATCATCACCACCGCCGGGGCCCTGCCCGCTGAGGCACACCCCGATGCCATCATCACCATCGCGAACGGAGCAGTGGTGTCATGACACAAAACGAACGTCACGAACCTCGTCGACTGAATGTCACAGTCGATGCTGCGTTGCGACGACTGAACGGCGGCGACACATCTGCCATCGGTGGCATCTTCGGTAACTGGAGGACAATTGTCGGTGACGCAATCGCCGATCATGCGCAACCAGTTCGACTTGAAAAGAGAATTCTTGTCGTCAATGTCGACGACCCTGCGTGGGCTACACAACTGCGCTTCCTTCACGACGAGGTTTTGCACACATTGCGCACATATGCAGGTGACAGTGTGGACAAGATCGACATTCGTGTACGACGTACCCGATAAAAACACCCTTTTCTGCTAGTCTTTTCACGCCATGGCTGCATCAAAGAAGGCACCGGCGAAGAACCCGTCCGCCGATTACGGTGCAAAGGACATTCAGGTTCTCGAAGGTCTCGATCCCGTTCGTAAACGTCCCGGTATGTACATCGGGTCCACAGGTCTCGCTGGTCTTCATCACCTCATCTGGGAAGTCGTCGACAACTCCATCGACGAAGCGATGGCAGGTTTCTGCACGAAGATCATCGTCACCCTCACCCCCGATGGTGCGTGTCGCGTGGAAGACAATGGTCGTGGCATTCCTGTCGACCCCTATCCGTCTGGCCCCCACAAGGGAAAGAGCGCCGCTGAAGTCGTGCTCACCGTGTTGCACGCTGGCGGCAAGTTCGGCGGCGACGGCTACAAGGTGTCCGGCGGCCTCCACGGCGTGGGTGTCTCGGTGGTCAACGCCCTGTCCACCCGCGTGCTCTTGGAAATCGATCGCGACGGCAACCGCTACGGCATGGAGTTCCAAGACGGCGGCAAGCCAAAGGGCAAGTTGTCAAAGACCGGCTCTACCCCGGGTCGCGGTCGCAAGACCGGAACCACGGTCACCTTCTGGCCAGATCCCACCATCTTTGCGGCCGAAGGAATTGAGTTCGTCGCACGAACGGTCATGGAACGTCTGCAGACCATGGCGTTTCTCAACAAGGGTCTCGAAGTCGTGTTCGTCGACGAGCGCAAAGGTCGCGAACAAGAAGTCACGTTCCAATACAAAGGTGGCATCGTCGACTTCGTCAAGCACCTGAACCAGTCGAAAGAGTCGCTCTTCAACAAGGTCGCTCACTACGAAGACGAAGACGAAGAAGAAGGCCAGCAACTCGACGTCGCCATCCAATGGAACACCGGTTACTACGAAGGCATCCACGGGTACGCGAACGGCATCAGCACCACCGAAGGTGGCATGCACGTCGAAGGTTTCAAGACTGCGCTCACGAGCGTCGTCAACAAGTACGCCCGCGACAAAGGTTTGTTGAAGGAAAAAGACGACAACTTGCTCGGTGAAGACATTCGCGAAGGAATCACCGCGATCGTCGCCGTGAAACTTCGCGAGCCACAGTTCGAAGGCCAAACCAAGGCAAAGCTCGGCAACGTGCCCATGCGCTCGTTCGTGCAGAAGAGCACCAACCGGTTCCTCGCCGAGTGGATGGACGAAAACCCCACCGAAGCGAACCGCGTGGTGAAGAAAGCCGTCGCCGCTGCACAAGCACGACTCGCGGCCAAGAACGCGCGTAATGCGGTGCGACGCAAGACCGCACTGTCTGGCGCGGGAATGCCCGACAAGTTGAAGGACTGCTCAAGTTCGGTTGCTGAAGAGAGCGAGTTGTTCATCGTCGAAGGTGACTCTGCAGGCGGAACAGCAGTTGATGCGCGCGATCCGCGCACACAAGCGATTCTTCCGATTCGCGGAAAAATCTTGAACGTCGAACGTGCTCGCCTCGACAAGATGTTGAAGAACAACGAGGTGCAAGCTCTCATCACCGCAATCGGTGGTGGTGTGGGTGACGAGTTCGACGTGTCGAAAGCGCGATATCACAAGATCATCGCGTTGGCTGACGCCGACGTCGACGGCAGCCACATTCGCACGTTGCTGCTCACCTTCTTCTATCGACAGATGAAGCCCATGGTCGAAGCCGGTTATGTGTACATCGCGCAACCGCCGCTGTACTCCACCGAAATCGGCAAAGAGAAGATCTACCTCAAAGATGACGCGACGAAGGCGAAGTTCCTGAAAGACAATCCGAACCACAAGAAAGAGTTCCAACGTCTGAAGGGTCTCGGTGAAATGGACTGGGAAGAGTTGCGTAGCACCACCATGGATGCGTCAACTCGCACCTTGCTGCAGGTGACCGTCGAAGAAGCCGCACTCGCCGACGACATCATGAGCGTGCTCATGGGCGACGACGTCGAGAGTCGCAAGAAATTCATCACCACCAATGCGCGTGACGTGCGCAACTTGGACTTCTAGGCAGGCACCCAATGGCCGGAAAACGCAAAGCACCCGAACCACCGCCGCAGGAACCAGGCGAGGCCGTTCAGCCCGTTCCCTTGCAAGACGAAATGGAGCGGTCGTTCCTCGACTACGCCATGTCGGTCATCATGTCGCGCGCCTTGCCCGACGTGCGTGACGGCTTGAAGCCCGTACACCGTCGCATCATTTGGGACATGGAGCAACAAGGCTTCCGTCCCGATCGCCCGTTCGTGAAGTGCGCCCGTGTCACCGGCGACACCATGGCCCGTTACCACCCACACGGTGACAGCGCCATCTATGACGCGTTGGTGCGCATGGCCCAGCCGTTCTCGTTGCGTCACCCACTCATCGACTTCCACGGCAACTACGGCAGCCCCGACTTTGGTCCGGCAGCTGCGCGTTACACCGAGTCGCGTCTGCATCAGTTGGCAATGTTGTTGTTGCAAGACATCGACGAGAACACCGTCGATATGATTCCGAACTACGACGGCACCACCGAAGAGCCTCGGGTGTTGCCGGCACGTTTCCCGAACTTGTTGGTGAACGGCAGCCAAGGAATCGCTGTCGGCATGGCCACTTCCATTCCGCCGCACAACCTCGGCGAAATCATCGACGCCACCATGCACATCATCGACAACCCGAAGGCCACTCCCGACGATCTCATGAAGTTCGTCAACGGTCCCGACTTCCCGACAGGCGGAGTCATCTTGGGCAAGGCCGGAATCATCGACGCGTATCGCACCGGCCGTGGCAGCGTGAAGATGCGCGCGGCAGTCACCATCGAAGAGGGTCGTCGTGGTCGCATGGAAATTCGGGTCACCGAACTTCCGTATCAGGCAAGTTGCTCTGCGATCGCTGCACGTATTCAAGAACTTGTCGATGGTGGCGAGCTTGACGGCATTGCCGACGTGAACGATGCGTCGTCTGGTGGTGCCACCAACCTCATCATCGAACTGAAGCGCGATGCAAACGCCAATGTCGTCTTGAACAACCTGTTCAAGCTCACTCAGTTGCAGTCAAGCTTCCCGGTGAACATGGTCGCGCTCGTCGACGGTGTGCCGCGCACGCTGAACCTGGCCGATGCCATCACCGGATACGTCAATCATCAACTCGAAGTGGTCACGCGTCGCACGCAGTACCGCCTCGACAAGGCGCGCGATCGCGGCCACATCCTCGAAGGTCGACTGAAGGCACTGAATGTCATCGACCGCATCATTGCTCTCATTCGTAAGAGCGAAGATGCAGCCGCAGCCAAAGACTTGCTCATGAAGAAGCCATATTCCTTCAGCGAGCGTCAGGCCATCGACATCCTCGACATGCAGTTGCGTCAGCTCACCCGTCTGTCGCGCATTGACATCGAGAAAGAACTCGCCGATGTGCAGGCACGCATCAAAGAGTACGAGTCAATTCTGAAGAGCGATGCGAAACTGCGCAGCGTTATCAAGAAAGAACTCGAAGAAGTGCGCACTAAGTACGCCACACCGCGTGTGTGTCGCATCACGCACGACACCGGCGAAATGAGCCTTGAAGACCTCGTCGATGACAAGGAACTGGTCGTCGTCATGACGCAGGCTCAGTATGTGAAGGCTGTGTCGGCTTCCTCGTTCCGTACGCAAAGCCGTGGCGGGCGCGGAGTGAAAGGCGCAACCCTCAAGGAAGACGACATCGTGCGCCGAGTGTTGTTCACCACCGCACACGCGCATTTGCTGTTCTTTTCGAATCGCGGTCGCGTGTACAAGATCCGGGCCGCCGACATTCCCGAACGTGAGCGCACGGCGAAGGGCATACCCATCGTCAACTTGTTGCCGTTGCAGGCGGGCGAAACCATCCAGGCCATCATCGACACCCGCGAATTCCCAGGTGAGCGCTACCTCTTCTTCGCGACCAAGCAGGGAACAGTCAAGAAGACCGCATTCGACGCGTACAACAGCAGCCGTCGCGACGGTCTCATCGCGTTGAACCTGAAGAACGGCGACGAACTGGTGCGTGTCATCGAGACCACCGGCGACGACGACATCTTCTTGGTGTCACGTAGCGGTCAGGTCATGCGCTTCAACGAAAAGGAAGTGCGTCCGATGGGTCGTACCGCTGCCGGAGTGCGTGGCATTCGTCTGAAGGCGAACGACGAAGTCATCAGTGCCGACGCAGGTCGCGGAGACGATTCGTTGCTCATCGTGAGCGATGCGGGTTATGCAAAGCGCACCGTCATTGGTCAGTTCCCTCGCAAGGGTCGCGGTGGCCAGGGCGTCATCGGCGTGAAGATCACCGAGAAGAAGGGCCGCGTCGTGGCGGCGTTCATGGTCGGGGCGGAAGACGAAATCGTCGCAGTCGCGTCGAACGGTGTCACCATTCGCACCGCGGTGAAGGAAATTTCGTCGCAGGGTCGTGCTGCCACCGGTGTTCGACTCATGAACGTCGACAAGGGTCATTCGGTCGCATCCGTCGCACCGATCCTCAGCACCGACGAAACCTGACCGTCGCTCGTCATGCCGTTCTTCGGCGCAGTCTTTGT
Source organism: uncultured Bifidobacterium sp. (assembly GCA_964394175.1). Classification (GTDB taxonomy): domain Bacteria; phylum Actinomycetota; class Acidimicrobiia; order Acidimicrobiales; family Ilumatobacteraceae; genus UBA2093. Next base: position 35,062 of record CAYMVM010000016.1, read on the forward strand.
GTGCATCACCGCCATGTGTGCTGTCGGTATGTCGCATGTCGGGTCGGCACTTGTTCGTCAGGCAACCACTCAGAATGTCGCCGACAGCGCTGCGTTGGCAGGGGCGAGCATGTTTGATGAATCGGTCGCTCGAACGTTGGTGGAATCGCAGCATGGGCGACTCGACTGTTTCAGCATTGAAGACCTCGTGGTGAGTGTGTGTGTCAGCGTGGGCGACTCACGTGCGACGGCAACCGCAGCTGCAGGACCTATCGACGTTCCGCCAGTCAGCCGTGACCGCTGACCGCACGGGCAGTTCAATTCTCAATACACTTGCCTCGTGGTCGACAACAACGATGTGAGCAACCTGTCACGCGCACTCGTACGTCGGCGTGTGCGTCGCGTCGTACGTGTCATTCGCGAGATCGACGTGTGGAGTGTGCTCAAGGTCGGGGCGGTGTTCCACCTTGCGTTGTATGTGGTGCTGCTCGTGACATCTGTGTTGTTGTGGAACGTGGCCAGTGCAACCGGCACTGTCGACAACATCGAGTCGTTCATGGAGTCATTCGGGTGGGACACGTTCACCTTCGACGGAGGCGCCCTGTTCCGCAATGTCGGGGTGCTCGGCTTCTTTCTAGCGGTGCTCGGCACGGGGCTGTGGGCCATTGGCGCGGTGGTGTTCAACCTGATCGCCGAGTTGGTGGGCGGTGTGCGTGTCACCGTGCTTGAGGAAGAAGTGGTCGAGCGGCCCGACGGTCTCTGACGGGAATTCCAACCGGTGCCTCAGCCCGCGGTTGTGCGCGGGGCGGTCACCTATAGGCTTTGCCACTCTGTAGGACAGATGTTCTGCGGGGCTATAGCTCAGTTGGTTAGAGCGCATCCCTGATAAGGATGAGGTCCCAAGTTCGATTCTTGGTAGCCCCACCATCAACAGAAGGAAGTGGTATGAAGTCCAAGCTCTCCGTTCTCCTGGCGGCTCTCGCAATCGTCGCCGCGTCCTGTGGTGGAAGTGACAGTGAGGGACGAACCCGTAACGCCGTCATCGAGCGCGACGTCGCGTGCTTTGCCACGGAACAAGACAAGGAAGACACGATGAATGCGATGAGTGAGCGCAAAGCTAATTTCGCTTTCTTCGAGGATGATTTCTACACGTTTTACAACGCGGTGGCGCAAAATCGCGAGCGGGTGTCCCAAGCATGGAACAACCAAGTCGCTCACCCCGAATGGAACATTCGAACCACACCTCAATTGTCCGACAAAGGAAGACAGGAGCTCAACGATCTTAGTTTGGAGTACGACGCGGTTTTGAGGGAGTACAACCTCTTCGCTGATTTCCAGAGAGGCACGCAAACAGTGGCGGAGGGGATGGCGTATTACGACACCAAGTATGAAAAAGCCAAGGCCACCAGTGTGTGTGAAACCCCTACGACCGTCGAAACCCCGACCACTGTTGACACTCCGACCACTGTTGACACACCAACGACCGTCGACATACCGACCACTGTTGACACTCCGACGACTGTCGACACCCCGACCACTGTTGATACACCCACGACTATCGAAACTCCAACGACTGTCGACGGCAATCCAGTGAATGTCTTCGAGGCCGAATTCGACTGCTTTACACCGAGCATCGTTGTAATTGGGCCAAGGCTCGTGTCCGTGAACATTGATGAGAGGACACGTTTCGATTTCTCAAGTTGTGAGGGAGCAGAACTTCAATTCAGAGTAGTGTCGCCAGAAGAGACGACTTCGCAGCCGACACTCTCGGTCACTGACACTGACGGATTCGGTATTAACTTCGCTGAGCCGGGCCTATACACAGTCAGCGCTCGCTTCATCAAGAAGGACATCCCAGTCTCTCCATGGGGGTCAGCCTCAGTGATTATCGATGCGCCGACGACAGAAGTGCCGTGTATGGGTAAGGCACCGATCATTAAAGTGTCGCCCGACTTCAATGAAGTGACCTTTACGTCCACATGTGAAGGAACACGCACAATCGCATTCGACCTGTTTAAGAAAGATGATGTAGTGACTCGAATCGGAGTGCGCTCTGGTTACGCCGAGTCCGGTACACCAGTAGACATTCGCGTCCCCGAAGTGTTCGGCAAGGGAACATATGACATAAACGCCTACCATGTCGTCAAGGTCGAGGAAGGCAGTTACATGTACTACGGAGACCTTGCAGCAGAGCAGTTTGTTGTCACCAAGGGTGGCTCATCGTCGTTTGGCGACACCGATCAGACGGTGACGGACCTGCCCGTTCCGGCGCTCCAACCATCTGACTCGATGCCATCAGATTCAATGTCGTCTCCGTCGTCAACGGCAGACGGAAGCACCACGACGTCGACCGCCGACTCCACATCGCCAACCTCCGGGTCGCCACTGATCGAAGCGGTTGCTGTCTCGCAGTCTGTTGAATCTGTGAAATGCGATGCGAAGTGCATCGCAGCCGTCACAGAAAAGTCCGGCATCGCCGAGTCCGACGTGAAGTCACTCGAGGTCTCGGTGTTTGAAGGTCTGTGGGTTCCATTGCAGATGAACAGTGACATTCCTTTGACTGGTCAAGTGACCGACTTGGCGGTTCGAGTGACGCCCAAGTCGGGTGATGCTGTCGTTCTCCGCACGACGATCCACAAGGGCTCAATCACACAGACACCGTTGCAGAAGACCGAAGTGACGTCATCGTCACAGGTGGTGTACGTCGATTCGTCGAACCCCGAAGGCGCCTACACGCTGAGTGAGGCCGAGTCGACGTCGTTCGTGGTGGCGAATTGGTGGAAGATCCTGCTGGTTCTCATCCTGGTGTTGTTGTTCTTCTTCCAGTTGCGCAAGCGGTCAGCTGTCGAAGTGGCAGACGCGGACACGCGATGAGGTTCATCAATCGGGTCGTCTTTGCTCTCTCCATCGCCGGACTGGTGAGCATGGTTCTGCGCCTCACCGGCAAGAACAATCCGCCGCAGCAACAGGGCGGCTGGCGCGAAGTCACGCCGAACCGCTGACAGCGACTGTTGACGGGGGCGGACATGGGGAACATCGGCATCGTCGGTTCTGGGCTCGTCGGATCACGCGTGGCTC
>CAYMVM010000017.1:0-2776 GCA_964394175.1 uncultured Bifidobacterium sp.
CACACTGCTGTCGCCGCTTGGGGTTTGACTGCGATGACCGCACCGTCGCACGGAACGATGGTGTCACTTGTGCGAACGCCGAAACGCGCAGCCAGTGCTGCGCGTTTCTCTGGGTCCACTTCGACGACGACGATGTCTGTGGGTGCGAGCCCACCGGAGATCAGTCCTTCGAGGAGTGCGCTACCCATGTTTCCGCCTCCGACGATGGAGAGAACGGCGCGTTTCTCGGTCATGAGGTCAGGCTAACCGTGGTCACGACACGGCTTCACGCTCAATTGTCGAACGGGCGTGGCCCTTCGCGCGTGTCACGCGAACTTGCTGGCAAAACCGATGCGAATGATCGAGGGAAAGACCTGCTCGACCACTTGGAACAACGTTCCGATTGCACGGTCCAGCTCACTCTCACACAGCACCGCCAGTGGCAACTCGCCGCGGAGGAAGATGGCGTCTTCAATCCCGATCGAGAAATGGACCCCCACCAACTTCTCGTTGCGACGCAGCAAGTTCTCGTACAGCACGTCGGCATTCTCCTCTGGTGCCGGCATCACGTACGTCTCGTATTTCAGCGTGCGCTGCCCGAGCAGCAACCAGATTGTCGTGAACTCCTTCGACTCGCCTCGCATGCGCACGAACCACCGACGTTCGTCCCCCTCGAGCCGGTCGATTGCCGCGATGTTCGAATGAGTGTGCGAATAGGCGGCGAGCCATTCATCGATGCGACGGGCCAACACTCCGAGTTCAGGCTCGTTGAACAGCTCGCTCATGGTGCACCTACGAACACATGACGCGGTCGCGGGCGGCCAAGTCGGCGTACACGCGGCGCAATCTGGCGGCAGCGAAGTTCCAGGTGTAGCGACGAGCACGCTCTGCGGCGTTGATGCCGAGCGTTCGTGCGAGAACTGGTTGGTCGACCAAGTCAGTGACGTGTCGAGCAAACACATCGGGATCGCGATCTGCAACGAGATACCCCGTGCGACCGTGCTCGACGATCGTGAGCAAACCACCGACTGCGTTCGCCACGACCGGTGTCCCGCATGCCGCAGCTTCGAGCGCGACAAGCCCGAAGCTCTCGCTGCGACTCGGAACAAGCACGACGTCAGCAGCGCGGTAGTAGGTGCTCAAAATGTGGTGCGGTTGTGGATCGATGAACTGCACTCGATCGGCCACGCCCAGTTCGTCGATGAGAAGATGCATGCGCTGCAGCTCGGCAAGACCCTCAGAGCCGCTCGCACCGCCGACCACCAGGAGGCGAGCGTCACGACGCGGAACCATTGACAGTGCACGAATGGCGACATCGAGACCTTTCAGTGGCTGGATACGACCGACGAACAACAGGACCGGTTCGTCACCCAACTGCAGTGCATGACGTGCACCCCGTTTGTCACCCGGTGCGAAAAAGGCATGCTCGACGCCTGGCGCAACGATTTCAAGTGTGCCAGGTGGAGTGCCGTACAACTCGATGAACTGACGCTCTTCTTCGGAACAGCTGACGCAGATCGCGTCGGCACAACCGATGATGCCCATCTCTGCCTGCTCACGAAGCAGTGACTCGGGGTCACCTCCTTGGGCCTTGACTCGGGCGAACGTGTGGAAGGTGGTGACGAGGGGAACGTTCAAGTCATGTTTCAACTCATGACCAGCAAGTCCGGACAACCAGTAGTTGGCATGCACCACATCGGTGCCGCCATTGGCACGTACGTGTTGAGCAACCTTGTCTGTGAATTCAGGGACGATCGACACGAGATCGTCTTTCGACATGTCGGGAGCCCCCGCAGGAATGTGCACGATGCGATGATTCGGTTCGACCTCGACGACAGATGGCAGGTCGCGACGCCAGGCACGCGTGTAGGTGGTGCAATCGATGCCTGCATGAGCGAGCCCGGCGACAAGTTCGCGCACATAGACATTCATGCCGCCACCATCGCCAACGCCTGGTTGAGCGAGCGGAGAGGTGTGGAGGGAGAGAACCGCTACGCGTTGCACAGAGAAGTCAACCTACCCATCGGGCAGGACATTCCCGTCTAGTGAGAAGAGGGTGGCTCCACAGGACCGACGTACGAGCGATACACACTCAAAAGTGTCTGTTTCTGCTCTGCGGTCAGATGTGGGTCTGCTGCGATCGCAAGTGGAACGCTCGGTGGTGGTTCATGAGACTCGGGATCGAGGATCCCTGCTCGCACGTACAAACTCTCCGACGAAATCTCAAGTGCCCGGGCAATCTGTTGCAAGATGCTGGCCGATGGCCGGCGGATGCCACGCTCAATTTGTGAGAGATACGGATTCGAGACGCCTGCTGCCTTCGCCAAGTCGCGGATGCTGTGTTGAGCTGCTTCACGTTGTTGCTTGATGAACTCACCGACGTCTCGCAAGCGATCTGCCGGTGATCGATCGGTCGCTCGGTCGTGTGACGACGATTCGTTCTCGCTCATCTGTTCTCGAGCACAGCGCCGGCGCCGCCCTCTTTGAGACGTCTCACCAGTTCTGTAGTGAGCGCGTCGATCTGCTCGAACAACTCGTGCCGGTCGCGAGAACAGGACTGTTCGAATAGTGACAGTGCACTTTCAAGAGCCGACAGTGAAGAATCGGACAGCGAATCGAGGTCTTCGAAGTTGAATTCTGCACACAACTCGTCGAGTTGTGCCGAGAGTGGATCATCGGTCGGCACGATCGTCTCACGTGGAGGCCGTGCGCTGCCACCACCGTGTTGCTGGCCGAACACGTCTGCCAAGCGCGATGCCAAGTCTCGTGAGTCCGCAGGAGCTCCACTCACACGGCG
>CAYMVM010000017.1:2876-23274 GCA_964394175.1 uncultured Bifidobacterium sp.
TTCACTGCGTCGTGCACGAATGTCTGCGAGGGTCAGCGTCGAGAAATCACTCATCAGCAGCCGCCTGAGACCGGAGGCAATATCGCCACCTCATCGTCATCTGTCACGTGTGTCGTCACTGACACTTCTTCGCCGTTCAGCCACACTTTGCAACTCGTCAACACATCACCGAAGTGTGTGCCGTATTTTGCAACTGCTGCTTGGAGCACATCACTGATTGTGTCACCAGCAAGAGTGTCAGTGGCGGTTCCTGCTGCCTCACGTGCAGCAGCGAACAATCGCACCCGCGCCATGAGCCGAGCGTACTCGTGGCGATACCCTTGAGGTCATGCCTCACGTGACCATGTCGACGACGTTTCTCGTCATCCGACACGGTGAGAGTGAATGGAACGCACAGCGTCGCTGGCAGGGACAAGCCGATCCTCCCCTCACTGACCTAGGTCGAACCCAGGCCCATGCCGCCGTCGAGAAACTCGGCACATTCGATCTTCTTGCCAGCAGTGACCTTCAACGGGCGCGAACGACGGCCGAGATCATCGGTCATCGACTCGGCATCGAGTTGCTGCCCGCCGATGTCCGCTTGCGCGAGACCGATGTGGGCGAATGGGAAGGTCTGACCGTCGAAGAAATCGAGGCTGCTTACCCGGGTTATTTGGCCCGACATGAACGGCCACCGCAATTTGAACCCGACGCGTCGGTTATCTCTCGTTTTACTTCTGCCCTCGCCGACTTGTCTGCCACTTGCCCAGGTGGGCAAGTCCTCGTCGTCGCACATGCGGGTGTCGTGCGAGTCATGCGTCGTGCACTCGGCGCGTCTGATCCGCGCATTCCGAACCTCGGTGGGTGCACGTTCACCCTTCATCACAGACCGAACGGCGCCGATCTGACAGTCGGTGAGATCGTCGAGTTGGTGGACCATGGCGCCATCAGCGAAGCGCTGTAGCGGAATCGGTCACTAGCACCATGTTTGGTCGCCGACTCGATGAGTCATATGCACCCGAGGTGCGCGCGCATCTCACGACACTCACTGTCGCTCGCCTCGTGTCGAACGCGTGTTATCGCTTTGCACCACCGTTCGTCGCGACAATCGCTCGAGGTTTCGACGTGTCGGTCGGAGAACTTGGCATCGCGCTGATGGTGGGCGAGCTCGCCGGTCTGCTCGCACCATTCGTCGGTCGCATCATCGACCGCAGCAGACGACGCAACGCGATGCTTGTGGGGATGACGTCCATCGTCGTCAGCGTCGTACTTGCCGCTGCGTCGAACAGTGTCGTTCTGTTCACCGTCGCCGTGTTCGCTCTCAGTCTGTCCAAGGTGATGTTCGACTCATCGATGGTTGTCTGGATCAACGACCATGTGCCGTATGAACGTCGTGGTCGGGTGATCGGAATCATCGAGACATCGTGGGCACTTGGTTTGCTCATCGGAGTTCTGGCCATGGGCCTCGTCACCGAGATTCTCAACTGGCGTGCTGGTTACGTGGTCGGTGCCGTCGCGATGTTCCTTTCGCTCGCAGCGGTCGCTCGCACACTGCCAGAAGAACCTCCTCGCCCCTCTGAAGACCACACTTCACCCGGTTCGCTACGCGGTGCACCGCTACTCATCGTCGGAACGATGTTCTGTCTCATGGCAGCCAGTCAGTCCCTCGGAATCACTTTCGGTGCCTGGCTCGAGGACGATCACGGAGCGAATGCCGCGGTCATCTCAGGTGTCGTCTTCTTTCTCGGCGCACTCGAACTCATCGCCAGTGTCACCAGTGCACGACGCACGGACACCTGGGGGAAAGAGCGAAGTGTCATGTACGGAACCGCGATAATGGTGCCAAGTGGGCTGTTGCTCGTGTTTGGTGCCGATCGTGTCGCCATCGGATTGGTCCTCTTCATCGTGTTCATCGGCGCGTTCGAGTTCGCCGTCGTGAGCGCCTTACCAATTGCAGCAAATCTCATCCCTGGCAGCACCGGTGTCGGGCTCGGCGCGGCAGTCGGAGCCGGGACATTCGGTCGCGCCGTGATGTCGGCCATCGCCACAGCTCTTTACGAATCGCGCGGGTTTGCAGCACCGGGTGTGGTCGGCGCCGGTCTGGCGCTGTTAGCCGGGTTGCTCACGCTCGCCTATTCGCGAACGCAACGAGTCAACTCGTCGGGTGTGAGTATCGATTCGTGATGGGCATCCGGCGATCCTTGCCGAACGCTTTCGTCGACACTCGTACGCCAGGGGCGCACTGACGTCGCTTGTACTCATTGAGGTCAATGAGGCGAGCGATTCGCCTCACAGTTGCCTCGTCGAAACCGTGACCCACGATTTCTGACACGGTGAGATCACCGTCGACATACAAGCGCACGATCGGATCGAGCACGTCATAGGGCGGAAGGCTCTGATCGTCACGCTGATCCGGTCGCAGTTCAGCTGACGGGGGTTTCACGAGGACGGATTCGGGTATGACTTCTCGCCCTGCACGCTCATTGATTCGACGACAGAGCGAATACACCTCGGTCTTCAGCACATCTTTGATGACGGCGTAACCACCCACAGAGTCACCATAAATCGTGAAATATCCGACAGCCATCTCGCTCTTGTTACCGGTGGTCAAGACCATCCAGTTGAATTTGTTCGACAACGCCATCAGTGTCGTGCCTCGACAACGACTTTGTAGGTTCTCTTCGGTGAGGTCTGGCTCGCGTCCAGAGAAAGAAGGCGCGAGCATCGACAGGTACGAGGAGAATGCCTCTTCGATGGGTACGACGCGATGGTCGATCCCAAGATTTCTCGCCAATGCCTCAGCATCATCGAGCGAACCCTGACTGCTATAGCGCGACGGCATCGCGACACCATGCACGTGTTCAGCGCCGAGTGCCTCCACTGCGATGCACGCGACCAATGTCGAGTCGATTCCTCCGGACAATCCGATGAGAACATCGGTGAAACCGTTCTTGCGCACGTAGTCGCGCGTACCGAGTACCAACGCGTGATGCATGCGGTCGATGTCATCATCGTGATCGGCACTCGTGGCCTGCAGTGAGCTCCGTCCGTCAACGTCGAGATCGACGACGAAGAAGTCCTCTTCGAAAGCTGCACCCCGTGCCACGACCCGACCTTCTGCATCGATGACGAGACTCGCACCGTCGAACACCAATTCGTCCTGTCCGCCGACTTGATTGACATACACAACGGCACACGAATTCTTCCGTGCACGCCCGATGAGCATGTCTTCACGCTCGCCATGTTTCCCCGAGTGAAACGGTGAACCATTCAAACTGAGGATGATGCGTGCACCAGACGCGACTTGCCTCGGCACCGGTCCGTCAGATTCCCAAATGTCTTCACAGATGGACATCGCACACACCGATGCGCCAAGCGCGAAGACTCCATGGTCACCATCGCTCGGACCTGGCGTGAAATAGCGCTCTTCGTCGAACACCGCGTAGTTCGGCAATAGTCGCTTGCGATAGATCGACTCGATGACACCATTGGCACACAATGCAGCCGCGTTGTAGATGTTCTCCCCGTCTGAATCGACAAAACCGATGACTGCACGACACTCGCGCGTCTTTTCGGCGAATCGCCGCACGACCGCGACATTGTCTTCGACGAACCGGCCTTTCAACACGAGATCCTCAGGTGGGTAGCCGACCAACATCAATTCGGGAAACACCACGACGTCGCAGTTCTCACCCTCCGCTCGCGCGTACAGTTCCTCTGCGAGAGAGGCGTTTCCGGCAAGGTCTCCCACCGTCGGATTCACCTGCGCCACGGCGATTCGCACGCCATCTGACCTGCCGACTGTCACAAGAGCCGAGGCTACCGACGTGCCGGCATGGGCAGATTCGGGCGCACAGGTGGTGAATTCGGACGGCGCGACCCGTTTCGGACCGATTCGCCGGTCATTTCACATTGCTGTAACAGTCGGGTTACAGACATGCAAAGGCTTCTTGGCAGGCTGTAGCGACTCAATCAGAAGGACGACGCTCACTCGATGGGCAGATCCCAGAAGCAAAGGACAGCACTGTGCCCATTCAGGCCGAATACATCTGGATAGACGGAACAAAGCCCACCCCCCTCCTGCGTTCCAAGACAAAGGTCCTGCCGGACTACGCCGGCGCGATCTCTGACATGCCAATCGACGAGTGGGGTTTTGACGGTTCATCGACCGAACAAGCGACTGGTGAATCTTCCGACTGCATTTTGAAGCCGGTGTTCCACTGCCCCGACCCCATTCGTGGTGGCAAGAACGTCATCGTGATGTGCGAAGTGTTGCTTGCGGCAACAGGTGAACCACATCCGACGAACACACGCGCTGCGTGTGAGGCAGCTGCAAAGAAGTACGCAGACGCCGAGATGATCTACGGCATTGAGCAGGAATACACGATGCTTCGCCTCGACGGCACGCCACTCGGATTTCCCGAAGGCGGCTATCCCGCACCGCAAGGTCCGTACTACTGCGGCGTCGGCGCAGGTCGCGTCGTCGGTCGCGAAATCGTCGAGCGTCATACGCAAGCGTGCATCGATGCAGGTCTGCGCATCTCTGGCACCAACGCCGAAGTCATGCCCGGGCAGTGGGAATTCCAAATCGGACCGCTCAGTGCAACTGCGGTGAGCGACCACTTGATGGTCGGTCGTTGGCTGTTGCATCGCATCGCTGAGGACTACGACGTGGTCATCTCCTTCGATGCGAAGCCTGAGAAGGGTGACTGGAATGGCGCCGGTGCGCACACCAACTTCTCGACACGTGCAATGCGCGACAACTACGAAGCTGTCATCGCCGCATGTGAGAAGCTCGGAACTCGCGTCATGGAGCATGTCGAGAACTACGGACATGACATCCAGAGCCGTCTCACCGGCAAGCATGAGACTGCACCGTGGAACAAGTACAGCTACGGCGTGTCGAACCGTGGTGCGTCGGTGCGTATCCCGTGGCAGGTCGCACGCGACAAGCGCGGCTACGCCGAGGACCGTCGTCCGAACGCCAACTGCGATCCGTACTTGGTCACGCGGTTGATCCTCGACACCGTTCTCGGTTGACGGACTGCGGTTCCACACCGCGATGAAACGAAGCGAGCGGGGGCCTACGGGCCCCCGCAAGCATTTACGGACCGGGCCACAATCCGGTGCGGAGAACAGCGACAATCACGGCAGACTGACGAGGTGAGCGAGATGCTCGATCAACAACGCGACTACGTGCTGCGAACAGTGGAAGAACGCGGCGTACGACTGGTGCGCCTGTGGTTCACTGACGTGCTCGGCACGCTGAAGAGCTTTGCCATCAGCCCGGCAGAGCTCGAGAATGCATTGAACGACGGAATGACCTTCGATGGTTCCTCCATCAACGGGTACAGCCGAGTGCAAGAGAGTGACGTGCTCGCCATTCCCGACCCGAACACATTCGAAGTCATGCCGTGGGTCGACCAAAAGAGTGCGGAGGCTCGCGTCTTCTGCGACATCCACAAACTCGATGGCGCGGCATTCGAAGGCGACCCGCGTCAAATTCTTCGACGAAATCTCGATGCCGCACGTGCACAAGGTTTCGAGTTCTTGCTCGCTCCTGACATGGAGTACTTCTACTTCGCTCCTCCACAGCCTGGAGTCGCACCTCAGCCGCTCGACGAAGGTGGCTTTTTCGATCTCACGAGCTCCGATGTCGCATCGTCGCTCCGTAAAGAGACCATCCGCACGCTTGAGACAATGGGAATTCCGGTCGAGTACTCGTTCCACGAGGATGCACCGAGCCAACAAGAAATCGATCTACGACACACCGACGCCCTCACGATGGCCGACAGTGTGATGACGTTCCGTGTGGTCGTGAAAGAAATCGCTGCCTCACACGGTGTCCACGCGACGTTCATGCCCAAGCCGCTTGAAGGTGTGCAGGGTTCCGGCATGCACCTTCACATGTCGCTCTTCAAGGGCGATGCGAACGCGTTCTACGATGAGAACGATCCGTACAACCTGTCACCTGTGGCAAAACAGTTCATGGCCGGCCTCATCCGCCATGCAGCAGAGATCACCGCGATCACCAACCAGACTGTCAACAGCTACAAGCGTCTCGTTCCTGGGTTCGAGGCACCAGTGCACATCACCTGGGCGCGAAACAACGTGAGCGGTCTGATCCGAGTGCCCATTCCGAAACGTGGCAACCCCAATGCGACACGAATCGAATATCGATCACCTGACCCGGCGACGAACCCGTACCTCGCATTTTCCGTCATCCTTGCTGCAGGCTTGAAGGGCATCCGGGAGGGTTACGAACTTCCGACCGAAGCCGACGCGAACTTGTTCGAAATGGGTGACGACGTCGTCGAGAAACTCGGCATTCAACAACTGCCGCAGTCCTTGGCAGACGCGTTGAAAGTCATGGAGGGCTCCCAGCTCGTCGCGGAATGCCTCGGTGAACACACCTTCGAATGGTTCTTGCGCAACAAGCGCGACGAGTGGCGTGCGTACAAGACTCAAGTGACCCCGTTTGAGCTGAACCGATACCTGAAGTCGATGTAGGTGGTGTGGTGACCGATATCGACACGCTCGTCGTCTTCCCCGATCCGGCCTCCCCCGACGTCGCACGGCTCCTTGACCTCGCCGGGTTTCGTTGGAAAGCAGTCGCCAACCCAGATGAAGCCGAACGCGCAGAACCGGCTCAGGGTTGGGGTGGGGCTGTCGTGTCATGCGAAACCGATCCTGAAGGTGCCTGGGCATTCGCGCGGTCGCTTCGTAAGCGCGACAACCCGGTCTCACCTGTCATCGTGCTGGTCACTGGCGCTCAAATCGCCGACCTTGAACTTCGCGACGACTTGTACGACGATTTCTGCCTCGCGCCTTTTCACCCCCGTGAGTTGGAGGCACGTCTTCGCCATGCGCTGTGGCTGGCGGGCGGATCAGTGTCAGGTGCCGAGATGGTCGAATACGCCGGACTGTCGTTGAATCTCGAGACGTACCAAGCCACTTTCAACAGCAAGCCACTCGATCTCACGTTCATGGAGTACGAGTTGTTGAAGTTCCTCGCACAAAACCCAGGCAAAGTTTTCACCCGCGAGACGTTGTTGTCACGAGTGTGGGGATACGAGTACTACGGCGGTGCCCGAACCGTCGACGTTCATATTCGTCGTCTTCGCGCAAAGCTTGGTGAAGAGCACGCCAATCTCATTCAAACTGTGCGCAGCGTCGGCTATCGCTTCGGGCAGTCACGCTGGGGCGTCAGCTGAGCGCTTCGACAAAAAGCAGCGCAGCGAAAACGAAGAATGCAATTGCGGCACCGATCTTGATGGTGCGTTCCGGAAGACGCTTCCCCAGCGCACGACCGATGACAATTGCAAGTGCGTCTGCAATCACCATGCCGATTGTCGACCCAAGCCACGTCCCGAAAAGTCCTTCACGCGTCGCGAGCGTGACAGTAGCGAGCATCGTCTTGTCGCCTAGTTCTGCAAGGAAGAACACGGATCCGACGGCGAACACGACACTTCGTGCCGTCTGAGCAGCACGGTTCTCTTCTTCTGCACTCAGTTCGTCGCCGCGAAGGGTCCACAACCCGAAGATGACAAATGCGATGGCCGCCACGAAGTTGATCGGCTTAGTCGGTAGTGCTGCACCGAGCACCCCACCGAGTGCGACGGATGCCAGGTGGACAATCGCCGTGGCTGCAGTGATGCCGATGAGCACCGGCATCACCTTGTAGCGAGTCGCAAACGCGAGCGCCATCAGTTGGCTCTTGTCTCCCAGTTCGGCCACGAAGATGACGCCGAAGCTCAGCCAGAATGCATGCCACACGGTCGCTCAGCCGATCTGCTGCATACGAGATGAAAGAACGCGGTGTGTGGCGAGCATCTCGTCGATTTTGTTGCTCACGATGTGTCCGTCGCGAACGACTGCTCGACCGTGCACGATGGTGTCACGAGCTGCGGTCGGCCCACATCTCAACCACGCTTCGATCGGGTCAGCGATCGCACCGGCAAAAGCGACTCCGGTGAGTGACCACACTGCGATGTCCGCGACAGCACCAACCTGCAATGAGCCGATCTCACCAATGCGACCAAGACAACCTGCTCCACCGATGGTGGCGCACTCGAGCGCCATGCGCGCATCGGCAGCGCCAGCACCGCTACGCAGTTTCGCCAGCAGCATCGCTTGGCGTGCCTCCAACCACAGCGATGCAGAGTCGGCAGAGGACGAACCATCGACACCAAGGCCGACATGTGCGCCTGCTGCCCGCAGATCGACGACCGGGGAGATGCCGGACGCGAGAATGAGATTGCTGCTCGGGCAATGTGCGACACCGATGCGCGCGGCACCCAACTGTCGTACTTCGTCTGCGTCGGGCATCACGCAATGTGCCACCCAAGTGCGGTCTGTGCACCACCCGACATCTTTCAAGTAGTCAAACGGTCGACATCCGAATGTTGCCAACGAAAATTCGTCATCTTCACTGTTCTCTGCGAAGTGGGTGTGCAACCTGACGTCGAGCTTCTGCGCGAGCTCAGCTGAGTCGATCATCAATTGCTTCGTGACGCTGAAAGGTGAACACGGAGCAAGCGCGACACGCACCATGGCCCCGTGTGATCGGTCATGATGCCGTCGGACGGCGTCTTCTGACGCGGCCAAGATCTCATCGTCAGTCTGCACGACATCGTCCGGCGGTAGACCACCATCTTTTTGTGACAACGACATCGAGCCCCGTGTCGGGTGGAACCGCACACCCAAGTCAGCTGCTGCGGCGATTTCTGCTGACAACAAGTCACCACCATTACGTGGGTGCAAGTAGAGATGGTCGGTCGATGTGGTGCAGCCAGACAATGCAAGCTCAGCGAGGCCCACCCACGCCGACACATGTGCAGCTTCTTCGTCGAGCGCTCGCCACAGCGGATACAACGTCTGCAACCAGCCGAACAACGGAGCGTTCGTCATCGGCGGATACGCGCGCGTGAGGTTCTGATACAAGTGGTGATGGGTGTTGACGAGACCAGGCGTCACCAGACAGTCAGTTGCGTCGATGACCTGCGTTGCTGTCGGTTTGGGGTCTGCACTTCCCCCCACAGCCACGACGAAACCGTCGTTCGCTGCCACCCATCCGCCGGGCAACTCTCGGCGCGTCGCATCGACGGTCGCGACGAGCGTCGCGTTGTGCACCAGAAGGTCGACCGTCTCATTCATCGTCAGACATCATTTCAGAGAGTCGAACACCAGTCGCAGATCGTCACGGGTGGTTGCCGGGTTCACAAGACACAGTCGAAGCACTGTCTCACCCCGCCACGACGTCGGGACGACGAAGGCGAGGCCGTCGGTGAGGACGGTGTCAGACCACGAGTAGTACTGCTCAGTCGTCCAGCCTCTCCGTCTGAACACGAGCACGCTCAACTCGGGATCCATCACAAGTGCGAGATGCGCCGATGCTCGAATGTCCTCTGCACCTTCGCGGGTGACGGTGAGATTGCGTTCGACAGCATCGGTGTATGCGTCGGTGCCATGCACCGCGAGACTGAACCACAGTGGCAAACCACGCGCACGTCGCGTGAGGTGATGCGCATAATCCGACGGATTCCAGTCGTCATCGTGACGAAGAGCGTCGAGGTACTCAGCATGCTGAGTGTGCGCTGCACGCGCGATTCGCGGGTCGCGGTAGATCAAGGCACAGGAATCGAACGGCGCGAACAACCACTTGTGCGGGTCGACAATGATGCTGTCGGCACGTTCCACCCCGTCGAACAGTGACCGAACGGACGGCGCCGCAAGCGCTGCTCCGCCGTAGGCGGCATCGACGTGGAACCACAGCCCCAATTCGGCCGCGACCAGCCCCACTCCTGCAAGGTCATCCACGACGCCGACATTCGTCGTTCCTCCCGTCGCAACGACACAGAAGGTTCGCGCTTGTTGATCCTGCGTCATCGACGTCCATGCGGCACGCACCGCGTCACCAGACAGCCGACCTCGATCATCGTCAGCTGCCCACACCACATCGACATCCATCACTTGAGCTGCCTGCGTGATCGACGAATGCGCCGCACGCGACGCGATGATGACGCCGCGTGCCATGTCCATCGCAGGAGCCGAGTCATGTCGCCACTTCCAACGCGCCGCAACGAGGGCAGAGAGATTGCCGGCCGTTCCACCAGACACGAACACCCCACCGGCCTCAGACGGCAGGCCGGCAAGATCAGCTATCCAGCGAAGCGCTTCATTCTCTGCGTAGATCGCGCCAGCACCTTCCTGCCACGACCCACCGAAGATGTTCGCTGCCGATGCTGCGACGTCGAACAACCCTGCGGCTTCGGTCGGCGCAGCCGGAACGTACGAGAAATACCGCGGATGATCGATGCTGATGCACGCTGGTGCGAGAACGTCTTCCCAGACGGACATCGCACGTTGCGCGCCGATTCCTTCTCGAGTGACCGTTCGACCCGCGCGACGACGAAGTTCGGCTTCCGGTACCGCGTGGTCGAGTGGCGGGTCCATGCGCACTCGTTTCAACGCGTAACGAAGAATGCGCTTGCTGAGCTTCTTTGCCTCACGGTCGAAGGCGTGCATGGTGGGACGATGTGTCATCGTCGTACTGTCGATTGTGAAGGTCGCCCTCAGTTGTTGAGGTCGACCAACTCGCTTCCTTCGTGTCGCGCTTCACCATCTTTGTATAAGAAGTGACCGATGATTCCTGCGAGGGCCGCGGTGGACAGACCGACGACGATGGGAAATGCGAGCAATGCGATGACGATGAGGATCACACCAGGCATGGTGTCACCGAGCCTTTCGTGACTTCTTGGTCGACTTCTTGGTCGACTTCTTGGCAGCAGGCTTCTTTGCGGTTGCTTTCTTTGCAGTCGTCTTCTTTGCCGCAGGCTTCTTCACCGCAGCTGTCGACGACGCGCGCGACGTGGTCTCAGGCTTGAAGGCCCACGCTTCGATCTCGACAGCACCACCAAACGGAAGAGCAGCGACACCGATGGTGCTACGCGCAGGACGACTTCCGCCGAAACCCTCAACATACGCTTCGTTGAACGTCGCGAAAGTGTCCATGTCGGTGAGGAAGCACAGTGTCTTTGACACGTCTTTCAACGTCGCTCCAACACTCTGTAGTTGTGCTTTGAGGTTCGTCACGGCCTGTGCGGTCTGCGCGGCGACGCCGCCGGACACAAGTGCGCCGTCTTTCATGCCAAGTTGACCGGAAACGATGATCCAATCTCCTGCTCGAACAACCGGCGTGTACGGACCCACTGCTTTTGTCATACCCCAACACTAGGTCAGTAACTGCAGACCCTACGATTGCGACGTGACAAACGAGTTCGTGTGGGCCATGCCCGAAGCCTCGCTCCTGTCACGCCGGCAATTCATGCGGACGTCGGCGATGGTTGCGGGCGGAGCCATGTTGTTGGTCGCCTGCGGTTCAGACGGTGGAGCCAGCACATCTCTCCCGAAAAATCTGTCGCTCGTCCAGCGTTTTCCTGGAACTGTCCTCGTGCCCGGAGAGTTGCGGCTTCCCATCTCGCTCGCCACACAAAAAGGCGTGCTCACTGACAATGACGCCACGCTGCCGAGCACTCTCACGGGTCGGCTCGTGAATTCAGATACAGGTGAAGTGGTCGCTGCGACACTCTCCGCGCAAAAACACGGAAATGGCATTCCACAGCCATATTGGCCGTTCGTCGTCACCGTCGCTGAACCTGGCATTTACTCGCTGATCGTCGATGGTGGTCCGGACACCGGAGCTGCGGTTCAGGTGGTCGAGAGAAGTTCTGTCGCCATTCCACTTGTCGGCGATTCCCTGCCTCCGTTCGACACACCGACGACAAGAGATGCTCGAGGTGTGAACCCCATCTGCACTCGCGCAGAGGGTCTCTGCCCGTTCCATGACCTGACACTCACCGAGGCACTCGCCTCGGGGAAATGCGTCGTGTATCTCATCGGAACACCGGCGTACTGCCAGACCGGGACATGTGCTCCGGCCCTCGATGCTCTCATCGAGTTGTCGAGGTCGACTGGCGACGAAGTGGTGTTCGTGCACGCCGACGTGTACAGCGACGACAAGGCGGAAATTGTGGCCCCGGCTGTGAAGTCCTACAACTTGACCTTTGAACCTGCGTTGTTCATCACAGATGCGACAGGAACTTTGCGTCAACGACTCGATGCGATATTCGACGTCGACGAGGTGAGGAATGCATTGTCAGCCCTGAACGGCTGACGTCACGACACGAGGTCAGCTGAACGACTTGCCACAGCCGCAGCTGCGTGTGGCATTCGGGTTCGTGATGGCGAATCCCTGTTCAGTGAGGCCGTCCTTGTAGTCGAGGCTCGCGCCATCGAGCAATGACGCCGACGCCGGATCGACGACGACCTTCACGGCACCAAATGTCGTCACCACGTCGTCGGAGGCGATGTCACCGTCGAAGTACATGTCGTACTGAAAACCTGAACAACCACCGGACTTCACTGCGACGCGCAATGCGTACTCGGGAGTTCCCTCTGACTCGAGGAGTTGTGCGACTTTGCTTGCAGCTGAATCGGTGAGGGTGATCATGAGAGGTTCCTCCTGTACGTAGAGCCCCGAATCTGCGGGGTGCTTCGACATGAAATCGTACAAGGCTCTTACACTGAATGCGTGAGCCTGCCCCCGGCACCCGACGTCGATGACATCAGGGCCATGCTGCGCGCCGTCATCGACCCCGAATTGGGTGACAACATCGTCGATTTGGGCATGGCGGGCGAGGTGACCCTCGAACCGGGTGACGGTGGCTACGTCGTTCGTATCGGGGTGAAGCTCACCATCAAGGGTTGTCCGCTTCGCGCCCAGATCAAAAAGGACATCGAAAGTCGTCTCATCCACCATCCGTCAATCGTGAAAGTCTCCATCGACTGGGGTGAGATGACGGCTGACGAGCGCACCGCAGTGATGACACGTGCCAGGTGGAACGCCCGTGAACAAGCACCTGACACAGCTGTGCCTTTGTCCGCCCGAGTCTTGGCGATCGCCAGCGGCAAGGGTGGTGTCGGTAAGAGTTCAGTGACCGTCAACCTTGCGGCCGCACTCGCTGCGGAAGGCAAGACCGTCGGAGTCCTCGACGCAGACATCTGGGGCTTTTCGATTCCACGGATGCTCGGCATGCCCGATCGCCTGCAAGCGCGCACGGTCGACGGCCGCGAGAAGCCGATGATCGTCCCGAACGAACGTCGTGTCGGTGCCGGCACGTTGAAAGTCGTGTCAACCGGCATGCTCGTCGAGGACGAGGGAACCGCACTCATGTGGCGCGGGCTCATGCTCACCAAAGCGGTCGAACAATTTCTGAATGACGTCGACTGGGGTCACCTTGACTTCCTGCTCATCGACATGCCCCCTGGTACCGGCGATGTCCAGATGGGTCTCGCCCGCATGTTGCCGCGCACAGACCTTCTCATCGTCACGACACCTGCAGTGTCTGCACAGAAGGTCGCGATTCGCGCTGCTGACATGGCGCGACGCAGTTTCTTGCGAGTTGCTGGCGTCATCGAAAACATGAGTTCATTCACCTGCGACCACGGACAGGAGTATCCGTTGTTCGGGGAAGGCGGCGGACTCACTCTCGCGACTGACATCGGTGTCGAACTGTTGGGCCAGGTGCCCATCGAACCCGCAGTGTCAGATGGTGGCGACAAAGGTGAGCCGGTCGCGCTTGCCGGCACCGGTCATGCGGCGACAGTGTTCCGCATGATCGCTCGACGCATCATCGACGAAACTCCTGCCACCGATGACATGGCCGGATGTTCTGCGCGTGACTCGGAAGCTGCAGTCGTCACAGTACGTTCGCGCACTTAGCCCTCGAGCTCGTCGTATCCCTGTTCCCAGGGCATGACCACACCGGTCACCCTTCCATCGGCG
Source organism: uncultured Bifidobacterium sp. (assembly GCA_964394175.1). Classification (GTDB taxonomy): domain Bacteria; phylum Actinomycetota; class Acidimicrobiia; order Acidimicrobiales; family Ilumatobacteraceae; genus UBA2093. The sequence continues at coordinate 16,702 of CAYMVM010000017.1, forward strand.
TCATATCGCAGCCGGGGTTGCACAGGCGTCGGTACTCCGACTTGTTGCGCGGCTGACATTGCGGCGTCGATGGATCCGTGTTCGAGGAGGAAACGCAGATTGCCGATGGTCGGTGGCAGCATCGCCAATTCTCCTGCTTCACATTTCGCCAGCGCTTCCTCGGGTCGCACCCACAGACTGTCGATCGTCTCTTTGTCATCATGGAGTGGATCTTGCGCCTCAGGTGAACGGGCAAGAAAGAACTTCGTGTCGAATCGACGTCGCTCACCAAGGGGCGTGATCCAGTTGCTCACGTAGTGGATGTCGTCGGTGACAAGGGTGAGGTCTTCTTGTCGACACAGATCGATGAGCGACAAGTCGCCTTCGTGAATACGGTGGCGCGCCGCCGTGAAACGATCGGCTGTACGGGGATCACTGAACTGCACGACATTTCCTGTTGCATTGTGCGTCGCAAGAAGGACACCGGCTTCTTCGAAACACTCACGGATGGCGGCGACCCAGAATGCAAGACCCCCTTTCGGCACGCGCAAGAGCGCACTCGCCTCTGAGTCATTTCGACCACTACAGCACTTCGACATCTCGTCCGTGCCGTCACTGTCGTCGACACGACCTCCGGGAAACACATACATGCCACTTGCGAACACGGCGCTGAGTGTGCGTCGCAGCATGAACACCTCCATGCCATGTGGGGCATCACGCACCAACAACACGGTGGCAGCTGGTCGGATCGGAATCGCTCGGGGGTCGAAGTCTTCGTCTTTACCTGGTCCGTGTGGGGCACTCATCAGTCATCGCCATTCGCATCTGTTGAGGGCCGGCCCAGTGACGGTCGGTTCACGTTCTCGTTGATGACAGACGTGACATCGACGATCGGACCGGAATAGGTCGCGCGCACGAAACGGGTCTTTGAGCGTGCACCGCGTCGACGCAAGATGAAGTGTGCAAGCCCTGCGCGCACAGGCGGCAAGAGCAGCACGATGCCGAGCACGTCGGTGACGAATCCGGGAACGAGAAAAAGTAGGCCAGACACGAGCAAGCACGCACCGGCAACGATGTCACGCGACGGCATCTCCCCTTTGTCGACCGCGGACATGAACGAACGAAACACGCGCAGTCCCTCGTACTTCGTGAGAGCGGTGCCCATCACCGACACTCCGACCAGAAGTGCAACGGTCGTGATGATGCCCACGCTTGACCCGACCTGCACGATGACCCACACCTCGGCCAGCGGCACGAGCACGAGCAACGCGAGCACGACGAGGAGCATCTATTCGCTCCCGACGTCGCCGCTCTTGCGCATCTCGCGATAGTCGCGGGCGCCTCCTTCAAGAGGCTCGACCTCGAGTGTCACACCGTCGATAGCGACGACGCGCAAACTTTGTGCGTCGGCCAAGGGTGTCGCTCGATTCGTCCGCGCCCGCCATTCGGCACCATCGATCTTCACGGTGCCGTTGGGGTTGATGGCACCGATTGCGACACCTTCGCGTCCGATCAACCACTCACGTCCGATCGTCGGTGTCGCAAAGCGGGTGCGAGTCATTGAAGGCATACCGACGATGAAAGTGAGAGCGATGCTCCCGATGCAGGCTACGAGCGTGATCCACGACGGACGCATGACGTGTGCTCCGACAGGCTCGAACAAAATGAACGACGAGATGATGTAGAGCACGAGTCCTACACCAGTCCACAGTCTGGGCACACCGACTTGGACATCGACGGCGAAGGCGACCATCGCAAGCAACAACAGCACGAGTCCGGTGCCGTTGATCGGCACATAAGACATCCCGATGCTCGCAAGCAAGGTGCACACAGCCCCGACGAGCCCAGCGACCCCGATTCCCGCGGTGAAGAGCTCGAAGATCAAGAGAGCGAGTCCTGCAGAGATGAGGAGAAATGCCGAGGCCGGACTTGCGACAGTGTGCAGGAGGCGTGGAACGAGTCCGAGCTTGAAGAAGCGTGCCGTCGTGGCTTTGCGCACGACTTGACCGTTGTCATCAAGATCATCGACCACGGTGTCAAGTTGCTTCCCGTTCACTGTGAGACCGTCGAGTGCGAACAACATGTTCCGCAACACCGGCACGCCACGGTCGTCTGTCGAGAATCTGAGCACTTTTTGTTCACGTGCTTCGAGAAATCCCATTGACCCGTTCGTCAACAAGTCGTCAGCTGCACCGAAACTGACTGCTGCACCTCCGACCTTTTTCAATGTGCCCGTGTATCCGATGCGGGCACCCGGAGCCATCGCGGTGACATCGGCGACGGCCAAGAGTTGTGCGGGTGCACCGTATGCGCGAGAACCCGATGGCCCCACCCACACCCCGATGGGAACAGATGCATCGGCCACTTGCGTCAAGAGGTCGACGAATCTGTCCTCAGAGACCACCGATGCGCGGCTGTTCAACTGCAACACGACAGCCTGTGACCCGTTCGTCGTCGCACGCTCGATGGCTCGTTCGATCTCGTCAACGAGAATGTCGTCGAGCAATCCGCTCACCTCGACGACATCGACCGGAGCCAACTCGCTGGAATCGGTCGCTGTGGCACGATGGTCGACGTGCAGAACCGACGAGTGACTCACCCCTTCGGCATGCACGATGTCATCACCACTGACCAAGCCGGCGATCGGTGCTGCACCCACGAGACCCGCGGCGAGCAACCACCGGCGCATGCTGCGCGGGCGCACTAGAAGGTCACCTTCATCGATGGACTTGGCGCAGTTTCTGACGGCATCACGAGTTCTCATTGTTGCCGGTAAAGGTGGCGTTGGGAAATCAACGGTCGCACAAACCGTGGCATCTGTCGCAGTTGAGGCAGGTTTGTCCGTCCTGCTCGTGAGAATCGGAGTACTGGCAGACGAAAGTCGGCAAGACGAGAGCGAGAAGCCCAAATTCGCTGGCGCCGTGAAACATCTCACACTCGAGCCAGGTGATGCCCTCTCTGAGTACCTCTCGACTCGTGGCCTCGGACTTGTGACGAGGCAATTGTCATCTCTCGGCATCGTCGATGTCGTCGCATCAGCAGCACCTGGTATCGACGACTTGCTGGTGCTCGGAAAGATCAAACAGTTGGCACGTGATGGCAGTCAGGATCTACTCGTCGTCGACGGTCCACCTGCGGGGCAGGCGCTGTCGCTCCTTCGCGCGCCGGTGTCGCTCGGTCGAGCAGTACTGGCAGGCCCGATTCGTCAGCAAGCCGACGAGGTGCGTGCGATGCTCGCCGATGTCACCGCCTGCCGACTGATGCTGGTCACCACACCAGAGCTCACTCCGGTCATGGAACTTGTGGACACTGCCTTCGACCTAGAGGACGAACTCGGTGTGCATCTCTCGCCGCTCATCGTGAACAGATGCGACCTCGACGAATTGCCCGCTGCAACTGACGTACTTCGTCAGGCATGCCACACAGCATCGCAGCGCGCCGCACTCGAATATCGCCTGACACGTCGACAGCGTCAGATTCTTGCCATGGACGAGTTACGCCAGCGAGTGCCTCTGCAACGAATCGTGCTACCGGACGTCGCTGATTCGTACAGCTCCGCAGACATTCTGCGACTCGCATTCATCAACCAAGTGCGCGCACTCACAGGAGACACGAAGTGAGTGGTGTCGACGTTCTTCTTGGAACACAACGAGTCATCGTGTGTTGCGGATCAGGTGGGGTCGGCAAGACCACTGTCGCAGCAGCGCTTGCTCTGTCCGCAGCCCGACAAGGGCGACGGGCTGTCGTCATCACCATCGATCCCGCCCGGCGACTTGCTGATGCTCTGGGTCGCCGAGGAGAACTTTCCAACGAACCGACGCTGGTCGAGCGCATCGGAACAGGTGAAATGTGGGCAGCGATGCTGGACGTCTCATCGACATTCAACGACCTGATCGGGCGCTTCGCAGCAACCACCGAGCAAGCGGACCTCATCCGCTCGAATGTCTTCTACAAATCGATCTCAGGTTCACTGTCGGGGACCAGGGACTACATGGCAGCCGAGATGCTGCTTCGACTCCATGAAGATCCACGTTTCGACCTCGTCGTGCTCGACACTGCACCGTCTCGCAATGCGTTGGATTTCATCGAGTCGCCCGAACGTCTCGTGCGGTTCCTTCGACATCCACTGTTTCGAATTCTCACCGCACCGTCTCGTGGTGGATTGCGCGTCATCGGCGCGACTGTGCAGCCAGTTCTGAAGATCATCGGAAGAGTGGTCGGATCGAACGTGATGAGTGACGTCATCGACTTCCTGCGCGCATTCGAAGGCATGGAGACCGGCTTTGCAGAGCGCGCAGGTTCGGTGTCACGTTTGTTGCGCGCGAACGACACCACCTTTGCAATCGTGATTTCACCGTCACCTGAACCTCTGAACGACACAGGGCTGCTCGTCGACCGGCTCTATGCGACACGCATCACGCCGTCGATCGTGTTCGCCAATCGACTCACGCCGCTGTTCGATGAACCGGCGACGATTCTCGACGCATCGTCGTCGAGCGCCGACGACGGCGTGCAGATGTGGCTCGACGACAACGTTCGAGTGCTTCGCGAACGTGCCCTTCGCGAACGTGACCTCGTGACGTCCTTCGTTGACCGTATGACTCCCCCACCGACCGGTGCGGTCACCACGGTTGAGATCGGCGAACAACCCACAGACATCCATGACCTCGAAGGAGTCATGCGGCTTGCCGACTCATTGAGTTGACGCGGCTCGTGTGTAGAGTTCAGTCGTGCACATTCTCGTTGCGACAGATGCCCAGTGGGTGCTCGACGAAGTGGTCGCTGCGCTCGGCAGTGGCGACACACGCTTCACCATCGTCTCCAATGGTCGTGACGTCGTTCGCACGGTGAATGAGTCGTCACCCGACATCGCGGTGCTTGATCTTCAAATCGGGTCGATGGGTGCGATGGCCGTCACCATGGATCTTCGTCTCGATCACAGCGGTGGGCTCGCGCCGTATGTCCCGGTTCTCATGCTCCTCGACCGCACCGCGGACGTTCACATGGCCAGACGCAGCGGTGCCAATGGTTGGATCATCAAACCGCTCGACGCACTTCGCCTTCGCCGTGCGGTCTCCACGATTGTGAGTGGCGGTTCGTACACCGAGCCGTTGCCGCCCGTCGAGTTCCCTGTCGCTCAGAGCGAGACCGTCGACGAGTCGTCACCAGAATCCGCAGATAGCCTCGCCAACTGACCACACTCGGGGTGTGGCGCAGCTTGGTAGCGCGCGTCGTTCGGGACGACGAGGCCGCAGGTTCAAATCCTGTCACCCCGACTCATTGACCGTTTGCTGTCAGCGGACGAGCAACTCGGCGATCTGAACCGCATTCAACGCTGCGCCTTTGCGCAGATTGTCGTTCGACACGAAAAGTGCCAGACCACGGCCCTCATCAACACCTTCATCTTGTCTGATGCGTCCGACGTAGCAGGGGTCTTTGCCGGCAGCGAGCAGCGGTGTCGGGATGTCAGTGACGACCACGCCTGGTGCTTTCTCGAGAAGTTCTTGCGCACGCGCCGGAGAGATTGAGCGAGTGAACTCGAGGTTCAACGACAACGAGTGACCGGTGAACACCGGCACTCGCACGCATGTTCCGGACACTTTCAGGTTTGGAATGCCGAGGATCTTGCGCGACTCATTACGAAGTTTGCGCTCTTCGTCGGTCTCGTACGAGCCGTCGTCGAGCAACGAACCAGCGAAAGGCAACACGTTGAATGCGATGTTGCGGGCAAATTTCTGAGGTGCGGGCATTGTGATTGCTTCACCATCGAACGTGAGCGCTGTCGCAGAGTCAGCAATGGCTTTCACTTGCGATGACAACTCATCCACTCCCACGAGGCCCGCACCACTGACGGCTTGGTACGTGCTGGCGACCATGCGCACGAGTCCGGCTTCATCGTGCAACGGCTTCAACACCGGCATCGCAGCCATGGTCGTGCAGTTCGGGTTCGCGATGATTCCCTTACGCGCATGTGCCATGTCGCCGGGATTCACCTCACTGACGACGAGTGGCACGTCGGGATCCATACGCCATGCGCTGGAGTTGTCGATGACGGTCACGCCGCACTCAGCAAAACGTGGTGCCAATGCTCGAGACGATGTCGCTCCAGCGGAGAACAGTGCGATGTCAAGACCGGACGGGTCGGCCTGATCGGCATCTTCGACGACGATGTCGCGACCGTTCCATTCGATGTGCTTTCCGGCTGACCGTGCCGACGCGAAAAAGCGCAGCTCAGTGAGAGGGAACTTGCGCTCTGCGAGCAGAGTTCGCATGACACTTCCGACCTGACCGGTCGCTCCGACAACTCCTACTCGCACGGCAAGAGAGGCTAACCGCGATGCGCGGTGAGCCACCAATGACTTTTCGCGGCCACATCAAGGTTGTGCTGAGGGACAGTGGTGCCCGATGAAATGGTGTGCGGTAACGAGCGTGCTCGATGGTGGAAGAGATGTGGATCGTCGATCTTCACTCCGTGTGCCGCGAGATACGCGAACACGTCTGCTGGGCTCACTCTGTTTGCCTGCCACCCCAGTCGGGTCGACCAACGCCACCGTGACAAGCGCTCTCCCACCTGTGGTGCTGCGAAGAGCAACC
>CAYMVM010000017.1:23374-37910 GCA_964394175.1 uncultured Bifidobacterium sp.
CTACGGGTGCCGGCCGCCTTCCACGGTGTGAGTTGCGGACGACGTCTGCTCATGCAGCGTCAATTATTGCCGGTGGAGGCGCGTCACTTGCGTTCTGGCAACGGCGCCGAGTACGCGCTTCCGCTGTCGAGCCCGAACGCCGTGTGGAGAGAACGAACTGCCAATTCCATGTTGCCCAGATCGACCACCACTGACACACGAATGGTGCTGGTGGAGATCATCTGGATGTTCACCTTGTTGTCAGCCAACACGCGAAACATCTTCGCGGCTATTCCGGGGCTGGTCTTCATTCCGGCACCGACGAGCGAGATCTTGGCAATGTCGGTGTCATGGGTGACGCCGCCAGCACCGATCTCCTTCGACACGCGAGTGACGATTTCTTCAGCCACTTTCATGTCTGCCTTCGGCACAGTGAACGAGATATCGGTGTGACCTTCACGTGAGGTGTTCTGCACGATCATGTCGACATTGACGTTTGCGTTGGCGAGCGGTTCGAAGATGGCTGCAGACACGCCGGGGCGGTCTGGCACGGCAAAAATCGTGACTTTCGATTCGCTGGCATCTTGCACGACACCAGAGATGATGGGGTCTTCCATGTTGGATTCTCCTTCGATGTTGCGTACCCACGTTCCGTGTTCCCACGTGAAGCTCGAGCGGACATGCAGAGGGACATTGTGATTGCGGGCGAATTCGACTGATCGGAGCGCAAGCACCTTGCTTCCGACTCCGGCCATCTCGAGCATCTCTTCGAAACTGAGTTGTTGAAGTTTGCGTGCTTGCGGCACAATGCGCGGGTCAGCGGAAAAGACGCCTGTGACGTCGGTGTAGATCTCACAGACATCTGCCGAGAGCGCAGCAGCAAGTGCCACTGCGGTGGTGTCGCTGCCACCGCGACCCAGCGTCGTGATCTCTTTGTCGGTTGACACACCTTGGAAACCGGCGACGACCACGACACGACCGTGACCAAGAGCTTCACGCAACCGGTCACCTTTGACTTCGACGATCTTGGCCTTGGTGTGGACGGTATCGGTGATGATGCCCACCTGTGAGCCCGTCATGCTGACCGCATCGACCCCGATGTCGGCGAGCGCCATGCACAAAAGTGCCATGGAGATGCGTTCCCCGGTGGTGAGCAACATGTCCATCTCGCGACCCGGATGCGTGGCAGACACCTGATTGGCAAGTGACATGAGGTTGTCGGTGGTCTTTCCCATGGCAGAGACCACGACGACGACATCGTTGCCATGACGCTTCGTAAACGCGACATGTTCGGCCACTGCCTTGATGCGATCGGGATCAGCGACCGAGGTGCCGCCGTATTTCTGCACTATGAGAGCCACTGCTCTACAACGCTATCGGTGCGACGCTATCCTTCGACCCTCGTGGGTACTGACAAGCGCGAACGCAAGAAGAACAACCGTGACATGGCCCGTGCAGCACGTGCACGCGCAGCCAAACGAGCCAAAGTCCGTCGACGTGGCCTGCAAGTCGGTCTCGGAATTCCCGCCGCAGTCCTCGCCATCTGGGCGGTTGCCACATTCGCTGTTGACGATTCGTCCGATTCGGTCGACGTCACTGACACGACTGTCGCCGAGAGCGAAGTGCCGACGCTGACGACGATCGCAGGTGCGACCATCGCCGGCGACACCACCTGCCCCGCTACCGACGGAACTGCCGAGCGCACCACGACATTTGCGAAAGCGCCGCCAATGTGCATCGACGAAAAGAAGTCATACACCGCCACCATGGCCACGAGCGAGGGTGACATCGTCATCGAACTCGACACCAAGAACACGCCGAAGACCGTCAACAACTTCGTCGTGTTGTCCCGCTACAAGTACTACGACGACTCATTCATCTTCCGTACCGATCCCAGCATTGACATCATCCAAGGTGGCGGGGCCAGCAACACCGACAGTCCTGGTTACGAAATCGAAGACGAAGGTTCCGGATACAAATATTCAGAGGGTCAAATCGCCATGGCTCGTACCGCAAACCCGAACAGTGCCGGTGGACAATTCTTCATCATCACTGGTCCGAACGCGGCCGCGCTCGACGGTCAGGGAACGTACGTGGTCTTCGGAAAGATCACCGAGGGACTCGACGTCGCCAAAGCGATATTGGCGTTGAACACCGGTGCGGGAGACCTTGGCGGTGCCCCATCACGTGAAGTGAAGATCTCGAAGGTCACCATCACCGAGAGCTGACCGCGTCACGTCAGCAGATTGCTGCGCAGCTGCTCAATCGACTCTGGCGTCACTCCCAACGACAATGTCGCATGCGTGATCGTTGAGTGTTGGTCGACAACGTCACCGATAAGTCGGTCCATCGTGTCGTAACTCGCCATCATGTATTGATGGCCCCACTCGTTTCCGACTTGTGCGATCTCGGGGTAGAGAGTCTTCAGCACCGCACGTGATTCCTCAAGTGTCTCTGCGGTGAGGGCGTAGTCAGACGCGATGTCATGTCGTGACACGCCAAGGCAACCGAGAATCAACATGGTCAAGACTCCCGTTCGGTCCTTGCCCGCCGTGCAGTGGTACACCAACGGTTCAGACGAACGCTGGGCAACCAATGTGAACGCACTGCGGAGTTGTTCGACGCTCGACTCGAGCATGCGCAAATAGGAAAACCGAAGGACGTCGACATCATCGGCGGCTTCTGGAAGATCTGGTCGTTTACGGGTCACGTCACCAGTCGGTATGTGGTGAAAATCGACGGGGTGAGCATCGACCGGAAAGGTCCCATGTGATTCGACTTCGTGTGTCGACCGGAGGTCGATAACGGTGCGCAAGCCGAGACCCCTCACCCGCTCGACGTCTCGAGACGTGAGGCGATTCAATCCATCGGCACGGAAGACTCGTCCACGGGTGATGAAGCCACCGGACTCAGATTCATAGCCCCCGATGTCGCGGAAATTGTGGACGCCCTCGAGATCGAGTCGTCGAATGGGAGAAGCATCAGCCATGCGATGACGATAGGGGGCGCAGGAGACGAGGTTGGTACTGTCGCGTGAATGGCAAGTGACATCTCGGCATCACACATCACACACGTCGGCATCGTCGGTTCCGGAATCATGGGCTCCGGTCTCGCGGAGGTCTTCGCAAAAGCTGGTCTTCAAGTGACTGTTCGCTCGCGACAGAAATCAACCGCAGAGGCGATGGTGGCGAGCATCGCCAAAGGACTCGACAAGCAAGTGTCACGAGAGAAGATCACTGCCGCGGACAAGGACGCGATCATGTCGCGTCTCTCGGCCACCGACGACATCAAGGCTCTTGCCACCTGCGATCTCGTGATCGAATCGGTCGTCGAGGACCTTGCGGTCAAGAAGGCGCTCTTCGCAGAGCTTGATGCTGTCGTTCAGCCAAACGCAATCCTCGCGACCAACACCAGCACGCTCGCCGTAGTCGAGATGGCGATGGCCACGAACCGTCCCGACAAAGTGTGTGGAATCCACTTCTTCAATCCGGCACCAGCGATGCCGCTCGTCGAAATCGTTCGACCGCTCACCGCTTCCGATGACACCATCAATGCCGCATCAGCTGTCGTCGCAGCATGTGGCAAGAACGGTGTCCACGTGAAAGATCGTGCAGGCTTCATCGTCAATGCCCTTCTGTTCCCCTATCTGAACAACGCCATCAGAATCTGGGAAACCGGCACAGCATCAATGGAGGACATCGACACGGCAATGAAGGGTGGCTGCAACTTCCCCATGGGGCCATTTGCGTTGCTCGATCTCGTCGGTCTCGACACGTCGCTCTCCATTCTCGAGGCGCTCTACGCCGAATTCGGAGATCCGAACTTCGCTCCGGTACCGACACTGCGGCGACTTGTCGCGGCAGGAAAGCTCGGCCGCAAGAGTGGAGCAGGTTTCTACTCCTACTGATCCAGAAAAATGGACGCTTGAACGAGGCGCCCACGTGATGGCTCAACTTCCACCCAACCGATGGGACTTTCCTCCGGTTGACTCCTGGCCCGACGACGACGTGGTGTGCATCGGCGCAGACCTCGAACCATCGACGCTTATCGACGCCTACTCACGTGGTTTGTTTCCGATGTACGTCGACCGAAAGCACACGAAACTCGGTTGGTGGTCTCCGACGTCGCGAGGCATCCTGCGACAAGGGGACATACGTATCACTCGGTCACTTCGCCAAAGTCGCAAACGTTTCACGGTGACGCTGAATGTTGCATTCTGTGACGTGATTGCATCATGCGCGAATGTCAGTCGCACGGGCGGGTGGATCACAGACGACATCATCGATGCGTACCAAGAATTGCATCGACTTGGGTTCGCCCACAGCGTCGAGGTGTGGAACCACGCTGGTGAGCTCGTCGGAGGGTTGTACGGAGTGCGGCTCCACGGGTTCTTCGCCGGAGAATCGATGTTCCACCGAGAGCGTGATGCGTCGAAAGTCGCTCTGTGGTTCCTGGTCGACTTGATGGAATTGGACGACATGAGCTTGCTCGACACCCAATGGGCCACGGACCACTTGCGCTCGTTAGGGGTCTCTGAAGTGTCGCGAACCGAGTACCTGGCCTTGCTGGGTGCAGCGGTCAACCCGGCCCGTTGACGCGACCTCGCTGGGCTGACGAATCACGCGACAGACAGCGGATCTTGCCGGCATACTTTGAGAGTGACGACACCTCGCCACGATGACGCGTGGCTCATGCGCACATATTCAGGCCACTCCACCGCGAAGGCCTCGAACGCGCTGTACCGCACCAACCTGGCCAAGGGTCAAACTGGTCTGTCGATTGCGTTCGACCTTCCGACTCAGACTGGCTACGACCCCGATCATCTGCTTGCGCGCGGAGAAGTCGGCAAGGTCGGAGTACCAGTGGCACATCTCGGCCACATGCGCACGTTGCTCGACGGTATTCCGCCCGCGACCATGAACACGTCGATGACCATCAATGCGACTGCAGCGTGGTTGCTGTCGCTGTATGTGGCGAATGCGGAAGAGCATGGTGCTGCCACTTCGCAACTTCGTGGAACGACTCAGAACGACATCGTGAAGGAATATCTTTCGCGCGGAACGTACATCTTTCCTCCCGAAGCGTCTCGTCGTCTCATCGTCGACATGGTCGCATGGTGCACACACAATGCACCGAAGTGGAATGCAATGAATGTGTGCTCGTACCACTTGCAGGAAGCTGGCGCAACGCCCGTACAGGAGATCGCTTACTCACTGGCCACAGCAATAGACGTGCTCGATGCGGTGCGTTCGAGTGGTCAAGTCGACGACGAGCAGTTCGACCAAGTCTTCGGCTCCATTTCTTTTTTCGTGAATGCCGGCATTCGGTTCATCGAAGAGGTGTGCAAGATGCGCGCATTTACCGAACTGTGGGATCGCATCGGTCGCGAGCGATACGGAGTCACAGACGCAAAGGCACGGCGTTTTCGTTACGGAGTCCAAGTGAACTCACTCGGTCTGACCGAGGCACAACCAGAGAACAATGTCCAGCGCATCGTCCTCGAGATGTTGGCGGTCACGTTGTCAAAACGTGCTCGCGCCCGAAGTGTCCAGTTGCCCGCGTGGAATGAGGCGCTCGGTCTTCCACGTCCGTGGGATCAACAGTGGTCGCTGCGCATGCAACAGGTGCTCGCTTTCGAGACCGACCTCCTCGACTACGACGACATCTTCGATGGCTCACATGTGATTGAAGCCCGCACCGCCGAACTGCGCGACGCGGCGTGGACCGAATTGAATGAAGTTCTCGACATGGGCGGTGCCTTCGCATCCATCGACGAGTTGAAGGGTCGCCTGGTGCGCTCGATGGCAGACCGCACGCGCCGAATAGAGGCCGGCGACCAAGTTGTCGTCGGCGTGAATGCCTACACCGAGAGCGAACCCTCCCCTTTGGGCGGCAACGACAACATCCTCACGGTCGATCCTGCCGTGGAAGCCGAGACCATCGCCGACGTCGAACAATGGCGAGCATCTCGTGATTCAACACGAGTGAAGGCCGCCCTCGATGACTTGCGCACAGCAGCCCAGGGCAACGCCAACATCATGGAAGCCTCCATTGAATTGGCTCGAGCAGGTGGCACCACCGGCGAGTGGGCCGGGGTCCTCCGCGAGGTGTTCGGTGAGTACCGTGCACCGACGGGCGTTGCTGCTGCCGTCGGTCGACGGTCGCATGAGCTCGCCGACGTGGCGACCTTTGTGAAGTCTCTCGCGGGCGGACCACCCAAGTTCCTTGTCGCAAAACCAGGTCTTGACGGCCACTCGAACGGTGCAGAACAGATCGCTGTCGCTGCCCGTGATGCTGGCATGGAGGTCGTCTACAGCGGCATTCGTATGACACCGGAACAAATCGCTGCAAGTGCGCTTGACGAAGATCCCGACGTCGTCGGTTTGTCGATTCTCTCGGGTTCACACATGGCACTTGTCCCCACGGTCATCAATCTTCTGCGCGAAAAAGGTGTCGATGCACCTGTCATCGTGGGCGGCATCATTCCAGAGTCCGATCGACCGGCACTGCGCGCACAAGGTGTCGCTGCGGTGTACACGCCGAAGGACTACGACGTGGCTCGCATCATGCGCGAGATCGCCGACTTGGCGGCCACTCACCGCGCGAACTGATCGACTCGGATTGCGCTACGCGCGCTCACGTTCGATGAACGCTTCGAGTGCAGGACCGCTTTCAAAACTTGTGATGAGCGCGTAACGCGGGCTGTCACTGTTGTGAACGACGACATGCCACAAGCGTTGAGTGTCGACGACGAAACGAGCTCCACGCGACAACGGAACGCGTCGCTCTGTGGCGGGGTCGGGCAATCCGTCAGGGCCGTTGTCCATGAGCAACATGTAACTGTCGGGGCTGTCGGTGAGTTCGAGCCACGACCGCACCACCCAACCCTCGTTGTCCGGATTGAAACGGTTGTTGTCATCACGGTGAAAACTTCGGATCGCCGTGTCGCGGTCTTGGGGTTCGAGCTTGATGATGCGAACTCGTCCGAAATTCGCACCGACCCCCATGACATATGACTTGAGAGTCGGTGCTTTGTCGGCATTGGAGGTCCACAGGGCGTCCTTGTCGGTCTTGCCCTTGTCCCAGAAACCCCGGCAGTCAAGCTGACCGTCGGCCGAAGCCAACGGGGCGAAGTTCGTGTCGCCACCACTCTTCCAATCCATGTATTCGAGTGACTGCCATTCTGTTTCTGGCACATCAAACGGAGCGGGCTTCAGTGCGATGAAACCGGACTCGCTCAAGCACTGAAGACGTGTGTGTGGGGTGTCGAGTGGAATGGACACTGACCAGTGTTCTTTCGTCGGCCAGAACGTCGCGGTCATGAGTCAAGTGTAACTATCAGGGCGGCATCGTTGTTGTTGCACCAATCGGTACGAAGCCCGTGCTCGGCGGCAGCAACAACACCGTGCCCACTGGCACGCGGTCCGGATTCTTGATCTTGTTCAGTTCCACCAGTGCCGGAGCACTGATGTTGAATTTCTGTGCGATGGTGAAGAGAGAGTCACCGTTCTGCACGGTGTACTCACGCCGGACGAAAGTCGTCGTGGTCTGAGGAACAGTCGTTGTCGTGGTGCTCGCTGTCGTTTCCTCACCATTCGACTCACCGATGCCGAAATACGCAGAGAGAAATGAGAGCCCTGCGAAGAGGATGGTCGCCCACAATAGGTACATGTGGAGCGGCTTGCGCAGGAACATCGAACCAATGCTAGTTGTGCACGATGGGTGACGAACGTCAGGTCACACAAGTGATCACGTCGCACGAGCAGTGACGTACATCGCGAGTGCGGTGAGTGCGTCTCGAGCTTCGCCCGTGGGTATCGATGCAGTGATGGCGTCGACAGATTCGTGGCGCAAGTCGTCGATGAGGGTCTCCATGTCTGCCAATGCACCGCACTCGACGATGACGGTTTGAATTCGAGCCACATCTTCCGCGCTCAACTCCTCATGGCCGACCGTCGAAAGAATTTCTTTCTGTGCGGCATTCGCCATTTCAAAAGCACGGGCCAAGAGAGGGGTGGGTTTACCCTCCCGCAGGTCATTGCCGACCGGCTTGCCGGTGATTGTCGAGTCTCCGAAGACACCGAGCACGTCATCTCGCATCTGAAATGCATCGCCGAGTGGCAGCCCGATGCGAGAGAACATCGTCACCGTCTCAGCCACATCGGTCGGATGTGCCATCAGGGCACCGATGTGAAGGGGTCGTTCAACCGTGTACTTGCCACTTTTATATCGACAGATGCGATCAGCCACCTCACGGCGACGCTCGTGACGCGCAGACCCGAGCATGTCGAGATATTGACCGATGTTCAACTCAAGACGAAGTTCGTTCCACACGTGCCGCACATCTTTCGACACTTCTCCGAACAATTCATCTGCCATCACGAACGCGAGATCTCCGATCAGGATCGCAGCACCTTCACCAAAACGACGCGATTCTCCTGCCCACCGTTCGGTCTCGTGACGTTGCGCAAGAGTCACATGTGTCGTCGGAACTCCGCGGCGTGAGTCGGCTCCGTCCATGATGTCGTCGTGAAACAAGGCGAACCCGTGCAGAAGCTCGATGGCTGAGCCCACTTCGATGATGCGTTCATCAGCGGGATCTCCTCCGAGGGCAACAAACGCCCAATATGCAAACGCCGGTCGCAGGCGCTTTCCCCCACTCAGAGTGAGCCGGCGAATCTCTTGCACCGGGAGCGTGAGGTCTTTGTCGAGGATTGGCCAGCGAACTTCATGTGTCCGGATGGCCGCGTCAAGGCACTGCTCGACTTTTTGAGCGACCGATGTCAGCTGTGGCGGGGGGACCGAACTCACAGCGACAGGCTAGGTCACCCTCCGAGAAAGCGGTGCGGTAGCGCTGGTTTAGTCGTCGTCTTCGTCGTCTTCAAAGTCATCGTCTTCGTCTTCATCACCGAGGTCAACATCGGGCAACGATGCGACCACCTCATCGATTGCGAACTGGGCTGCAGTGATGCGTTCGTTGCACCATGTCACCAAGTACGACGCTCGTTCGACTTTTGAAGCGAGGACGTCGACGTCGACGGCAGGACCATCGATCTCACCGAGAATCTTCTCCAACTCGCGAAGTGCCTCGGCATACCCCTTCGGCTCGGCCTGTGTGCCCGCAGATGTGCTCGACTTCGTCGAACCTGTTTTCTTGGGTGAAGTCATTGTTCTACCTCTGTGATGGTGCTTCGCACTGTTCCTCCGTGGACAGTGGTGACGATTTCCTCTCCGCGCGTGACTGACGACAGATCGCGAATCACATGTCCTCGTGCATCGCGCGTGATGGACCAACCGCGTGCCAACGTCGCTACAGGATCAAGCAACTGCACTTTTTGGTTCGCGAGCATGATTCTTTGGCGCTGGCGTTCGAGACTGTTCACTGGAAGTGTGCGTAGTCGCTCAGTCGACAATGTGAGCCGAGTGCGTGATCGGTGCAGCGCAGTCCGCGTGGAACTCGCAATGTTGGCTGCTGTGTCTTGTAGGTCGACAAGGAACGATGAGACATGCTCGATGACCGCATCGGCGCATGCAGTAGGCGTCTTACACGCCGTGTGAGCGACCTCGTCGGCGATGCTTCGGTCGATCTGATGACCGATTCCGGTGAACACCGGGTGCTTGCATCGTGCGATGGCGAGAGCGATGTGCTCCTCGTCGAATGCTGCCAGGTCAGACTTGGAACCGCCACCGCGCATGAGTAGTACGACATCGATGTCGACTCGCTGTGAGAAATAGTCAAGCGCCTGCACGACCATGGGAACCGCCTGCTCGCCTTGCACGCGGACGGCACAGAAGGACACATTGAACGCGATGCCAGATTCACTGAGATGTTGTCGTGCATCGGCCCAACCAGCGGCCTCTGCACTGGAGATGACACCCAGTCGAAGAGGCACCAGTGGAAGTGGCCGCTGCTTGTTCTTCTCGGTGACACCACTTTCACGAAGCTTGCGCAGCAACTCTTCCCGCTTCAGCGCGAGGTCACCAAGCGTGAACGTGGTGTCGACGTCGCGAGCGATGAGGGACAATTTGCCGAAGGGGCCGTAATAATCAGGCGAGCCTTGAAGCTTGACTTTGAGTCCGTTCTTCAGCTGGAGACCTTGCTCAGAAAGCTTGCGAGTGACCCGTGACAAGTCGTTACGGAACAAATTGATGTTGAGGGTCATCTTGCCCTTCGTGGTCTGCTCGACCAATGTGAAGTACATGTTCGGCCCGGTTTGTTTCAGGCCTTCAATTTCTCCTTCGACCCATACTCCGCCGTCGAACGCTTGCTTCATGACCTGATTCAGGACATCGACGAATTGTCCGACCGTGAAGGATGGACGACCATCGTCGTGGAGAAGTTCGTTCACAGAGGAGACCGCCACACTCCTCTTCTATCACCGGGGTGTGCCGATGATCAGCCCGGTGGGCTGACGGCGAGATAACCATCTGAACCGCCGGCCCGAATTTGGGCTGCATAGTGGCCGTCACGAGACATCAACTCCTCGTGCGTCCCCTCTTCGACGACTCGCCCAGCGTCGATGACCACGATGCGATCAGCATCACGGATTGTGCTGAGGCGGTGGGCGATCACCAGAGCGGTGCGACCGCGCATCGCGACATCAAGTGCTTCTTGCACGAGAGCCTCATTTTCGTTGTCGAGATGACTTGTCGCTTCGTCAAGAATCATGATTGCGGGATTCTTCAACAACAGTCGGGCAATCGCCAACCGCTGTTTCTCACCCCCAGACATGCGATAACCACGTTCGCCGACCACCGTCGAATAACCATCAGGCAGCGACATGATGGCGTCGTGGATTCGTGCGGCGCTGCATGCTGCGGCAATGTCCTCTTGTGACGCGTCTGGTCGCGCATACCGCAAGTTCGACTCGATGGTCTCGTGAAAAAGATGGGGGTCTTGCGAGACGACTCCGATTGCATCGCGCAACGACACCTCAGTGAGATCTCGCACATCGTGACCGTCGACGAGCACTCGTCCTCGTGTCACGTCATACAGACGTGGGACGAGACTCGCGATTGTGGTCTTGCCAGAACCACTCGCTCCGACCAGGGCAACCGTCTCACCCGATCGGACACTGAAACTGACATCATGCAAAACGTCGACATCTGGGTCACTTCCCTGCATGACTCCGCTTGCCTCGAGTGACGGAATCGACACCGCGACACCTGGTGGATACCGGAAGCCGACACGATCGAACACAATGTCGCCACGTGGGTCGACGAGATCAATCGCTCCCGGTCTGTCCGTGATGGCAACCGGTGCGTCGAGGACTTCGAACACTCGGTCGAAACTGACGAATGCGGTCATCACTTCAATACGTGCATTCGTGAGACCAGTGAGTGGTTGGTAGATGCGCTGCACGAGCGTTGCCATTGCCACAAGAGTTCCCGCGGTGAGCGCTCCGTCAAGGACCAGGTGTGCTCCGATTCCGTAGACGGCGGCAGCACCAAGTGCGCCCACGAGCCCGAGCGCGACAAAGAAGACGCGACCATAGATGGCGCTTCGGACACCCGTGTCACGGACACCTGCCGCGCTTGTGCTGAACGAGTCGCTTTCGCGCACTTTGCTACCGAAGAGTTTGACCAACATTGCGCCAGAGACATTGAACCGCTCACTCATCTGGGTGTTCATCTGAGCGTTCAACTCCATCTGCTCGCGAGCAATCGCGCCAAGACGGAGTCCGACTCGCTTTGCAGGAACGATGAAGAGAGGCAGAACCACGAGCGAGATGAGGGTGAGTCGCCATTCGAGTGCGAACATCGCGACGAGAGTCGTGAGAAGAACGACGACATTCGACACGACACTTCCGAGCGTCGAGGTGACAGCGGTCTGCGCACCGATGACATCGTTGTTCAAGCGGCTGATGAGTGCACCGGTCTGAGTACGCGTGAAGAACGCAATCGGCATCTGTTGCACTTTCGTGAACAAGGCGACGCGGAGGTCATAGATGAGCCCTTCGCCGATGCGGGCGCTGAACCAACGTTGAGAGATTGCCAAGATGGCATCGCCAAGTGCAGCAGCGACGACCAGGGCTGCGAGCACTGTGATCAATGTTCGATCCCGCTCGGGAATCGCGTCATCGAGAATCGCGCGGAATAGAAACGGCGGCACCAACCCCAGGAGCGCAGCCCCAAGAATCGAACCGAGGAACGCGGAAATCTCCCAGCGATACGGTGCGGCAAACGCCCACGCACGAACGAGAGATGATCGACGTACTCTCGCTCCGCGAACGGTGGACGGGTCGCCCGGCAACATGTGATGTGGTCCCATTCGCACGTTGTCAGGCTACGGCGCGATGTGGCAGAGAACCCCTAGTGTGACGGTGATGTCACCACGAGCTGCCCGCTCACTTCGCCGTGCCTCGACGCTCGTCTTGTTGTCGACACTGGCTGTGCTGTCGTCGTGTGGTGGTTCATCGAGCGGAAGTGACACGACGACAGATTCGTCACCTTCCACGACACAGTCGATGACCGACACCACTGCACCAGAAGCGACATACGACATCACTTGGACAGACTGCGACGACCTGAAATGCGGGCGCATGGACGTGCCGTACGACTACAGCAATCCGAGCATCGGCACATTTTCGCTGAACATCGTCATGCGCCCCGCCACGAAAAAGTCTGAACGGATCGGTTCGATGCTCGTCAACCCCGGTGGCCCCGGTTTTGGTGGTTCCGAGATTGCTCGTAACGCGCAGTACTACCTCACCGACTCATTACTCGACTACTTCGACGTCGTCGGCTGGGACCCTCGAGGCACTGGCGAGACAACCCCGTCTGTTGACTGCGTGGACAATTTCGACCTCTATATGAGGGAGGACGGCTCTCCCGACGATGAGGCAGAGAAGAAGGCGCTCATCGCGGAACAACAGGCGTTCGTCGACGAGTGCGAGAAGCGATCTGGAGAGATTCTGCCCTACCTCTCCACGGCGACGACAGCCCGTGACATGAACTCGATTCGCCTTGCACTTGGCGAACCAAAGATTTCCTATTTCGGATTTTCCTACGGCAGTGAACTTGGAGCGACGTGGGCGACGATGTTTCCCGACACTGTGCGTGCAGCCGTTCTCGATGGCGCAGCAGAGCCGAATATCAGCAGCATTGAAGGCGGGCTACGCCAGGCCGCAGGCTTCGAACAGCAGTTGACGCGATTCCTTGCCCAATGTTCAAAGACCGTCAAATGTCCGTTCCACAACGGTGGCAATGCCGAAAAGGCATTCGACCAACTCTTCGTCGACCTCGATGCGAAACCACTTCGGGTGTCTGCCGACCGCGTCGAAGTGAACCAATCGGTCGCCTATACGGCGGTTGCGCAAGCTATGTACACGAGCGCACTATGGCCTGACCTTGAGAAGTCACTCGCGAATGCGCAGAGAGGGGACGGCGCCGGGCTACTGAAGTTGTATGACGCCTATTACCAACGCAAGGATGACGGCTCGTACTCGAATGAACTCGAAGCATTCCTCGCAATCAGTTGCCTCGATGACCCAGGTCCGCGCACCATCGAAGAAGTCGACGCGTCAAACGACCGTTTCCTTGAGCTCGCGCCTCGTATCGGGCCCAGCTTCATCAACAGTTACCAGTGCACGCTCTGGCCAGTCGACAAAGCAGAAACAGTCGAGATAACTGGGAAAGGTGCGGGTCCGATCGTTGTTATCGGCACAACAGGTGACGCGGCAACGCCCCTTGAAAGCTCACGCAAGATGGCTACGACCCTCGAAGAAGGTGTCTTCATCAAGGTCACTGCAGAACGACACACTGGCTACGGAGTCAACTACTGCGTGGTCAATGCCGCCGACGAATATCTCATCAATCTGAAAGTTCCGAAGAACAATCTCAGCTGTTGATACGGCTCGACTGAATGTGGTCAGTCGACGACGACATTGCCCTTTGCAGCTGCACCGAAGAAACCGGCGAACAGTTGTTGCAATTCTGTCTTCACGGTGGATAGCGACGTTCCTGTCGAGGTCGAGTACTCAAGAGTCCACACCTTCCCGTCAGGTGCAATCGCAACAGTGACATGGGCGTACACCGGCATGTTCGTGCCTTGAGTCGATGCGCGCAGTTCAACTGAGGCCGCATCGACAAATCCGTTCACGGCAACAGGAGTCACTTGTCCGGCTTTCACGTTGACCAGCACATTGGTCACTGTCGAGTCGACATACTCACTCAACTTGTTCGCAGCGGAATTTCCAATTTGAGACTTCGGATACACCGCAAACGCCGCGACGCTCTCGCCTCGCTGAACCACGGTGTTTGTCGCTCCTTCTGACAACACCACGAAACCAGTCGGTGTGCTCACTGGAACGCCGCCCATGTCCACGGACTCACCAGTGAGGTCTGCGGGGTTCACCAGTGGAGCGACCGTCGTCGTCGGGGGAACAGTCGTCGTGACGACCGGATCGAGTGGCACATCGGGAATG
Source organism: uncultured Bifidobacterium sp. (assembly GCA_964394175.1). Lineage (GTDB taxonomy): Bacteria > Actinomycetota > Acidimicrobiia > Acidimicrobiales > Ilumatobacteraceae > UBA2093. Next base: position 37,780 of record CAYMVM010000017.1, read on the forward strand.
TCAATGGTCGACGGCGTCGGGGCAGTCACCGGCGGAATGTTCGCCTCGATTGTCACATCGAGCGACGGATCGAGAACCACTTGGTCGGTCGATGCCACAGCTGGCGTCTCTTCGTTGCCAAACGCCCGACC
>CAYMVM010000018.1:0-26105 GCA_964394175.1 uncultured Bifidobacterium sp.
GTGTTCGGCCAGATGGACGAACCACCGGGAGTGCGTCTCCGCGTCGCATTGTCAGCTCTCACCATGGCTGAGTATTTCCGTGATGTGCAGAACCAGGACGTGTTGTTGTTCATCGACAACATCTTCCGCTTCGTTCAGGCTGGCTCGGAAGTGTCCACTCTGCTCGGCCGTATGCCGTCAGCAGTGGGTTACCAGCCGACGTTGGCAGATGAGATGGGTCAGCTGCAAGAGCGCATCACTTCGACTCGCGGACGTTCGATTACGTCACTGCAGGCCGTGTACGTGCCTGCCGACGACTACACGGACCCAGCGCCGTTCACGACCTTCACCTTCTTGGACGCCACGACCGAGCTGTCACGTCAGATCGCCTCGCTCGGTATCTATCCGGCAGTGGACCCGTTGGCATCGACGTCGACGATTCTCACCCCAGAGACCGTCGGAGACCGTCACTACGGAGTGGCTCGTCGCGTGCAGGAAATTCTGCAGCGCTACAAGGAACTGCAAGACATCATCGCGATTCTTGGTCTCGACGAATTGTCAGAAGAAGATCGTCTGACGGTCGCTCGTGCACGCAAAGTGCAGCGCTTCCTCAGCCAGCCGTTCTACGTGGCTGAAGTCTTCACTGGTGTCTCCGGTGAATATGTGCCAGTGGCAGAGACCGTCGAATCGTTTGAGGCGCTCATTCGTGGTGACCTTGACGACGTGCCGGAGCAGGCGTTCTTGAACGTCGGCAACGTCGAGCAAGTTTTCGCCAAGGCCAAGGCTCTCCAGGAGAATGCATAATGGCCGACGCGTCAGGTCACTTGCGCGTGGAAGTCGTCTCGCCTGAGAAAGTTCTCTTCTCTGGCGATGCTCGGCAAGTCATCACCCGCACCCTCGGTGGCGGTGAGATCGCGTTCTTGCCCGGACACGCACCGTTTCTCGGTGCTGTCAGCGAGAATCACACGCGCGTGTACCTGACCGATGGCACGGTGCAAGACATCGCCGTGCACCTTGGTTTCGTCGAAGTCGGACCCGATCACGTGTCGATTCTCAGTGACGCAGCCGAACTCGCCCAAGACATCGATGTCACGCGGGCCGAGGAAGCAAAGCGTCGCGCGGAAGAACAACTTCGCACTGAACACTCTGCTGAGGGTGAAGCAGCACTGCGTCGCGCGCATGCGCGACTGTCCGCCACCGGTGGACTTGGCGCATCTCACTGACGCGCCGACGTCGCTTCAATCAGTCGTAGCTGACGGCGGAGAACTGCCCCAATTTGTCGAGCCTGTGATGGGCATCGATCAAGCGCACTGTTCCGCTACGCGAACGCATGACAAGGCTCTGAGTGTGGACCACTCCGGGAGTAAAGCGCACGCCTTTCAGTAATTCGCCGTCGGTCACGCCGGTCGCTGCGAAGAAACAGTTGTCTCCTTGCACCAAGTCGTCAGTGGTGAGGACCTTGCTCAAGTCGTAACCCATAGAGATGGCCTCGTTGCGTTCCTCCTCGCTGCGCGGCCAGAGGCGACCTTGAATTTCACCACCCATGCACTTCAATGCCGCCGCTGCGGTCACACCTTCGGGAGTTCCACCGATTCCGAACAAGATGTCGACGCCTGCATCGGGCCAAGCCGTGGCAATTGCGGCGAAGATGTCGCCATCACTGATGAGTTTGATGCGTGCGCCGGTGCTGCGTACCTCAGCGATGAGGTCCTTGTGACGGTCACGGTCGAGGATCATGACAGTGAGGTCGCGGACGCTCTCGCCTTTGGCTTTGGCGATCCACTTCAGGTTCTGAGTGGGGGAGGCAGTGACGTCGATATGTCCGACGGCGCCGGGACCGACGGCGATCTTTTCCATGTACATGCATGGACCCGGGTTGAACATCGTGCCTCGCTCGCTGACTGCAATCACCGCAATCGCATTGCCGCGACCTAGAGAGGTGAGAGTCGTGCCGTCGATCGGATCGACCGCGACGTCAGTATCGGGCTTTGAGCCATCACCGACGATTTCGCCGTTGAACAACATCGGTGCGTCGTCTTTTTCACCCTCACCGATGACGACAATTCCTGTCATCGGGACAGTGGTGAGCACTGTGCGCATGGCATCGACGGCCGCGCCGTCGGCTCCGTTCTTGTCACCGCGACCGACCCAACGAGACGCAGCCATCGCGGCTGACTCGGTGACTCGGACCAATTCGAGGGCAAGGTTGCGGTCAGGGCGCTCTAACGTCATGACTAGAACCGTAGTGCCGCAACTAGCCTGCCGATGTGTTGCCGATACCTCGTTCGTTCGTGCAAAAAGGTGCCCAGGTCACTGACGCATTGATGCATCCGAGCGGTACGTGGGCAACGGCGATTCTGACCGGGCCCATCGGTCACGAGGAGTCAACTCGGGGTGTGCGTAGGAACGTGCTGCGGGCATGGACGGTCGATGGTTCGGCTGAGCATGAGCTGTTGGTCGACCCCGAGCCCGCCGCAGGGTACGAACTGTCTGGCGGTGTTCACTCGTGGAACGCGACCGGGGACAAGTGCGTGGTCATCACTCGTCGCTCCGTGCCTGTGATCGTCACGGTCGATGAATCTCTTCGTGTCACTGGTGTCGTCGACGTACCTGTGCCCGAGGGAACATCTTGGTCGAGTCCTGCGTGGTCGCCGGACGGTGCGTCATTCGTCGTCGTCGCCGGCTGGAGAGAGTTGTGGCTGTGTGATGCACATGGCGTCGATGCACGATGCATCTACGATCACAGCGATTTCGCCTTCGACACGACGTGGTGGCAGAACCAACCAGCTTTCATCGCGTGGAACAGGCCCGACATGCCGTGGACCCGCAGCGACATCGTCGATGCGCGTCGTCGAACGATTTCGTCTGCTGTGGGTGTGAGCCATCAGCAACCACGAGCAAGTGCCGACAGACGGTTGCTCGGCATGGTGTCAGACGTAGATGGACATTCGAACGTGAGGGTCATCGATGCGGATGGTCACATGGTGTTCACGGTGAATGACGAGTGTGACCATGCATCCACATCGTGGGGTCCGGGGGCGAGAACCTGGGCATTCAACGACATCGCCAGTCACGTCGCATTCACGCGTAATGAGGACGGCTTTGGTTCGTTGAACGTCGTGAACCTGGAGAGCGGCGAGGTCGTACGACTTGGTAACGGTGTTCACGGATGTATCAGCTGGGTCGGCGACACGATCGTCGCTTTGCGCAGTGGCGCAAAGACGCCCCAGCAGATGGTGGTGTATGACGTGTCTGATCTGTCAGCGACCAAACGATCCCTGTTGTGCGACCCTGATGGTGCTCGTTGGCGTGATGCCGATGTGTTGTCGTGGCTGGTCGAACCGACGGTGCATCGTTGTGCGGGCGAAGAGGGGGAGATTCCGTTCCGGTTGTACAAGTCCCCGAGTGGTCGCGGAGTTCTCATCTGTTGGATTCATGGTGGACCGAATGATCAGTGGCGGGTCACATTTCGACCACGATTGTCGTATTGGCTGTCGCGTGGTTGCGACATCGCGGTCGTGGACCACCGAGGCAGCGCAGGGCACGGTCGTGCATTTCTCGATGCATTGAACGGCGGATGGGGCATACGTGACGCACGCGACGCACTCTCGGTTCTCGACCACCTGTGGTCCGCGGGCGAGTATTCGGCCGGTCGCACTGTTCTCATGGGCGGCAGTGCCGGGGGTTTGACCGTGTTGTCGATGTTGGTGCAGCGGCCCGGTGTCGCCGCAGCGGCCGTCGTGAGCTATCCGGTCGTCGATCTCTTCTCTCTCGCGAATGGTGACGACCCCTTCGAAACCCATCATGTGCCCACGCTTGTCGGCGCCGCCTCTGCTCAAGACGAGGTCCTTCGCGAGCGGTCTCCATTGAGCAGTGCGTCATCGTTGACGGACGTTCCGCTGCTTGTGTTCCATGGAAGTGACGATGCTGTCGTTCCGCTCTCGCAATCGATCGCGTTGCACGATGTGGTCGAGGCTGCCGGTGGCACGATTCGACTCGAAGTCATGAGCGGTGAAGGTCACGGATTTTCGAATCCGGAGGCAATCGACCATGAGTATGTGGTGACGAGTGAATTCCTCGCTGAATGCGGGCTCGGTCTCGCCACCGAACCAGAGTCTCGGTAGTTTCGACACGTGATTCTGGCTGAGTTCGAGGTGTGGCATTCCCGGCCCATCGCGCCGACGCGACGACTCGCTCTTGGTCTCATGAATCTGCCTGTCGATCCGGTCCCGGGGTTCGGTGGCGTCTTGCTGGCGGCAGTTCTCAGTGTCCATGTGCGGGAAATTGACGACGACCTTGTCGCCGACGTTCATCGCTTGTTGAACGAAGTCGAGCGCGGGCATCGTGTCGTGCAGCCGCGACTACGACATCGCTTCCAGGCCGATCGTCACGGACTCGCTGTGAGTGTTCATCGCCTCTCGGGCGAAGATGATTCCATCACGTTCGAATTCGGCACCGGGGGCACCCCCTTACAGCAAGTTCTCGGCTCGATCTACGTGCTCGAGCGACTTGAGGCGAACACACGTCGTGAGTTGGCTCGTCTCATGCGCAAGGCCATGTCGTGGCGCGGTCCACTGGGCTCGTCATTCGTCGCATATCTGATGGGCGGTCATGCCTCGTCGATCAGCGCGGTCGCCGATCCGCGCGCATGGGCACTCGAGACCCTCGGTTTTCCGAGTGGCACGGTGAAGGTCACAAAGAAAGACGTGATGGCGAGATACCGAGAGAGTCTTCGCATCGCCCATCCGGATCACGGGGGGAACGAAGACAATGCGAGCATCGCTATTCGTGACCTCACCGAAGCACGTCGGGTGTTGCTGGAGGCCCTGTAAGTGGCAAGTGGTCAGCAACGTGTCGGTGGGTTGATTCTGTTTCCTAGCGCGGGTGCAGATCGCGATCATTCGTCGCTTGTGTTGCTCGAGAAGCGTCTGAAGCCATTGCGTGTTGCGCGTGTCGATTTTCCATATCGACGAGCGGGCCGCCGGGCGCCGGATCGTGCGAACGTGTTGATGGATTGTGTCCGCGACGAAGTTGTGCGAGCGGCTAAACGATGGAAGGTGCCGACGTCGTCTCTCATCATCGGGGGTCGTTCGATGGGAGGGCGGATGTGCTCGATGGTCGTCGCTGACGCAGACAATCCACTCGACGTCGGTGGGCTGATCCTCATTTCATATCCACTCAACCCGCCGGGGAAAACCGATGCTGGCCGTGCGGCACATCTCGGACGGGTGCTTGTGCCCACTCTGTTCGTGAGTGGCACTCGCGATCAGTTCTTCACGCCCGTGCAGTTACGGGCGGCGGCCCGTCGTGTCAAGGGACCGCGCACGATGGAATGGATCGAGAACAAGCGACATGACCTCAAGGGTGCAGACGAGGTCATCGCCGATCATGTCGAGAGTTGGTTGTCTGCTGTCGAGTTGCCGCGAACCTGATCTCCGGGGTTGATGTCCTCAAGTTCGAGATGTGCTGTCTCGGGATATCGCTTCCACACGATCACTGAACTGACCACAGGCCCGAGTGCCATCAAGAACATCGTGGGGGCATAGGAGTCGTTTGCCTCGATGATGAAACCACCAGCCACGAGGCCGATGCTCCCACCGATGAGTGCAGAGGCCATGATGACGCCTCCGGCGAAACTGCGTCGGGCAGTGGGGAACAACTCGCCCCGGTAGACGGCCATCGCCGGATATGCAGTGCCGAACACGAGGCCAGCGACGACAGCGGTCATCCACATGAGTGGCCCTGACACCGCAAATGACGTGGCAAGCAACACCGCACCGATCGGAACGAGCGTCGTCGCCACGATGCGACGACCTCGCACATCTGCGATTCGGCCACCGACAACTAGACCGATTGAAGCAGGCGCAGACGTCGCGATCGTGAACACTGCGACGAGCATGGCGCTGAAGTCACGGTCGTCTTTCAGGTAACGGTTCTGAAATATCGACGCCGTCGCGATGAACAGATTGCTGAGAAACACCACGGATGAGATCGTGACGAGACGACCCACGTCGAGGTGACGGTCGACGACTTCGTGACGTGATCGTTCTTCGAATCGATGGGTCTCGGGAAGATGCCTCACGAGTGTCGCGGCAACGAGAAGCCACACGAGAGCGAGGACGTAGATGTAGCGCCATGATGTCGGGCCGACGTCTGCGAGAGGAAGTGCGGCGACGGCGACACCAGCACCTCCGCCACTTGCAACCGCGAGCAGACCGGTCGCATATGCACGGGAGTTTCGCGGCATTTCCTCGATGGTGACGACCATGATCAAGATCTCGAGCGTGAGCCCTAGCGGACGACCAACCGTCTGAGTGGCGACGAGCACCGCGAAGTTCGGTGCGATCGCTCCCGCAGCACACACGATCGGCGCGACCCATGACATGGTGACGAGTACTCGTCGACGACCGGTGCGGTCTGCGAGCGCGACGAGCGGCAGTGAAATGACGATTCCCCACCGCACGATTGCGGCGGCAATTCCTTGGGTCGACTCTGAGACATCGAACTCATCGGCAGCAAAGGCCACAGTTTGCGTGAAGAGCGTGTTGACGTACGCAGACGTCAGTGATGCGAGCGCCAACAACAGCAGAATCTTCTTCTGCCGGCCGCTCAAGGCGTCGGGGACTCGCAAGAACTCGGTCACGGCCATTGCGCGCGAGCATACTGATAGGCATGTCGAGCTCGACCTCCGGAAGCGTGATCGTGTGCTCGCAGAGTGGTCCGCTGTCGGGGAAAGTGACGGTTCCCGGGGCCAAGAACTCGGTTCTGAAGTTGATGGCCGCGACTTTGCTGGCAGACGGCGTGTACGAGTTGAGAAATGTCCCTGACATCACCGATGTCGATTACATGACGGACCTCCTTGTCGCCCTCGGGCTTGACATCGAGCGAGTCGACCGTCATCGACTGCGCATCGTGAACACAGGTCGCATCACACCGGTGGCTCCGTTCGCACTCGCTGACCGCATTCGTGCGTCGGTCAATGTCCTTGGTCCACTGATCGGCCGCTTCGGAGACGTGCTGTTGGCACTTCCCGGCGGTGACGACTTCGGGGGTCGGCCAATCGACATGCACCTGTCGGGTCTCGAAGCGATGGGTGCCGAGTTCGAACTCACCGAGGACGGTGTCGTCGGCAGGACATCCGGTCGACTCAAAGGGGCGGACATCACCTTCGCGTTTCCGAGCGTGGGAGCGACAGAGAACATCTTGATGGCAGCAGTCGTCGCCGATGGTGTCACGACGATTGCAAACGCGGCACGCGAGCCCGAGATCGGTGACCTCTGTGCGATGTTGCGTTCGATGGGTGCCCACATCGACGGAGTCGGAACCTCGACACTCGTGATACGCGGAGTGAAGCCCGAATCGATGCAGTCCTGTGTGCATCATGTCGTGAGTGACCGGGTGCAAGCGGCGACATACATCGCCGCTGTCGCCATGTGTGGCGGCGACATCGAAGTGCACCATGCGGTACCTGGTCACATGGAGATGTTGCTGACGAGATACGCCGACATGGGAATGTCAATTCTTCCGATTGACGAGGGGTTGAAAGTGTCTTGCCATCAGCGCCTGTCGGCGGTCGATGTCGCCACGCTTCCGTATCCGGGCATTGCGACCGACTACAAACCGCTGCTTGTCGCGATGCTTGCGACAGCGGACGGGACTGGAATCGTCACTGAGAATCTCTATCCCGGTCGTTTTCGATACATAGAGGAACTACGCAAACTAGGGGCCGACATCTCCGTGGACGGTCATCACGCCGTTGTCCGTGGACGCGACCATTTGGTCGGAGCCACCGTGGTGGCCCCCGACATTCGGGCAGGTGCTGCGCTCGTGGTCGCCGGACTCGCTGCGCAGGGCATGACGGAAATTCACGATGTCCACCACATCGATCGTGGATATGACGACTTGGTCGGACGACTGGCCGGCCTCGGAGGCAGTATCAATCGGGTCGACTGACCTCGTTGCTCGACGACGAAGCTTCTCGTTCCCGCTGAACGGCTTTTGCTCGCTTGTTCGCCACAGCGAGCAGACCGATGATCAACACAATTGGGCCGGCCACGAAGAGCAATTCGTCCCAACCACCTTGGTGTGCCAACACGCTCAGGTACAGACGGGTCGACACAATTCGAAAGAGTAGTCCCGTGCCGGTACATTTGAGCATTGTGTCCATGCGTACGCAGGTTGAAGAGACGATTGAGGTCATTCGTCCGGCATTACAAGCCGACGGTGGAGACATTGTTCTCCGCGACGTCGATGAATCAACCGGCGTCGTGTCTGTCGAGTTGGTCGGAGCCTGCACGACGTGCCCCGCGTCCGACCAGACCATGAAAGCCGGAATCGAGCGCATCATGAAAGACCGCATCGACGGCGTCACTGCAGTGGTGCAGGTCTCATAAGTGTCAGCTCGTTCATCGTCACCGCGCGAACTGTTTGACGCAGCATCGACCGGTGATCGCGGCGCCCTCGCACGTACGCTCTCGTTGCTCGAACGTGGTGGTGATGCTGCTCGCGAGATCGGGCGCATGGCGTACCCGAAGAGCGGAAGTGCGTACACCGTCGGCATCACGGGTGCACCGGGGGCCGGCAAGAGCACTCTGACGAGTGCCACCATCAAACACATTCGCTCGCAGTCGATCGAAGTGGCCGTTCTCGCAATCGATCCGTCGTCGCCGTTCACAGGCGGCGCAATTCTCGGTGACAGAGTGCGCATGCAAGACCATGCTCTTGACGCCGGAGTCTTCATCCGGTCGATGGCCACTCGCGGACATCTCGGCGGTCTGTCTCTCGCGACCCCAGAGGCCATACGTCTGCTTGATGCTGTGGGGAAGAAATGGATCCTTGTCGAGACGGTCGGCGTCGGTCAGGTGGAAGTCGAGATCGCGGGGAAGGCAGACACCACAGTCGTCGTGGTGAACCCTGGTTGGGGTGATTCGGTGCAGGCGAACAAAGCCGGTCTCATGGAAATCGCCGACATCTTCGTCATCAACAAATCTGACCGCAAAGGAGCCGACGAGACGAGACGCGACCTCGAGCAGATGCTCGACTTGACCGATCTGTCCTCCGACGACTGGCGTCCTCCTGTGCTCGCCACGATCGGCACGAGTGGTGAGGGGGTGCCTGCATTGTGGGACGAAGTGTTGCACCATCGACAGTTCATCGATGCGAACGGTGAACTTGGCCGACGACGCGAGTTCCGTTTGCGGGAAGAACTTCGTGAGATCGTGGCTCGCCGACTCGAGGACCGTGCCCGTGACATTCTCACGGGGGAGAGGTGGGACGACATTCAACGCAGCGTGCTCGAGCGTCGGGTCGATCCGTGGTCTGCAGCCGACGAGATGCTGCGAGGTGTCGGAGCATGAGTGAGGTCGAGCCCAAAGTCTTGGTTGATGTCCCTGTCATGGGAGTCGCCCGACTCACGCTGAACAACCCGAAGATGAATGCGCTGTCTGGTGAGGTGTTGACCTCACTGTTTGATGCGACCCGTGATGAGCGAGTCGCCAACGCTTCAGCGGTCATCATCACTGGCGGTTCACGATTGTTCGCAGCAGGAGCCGACGTCACCGAGTTCGGCGGTCAAGATGAAGCGGGTCGCGTGACCGAGAATTTTCACCGCACAGCTGACGCCATTGCGGCGCTGCCGGCATTCGTCATCGCGGCAGTCAGTGGTTACGCACTCGGTGGTGGTTGTGAGATCGCCCTTGCCTGTGACTACAGGATCGCCTCGACAAAAGCAGTGTTCGGACAGCCAGAAGTGTTGCTCGGCATCATTCCCGGTGGTGGGGGAACACAACGTCTGCCACGAGTCGTGGGCCAATCTCGTGCGATCGAGATGATGATCACCGGCCGCCATGTCGCAAGCGACGAAGCTCTTCGCATCGGACTAGCCGATGAAGTAGTGGAAGCTGTTCGCCTCGACGAGCGGGCGCTCGAGCTTGCGAGTTCTGTCGCATCTGGTGCGACAATCGCTCAGCGACTTATCAAACGAGCAGTCATCGAAGGTCTTGACCGTCCACTTGCCGACGGGCTTGCTCATGAGCGTGAGCTTTTCGTCGAAGTGTTTGCGTCCGAGGACAGCCGCATCGGCGTGCAGAGTTTCTTGCAGAACGGACCTGGCAAAGCCACGTTCACCGGACACTGAGATATGCCCCGTCCGCACGTGCCACACGACATGCGCGACGTCGTGCGCGCTTCCGTCGTCATCGGGGTCGCGAGTGGCATCTACGCCATCTCGTTCGGTGTCTTGTCCGTGAGTGCCGGCGCTTCTGTTCTCCAGACCTGTCTTTTGTCGCTCCTTGTGTTCACCGGTGCCTCGCAGTTCTCGGCGGTGAGTGTCATTTCTGCCGGGGGTTCGGTGGCGAGCGCTGTGAGCGGAGGTCTTTTGTTGGCTGCGCGTAACGGCGTCTACGGACTCGCGCTGTCGCCTTCCATCAGAGGTTCACTCGCGAAGCGGATGTTGGCGGCCCAGTTCGTCATTGATGAGACGACGGCGATGACGTCCGCGGCACCCGATCAACGAGCAAAGGACTGGGCCTTCTGGTCGTGTGCGCTGATGTTGTTCACGTGTTGGAATCTCGGAACGTTGGTCGGAGCTCTCGCGGGTTCTTCGATTGATCCTGAGACATTCGGCCTTGATGCGGCGTTCCCAGTGGTGTTCGTGGCGATGGTCGCGCCGCATCTTGCGACGCGAAATGGACGGCGAGCAGCAGTCATCGGTGCCACCATCACGCTCGTTCTGACGCCGTTCTTGCCGATCGGTCTTCCCATTCTTTTGTCGTCAGTCGGCGTGTTCGTGGGCCTCGTCACAGGTGACGAAGAGGGTCCGTCGATTCGACCGGGGAATGTCACGTCATGAGTTGGTGGTTGGTCCTGTGGCTGTCTGCCGGTGCGTACGGGTTGAAGGTGCTCGGCCTCGTCGTGCTCGGTGGCCGCGAGTTGCCCGCCGTCGTGAATCGCTGTCTCGCGTTGATCCCTGCTGCATTGCTTGCAGCACTCATCATGAAAGACACACTCACCGCCGGGCAGGAACTTGTCGTCGACGCGCGATTGGTCGGAGTGTCCGTGGCAGCGGCAGCGACGATGCGACGGTTGCCATTGACTGCCGTGCTGATTCTCGGCGTCGGGTCAACCGCTCTCGTGCGAGCCGCAGCCGGATTGATTTAGGCGGATTCGACCAGTTTCTTCAGCGCCACAAGGTTGCGACGCCAGATGAAGCGCATGACGACCTTGCCGCCGATGATCTCGCCAAGTTTTCCGCCAAGCCACCAGGGGAATGACAGGTCTTCTGTCCAGGTGAAAAGTGTCTTGCCAGCACCAGATTCGGCCAAGGTGAATCGTCCGGTGCCGGTGACCACCCCTGTGTGGCGAACCCCCATCGCTTCACCGGGGATCCATTCGGTGATTGTCATCTCATCCACGAGTGTGATCGGCCCGACCTTGGTGTCGCACAGAAATGTCGTACCCGCTCCGCGAGTCTGCTCGGTCGTGAATCGGATGGCCACGGCATCGGCCATCCAGTCGACATGTCGCTCGACCGGTTCCACGATGTCCCACACACGCGCGACGGGGGCGTCGATTGTCACCGAGACCTGAATACGACCCATGACGTTCGTCAGACCGCAGCCGACGTCTTGCGCAACTCTGCGGCAGCGTCTTCAGGCGGCACGACGTTGATCATGACGCCGGTGCCCCGTTCGAAACCAGCAGTGGTGCTGAGCTTCGGCCAGAGATGCACGTGCCAGTGGTACTGGCCGGAGTGATGTGACGGTGCGGTGTGGAACGCGACGTTGAAAGCGATGTCACCGAGAGTGCGTACCAATTGATCGAGTGCGTCGCGAATCGCGCGACCGACGCCTGCGAGCGTGGTGTTCGATGAGTCTGTGATGTGTGCATCGTGTGCACGCGGCATGACGAGCAGTTCGTAGGGTCCGGCGCTCCAGAAGGGGCACACCACGACAGCATCGTCTGTCTCGACGATGACTCGTTCACGTTCGGCTGTTTCGGCCTCGATGGTGGTGCAGATGATGCAGCCGCCCTTGAATCGTTCGAAGGCACGCTCTTCTTCGAGAATCTCGCCAGGGACGAATGGAAGACCGAGCAACTGACCGTGCGGGTGCGATAGCGATGCACCAGCTTCTCGGCCGTGGTTGATGAACGCTTGCGTGTAGCGAACGTTCGGCAACTTGCCGTGAGCCGTGAAACGGTCACGCAATGTCATCATCATGTCGGCGATGATCTCGTCGTCGAATTCATTGACGCGTCCGTCGTGTTGTCGACCAAGGACGAACACTTCGTGGGTTCCGCTTGCCTCGGCCATGACATGAACTGGTCCGAGATTGCGCACTGCGAGCGACTCGTCGCCTTCAAATGCGGGAAACTTGTTCGCGACGACTCGCAAGGTCCACTCACCATTGCCATTGCGCTGTTCGAGCAACATCTCGCGCTCTGACTCTTGTCCGGGACAAAATGGGCACGGTCGATTCGGATCTGACTCGACTTGTGAGCTGCGTGGCGCGAAATCAGAGGGGCGCTTTGCCCGGTTCGACACCACCGTGACCCATCGGCCGGTGAGGATGTTCAATCGAAGTTGACTCACTACTCCTCAAGGATACGGCCGTCGCCACGCTAAGTGGCGACACGGAACCGACTTATGTGTCGTGAATTGTTCGGGGTCCAGGGAGTGCCGACTCCGTCTGCCACGCGCTCGATGCACCGAAGCCCACTTTGCGCCGCGATCGAGTCGAACTGCTCCGTCGTCCAGTACCTGATCGACCACGGATATCGCCGAACGTCGGTCGGTGAGGCAAAGTGCACGAACTCACCTGACACGGTCTGCGATGTCGCATCGTGTGCGCTCGAGCTGAGGACCTTGTGTCCACCTCGCAACACGGCGTGGGGCCCTGGTGACACAGCATCGCTGCCTTCGTCGTCGTGTGGCATGGGGACGGCGACGTCGATGAAGAGGTCGCCGTCAGGTGCGAGCACGCGTGCGACTTCGTGCATGCATTGCGTGAGCGCTTCGTCATCGGGAAGGTTGAAGATGGTGTTGTAGCCGCAGAAGACCACGTCGAACGGGCCGTCAGGCAAGGTCGTTGCCATGTCACCGTGGATCGCCGTGACGGAGATGGATATCGCACGTTGCGCGAGTCGGTCGAGCATCGGACGGGACGAGTCGATACCGACGTACTGATCGTGTGTGTGCCCTCTGGCAGCGACGAACGACTCGGCCAGCCGGCCTGTGCCGACACCTAGTTCCAACACGCGGAGGCGACCGTCGCCCTGACGACACCTCGTGATGTAGGCGATGAAGTCGCTGTCGTCGAGGTCCGCGTACCACTCGTCGTACACAGGTGCAAACACGTCTCCGTACCGCGCCGCATCAGTGCCCATGTGGACAGTTCAGCACGGGACCCAGCTGCAAAGGGCATCGGTAGCCTTAGCGAGGTGAGCAGTGTGAGTGCAAACGGTGGCGTCGGGGGATACGTGTATCTCGACCACGCCGCCACCTCTCCTCTGCGACCAGAGGCTCGCGACGCGATGGATCCGTTTCATGACGTCGTGTTCGCCAACCCGTCGGGTTCGCATCGTTTCTCACGTGTCGCCCGTCGCGCAATCGATGAAGCGCGCGATGTGGTGGCCGAAGTGATCGGTTGTCGCCCCGGAGAAGTGGTGTTCACGAGCGGCGGCACGGAAGGTGCCAATTCGGCGATCTTCGGAGCAGTCCGCCGCAACGGTGGCACGGCCGTGTGCTCGGCAGCAGAGCATCATGCCGTGCTGCATTGCGTCGAGCATGTCGCCGGCAGAGTGCTACCCGTGGCGCCGGACGGTGCACTCGATGCGACGTTCGTGCGAGACACACTTCGTGACGGCGACGGCACGAGTGTGGTGTCGGTGATGGCCGTGAACAACGAAGTCGGCGTCGTGAGCGACATGGTGGAGATTTCTCACGCGGTACGTCGCCGCGCTCCGCAGGCGATCCTTCACACCGATGCGGTGCAAGCTGCCTGCTGGTTGGACCTTCGAGACATCTGGCCCCATGTCGACGTCATGACGTTGTCGGCACACAAGTTCGGTGGCCCAAAGGGCGTCGGCATCATGGCGATACGTGACGGACTCACTCTCGAACCGCTCATTCATGGTGGCGGGCAAGAGCGTGATCGTCGCAGTGGCACGCTCAATGTCGCTGGCATCGTCGGCGCCACCGCAGCACTCGCCGTGACGCATGCATCTCGACCGACAGAGCTGGCTCGCGTGTCGAACCTTCGCGACGCTCTCGTGCGAGGACTCTTGTCATCTGTCGAAGGTTGTTCACTCACGTTGTCGGGTGGTGCAGCGGTGCCAGGCATCGTCCATGTGTGCATCGAGAATCTCGAGAACGAAGCACTTTTGTACCTACTGGACGAGCAGGGACTCTGCGCCTCCGCAGCATCAGCGTGTGCGAGCGGAGCCATGGAGCCGTCCCATGTTCTCGCGGCGATGGGCGTGCCGAAGTCGCGTGCCATGGGAGCGTTGCGCCTGAGCCTCGGGCACACCACGACACAGAACGACGTCGATGCCGCGGTGCGCATCGTGGCAGATGCTGCGGCCACATTGCGGTCCCGATCAGGAACCGCAGGTGCGCGATGAAGATCCTTGTTGCGATGTCGGGTGGGGTCGACTCGTCCGTTGCCGCATTGCTTCTGCGTGAACAGGGTCACGACATCGTTGGGGTCACGATGCGACTGTGGGGCGGCGAAAGCGACACAGGCTGCTGTTCGGTCAGTGACGTCGATGATGCGCGACGAGTCGCCCAGCAGCTCGATGTCGACCACCTTGTGTTCAACTTCGCTGAAGATTTCGACGCCCATGTCGTCGATCCATATGTGCGAGCACATGCCTCGGGTGTGACACCGAACCCGTGCGTGGAGTGCAATCGTCACCTCAAGTTCGACCGATTGCTCGAGCGGGCCGACGCACTCGGTTTCGATGCAGTCGCCACCGGGCACCATGCGCGCATCGACACCGATGGCAGTGGGGCGTTGCGCGTCGCTCGGGGTGCAGACATGAAGAAAGACCAGAGCTATGTGGTCCACATGTTGCAAGGCCGAGCCCTCGACCGCACGTTGTTTCCGGTTGGAGGGCTCACGAAGGCAGATGTTCGTGCCATCGCCACATCGCACGGACTGCGCACTGCGAGCAAGCCCGACAGCCAAGACGTCTGTTTCATCCAGTCCACCGCGGGCCGTGAAGGGTTCTTGGCCAAGCGCATCGCGTTCAATCCGGCAGATGTCGTCGACACCGATGGACGACCAGCTGGTGAAGTCTCTGCGGTCGAGTTGGTGACAATCGGCCAACGTCGCGGACTTAACCTCGGTGGTGGCGACAAGCGGTATGTCGTCGATGTCGACGTGAAGAGTCGCCGTGTCGTCGTTGGCGGCGAACATGACCTGCTCACGCACGACGTCACTGTCAACGAATTGTGTTGGCCGCACAGTGAGGACAAGCCCACGATGCCACGCGATGTGTTGGTGCAAGGCAGTGCCCACGGCGCGCGCCACGCCGCTTCAATCACGATGACATCTGAGGACTCGGTACGACTCGTGTGGGGCAAGCCACAACGACGTGTCGCACCTGGACAGACTGTCGTTTTCTATGACTCCACGGACACATATGTCGTCGGTGGAGGCATCGTCACTTCCTGAGTCGCGCCACCACGGCATCGCTGTGGCGAGGAGCTACCGCGAAAGACGACACGTGCAGAGCTTCGGTGGTGCCGAGCATGCGACGTGTGATCGCAGAGAGGACGACTTTGTCCGGTGCTGTCAACGAAATGACAAGCCGTCGACCGAGTACACCACCGGTGAGATCAGCTTCATCGCCGGGCACGTCACTAGCACGAACATCGGCAAGGTTCGCACGACGCACCATGAACGTCTCGGCGAGCACCATGTGGTCGTGCACCACGACACCTGCTGGCACGATCACAAGCCAACGTCGCGAGAGTTGATGTAAGCGGCGCGGAACTTTGAACGACGCAGCGATGGCGACCACCGTGACGATGACACCGGCCAGGTACGAACGAGCAGCGAGTAGCAACGGTCCGGCGACAATTGCCGCGGTGTATCCGATGTGAACAAGTGCCGCGGGTGCGACATAAGGAACCGGAGTGCGCAACGGGAACCTACTCTCGTCGCCGTACGCCCCGGCCTGCACCATCGCCGTTGCGATGCTGGGAGTGCAGGCAAGTACGGCTGCGCATGCGACCGCCACGAGGGACACTGTCATTAAAAATGTCGCATTGTCGTCGGCGATGCCGTAGGAAAGTTGTGACCCGACGAGAACGACCATCGGCAAAGTGACGAGTCGAACGACGGTGAGGCCGACTGCGGTGAGAGCCAAAGACGACAGCAACCCGGCGCTGCCGAGAATCCACCCGCCAGCGATGAGCACGAGGTTGACCGATGTCGAGTGATGAGCGGCCACATGCCACGGCGAGGAGAGCAACAGGGTGACCCACGATGTGCGCAGAACCCACACGAGGGGAGAAGGCGTCATGCTCACCCCCATAGTGTGCTCCGCATAGGCGCCAGAACCCCAGTCTCAATAGAGTCGCGATGGATAAACGATGTCGCCACTTCGAGGGAAAGGGGTTGCTCATGGCTCGACAGCAGCAGAACAATCCCGTGCGCATCGATGCGCTCTCTGGCGTCGCTGTGCCCTCTGGCGATATCGCGACGGTCTGCGTGGCGGCGGACATCATCGCGCCATGTTCGACGATAGGTGTCGGCAGCCTTCCTCATCGTGACGCCACTTTGGCGGCGGAATGTGCATGGACATCGACGACAATTCCCACACTTCCGACACTTCCACGTCGCTCTCCTGCTGAAGGCATGATCGCACAGGCCCTCGTCGGCATTGAAGGGGTGACGGTCGGACAATACGGCGGCATCAGTGTCGACACGCAGGTGCTCGAGCGGGATGTACCGATCACGGTTGATTTCCTTGCCGACGCATTCGGTGGGTACCGGGCGTTCTTCGAAGCAGCGCGCCAAGAGCCGGTCAGGGTCGCCACGCCGCTCGTCAAGTGGCAATGTGTCGGACCTGTCACGTTGGGACTTGCCTTGTGTCGTGTCGGACTTGGTGCGCGAGTTGCCTTCACTTTGTCCTTGCGTGCAGTGCGAGCCCACATTCGCGCGGTGCAAAGTCAACTCGAGGAAGTCTTTCCGGTCGCTCGACAATTGGTCATCCTCGACGAGCCGTCTCTCACATCGGCGATGCTCGATGAACCCGGCATGTCCGCTGATGACGTGGTCGACCTGGTGAGCGGTGCTCTTGCGGCCATCGGCCATGACCATCTGTCAGGTGTGCACTGTTGTGGCGACATCGACTGGCCGATGTTGTTCTCGATTGGTTCATCCGTCATCTCCGTTCCCGTTCCGAGCGGTGAGTCATCTGATCAATTGCTTCATCATGTGGGTCGACTTGCCGAGATGATGCAGCGCGGGGGAATGGTGGCATGGGGTGTCGTGCGCACCGATGGACCGATCGCACAGACACCTGAGCGGGCATGGCGACAACTCTCTGATGTGTGGTCGTCACTTGCCGCAGCTGGTGTCGAACCCGAACTGTTGCAATCGCACAGTCTGTTCAGTCCGGCATGCGGACTCGGCACTCACACCGACGGTGTCGCGAATCATGTGTTCCGACTTCTGTCAGATGTCGCCGGACGAGCATCACATCAGATGTCAGACAGTTCTGCCACACCTGGCTTCTAGTCTGTATCACTGATGGCGACGAAGAAGAAGGTCACGTCTGTCGTGAGTGACAGCTCAAGCCTTGAGCAACGTGTCGCACAGTTGCGCGACCTCATCCGCCATCACAACGACCGCTACTACGCCGAGGACACTCCGGAAATCAGTGACGCCGAGTACGACGCGTTAGTGAAAGAACTCGCCCGCATCGAGGCCGAACATCCCGACTTGGCGACCGACGATTCACCGACTGCAACCGTCGGGGGAGGGTCTTTCACCACATTTGCCCCTGTCGTCCACGCGGTGCCGATGACCAGTCTCGACAATGCGATGGACATCGACGAGTTGCACGCATGGGGTGAGCGAGTCGCGAAAGGTCTCGGCGGAGTCGAATGTTCGTATGTCTGCGAGTTGAAAATCGACGGTCTCGCAATCAGCATCCGGTACGAAAACGGGGTCTTGGTCCAAGCAGCCACTCGCGGTGACGGGAAAGTCGGTGAAGACGTCACCGCCAATGTCGCGACCATTTCATCGCTGCCCAAGACACTCACTGGCACAAAGAAGCATCCGGTGCCAGATGTGCTCGAAGTGCGCGGCGAGGTGTACATGTCGATCGAGGCCTTTCAACGTCTGCGCGCAGACAAAGAGGTAGAGAACGTGCGTCGAGCAGCCGATGGTCGTGGACCGCTTCCTGTTCCGGTGAACCCGCGCAACGCAGGTGCCGGAAGCCTTCGCCAGAAAGACCCACGCATCACCGCCGAGCGTGATCTCAGCCTGTGGTGCTACCAACTAGGCGAGGTGCGTGGTGGGCCCGAGTTCACTCACCATCACGACACTCTCGAGTTCCTCGGTGCGCTTGGTTTCCCGGTGAATCCCGAGATTCGCGCAGTCGGGACACTCGACGATGTCTACGCCTTCTGCGACACATGGAGAGAACACAGGCATGAACTGCCGTATGACATCGACGGAGTCGTCGTCAAAGTCGATGATCTTCGACAACGTGACACTCTCGGCTTCACGTCGCGTGCGCCACGATGGGCGATTGCGTTCAAGTTCCCGCCAGAAGAGCGAAACACAGTGTTGAAGGACATCCAAGTGTCAATCGGACGTACCGGTCGTGCCACGCCATTTGCCGTGCTCGAACCGGTCTTTGTCGGTGGGTCGACAGTGAGCATGGCGACACTGCACAACCGTGACCAAGTCGCCCTGAAAGACGTTCGACCAGGTGACACAGTTGTCGTGCGCAAGGCAGGAGACGTGATCCCCGAAGTTGTCGGTCCAGTGTTGTCGCTTCGTCCGAAGAAGTCGAAACCGTGGGTTTTCCCAGAGACGTGTCCGTGTCCGGTGAAGAGCACGTTGGTGAAACCCGACGACCAAGCCGACACGCGATGTATCGAACCGTCGTGTCCTTTCCAGCGAGACCAACGCATCATCCACTTCGCTTCTCGCGGTGGAATGGACATCGAGGGTCTCGGTGAGCGAACTGTCTTCGCATTGTCTGATGCGGGCTACGTGTCAGATGTAGGCGACCTCTATTTCGTGACAATCGATCAACTGTTACAACTCGAGGGGTTTGCCGACATCAGCGCGAAGAATCTCGTCGATTCAATCTCGTCATCGCGCACACGCCCGCTCCCGAAGTTGCTGACTGCTCTTGGCATCAAACATCTCGGACCAGCGGCGTCCGAGTCGCTCGCGAGCGAGTTCGGAACTCTCGATGCGATCGCATCCGCATCGAACGAGCAACTTGCATCAGTTGAAGGAGTCGGCGAGGTCATTGCCCAGTCGGTGTCATCGTGGTTCACGAAGCCAGAGAACATGGCAATCATCGAGAAGTTACGAGAGGCCGGAGTCGACTTCGGCAGAGTCGAACGCAGTTCTGAACCACAGACTCTCGCGGGGAAAGCCGTGGTCGTCACGGGCACGCTTGCGAACTATTCACGAGACGGGGCTGAAGCTGCCATCAAGGCACGGGGTGGCAAGAGTCCGGGAAGCGTCAGCGCGAAGACTTTTGCCGTAGTCGTCGGTGGTGAACCTGGTGCCAGCAAAGTCACCAAAGCAGAGCAGTTGGGTGTCCCGATGCTCGATGAGAAGGGCTTCGAACATCTCCTCGCCACCGGCACGTTGCCGTAGCCAACAAGTAGCAATCTCAGTTCGAGGTGAACTCCCACGTGAAGAACTTCGATTCGTTGCGCGACTCGTCGATCTTCCAGTAGATGACGGTCGCTTTGTGGAGGCCTTGCTTCAGCTCCGACACGGGCGCACCTTCTTGCGGAGTGAAAGAGATGGTGAAGTTGCCCGCGTCGTAAATGGCAGTCGGTGGCAGATCGATCTGTGATCCGGGCTTCGGCACACCAGGTCCAGAGATGACGTCGTCGAGACGAGTGACGGGCAACTCAATGCCGTCGACGATGAGAACGGCGTCATATGGGTCGAAGAAGTCGACACTGATCTGGCTTTGGCGCAACACGGTGTCGCCCGGGCCAGGGGTGATGGTGGCGATTTCCTCGGGCAGCCGTTGGGCGTCACGGCCGGTCACCGCCTGGCTGAGACCCACCACAATGAGGGCCAAGCCGAGTCCGACGACGGTGCTGAGTGCCAATCGGCGGGCATTTCGGGGGGTTTTCACGGCTCCATTCTCGCCGTCAGCGGGCCATGAACCCCCACTAAGGGGCACCAAACGGTAGCGTCGAATGGGTCATGAGCGACGAACACGCGCTGCTGGACACCGTTCTGGGTGGTCGGTACCGAATTGAGACGGTCCGTAACGAAGCCACCTCGGCGGCGTCGGCAGCTGGCACCACCTTCTGTGAGGGCACCGACATCTCCACCGGCAACCCGGTGGGCATGCGGTTGACCGAAGTGTCTCGCCTCATCGACCCTGCCCTTGGCTCGACGACTCCGGCCGATGCGGTGGAGGGCTTCGAACGCCAATTCGATGTCGCGGCATCTCTTCGTCATCCGACAGTCGAAGCCGTGCTCGACCATGGAGAGGCGGTCATCGGCGGTGAGCGACACGTGTATGTGGTCGCAGAGCCCCTTCTCGGAGGATCACTTCGCGACATGCTCGACCGCGGTCGCCTGTTGACCCCCTCGCAGGCGCTGATCGTCGGCATCGACGTGTGCCGTGCGCTCGACGTCGCCGCCAAGCAGGGTGTCGTTCACGGTGATTTACGACCCGCGCGACTGGTGTTCGGTCTCGACCGTCGTGTGCGGGTGGTCGGTTTCGGCGCGCCGTTGCGACCGGCCGGCAGCATGACCGTCGATCAGGCGAACTATGCGGCCCCCGAGCTCGAGCAGGGCATCGAGCGCTCCGCAGCATCTGACGTGTACTCGCTCGCCCTCACTCTCGTCGAAGCAATGACCGGTGAGGTGCCGTTTTCGTCTGACAGTGTCGCTGGCGCATTCGCCAATCGAAACGGAAAGTTGTTGCCGGTGAACGCGGACTTCGGCGCACTTGCCGCAGTGCTCGAACGTGCCGGACGGCCGAGTCCCGATGAACGATTCAGTCCGCGTGAGTTCGGTCAAGCACTCGTGCAGGCCGCCGAGAAATTACCGCGACCGACTCCGATCGACATCGTCGGTAGTGGGTTGTTCGACGTCGCTGTGGCGGCGACAGATCCGTCACAACCGACAGTGCGACCCACTTTCACTGCGCCACCCGTGGCATTCGCGCCACCGACTGCTCAGCCCGGATCACCGATTCTCATTCGCACCACACCGAACATTCCGCAAGCAGAACTTCCTGACGGCGTCGTCATTGGTGGATCGCAAACTGCAGACGGATCACCATCTGGTCCGATTGTCATCGGTGCGGAGGGAACCGGACCGACAGTCGTCGACGCCGACATGCTCCGCGCACTGAACGCAGATGATCCGACTGAACAAGCCCCACGTCCGAAGAAGCGTCGTTGGTGGTTGCGAATCGTCTCCGTGATCATCGTTTTGGCGCTCCTCGCTGGTGGTGGTGTCGTCGCATGGAACACGGTGTTGAATCCGTCGAATCCTGTGCCGCAACTCGTCGGTCTCACCGAAGGTGAAGCGCGTAATCAGGTGTCGCGTTACGGCTGGAAGGTCGTCATTCGCAAAGACCGCAGCGACGAAGTGCAGACTGGCCAAGTCATCCGAACCGATCCGGTGCTCGGTAGCGCGCTTCGCAAGCGCGACTCCATCATCATGTATGTGTCGGAAGGCCCCACATTGTCGGTGCTCGAAGATGTGTCGGGTCTTACCGTCGATGCTGCCAAGCAAAAACTCACTGATATTGGCCTCGTTCCCGAGGTTGAAGAGACTGCCGACGAGACGGTGGCTGCCGGCACGGTCATTTCCTGGACTGTGCCTGACCAGCCCAACTTGAAAGTCGGGGAACAATTGGTGAAGGGCGCCACGGTGAAGATCGTGGTGTCGACGGGTCCGGCGCCGCGCGACGTGCCGGTGCTCATCGGCCTCTCGCTCGAAGAAGCGACCGCCAAACTCGCCGAGATCGGACTCGTCATTGCCGAGGGTCCATCGGCACCTTCTGTCGACATTCCCGAGGGGAAAGTCATGGCGCAACTTCCGATCGCCACCACCAAGTTGGCCCGCGGAGCATCGGTGCTGGTGAGCATCTCGCAAGGACAGAAGACAACACTCATTCCGACGATCTACGGGCGCACCTACGACGTGGTGAAGGAACGCCTTGAGAAGGAAGGACTTCTCATCGGCAGCGTCACCGGGAACAAGTCGCGTGGTCTGAAGGAAGCTCGTGTCAACGACAAGAAGGTGAAGGACTTCGAGCGAGTTCTCGTGGGCGAGACCGTCGATCTCATCTTCCCGTGAACATGTACTCACTCCAAGATCAGCGACATGATCGGGGGAGAGACACACTGGCGCTCGAGCAGGTTGGTGTCGAGGAGGTGTCCGTCGTCCCTTGGACGATGATGTTGCCGCGCAAGATGGCGCGCAAAGTCGGACTGAATCGACAATGGGCGATGTTGCTCGTCGTGTTGAGCGGTCTTTTTGCCACGAGTTTCACGATCACGGTCATTGTCGTTTCGCTCGATGTCATCGCGACAGACCTGAACTCGACGGTCAGTGCATTGAACTGGTCGCTCACCGGTCCGATGTTGGCGTTCGGGGTGGTCGGTCCTGCCTTTGGCAAAGCCGGTGACTTGTGGGGACACAAGCGCATCTACGTTCTCGGTCTTGCTGTTGCCGGAGTGTTCGCCGGATTGACAGCGCTCGCATGGAATGCCGCGTCGATGATCGCGTTCCGCATTTTGTCCGCGAGTGCAGGTGCAGCCACTGGCCCAGCAGCAATGGCCTACATCAATCGTCTCTTCCCACCTCATGAACGTGTGCGCCCGCTCAGCATGTGGAGCTTCACGACGGCTGGTGCTCCTGTGCTCGGCGTGGTCCTCGGTGCACCGCTCGTCGAATCCATCGGGTGGCGCATGATCTTCATCATTCAGGCGCCACTTTGTGTCATCGGAGTGGTGCTTGCTGCGCGCATGCTTCCCGAGACCGAGCGGATGAAGAACGTCAAGTTCGACATTGCTGGTTCCTTCACTCTCGGTTTGGCGGCGACGTCTCTGCTGTTGGCCGTGAACCGTGGGCATGCGTGGGGCTGGACCACGACACCCATCATCGGGCTGTTCGTCGTGAGTGTCATCGCACTTGTCGTGTTCGTGAAGGTCGAACAGAGAGTCGAAGAGCCCCTCATGCCGATGCGTTGGTTGCGGACACGCAATGTGGTGCTGCCGATCACGAGCACGGGACTGACGAATTTTGCGTACATGGGCGGCTTTCTCATCGTTCCTCAGCTGCTCGACAAAGGCCTCGGTCTCTCCGCTGCCCACATCGGCTGGCTGGTCA
Organism: uncultured Bifidobacterium sp.; assembly: GCA_964394175.1. Taxonomy (GTDB): domain Bacteria; phylum Actinomycetota; class Acidimicrobiia; order Acidimicrobiales; family Ilumatobacteraceae; genus UBA2093. Next base: position 23,556 of record CAYMVM010000018.1, read on the forward strand.
TTGCTCGACCGCTCACGTTCTCTGTCGTGGCGCCGTTGGGCTCGTCGTTCACGATGAAAGTCGGAGAACGAGTGTCTGCGGTGTTGGGTGCGGCGTTTGTCGTCGCCTCGATGATCATGCTTGCCAATGTGCGGATGGGCAGCTCTGACTTCTATGTCGCCATCGGTCTGGCACTGTCAGGAGTAGGACTCGGATTCGCTTCACCAGCACTCACTGCATTGGTCGCAAACAGTGTCGACGAAGCAAACCTCGGTGTCGCAGGTGCCATGCAACAGTTGATGAGTCAGCTCGGCGCTGCGACGGGCTCGACGATCATGGTGTCGATACATGAATCCACTTTGGGAAGTGGTGTTGCGGAAAGCTACGGCTTTGCGTTGTATGCGGGTGCAGCAATGGCCGCACTTGGCTTGGCAGTGTCGTGGTTCGTGCGCTCGACTGAGCACCGAGAGTCAGCAACCGACTGACACTTTCTGATCAGGCGGTGATGTCTTTCACTTCGGCCGCGATCTTGAGTGCCGTGTCGTCTTGAGGCAGTGAGGTTTGCATGGCCATGATTTTCATCATGTCGCCCTCGACCTTGATCTTGCCGCTCATGAACGCCTGCATGCTCGCGGTCTGGTCTTGCTCGACGAAGATTTTCCGCGCAGTCTCGTAGTCGGTCGTGACGGTTGCGTCGGGGTTTTCAAGTGCGCCGAGCTCCATGTCGACGTCGCCAGACGTGGTGTCCATGTACGCCCGCACGGTGCCTTCGCCGAACGGCACGTGAGTGATGACCTGGTTGATGCGCAACGACACCTCGACGCGTGTGGCGAGGTGCGCGTACTTGGCTCGGATTGCTCGTGCCGCGTTCATCCATTCTTCGGACAGGAAGGGGTGGCTCATAGGGGGCGACGCTAGTGGCGTTCGCCACAAACCGCTCGTCGAGGTGAACGATTTGTCAAACGAGAGTGGGAGAACAGTCCGCACCAGCGAGAATGGGCGAATGGCCCGAGTATTGGTGTCGGAAGAACTTGCCGAGCGCGGACTCGATCGTTTGCGGGCAGCTGGTCACGAGGTGGACGTTCGTGTCGGACTGTCTCCCGAGGAACTTCGTGAGGCCATCGCAGGTGCGAGCGCACTCATCGTCCGTTCAGCAACGCAAGTAGACGATGCACTGCTCGAAGCAGGCTCCGACTTGGTCGTCGTCGGTCGGGCCGGTGTCGGTCTCGACAACGTCGACGTCGAAGCTGCCACCAAGCGCGGAGTCATGGTCGCCAACGCGCCAGAGTCGAACATCGTGTCGGCTGCCGAACACACGATGGCAATGCTGTTGGCAGTTGCCCGCAACGTTCCACAAGCACACGCGGCGCTCGTGCAGGGTCGATGGGAGCGCAGTCGGTGGGAAGGGGTCGAGTTGCTCGACAAGACGCTCGGCATCGCGGGTCTTGGTCGAATTGGAAAACTCGTCGCCCAACGTGCAGCAGCTTTCGGTATGCGCATCATCGCGTTCGACCCGTTCGTCTCTGCGGAGCGTGCCCGGGCGATGAACATCGAACTAGTCGACATCGATCGTTTGGTCCAAGAGTCTGACTTCCTCACCATTCATCTACCGAAGACCAAGGAAACTGTCGGTCTCATTGGCCGTGACATGTTGTTGAAAGCCAAGCCGAATCTACGCATTGTGAACGTCGCCCGTGGCGGCATCGTCGATGAAGAAGCTCTCGCGGAAGCGGTCAGTGGTGGAGTCATTGCCGGAGCGGCGCTCGACGTCTTTGCAAAAGAACCCACCACCGAATCTCCGCTCTTTTCGGTGCCCGGAATTGTCGTCACTCCGCACCTAGGTGCGAGCACGACCGAAGCACAGGACAAAGCTGGTGATGACATCGCCGACATGATCAATCTCGCGTTAGCCGGCGATTTCGTTCCGTACGCAGTGAACATCTCTGCAGCCGATGCGAACGAGACCATGAAGCCGTTCCTTCCGCTCGCCGAGCGTCTTGGTCGACTTCTGGCCTCGATGTTCGATACGACGCCGGCCTCACTCGAAGTCATTGCGACAGGTGAAATCGGGAGCTACGACACTCGAATCCTCACATTGGCCGCAGAGAAGGGTTTCTTCTCGGCGATCCATGGTGAGCCGGTCACGTTCGTGAACGCACCACAAGTCGCTGCATCGCTCGGGGTCGAGGTCAAAGAGTCGAAGGTGCCGACCGGAAGCACCAGTGACTACGTCAACTTGGTGACGCTTCGTGCAGGCTCACACAGCATCGCTGCCACGCTCGTGGGTCCACGCCGCCAAGCGCGAATCGTCATGGTCGATGACCACGTCACCGATGTGCCACCAGCAGACAACATGTTGGTCGTTCGTAACGATGACCGACCCGGTGTCATCGGTCTCGTCGGAACGCTTCTCGGTAATGCCGGGGTGAACATCGCCGACATGGACGTCGGTAGGGCCATCACCCCTGGAACCGCTTTGATGGTGATTGCGCCAACTGCAGAAGTCACCGCCGACGTTCTTGCGCAACTGCGTGCGGCAGCCGGCATCATCGAAGTCACGACACTGCGCGC
>CAYMVM010000018.1:26205-36516 GCA_964394175.1 uncultured Bifidobacterium sp.
CGCGCAGCGTTGAGCGCGTCGCGGGTGGCGATTGCCGCCTCGCGCGCTGCGAAGGCGTGGTCGTCACCTTTCGCATAAAGAATGGCTCGTGATGAATTCACGATGAGGCCGTTCCCGTCTGAACGAGCGCCGTTGCGCACGACGGCTTCCGGGTCGCCACCTTGGGCACCGACCCCAGGTACGAGTAGCGGCATCTCGCCGACAATGTCGCGAACCTCGCGCAGTTCCTCGGGGTAGGTGGCGCCCACCACGAGCGACACGTCGCCCATCGTCGACCATGAGTCGGCTGCTGTGCGTGCGACGCGTTGGTACAAGGGCACGCCGTCAATGCGCTGCGATTGGAACTCGCCACTGCCTGCATTCGACGTGCGACAGAGCACGATGACGGCCCCGCGAGAGAGGAATGGCTCGATGCTGTCGGTTCCGAGATACGGATTGACCGTCACCGCGTGGGCTCCGTATCGATCGAAGGCTTCACGCGCGTAGAGAGCTGCGGTGTCGCCGATGTCTCCACGTTTTGCATCGAGGATGATCGGCACATCGGGGTGTTGGCTGCGAATGTGTTCGCACACGATCTCGAGTTGGGCTTCGGCACCCACGGCTGCGAAGTACGCGATCTGTGGTTTGAACGCGCACACCAAGTCTGCAGTGGCGTCGATGATGTCGATGCAGAACCGTGCGATGGATGACGCATCGTCACGCATCGCACCAGGAAAACGTGTCGGGTCGGGGTCAAGGCCGACGCAGAGCAATGATCCTGCGCTGGCCCACCTCGCGGTGAGAAGTCGCGAGAAGTCGTGTGCGGACAATCAGCCCTCGACGGTGATGGCTGCGGTGGGGCAGAGGTCAGCGGCGAGCATCACTTTGTCGCGCAGTTCCTCACCTGGGTTCTCTTGCAAGATGTAGAGGTAGCCGTCCTTGCGCACCTCGAACACCTCAGGGGCGACCTGTGTGCACGCACCAGTCGATGCGCACACGTCGAAATTCACGCTTACCTTCATGTCGTCGTCCTTTCAGCCACCGCAAAACTAGCGGAGGTGACGTTCATAGGCGCTGAGAACGGCACGGAAAGATGCGGTCATCGTGTTCGGGTCGGTTCCGACACCCCATTTCACGTTCCCGTCTCCGTCTGTGGTCTCGACATAAGCGACAGCCGTGGCTTCTGAGCCCTGACCCATGGCATGTTCGGCATAGTCGACGACGTCGAGGTCGGTGTCGAAACCGTTTCTGAGGGCATGCACGAACGCATCGATCGGGCCGTTTCCTTCGCCACTAATCGTCATCGGCTGACCGTCGTTCACGAGTTGGGCAGTGATCGTCGTACGGCCGTTCGAATCACTCTTCAGCTCGTGACTGGTCAATGACATCTTCGGGCTCGCCGAGAGATACTCACTTTGGAACGAGTCCCACATGATGACGGGGCTGATCTCGGTGCCGGAGTCCTCCGTGATGTGCTGGATGGTCTTTGAGAACTCGATCTGGAGACGACGCGGCAAGTCGAAGCCGTGCTCGGTCTTCATGACGTACGCAACGCCACCTTTGCCGGACTGGCTGTTCACGCGAATGACAGCTTCGTAACTGCGGCCCACATGCTTCGGGTCGATCGGAAGGTAGGGAACACCCCAGGTGTCGTAGTTCTTTGGCAGCGCTTCGAAACCCTTCTTGATTGCGTCTTGGTGACTTCCAGAAAATGCGGTGTACACGAGGTCGCCCACATACGGGTGACGGGGGTGCACGGGCAAGCGGTTGCAGTACTCAGCGACTCGGCGCAGTGCATCGATGTCGGTGATGTCGAGCTCGGGGTCGACACCGTTCACGAACAAGTTCATCGCAAGATTCACGATGTCGACGTTGCCTGTGCGCTCGCCGTTTCCGAAGAGTGTTCCTTCGACACGATCTGCTCCGGCCATCACTCCGAACTCTGCTGCTGCCACGGCACAGCCACGGTCGTTGTGTGGATGCAATGAGATGATCGCTGATTCACGGTTGGGAAGATGTCTGATGAACCATTCGATGACGTCGCCGTACACGTTGGGTGAGTAACACTCGACGGTCGCGGGCAGATTCAAGATGATCGGGGACTGTGGCGTCGGGTCGATGACATCCATGACCGCTCGGCACACCTCGATCGCGTACTCGGGTTCAGTGAGGGTGAAGCTCTCGGGGGAGTACTCGTAACGCACAGCAGTCTCAGGAATGGTCTGTTCAAGCTTCTTGCACAACTTGGCTCCGTTCACCGCGATGTCGACGATGCCCTCTTTGTCCAAGTTGAACACGACGTCACGTTGCAGCGGATTGGTCGAGTTGTAGAAGTGCACGATCGCGCGCGGGGCGCCTTTGATGCACTCGTACGTGCGCTCGATGAGCTCTGGTCGACACTGCACCAACACCTGGATGGTGACGTCATCTGGGATGAGGTCGTTTTCGATGAGTTGGCGAACGAAGTCGAAGTCCGGTTGGCTCGCAGAAGGGAAACCGACCTCGATTTCTTTGAAACCCATTTTCACGAGCGCATCGAACATGCGCATCTTGCGTTCTGGATCCATGGGGTCGATGAGGGCCTGGTTGCCGTCTCGTAGGTCGACACTGCACCACAACGGTGCCTTTTCGATCATTCGGTTCGGCCACGTACGGTCGGTGAGCACGACCGGAATGAACGGCTTGTAACGGTCGAATGCCATTTTCTTCGGTGTCACGTTCTGTGGAGGCATCGTGTGAATCCTTGTGTCTTCCTGTGGCTTGTGGTGTTGATGGTTCGTCGTGGTCTTTTCTCGGAGCAACAAAAAACCCCCTGGCACTTGGCGCAGGAGGTTCGACAGCAGCGATATGCGGCTGCTGCCGTTACATAAGAAGAAGGAGGCCAGAGGCGAATGTCATCGCTTCAGACAATACAGGCGATGGCGCCCCGAGACCACCACATGGCGCCGGGTCATCCCCGGCCGCCGTGTGAAAGTCGCTTTAGATCAGGGGCAGAGGAAGTTTCCGAACTGCCACGGGTCGCTGCGATCGAGCGTGGCGGCGAGGTCGCTCCACTGGTCGAACACATCGCGTCGTGTCCGAAGAGGGTCCCAATCCACCGCATCAGACCAGATGGTGCCGAGGTACGGACTGGCGACATCGAGGATGAAGTCATGCGGTAGCTCGTCGGGCACCTTGATGCCTTGCATCGGTTCGGCGATCATCCACTTCACAGCTGCGAGAACCGAAGCTGCGACCTGCAGTGTCGTCGCGCTCTGGTGCGGAACCTTCCGGCGCGCTTCGTGGATGTCAAGAATCGAACCGGTCCACCACGCGTTGTAGTCGTGGCCCATGAGCAACACGCCCAGTTGGTCCTCGCCCTGCGCGATCTCATCGTTCAAGATGCGCTGCTCGGGTTGCATTTCGTAGTTGCGCATAAGCAATTCGTGAATGCTCATGATTGCCACATCGCTCGGGCAGTACGCGTAGTGCACGGTCGGTCGGTATGTCGCGACACCGTCGTTCCACACGGTCAGGTGATCACTCATCGTGTACGCCTCACCATGGCGGATGACGAGACCTCTGATCTCGCCAGCAGGGACCCAACTGCGCACCCATGTCTCCATGCCTGGCTGTGCGATACAGATTTGGTTCCGCGGACCATCGTCATCGAATCGCCACGCGTTCTTCGGGAGCGTCTTTTCGTGGGTACCCCAACCAAGTTCAGCAGGGGCGATGCCCTCTTCGTAGAGCCCGTCGACTGACCACGTGTTGACGAACTCGTTGACGCGCTTTGGTTCGACGGCAAGTTGTGTGTCGCGTTCGGAGATGTGGATCACTTTGGTGCCAGTCAACATGGCGAGTCGGTTGAACTCGCCAGCTTCGAGAGCGGACTGCATGGCTGCCGCCCGCTCTCCGCGGGCAGTCCCATCGGCCAACATGCGTGTGCTCATCTCTGACAGAGCTCGCTTCACGAAATGGCTGACGAGTCCGGGATTTGCACCGTGTTCGACGACAGCGGTGGCTCCGGGTCGTCCCCATTTCGCCTTCAAGCGACGAAGATCCTGATGTCGCACGTAAAGAGTGCGATCGCGTGGGTCGGTGGATGCGAGATCTTCGTAGGGATCCCACACTTCAACGGAAGTGTTGAGATACCGCACGTTGTGGTCGTGGCACCATTGCAGAATCGTCGGACAATCGATGTTCCATGCGAGGTCGAGGAGGATGTCGCCGTCTTTGCAGCGGGCAGACAAGAACTCGTCGAGGTTCTCGCGTGTCAGGCGACCTGACTCGTAGGTGACACCTTTGGCGATTGCGTCAGCTACACGATGGCGATTGTCGACGAAGTCGACGATATGAATGGATGACGGGGCGATGCCGAGGTCATCGATGAGAAGCGGAACTGTGCATTGCGCGACACTTCCGCACCCCAACACGAGGATTCGTGCGGGGAGGAGAGCAGACGAATTGGCGTTGATGGGTATCGGCTACTTCGACTCTGTGACGAATTCGCCGTCAATCAACTCACTGAGTTCCCGTGTGAAAGTCGGTTCGTCCGGAACCAGCAGATCCTGCCAGTCGTACGGTTGACCTTTCAGACCGCGAGTCTGTGTGCCATCCAATTGTGCGTCCATAGTGAACTCCTCCCGAAGGTGATAGAGGGTTCGCCCGTGGCGGGTGGCGCACGACGTTGCCAGATGTCTCTGGCCCGTGTCGTACGGGTGCGCTCGGTGCTAATCCGTGAGTGTTTGCTTCCTTTCTGCACGGAACCATTCCGTAACAGGCTCGTGAACAATAACGACTGAGAGCCCGCACGACAATTCTTTCCAGCGGTACCCTTTGTCACACATGTCGTCTCGACACCCCCAACCCTCCGACTCTTCTTCCTCCGCTGTCTCGTTACCCACCGGTTTCGCAGCTCTTGGTGTGCCCGAAGAAGTCGACCGCGGCCTTGCCGCTGCCGGATTCTCGGCTCCGTTTGCCATTCAGACAGAAGCCATTCCTGTGGCGTTGAGCGGCGAAGACGTCTGCGGCCGGGCGCGCACCGGCAGTGGCAAGACGCTTGCGTTCGGTGTGCCGATGATCGCTCGCATCGACAAGGCCTCCCGCAATCGCGCCCCTCGTGGCCTCGTCCTCGTGCCCACCCGCGAACTTGCGTTGCAGGTGTCTGAAGTTCTCGCGCCGATCGCCGTCGAGTGTGGCGTGCGAGTACTGGCGGTCTACGGCGGCGCGTCGCGCGACGACCAGATCGTGGCACTCGACAAGGGCGTCGACATCGTCGTGGCAACGCCGTTGCGCCTCATCGATCTCATCAAGGCGAAAGAAGTCGACCTTGAGGACATTCAGTGTGTGGTGCTCGATGAGGCAGACCGCATGGCAGACGAAGGTTTCACGCCGCAGGTTGAGTGGATCTTGCGTCACGTGACGGGTGAACACCAGACGATGTTGTTCAGTGCGACACTCGACGGCCAGGTCGGGAACTTGGTGCGCCGATATATGAAGAACCCACGTGAGGTCTCCATCGATGCGCCGACTGACACTGTCGGAACGATGCATCACCTGTTCCTCGCGGTGCACCGACTCGACAAAGACAAAGTGATTGCGGCGGTTGCCGCTGCAGAGGGCAAGACCGTCGTGTTCTGCGACACCAAGAGGCTCTGTGACCGCGTCACCGACAATCTTCGCGACCTGAATGTGAAGGCTTCGGCCATCCACGGTGACCTCACACAAGCTGCACGCGAGAAAGCATTGACTCGCTTCACCAACGGTGAGATCACGGTTCTCGTCGCCACCGACGTCGCTGCACGAGGCATCGACATTGACGACGTGGCTGTGGTCGTGCATTACGAACCACCGATCGACCACAAGACGTACTTACACCGATCTGGTCGAACTGCGCGTGCGGGTCGTGACGGTTGGGCTGTCACCTTGGCGGAATACAACCAGCACACGACGTGTCGCATCATTCAACGGGCACTGCGTCTTCCTACGCAACCTCCTATCGAGGTGTTCAGCAACGACCCACGGTTGGTGGACTTGCGCAAGTTTCTTGACAAGTGACAACTGTTCCTGTCGGTTGAAACACCGCGTTGCTACGTTGCGCGCATGAGCACCATTGACGAATTCGACGGGGACTTTCCCGTTGAACAAGAGGTGACCGACGACAATCGATGTCCGATGTGCGGTGAGTTCATCGACGACATCGAAGGCGTCGACACTGCAGACTGTCCCGGCTGTGGAACCCGGTTGTGGTTGTTCCCGTCAGAAGATCAAGACCGTCGCTGACGGCGCCACGCGCACTTCGTCAGTTGGCGTGAAGATAGTTGGGGCGGGTGCGCTCGAACGCTGTGATTGCCTCTGCATGCGACAGAGTGATTCCGATGTCATCGAGCCCGTTCAGGAAACGGTGTTGCGTCGGTGCATCCATCGGGAATGACTCGGTCAGGCCGGCACGTGGCACCTCGACGGTGAGTGATTTCATGTCGATCGTGATCTCGGTGGTCGAGTCAGCCTCGATGAGGTCCCACAGCTTGTTGACGATGGGTTCTGGCAACACGACCGGAACGAGACCGTTCTTGGTGCAGTTGTTGCGGAAGATGTCACTGAAGCTCGGCGCTATCACTGCATCGAAGCCGTACTGTTGAATCGCCCACACCGCGTGTTCGCGCGATGAGCCGACACCGAACGATGGCCCAGCGACGAGCACGCTCGCGCCTGCGTACTTCTGGTCGTTCAGAACGAAATTGCGGTCGTCGCGCCATGTGGAGAAAAGACCAGCTTCAAAACCGGTGCGCTCGACACGCTTCAGCCAATCGGCAGGAATGATCTGGTCGGTGTCGACATCGCTTCGTCGAAGTGGAACTCCGCGGCCAGTGATGATGTGCACTGCTTTCATGACAGGTCTCCTGGGGTGGCGAAGTGTCCGGCGACCGCAGTGGCCGCTGCAACCGCTGGTGACACAAGATGGGTGCGTCCGCCACGGCCTTGGCGACCTTCGAAGTTGCGGTTGCTCGTGCTGGCAGCACGTTCACCAGGGGCCAATTTGTCGGGGTTCATGGCCAAGCACATGGAACAGCCTGGCTCGCGCCAATCGGCTCCGGCGGCGCGGAACACCTCGTGCAACCCTTCGGCTTCGGCTTGCTTCTTCACGGCATGGCTTCCGGGTACCACCATCACGCGCTTGGCTGACACCGTGCGTCCTTTCATGACGGCTGCCGCAGCGCGAAGGTCTTCGATGCGGCTGTTGGTGCATGAACCAATGAACACGGTGTCGACTGCGACGTCTCTCATCTTGGTGCCCGGTGTGAGTCCCATGTACTCGAGCGCACGAGAGATGGTGTCTGCAACTTGCGGGTCGCTCGCATCTTTGGGTGACGGGATGACGCCGTCGATAGGGATCACTTGTGCGGGGTTGGTTCCCCAGCTGACGTGCGGACGCAAAGTGCGCGCGTCGATGGTGACTTCTTTGTCGAATGTCGCACCGTCGTCGGTGTGCAACTCGCGCCATGCAGCGACCGCCTCGTCCCATGCAGCTCCGTGAGGAGCGTGTGGGCGACCTTTCAGATATTCGAACGTGATGTCGTCAGGTGCGATGAGTCCGGCTTTTGCGCCAGCTTCGATGGACATGTTGCACACCGTCATGCGACCTTCCATGGAAAGTGCGCGAATTGCCGATCCGCGATATTCGATGACATGCCCGATGCCGCCACCGGTACCGATGGCTCCGATGATCGCAAGGATGATGTCTTTGGCAGTGACGTCTGACGGAGCATCACCCTCGACATTCACTGCCATCCACTTCGGTCGCGACTGGGGCAAGGTCTGCGTCGCGAGCACATGTTCGACTTCGCTCGTGCCGATGCCGAAGGCGAGCGCACCGAACGCGCCATGTGTCGCGGTGTGGCTGTCACCGCACACGATGGTCATACCCGGAAGTGTTCGACCTTGTTCTGGTCCGATGACGTGCACGATGCCTTGATTTGAGTCGCCCATCGGAAAGTGGGTGATACCGAACTCTCTCGCGTTGTCACGCAGGACCTGCACCTGCTTGGCCGAGATCGGGTCGGCGATCGGCTTGTTAATGTCGGCAGTCGGCACGTTGTGGTCTTCGGTTGCGACAGTGAGCTCGGGGCGCCGCACCGTCCGACCTGACAGTCGGAGTCCGTCGAATGCTTGCGGGCTGGTGACCTCGTGGACCAAGTGGAGGTCGATGTACATGAGGTCGGCTTCACCGGGTGCGCTGTGCACCACGTGAGAGTCCCAGACCTTCTGGGCGAGCGTGCGTGGTTGTGACATGTCGAAATCTCAGTCGGCGGGGGATCAGGGCACTGCAAACGATAGCGACAGGGACCTGCGTTCGCGAAGGTCCCTGTGTCACGATGTGACGTCGTCGGTGCTCCACCCGAGTGGTTCAGCCGGACCTGCCGACAACCCTCGTCCGTCGATGAGAAAGGGAAGTCGTGTGCCGTAGAGCCCACTGTCGACGCCGCTGACCGGCGCTCGAAGAGATTCGAAGAACTCTCGATGTCTCAACTGAGGATGGTTCAACGTGTCGTATCCAGTGCGAACGACTCCGACTGGAATGCCGACATTGCCGAGCAGGTCTGCGACGTCACTCGATGTCCGTTTCGACGTCCATTCACTCAGCCATGCATCGATCATGTCGCGTGCAGCGATTCGGTCTCGCAACGTCGGGTACGCATCGGTGAAATCTTTGGCGTTCGTGAGCTTGCCGAGTTGGATCCAGAGATCGTCACTGGTGACGACGATTGCGACGGATCCGTTCGTCGTCGGATACACGCCGTGCGGAGTGCCACGTCGGTCACCGTTGCCTTGTCGCTCGCTGTAACCAACTGGGTCGATGTCCAGTGCTTCGTCCCACAACATCATCGCCACGGCATCGAGCATGGACACGTCGAGATGGCATCCAACGCCGGTGTGGTCGCGTTGGCGTAGAGCAGACAACACAGCGATGACTGCGTTGTAGGCGCCGAAGTGATCTGCGACGGTCGCACCTGCGCGCACAGGTGGGGCGTCGGGCCAACCAGTTCTGTAGAGAAGGCCAGATTCCGCCTGCACGCAGATGTCGATGGCTGCCCGATGTGCATACGGTCCGGTCTGCCCGTATCCGCTGATGCTGCACCACACAAGCCGTGCGTTGCGCGATCGGACTTCTTCGACACCGCATCCGTGCTTTGACATCGCGCCAGGTCGCAAGTTTTCGATGACGACATCTGCAGAATCGGCAAGAGCGAGGAACGCATCACGACCTTCGTCAGTGGCGATGTCAAGTACCACGCTCCGTTTTCCTCGTGCGCGACGAAGATGGCCGACAGACACATCGTCGTCGCGTCGCTCTTGTGATCGACTCGCATCAGGTCCGATGAAGGGTGGCACGCGCCAACTGACGTCACCGCCCGGTCCATCGACACGTATGACCTCTGCACCGAGCGCTGCAAGATAGAACGCCGTCACTGGCCCTGCGACGACTCGCCCGACATCGAGCACGGTGATGCCGTGCAGAGGTGCATGTTCGTCGTTTGGGCTCATTGTGTTGACACACTACGACAGGGCGGGAAGTCGTGGTGATGGCATCACTACTGCCGGTGACGCGTCAATGTGCACACACCGTGAGCATGAACCCTGACTTGCCAGAACGAATCCAACTTGACATTCCGGTCACCGAGCTTGCGGAAATGGTCGAGCGCACCATTCACTCGACGATCGATTCATTCGACATGGGTGCGGCCCGTCTGTACGGAGTGCAGTTCGTGTCGGGCCCTTCTATGCTCGACGGTGATGCACGCGCGTCGGTGTGCCGCATCGCAGAGCATCCCGATGTGTATCGACTGTTGTCACTTCCTTCAAGCGCATTGGCACGAATGTTTCAGGCGGCAGCGCTCGTCACCACGGGGTGGGCAGCTCCACTCTCGCCAGACGGTGATGTCGATGGTCCACCGAGCGAGCACGCACTTCGTCGACGTGTGCGACTCGTCGTCATTGTGTGTGATGAAGGCGTGGCATCCGTCGTGAGGTTCGCTGACGATCCCAACGAGACGATCACCGACCCCGGATCTGCGACCGGGGCTCTGGCAGAGGCGATCTCCCAGTTCTGGTACGAGCGCCCCCGGCATTTCGATGCTCCTGTGGCGGATCTGCCGAACGGCTCATAACCTGACTTCTTGTGAAGGTGTCTGACGGCGACTGGGCGCAACGCGTTCGCCGTCTTGCCGCAGAACGCGATGCGGTAATCCTGGCCCACAACTACCAAGTACCCGAGATTCAAGATGTGGCTCACCATGTCGGCGACTCACTCGCTCTGTCCCGCGTCGCAGCGCAAGTCGAGAACTCAAC
>CAYMVM010000019.1:0-34537 GCA_964394175.1 uncultured Bifidobacterium sp.
CACACCCCGCGCGCCCAGAGCAACGTGCACACCGCAAGTTGGAGTTGGGCGGTGAATACCAGTGGCGCCGTGAAGGCGAGTATCACCTCTTCAACCCAGAGACCGTGTATCGCCTACAACATGCGACACGAGCGAAGCGTTGGGATGTCTTCAAGCAGTACACACGTGCCGTCGACGATCAGTCGCGTACTTTGTGCACATTGCGTGGGTTGTTCGACCTGAAGACGAATGAGCGCCAGCCGGTGCCGATCGAAGAAGTCGAACCCGTCTCGGAAATTGTCAAGCGGTTCTCGACCGGCGCGATGAGCTATGGATCCATCTCTGCTGAAGCCCACGAGACCCTGGCCATCGCCATGAACCGCATCGGCGCAAAGAGCAACACCGGAGAAGGTGGAGAAGACCCTGAACGGTTCGTGCCGATGCCGAACGGTGACTCGAAGCGCAGCTCCATCAAGCAGGTCGCATCGGGTCGTTTCGGCGTGACGAGCGAGTATCTCGTGAACGCGGACGATCTACAGATCAAGATGGCCCAAGGAGCCAAGCCCGGTGAAGGCGGACAGCTTCCGGGTCACAAGGTGTATCCGTGGGTGGCGAAGACCCGCCACAGCACCCCAGGCGTCGGTCTCATCAGTCCGCCACCACACCACGACATCTATTCGATCGAAGACTTGAAGCAACTGATCCACGACTTGAAGAACTCGAATCCGTCGGCCCGAGTGCACGTCAAGTTGGTGGCTGAAGTCGGTGTCGGAACAGTCGCGGCAGGCGTGAGCAAGGCGAAAGCAGATGTCGTTCTCATCTCCGGACACGACGGCGGAACCGGTGCGTCACCGTTGACCTCGCTCAAGCACGCCGGCGCGCCGTGGGAACTCGGACTTGCAGAGACACAACAGACACTTCTGTTGAACGGACTGCGTGACCGCATCGTGGTTCAGACTGACGGACAGTTGAAGACGGGCCGTGATGTCATCGTCGCGGCGCTGCTCGGTGCAGAAGAATTCGGTTTCGCCACCGCGCCATTGGTCGTGAGCGGCTGCATCATGATGCGCGTGTGTCACCTCGACACGTGCCCGGTGGGTATCGCCACACAGAACCCGGTGCTTCGCAGTCGCTTCAGTGGTAAGCCAGAGTTCGTGGTGAACTTCTTCGAGTTCATCGCTGAAGAAGTGCGCGAGTATCTCGCTGCACTTGGTTTCCGTTCGCTCAAGGAAGCAATCGGGCACGTCGAGATGATCGAGACGCGTGCGGCGGTCGAACACTGGAAAGCTCGTGGCCTCGACATCTCTCCGATGTTGGAAGTGCCACAGAACCCTTACGGCCAGACGTTGCACCATTCGGTCGTGCAGGATCACGGTCTCGATGAGGCGCTCGACAAGGAGTTGATCGAATTGTCTCGTGACGCGATCGCAGATGCGCGCCCGGTGCGCATCGATCTGCCGATTCGAAACGTCAACCGCACCGTCGGCACCATGCTCGGACACGAAGTGACGAAGGCATGGGGAGGAGCGGGTCTGCCAGACGGCACGATTCAGATCCACTTCACTGGCTCTGCCGGCCAAAGCTTCGGTGCGTTCGTTCCTGCTGGTGTCGAGATGCACCTTGAGGGCGACAGCAACGACTATCTGGGTAAAGGTTTGTCAGGCGGCCGTCTTGTCGTGCATCCACATTCAAGTGCGCAGTTCCAGGCGGAGGACAATGTCATCGCAGGAAACGTGATCGGTTACGGCGCCACGAGCGGAGAAATCTTCCTTCGCGGCATCGTCGGCGAGCGCTTCTGTGTGCGTAACTCAGGTGCCACGGCCGTCGTCGAGGGTGTCGGGGACCATGGATGTGAATACATGACCGGCGGAACGGTCGTAGTTCTCGGGCCAACGGGGCGCAACTTTGCCGCTGGCATGTCCGGTGGAGTCGCCTACGTGTACGACCCGCACGGACAGTTCGCAGACAACGTGAACTATGAACTCGTGGATTTGGAGCCTGTCGAAGGAGTCTCCGAGGATGAACTACGGGTGATCATCGAGCGACATCAACACTTCACCGGTTCAACGGTCGCAGAGCGAATCCTCAAGATGTGGACCGTCGAAGTCGGACATTTCCGCAAGGTGATGCCACGTGACTACAAGCGAGTCATGGAAGTGATGGCGCAAGCTCGCGCGAAGAGTTGGTCAGAGGACGAGACCAACAAGGCAGTGATGGGAGTGGCACATGGGTGAGGCAACCGGCTTCCTGAAGTGGGACCGCACAGGGCCGACTCGTCGACCAGTTCCTGTTCGTTTGCGCGACTGGAAAGAGGTCTACGAACCATTCGACCAGACGGTGTTGCGAGAGCAAGCGGGACGTTGCATGGATTGTGGAATTCCTTTCTGCAACAACGGATGCCCACTCGGCAATCTCATTCCAGACTGGAACGACCTCGTGTATCGCGAACATTGGCGAGACGCGATCGATCGACTACACGCGACCAACAACTTCCCAGAATTCACCGGCCGCCTCTGTCCGGCGCCGTGCGAGTCTGCGTGCGTCCTCGGCATCAATCAAGATCCGGTGTCGATCAAGCAAGTGGAAGTCACGATCGTCGACACCGCGTGGGACAACGGCTGGATCGAGCCGCAGATCGCCCGCACAAAGACAGGGAAGCGGGTCGCTGTGATCGGTAGTGGACCTGCAGGTCTTGCTGCTGCACAGCAGTTGACGCGCGCTGGTCATGACGTGGTCGTGCTCGAACGCTCCGACCGCATCGGCGGCCTGCTTCGTTACGGAATTCCAGAGTTCAAGATGGAGAAGCGTCACATCGAGCGCCGTCTCGGTCAGATGCGCGACGAGGGAACCGAGTTCCGCACCAACGCAGAAGTCGGTGTCACTGTCGACATCGAGGTGTTGCGCGCATCCCACGATGCGATTGTGTTGGCATGTGGTGCCACAGCATGGCGTGATCTGAATGTTCCTGGCAGGGAATTGCGAGGCATCCACCAAGCTATGGAATACCTGCCGATTGCGAACAAGGTGCAAGAAGGGGACTTCTCCGACCCGGCGATATCTGCTGAAGGCAAGCATGTCGTCATCATCGGCGGTGGCGACACCGGCGCCGACTGCCTCGGAACAGCCCATCGACAGGGCGCGGCGAGCGTCACCCAACTTGAGATCATGCCGCGTCCACCAGAGGATCGCGCACCGTCCAACCCATGGCCACAGTGGAGTCTCGTCTATCGCGTGTCGTCAGCCCATGAAGAGGGTGGCGAACGCATCTACAGCGTGAACACCGAACGCTTCATCGATGACGGCAACGGAAACGTGAAGGCTTTGTTGTTGCATGAAGTCGCATTCGTCAACGGCACGTTCGAGAAGATCGAAGGAACTGAGCGCGAGTTGCCCGCAGACCTCGTGTTTCTTGCGCTCGGTTTCGTCGGGCCAGAGAAGGGTTCCTGGCTGGAAGAACTCGGCGTGGCACTTGACGAGCGCGGCAACGTGAAGCGCGACGACGACTACATGTCGAGCGTTCCGGGTGTCTTCGTCGCCGGTGACATGGGCCGAGGACAAAGCCTCATCGTGTGGGCCATCGCCGAGGGCCGTGCGTGCGCCGCAGGTGTCGACGGCTACCTGATGGGGTCCACCTCGCTTCCGCGTCCGATTCCGCCGACGGCTCGCCCACTGGTCTGATCGTCGATACGGCGCGTGCGTATCGTGTCGACCTGACACGAATTGCGAAGCGTCAGCACCTACTCTTGATGTTCGTGCCGACACCCAACCGTCGACTGCAACGTGCGGTCAATGTCGCCCTTCCTGTGGCGTTCGTGGTCGCACTCGCTGGCGCGATTTCTGCGTGCGGTGGCGACACGCTCGGGGTGGCCACCACCGTGGTGCCGGTGCAACCGACCGACTTCGCGACGATCCCACCCGTGTCGAGCACTGCACCTGGCTCGACAACGACATTGCCACCGAACGCCGTCGGGTCTGAACAGACCTACACCGTGCAAGCTGGTGATTCACCGATCGCCGTGGCGAACAAATACGGCATCTCCGTCACGACTTTGCTCGCGTACAACGGATGGGTGAGCACTGCGCAGTTTCCGTATCCGGGTGAGACGATTCGTATTCCGCCTCAGGCAGTGGCAACCGTGCCACAGGTGGTCGACCCCGCGACGGGTGCGACAACCGCCGCAACATCGGCTCCGGACCCGGCATTGGCGGGGTGTGGCACGAGACCTGCCGGTTCGTACACCGTGCAGCCCAATGATTCAATCTTCAAGATCCGAAAGAAATTCTGTGTGTCGACCAATGCGCTCCTTGCAGCAAACAACTGGAGCGACATAGGAACCGTCGTGCTGCTCATCGGCGATGTCATCAACATTCCGGCCGCCGGCCAATAAACGACCCAGCAATCAGCGGTCGGTGTTGCGTCGTTTGCGACGGTGTCGCTCAATGGCGAGTTGTACGAGTCGTTCGACCAACTCGGGATACGACACGCCTGTTGCTTGCCACAATTTCGGGTACATCGAGATCGGTGTGAAGCCAGGAATGGTGTTGATCTCGTTGCACAGAAAACCGCGACCATTTTCTTCGTAGAAGAAATCGACACGCGCCATACCTTCGCAGCGCAACGCTGTGAAGGCCCGTAGGGCAAGGCGACGGACCTCGTCAGATGCCTTCACATCGAGATGGGCGGGAACCTCGAGTCGTGCGCCATCGATGACGTACTTGTCTTCATAGTCATAGAACTCACGTGACGGAATGATCTCGCCCGCAATCGACGCTTCAGGTCGGAGATTTCCGAGAACGGCAACTTCGATCTCTCGACCGTTCGCTGCTTCCTCGAAGACAATCCATTCGTCATATGTCGATGCTTTGGCGATGGCGTCACGAACTTCTTCATGAGACTTCGCTTTGCTCACGCCGATGGATGAGCCCATGTTCGCCGGCTTCACGAAAAGTGGAAGTCCGAGAAAGTCGATCACGTCGTCGATAGTGCGAGGTGAAATCGCATCGACATGCAACGTGCGCCATTCCACCTGCGGGATGCCGTGCTGAGCCAGGATCACTTTGGCGATGCCCTTGTCCATTGCAGCAGCTGACGCGAGCACGCCACTTCCGACGTAGGGTACGTCGAGGACTTCGAGAAGGCCTTGGATGGTGCCATCTTCTCCGAGAGGTCCGTGCAGTAGCGGTAGGACAACCGTCGAGCCGGTGGCAGCGGACGCAGCAATCACCGAACTCGATGTGTCGGCTCCGCCGACGGTGAGTTCGGACGGCAATCCGTGCGCGCCTGCATCGAGGAGCGCAACGAGTGATTCGTCGATCGACCAGTCACCATGACGCGAGATGCCCACTGGAATCACGCGATACTTCGCATGGTCGACGGCACGCAGCACGTGAGCGGCCGTCACTCGGCTCACGTCGTGTTCCGCAGAGCGTCCTCCGTACAACACCACGAGTGTCGTTCGCATGTCGTCGGACGCCATTTCCAAGACGGTACTCCCCGCTAGGGTCGATGGCATGCGTTTCAGGGCGGCAGATGTCGCACATGCGCTGAATGCCTCTCTCGTCGGCCAGCATCCGGAACATCTCGACGTCATCGTCGACGGTGTGTCGTACGACTCGCGAACACTGAGACAAGGACAGATGTTCGTGGCGATCCGCGGCGACCGCGACGGTCACGAATTCGTCACTGATGCCGCAGCACAAGGTGCGTCCGTCGCACTCGTCGACCATCGTGTGGAAGTAGACATTCCACAACTTGTGGTGACGGACACGGTCTCTGCACTCGGGACACTCGCAGGACATGCGCGTCGTCATCTGTTGACAGGCCTCGATGATCGAGTGGTCGGCATCACCGGATCTGTCGGCAAGACATCGATGAAGGATTTTGTCGAGGCCACGCTCGCCGCACATTTTCCCGTCGTGGCGGCGAGCGCGAAGAGTCTGAACAACGACATCGGCGTGCCAGTGACGATTCTGAATGCGCCTGATGACGCAGATGTCTTGGTGCTCGAGATGGGCATGCGTGGTTTTGGCGAGATCGCACGGTTGTGCGCACTCGCTGAGCCGACCGTCGGAGTCATCACGAGAATCGGTCACGCTCACACCGAACGAGTCGGCGGTATCGAAGGTGTCATACAGGCCAAGTCCGAGTTGTTCGAAGGTCTGCCCGTCACCGGAGTGGCCATCGTCAACCGCGACGACCCCTACGCCGATGTGCTCGCACGTCATGCCCCATGTGACATTCGCACATTCGGCTTCGATGAGCGCGCAGAGGTGCATGGTCATGTCGTCGACGTCGACGAAACAGGTTGCACGACGATGACCGTGTTCTGGCGTGGAATGACAGGTGACGTCAGAGTGCCAGTTCCGGGTGGCCACATGGCTTCCAACGCTCTTGGTGCTGTCGCCGTTGCCGTCTCGCTCGGTGTTCCGTTCCACAGTGCGCTCTGCGGTGTCGCAATGGCACGGGTGTCGCCAGACCGCATGCAGTGGCAAGGCGCGGCATCTGGAGCGCGCATTTTGAACGACGCCTACAACGCGAATCCGACGTCGATGGAAGCGGCGTTACGGACGCTCGCTGACGTTCCTGCAGCAAGGCGAGTGGCAGTCCTCGGGCTGATGGCAGAGCTTGATGACGCGACAGCACATCACGTGCACATCGCGTCAGTCGCTGCGTCGCTTGGAGTCGAACTGTTGTCTGTCGACACGACGCAGTACGGTGTGCCTGCCCGCACCATTGATGAGGTCGTCGCGCTGCTCACAGGACTGGGCGACGACTGTGTGATCTTGGTGAAGGGTTCGCGAGTCGCCGGACTAGAGCGACTTGTCCGTCAATTGACCTGAGTCGATCGTTCGAGACGCGCGATGTCGCACCATCGCACCAGGACGAACGCCCACAGCGACCCCGCAACGAGCACGAGACGAGGTCCGATGGCATCGACCACCGGACCAAAGACGATGGAACTGATCGGAACGACACCTCCGAAGGCCATGTACCAGAGTGCGATGACACGAGCCCGTATGGCGTGGTCGAGCCGTGCCTGCAAGACGGTGAAGAGCGAGGTCGTCGTGACGAAATAGAAGAAACCAAGTATGAAACCCGTGGTGAACACGATGACGTCGCCACGAGCGAAGTTGAAGGCGAGCAACGCGACACCGAATGCGCCAAAACCATTTCGGGCCGACGTGCGTTTGTCGACACGCGCGAACACGGTGCTCACTGACAGCGCGCCGAACATCGCTCCGAGACCCCAAATCGAATACAGCCACTGATACTTCGGTGACTCAGCGTCGATTCCGTAGTTGAGTTCTGCGACGGCGGGGAAGAGGCCGACGTGCGCGAGACAGATGAAAGAGAACGTTGTCATCGCGAGGAGCACGCGTCCGATGACAGGTCGCTCACGGGCGAGCCTGAAACCCAATGTCAGTGAACGCCAACCTTCTTCAGCGGGGGGATTGTGATGGGGAATCGTGACGCTCACGATGGCCGCGATCACGAACACGTATGTCACTGCGTTGAAAAGGAAAACATGCCATGGTTCGAGACCGAACCCGAGCAATATCGCCACGAGTATCGGCCCGACGACGCGCGAGCCCTGGATGATGACCGAGTTGAGGGACACGGCTCCCGGTAAGTCTTCGGGCGGAACGAGGCTGGGCAGTGTCGCGCCGAATGCGGGGGCGTTCAGCGCATTGCCGACACCGACGCCGAGTTGCATGACGAACAACAACGAGACGTTCGAGTCGAGGGCGGCACACAACGCCAAGCCTGACGCGAACACGAGTTGCATGGTCTGCGCGCCAGCGAGCCAGCGTCGTCGGTCATACCGGTCGGCGATGACGCCACCAGGTATCGAGAGCACGAGCAACGGCCCGAGCTGGGCGACCATGAAAAGGCCCACGATCCACGCCTGTTCAGTGCGGTTGTAGATGTAGGCGGGCAGCACGACGTTCTGCATCCAGCTGCCGACATTGGACAGAAAACTTCCCCACCACATCCGACGAAAGTCGCGATACTGCATCGCTGATCGTGCAGTGCCGGGAGTGAGGGGTTTTTTGCCCTCGCGAGAACCGGTGGTGCGAAACGTGGGGGACATAGAGCGACTGTGACGCTAGTTCTCTCGTCGGAAGAGCGCCGAGATGCTCGTCACGACGCAGCTGGTCGGCAACAATGTGAGATGTGCAAGACGTATCCGTGACCGACACCAGCCAGACGACGTACGTGGATGCGAGTTCGTGTCGAGCGCGATACGGAACATTCCCTGAGTGCCCTCACTGTGGTTCATCGCTCATTCCTGAACATGCACACTTCAAGTGCACCGGTTGTGGTTGGCGCGATAGCTGTTGTGACTGATGTTGATGGCGTCAGTGACCGGGGTCGAATGACACCGGTAGTTTTTCTGCACCGAAGATTCCAGATGTCGCTGGCTTGAACTCCGCGTCACCTGTAAGGGAGAGGTTCGGCATTCTTCGAGCGAGCAACGGAAGTGCCACCTGAAGCTCTGCTCGAGCCAATGATGCGCCCAGGCAGTAGTGAATTCCAGAGCCGAACGTCAGCTGAGGTTGTCCCACAGGTTCACGGGTGATGTCGAAGGTCGCGGGGTCTGGAAACACCGAGTCATCGAAATTGGCGACCCCCATCGTGGGAAAGACGACCGTTCCTTTCGGAAACACGATGTCGCGGTATTCGATGTCCTCGGTCGCGTAGCGACCGGTCGCACGAACAGCGCCGAAATAGCGCATGACTTCCTCGACTGCGCGTGGTGCGAGGTCGGGCTGAGATGCGAGCAACGCCCACTGCTCTGGATGGTGCGCGAAAACCGAGATGGCAAGCCCGAGTTGGTTCCGCGTCGTGTCCGTGCCGCCGATGATGACGGCCTCGACCATGGTCACAAGTTCTTCGGTCGTCAGTCGGTCGCCTGCTTCCTCTGCGGCAATGAGATCGGTGAGAAGGTCCTCACGGGGCTCTGATCGGCGTTTGTCGATGAGCATGCGGACGTACTCATCGAGGTCATCTTGAGCTTGCATAATCAGCTCTGCATCACGGTCAAGATTGCCGTTGAAGATGCGAAGAATGTCAGATGCCACCCGGCTGAACAGCTTCCAGTCTTCTTTCGGGGCTCCGAGAAGCTCGCAGATGATGGGGATGGGATAGGGCTCACAGATTGTCGACACGAATTCGCATGAACCCACGTCGGCGACCGGATCGATGAGGGAGTTCATGACGTCGGCCATGAACGGCCGTAGGCGGTCTGCGGAGCGCGGATTGAATGCTGGTGCGACAAGTCGTCGGAGTCGCACATGTTCGTCTCCGTCGGCCGACAGAATCGACGTGCGTCGCGGGCGTGCCTTGTATTTCTCGTTCGTCACGACCTGCATCTCGGTGATGAGGCCGACCGCGCTGTACCAGCGTTTGTCACGCAGCACGGCGATGACGTCGTCGTAGCGCAAGATGTTGTATCCGAACATGCCGCGGGCGATCCACGATGTCGCGGCGGCGTCCTTCAGTGCAGTCAACCGGACGTCGCGGTCGGTGTCAGGACCGAATTCAGGAAGTTGTGGAATGTCGAGGTCGCCGACGATTGTCGCCATGACTGAACCGTATCTTGACAAGTGACCCGGAGGTTCACCCGAAGGCGCGTGACACCTCGACACATGGCACGGACAGTGCATTGGCGACGGGTTCGTTGGTCACCTGCCCGCCGACCACGTTCACGCCATGACGGATTGGTTCTTTCTGCGCCGCCGCATCTCGTGCACCGAGAGTCGCAACGTCGAGAAGATAGGGAAGCGTGGCATTGGTGAGTGCGTATGTGCTGGTGTTTGGTACCGCACCGGGCATGTTTCCTACTGCGTAGTGCACCACACCGTGCAAGTTGTAGGTCGGTTGCATGTGTGTGGTCTCGCGGGTCGTTTCGATGCAACCACCCTGATCGACGGCGACGTCAACGATGACTGAACCAGGCTTCATCGTCTTCACCATGTCTTCTGACACGACGACAGGGGCCCGACCACCAGCCACCAGAACCGCGCCGATGACGAGATCGGCATCTGCCACGCTGCGTTCGATCGCCCCACGATTCGAGGCCAGTGTGACGATGCGACCGCGATGAATCTGGTCGACGTAGCGCAACCGATCGAGGTTCTTGTCGAGCAGCACGACTTCGGCTTCCATGCCTGCGGCGATCCATGCTGCACTCCAGCCGACATTGCCTGCGCCGAGAACCACGACACGTGCCGGTCGCACTCCGGGAGATCCGCCCATCAAGACACCACGGCCACCGTTGTGTCGCTCGAGGAAGTGGGCACCCATTTGTGGAGCGAGTCGACCGGCGATTTCGCTCATCGGCGCGAGCAACGGCAGAGACCCGTCTTTCAGTTGCACCGTCTCGTAAGCGACAGCAGTCGTGCCAGCGTTGATGAGTGCCTTTGCGACTTCCGGGTATGCGGCGAGATGCAGGTAGGTGAACAACGTGAGGTTGGAGCGGAGGAACTGAAATTCCTCTTGCTTTGGCTCCTTCACTTTGACGACCATGTCGCACGCCCACGCATCGCTGGCTGTGGGCACGATGTCGGCGCCAGCTGCGACAAAGTCGGCATCGGTGATCGATGCGCCTTCTCCGGCGCCAGTCTCGACGTACACGTTGATGCCGAGGCGTTCGAACTCGCGGACCCCGTCGGGAGTCAAGGCAACCCGTCCTTCAGCTTGTTTGACTTCCTTGGGTACTCCGACAGTGCGCATCGCGGTCATGCCCTTATGTCTATCGCCCGTGCGAACCGTCCGAGGCGCGTCCGACAGCGCTCATGCGACCAGATGCAGGAACGTGGACCGGGTTTTCCGGTGCCGTCGATTTCGGACAGACTGTGGCCATGCGCACCTTTCAGAACTTCATCAACGGACAACATCAGGCGGCAAAGGACGGTCGAACCTCGGACGTCATCGACCCTGTGACTGGTGAGAAATACGCCGAGGCTGCGTTGAGTGGGCAGGCCGATGTCGATGCCGCGATGTCCGCTGCAGCGACTGCGTACGAGGAGTGGAAGAACACGACACCCTCCGAACGTTCTCTTGCTCTCTTTCGAATTGCGGACGCAATCGAAGCACGAGCCGACGAGATCATCGCGCTCGAGGTGCAGAACACCGGTAAGCCGGTCGCGCTGACGCGCAGCGAAGAAGTGCCACCAATGGTCGACCAGATCCGGTTCTTTGCCGGTGCGGCGCGCATGCTCGAAGGAAAGAGTGCGGGTGAGTACATGCGCGGCATGACATCGATGATCCGTCGTGAACCCGTCGGTGTGTGTGCGCAGGTCGCGCCGTGGAACTACCCGATGATGATGGCGGTGTGGAAGTTCGCGCCGGCAATCGCTGCAGGAAACACCATCGTGTTGAAGCCGTCCGACACCACGCCTGCCACGACGACGTTGCTCGCAGAGATCGCTGCAGAGTTCTTGCCGGCCGGAGTGTTCAACGTCATTTGCGGCGATCGCGACACCGGTCGCTCGATGGTCGCACACGACACGCCGTCGATGGTGTCGGTCACCGGCTCGGTGCGAGCAGGTATGGAAGTCGCAGAAGCAGCAGCAAAGTCACTCAAGCGCGTGCATCTGGAACTCGGCGGAAAGGCGCCGGTCGTCGTGTTCGATGACGCAGACATCGAGGCTGCTGCAGCAGGCATCGCGACCGCCGGTTACTTCAATGCAGGTCAGGACTGCACAGCGGCGACACGTGTGATAGCCGGACCACGCGTGTACAAGGACTTCGTCGATGCGCTCGCCGAACAAGCCCGTGGAGTGAAGACCGGGGTGCCGACAGACGACGAGGTCCTGTTCGGACCAGTCAACAATGCGAATCAGTTGTCGCGCGTGTCGGGTTTCCTCGACCGCACGCCCAACCATGCGCGCGTGGTCGCCGGTGGATCGCGAGTCGGGGACAAGGGTTACTTCTACTCACCAACTGTCGTGGCCGACTTGAAACAAGACGACGAGATGATCCAGAACGAGATCTTCGGCCCGGTCATCACGGTTCAGCAATTCTCAGACGAAGAACAGGCGTTGCGGTGGGCGAACGGCGTGGAGTACGGGTTGGCATCGTCGGTGTGGACCAAGGACTTTGGCCGGGCGATGCGAATGGCGAAGGGACTTGACTTCGGCTGTGTGTGGATCAACACCCACATTCCGGTCGTTGCCGAGATGCCTCACGGTGGATACAAGAAGTCGGGATACGGCAAGGACTTGTCGGCATACGCACTTGATGACTACACGCGCATCAAGCACGTGATGGCCAACATCGACAGCTGAATCAGCGCAACTGGTATTGACGCCAGGCCTCGGTGAGGCCTTCGTGCAACACGTTGCCGATGAAACCGAGTTCTTCCTCGCCACAGATGAGGGTAGGTGCGAGAACGACCACGGGATCGGCACGGTCGTCTGCGCGACAAATGAGACCTGACTTGAAGAAGTGAGGTGACAGCACGCCGCGAAGCAGCCATTCGCATTCCTCGCGCGTGAATGTCTCCTTGGTGTCCTTGTCGCGCACCAACTCGAGAACGTGGAAGTAGCCACATCCGCGGACATCACCGACGATCGGTAGTTCACCGAGCGCCATCATCATGTCCTTGAACATCTGCTCGTGACGCAACACGTTGCCGTTGATGTCTTCCTCTTCCATGATCTTGACGTTCGCCATTGCGACCGCACTTGACACCGGATGTCCGGCAAAGGTGATGCCGTGTTGGAATGTGGCGGTCGGTTCTTCGATGAACGGTGCTGCGATGCGGTCGCTCGCGATGACACCACCAAGAGGTGCGTATCCGCTGGTCACACCTTTGGCGAACGTGATCATGTCGGGTTGGTAACCGAAACGATCGGCGCCAAAGAAGTGTCCGAGTCGGCCGAAGGCACAGATGACTTCGTCGGAGACCAGCAAAATTCCGTACTTGTCGCAGATCTGGCGCGCGCGTTGCCAGTACCCCTCAGGTGGAACGAGCGCACCACCTGTGTTCTGCAGAGGTTCGAGAATCACCATCGCGACGGTGTCGGGGCCAGCTTCGATGATCTTGCGCTCGATGTCGTCGGCGCAATCGAGCGTGCACGCGTCTTGGTTCGAGCAGACGACGCAGCGGTAATGGTTCGTGTTGCGCACCTTGATGGCTTCACGGAACAAGGGTTCGAAGTTCTCGCGCAATCCGGGCACACCGGTGATCGAGAGCGCGCCCATCGTGGTGCCGTGATAGGCGTAGTCGCGACTGATGACTTTGCGACGTTGCGGTTGGCCGATCATTCGGTAGTACTGAATCGCCATCTTCCATGCGGACTCGACGGCTTCGCTTCCACCGGCTGTGAAGAACACTCGGTTCAGATCGCCGGGTGCGTGATCGGCGAGCCAAGCAGCGAGGTCGATGGCTGGTTCGGTGGCGTAGTTCCACAGCGGGAAGTAACTGAGTTTGCTCATCTGGGCATGGGCGGCATCTGCCAGTTCACGACGTCCATGACCAATGTTCACGGTGAAGAGGCCACTCAGGCCGTCGAGATACTTCTTGCCGTTCTGGTCCCAGACGTAGGGACCCTCGCCGCGTGCGATGACGGGGTAGCCGTTGCGCTGAACCGACCCGAGGCGTGTGAAGTGGCCCCACAGGTGACGCCGTGCATTGGCATCACGGCTCTCTGTGTCGGTGGCGATGTGTGTCGAACTCATGGTCGCAAGTGTTGCCGATACACACTGTTCTTTCCACCATCAGCACCTGTGCCTAGTATCTGGAAGGTTTCCCTACCGGGGAGGGGTGAGAGTGACCGCTGAGTCGAACACGGGGGCGCGTGGCTCCATCGAATTGATCGATGTCACGAAACGCTATGGCGCTGTCGTCGCGGTCGACTCCATCAACCTCACGGTCAAGCCAGGAGAGTTTCTCTCGTTGCTCGGCCCCTCAGGCTGCGGAAAGACAACGACACTGCGCATGCTCGCTGGCTTCGAGCAACCCGATGGTGGGCACATCTTGGTGAATGGGAAAGAAGTGCAAGGTGTTCCTCCGCACAAGCGAGACGTGAACACGGTGTTCCAGCACTATGCACTCTTTCCGCACATGACCGTCGCCGAGAACGTCGCCTACGGCCTCAAGCAAAAAGGTGTGCCAAAGAGTGAGGTCGCCACTCGTGTCGCGGAAGCGCTCGACATGGTGCAGATGTCCAAGCTCGCTGAACGCAAACCTCGACAAATGTCTGGTGGACAACAACAGCGCGTCGCAGTGGCGAGAGCATTGGTGAATCGTCCGAGCGTCTTGCTGCTGGACGAGCCACTCGGGGCTCTTGACCGCAAACTTCGCGAAGAGATGCAGATCGAACTGAAGTTGCTGCAGAGCCGACTCGGAATCACGTTTGTGTTCGTGACCCACGACCAGGAAGAAGCGATGAGCATGAGTGACCGCATCGCGATCATGCTCGAAGGCCATGTCGAGCAAATCGGAGATCCAGAGACGGTCTACGAGCATCCGAAGACTGCTTTCGTTGCAGGTTTTGTCGGTCGTAACAATTTCTGGCAAGGCTCATCGACCGGCACCGGCGTCAACGCCGATGACGGCACCTTGTTCGTCGCCACCAATCCGGAGGAACATGTGCCGGCCGGAAACGATGCCCTCGCAGCCGTGCGTCCTGAGTGCATCAACCTGGTGGTGGAGCAGCCGCAAAGAAGCGAGAACCAACTTCTCGCGACGGTCGCGAGTGTCTCGCACTTCGGCGACGTCCTGCAGTACGTCGTGTCGACCTCAGAGCGCGAAGTCGTCGTGCTCGTTCCCCGTACCCATGCATCTCGACCCAAGGTGGGCGACAGGGTGTGGTGCACGTGGGCGGCCGAGGACGTGTATCTCTTCTCTGCGCGTCAGGCCGACGTGGTGATGGCAGAAGCCCTCACCGGAGCATGAACAGATCTCATACGAGAACATCAACGGACAAAGTCAACAACTCAACCACTACAGAAACACACAAGGAGAACACCATGGCAAAAGAAATTCGGATACTCGCACCAGAGAGCTTCCGTGAGAATCTCTCACGCAGGGCATTTCTGAAAGCGGGAACTGCCGCTGCTGGTATGGCAGTGGTGCTCGCAGCGTGTGGCGGTTCAGATGATGGGGCGAGCGACACGACAGCCGCAGCGACCGACACGACAGCTGCTGGCAGTGCAGCCGGTTTGGCAAGTGGTGAGTGGAGTCGAGTGATCAACAAGTCAAGCGGCACTCTCGCGATGTACACATGGGGCGACTACAACGACCCGGATCTCGTCGGCGCACTCGCCGACTCTGAACTCGGTGTCAGCATGAAGGTCGACTATTACGCCAGCAACGAGGACCTCATCACCAAGCTGTCAGCTTCGAATGGTCAGAGCGGGTTCGACATCGTCGTGCCGACCGGCCCGTATGTGCCTCAGATGATCGAGAAGGGTCTGTTGCAAAAACTCGACAAGACGCTCATCCCGAACTTCGTGAACCTCGATGCGCCGTACGTCGGACAGCCGTGGGACCCGAATGACGAATACGTCGTGTGTAAGGACTGGGGAAGTGCTGGCTTCCTCTATGACACCACCAAGATCACGCGTGAACTCACCACGTGGGCTGATTTCCTCGACGCCGCCAAGAACGAAGCAAGTGGAAACGTCGCTGTCATCGACGCCGCGTGGGACTTCTGTGGTCCGTACTTCTGGTCACAGGGTAAGTCGGCGAACACCACCGACGCAGCTGATCTTGACGCCGCCGAGAAGTTCTTGGTCGACGAACTCGGACCACACATCAAGGCATTCGACAGCTACCCGAGCACCAAGATCGCCGAAGGTGCCTACTCGATGGCCGTGGCGTGGACCGGCGATGCCCGTCAGGCGTTCTCGCGCATCAAAGATGCAGGCGGCAACCCCGAGGATTGGAAGTGGGTGCTTCCCGGACCGAAGACACAGATCTTCATGGACACCTACGCCATTCCGACCGGCGCTCCGAACCCAGAGGCTGCGCATGCGTGGATCAACTGGAACCTCATTCCAGAGATCTCCATCAAGGACCTCTCGTACCACGGGTACCACACCGGCATGAAGAGCATGGACCAGTTGCTGAGTGAACTTGCACCGTCGCTCGAGAAGCCCGACATGATCTTCTTCAGCGACGAGCAGGTCGCCACGATGGAGCCACAAGAGATCAACGAAGCGCTCGATCGCCTCGTTGACATCTTGAACAAGACCAAGGCCAAAGCCGGAGCCTGATCCGTTGACAGGAGTCGTCGTACCAGCATCTCGAAGGCGACTGCGAGGGCCGAAGTTCGCCCTCGCGTTGCCTTCGATGATCTGGTACGCCCTCTTCTTCATCGTCCCAATCGGCTTCATCATCTATTACTCCTTCGGAACGAAGGACACGACTCAGTTACTCCCGGTCGATCTGACCAACCTCACGACGTCGAATTACTCAAATGTCTTCGACGCGACGTTCTTCCAGGTGTTCAAAGCGACCATCCGAATCTCGATCACAGCGACGTTGCTCTGCCTTGTCATCGGGTTGCCGGTCGCGTATCTCGCGGCGTTCAAGGTGTCGGACCGCTGGAAGGCCATCATCTTGGCCGCGGTGGTCGTACCCAGTTTCACCTCATTTCTCATCCGCACCGTTGCGTGGCGTATTCCGCTTGCACCGAACGGCACGCTTTCAAAGTGGCTCATGGAGTGGGGTTGGATCGGTTCGAACGGAATACAGATCCTCGAGACGACCACAGCGGTGCAAATCGCGATCGTCTACAACTACCTCGGGTTCATGATCCTTCCGTTGTTCGTCGCGCTTGATCGCATCGACGTCCGCATGAGGGAGGCGAGCAAAGACCTGGGTGCAGGTCGCGTGGCGACGTTCTTCTCGGTCACGCTTCCATTAGCGGGCCCCGGAATCATCGCCGGTGTCTTGCTCACTTTCATACCGATGTGTGGTGACTACGTGACAGCAACGGTCCTCGGTGGCGCAAAAGGCAACATGATCGGCTCGATGATCGCGTCGCAGTTCAGTGGAGCGCAGAACTGGCCACTCGGGGCGGCGATGGCGGTGCTGATGATCGGCGCCGTGTTGCTCACGCTCGCGGTCGGCGCACTCATCGTGTGGTTGTTGCCGCGAGTGTTCTCGTTGGCAGCACCTGTCGCGGAAAAACTTCGCGCCTCTCTGCACGCTCGGTCGGCGCGGGCCGTGGCTGAAGGAACTGCACGTCGTACGTTCTCGTTCGACCCTGTCGTCGCATTCATGCGTGCGTGGACAGTCCTTGTGCTCATCTTCTTGTTCGTCCCGATTCTGTTGGTGATCCTGCACTCGTTCAACCGCAGCACTTCTTTCACCATCTGGTCCGGTCACACGAGTCTCAAGTGGTGGTCGGAACTGTTCGACGGAGCCAGCGCCTGGGCACTCGTCATCCGCTTTGCTGTGATCATCGTGCTGGCTGTCGCACTTCGCATCATTTTGGCTCGTGCGACCAATGTCGCCCGTCGGCGTCTCAATTGGGTCGGTCCCCTCGGCTTCGTGCTCGCTGTCGTCGTGAACGGCGTCCTCACCGACTGGTATCGCGACATTTTCGACTTTGCCGGCATCGGTGATGCGATCCGCAACTCATTCATCGCGGCGTTCGGTGCAACGATCATCGCCGTCATCATCGGTGGTCTCGCCGGTGTCGGTCTTGCTCGTCGACCAGGTCGGTGGACGACGGTGTTCATGGCTGTCGTCTTTCTCATCTTGGTGACACCCGAGATCATGGACGCAATCGCGCTCGCAACGTGGTTCCCGCGAATCCAAGACATTCCCGTGCTCGGGTATCCCTTCACAGAAGGACTGGGTCCTTTCAACGGTGGAATCAACAAACTCTGGGTAGGCCAGTCGTTGTACGCGAGTGCGGTCGTCACGCTCATCGTGCGAGCGCGCCTCGCGGGGCTCGACGAATCGCTCGAGGAGGCGGCAGCCGACCTCGGTGCGACACCGGCTCGCGCGTTCCGACAGATCACCTTGCCGCTCATCTCGTCGGCGCTCGTCGCTGGTGGGTTGCTCTCGTTCACTCTGTGTCTCGACAACGCAGTCATCAGCACTCTCATCAGTGAGGCTGGGTCCACCACGTTCCCGGTCGCACTACTCGGTGCGACTCGCAGCACCATCAAGCCGTTCTGGGGAGTGGGTGCGGTCATTCTCTTCGCGATCACGATGGCAGCACTCGCGTTCGTCGCTGTCGTGTTGCGTCGTTCGGGTAGTTCGTCAAGCGACATCGCGGCGACTTTGACCGGCTCCTGAGTTCTCCTCGTATCGTTGTCCTCCTGTATGGATCGCCCGCGTGACAAGTCTGTTTGTGTGTCACCAGACGACTCTGGGTGGATCGCTGATGCAGTGAGAGAGGCCGGAGCCTCGCTCGTGGATGCGAGCATCGCCTCGGCCGTGGTCTGGACCGATGCACGCGATGCTGACGGGCTCGCCCGGTTACTCGCTGCTCACCCTCACATCGAATGGGTGCAGGTTCCGTTTGCCGGCATCGAGAATTTCGTACCGATCATCGACGATTCACGTACATGGACCTGCGGCAAAGGCGTGTACGCAGAGCCGGTGGGAGAGCACGTCATCGGTCTGGCCCTGGCTGGAATGCGCAACATCGCTGGTTACTCGCGTGAAACGACGTGGTCGGGACCCAAAGGGCGAAATCTTCTCGGTGCGCGCGTCACCGTTGTCGGTGGCGGCGGCATCACCGAGACACTTTTGCGACTGCTCGCTCCGTTCAATTGTCATGTCACGGTCGTGAGGAAACGTGTCGATCATCTTGACGGTGCAGACGAAGTCGTCGACATCGACCATCTGGTCGATGCACTCGCCGGGGCGGACCTTGTCGTCCTGGCCCTGTCGCTCACACCAGAAACCGAAGGCCTGATGGCTCGGCCCGAGTTTGAGGTCATGGAACCTCATGCATGGATCGTGAACGTGGCGCGTGGCAAGCACATCGTCACAGAAGATCTGGTGTGGGCGCTCGAGAACAACATCATCGGCGGTGCGGCACTCGACGTCACCGATCCAGAGCCGTTGCCGAGTGACCATCCGCTGTGGTCGCTCTCCAACTGCATCATCACCCCGCACGTCGGGAACACTCCAGAGATGGCTGTCCCGTTGTTGAGCGAACGCGTGCGTGAGAATGTGCGGCGATACCTGAAGGGTGAGCCGCTCATCGGACTGGTTGACCCCGACCTTGGCTACTAAGTCCCACTACGACGTCCTCGGTGTGTCGCGACAGGCGACGCAACACGAGATACGCGACGCGTACCGTTCGTTGGCTCGCAACTTGCACCCAGACGTCGCAGATGTCGATGCGCGTACGTCATTGACGATGGCGGAAGTGAACAGAGCATGGTCGGTGTTG
This sequence comes from uncultured Bifidobacterium sp., assembly GCA_964394175.1. Taxonomy (GTDB): domain Bacteria; phylum Actinomycetota; class Acidimicrobiia; order Acidimicrobiales; family Ilumatobacteraceae; genus UBA2093. Next base: position 19,357 of record CAYMVM010000019.1, read on the forward strand.
TCTGACCCTCGCAAACGACGTGAGTACGACCGTGCACTTGCAGGTCCGGTCGCACACAGCGAGGGGCGAAGCGCAGAGGAACGCGATGTGTTTTTCCGTGCGCCGACCACAGTGACGCCACCACGGTTTCCCTGGCGTGGAGCGTTGTTCTTCGCGATACTCGGCATTGTGGTGGTGCTCGTGCTCGCAGCATTCGTCGACCCCGAAGAGCCAGTGAAGCCCGACCAACTTCTGACGAGTGGCAGTTGCGTGGACATCGACACGACTCTCGCGGTGCGCGAGGTCGATTGTTCAGGGCCGCACGACGCCGTGGTGCGTCAACTCATCGCATTCGACGCAGTGTGCCCGAACGGCACCGAGGCATACCGTGACAGCCAGGGAATGGGAAATGCGTGTGTCGATCGGGTGGTGACGACCACGCCGTAGGCGATGTGGGGTGGCTCGGGTATCGTTCAGCCGTCCGCAAAGGGCGCGTAGCTCAGTTGGTTAGAGCGCTACCTTCACACGGTAGAGGTCCCGGGTTCGAGTCCCGTCGCGCCCACCAGCGTCTTGTCCCGTTCAGGCACGTCGGGGGAAGTAGTTTTTTTCTGTGCGTCGATTGTGTGAACGTCCTGGCTGTTCAATGCCGACCGCAGTTTCATACGTCATCGACAACGCAGGCCTTGTCGTGCGTCTCGATTCGGCGCTTTCTGATGACCCAGCGTTAGCCGGAAGTTTGTGTCAGAAACACGCTGATGGCCTACGAGTGCCACGTGGGTGGACCATCGACGACCGCCGCGAGTCCGTGCCCCGATTGTTCCTCGCCCCCGACACGACAGATTCGTCGGATTCGTCGAAGAAAACGTCGGCTCGCTCGTCGAAACACGTGTCCGCGACGGCACCTATGTCGGGTGACACGGGGCTCTTTGACGACGATGCCTCGCCTTTGACACCGCAGGTGACGAGTGATGCGACACCTGACAATCGACCAGAGCCGATCACCGTCGACGACGAGCGAGGTGCACCGTGGATGCCACGGCTCGCACGCCGTGGTGACGATGACGAGACAGACGACGATGCCGACGGGAGTCCCGTGCGGGGACGTTTGCTTGGCCGCGCGTTCGGCGACCGGTCCCGTGGTATCTAGCAATATCGTGCACAGAAATTCTGGTGCATGGACGATGTGTCGCACTGAGGAGTTGGTGCCTGAGTGAGGCTTGACGAGTCGGTGCATGTGGCGACGACGATCGATCGTGTGCGACCCCACGTCGACGACCTTGGTCGATACAACGCATGGATGCCTCTCGTGCATTCCGTCGAACGGGTCGATACGGAGACGTGGAACGTCGAATTGCGAGCAAAGGTCGGACCATTCGCACGGTCCAAGAGACTTCGTATGACGCGCAGTGTCAATGAGTCGACGCGAATCGTGTTCGAGCGCAAGGAAATCGACGGTAAGTCACACGCGCCGTGGGTACTCGCCGTCACATTACAAGCCGAAGGTGCTCACACGCTCGTGGCAGTGAGTCTCGACTACCAAGGAACGCTGTGGACGGGCGGTCTCTTGGACAAGGTTCTCAGAGACCATGTTGCAGTCGCAAAGGAACGTTTACCTCGCGTGTGTGTCTGACACTCTCACGGTCGGTGCGCAGTCCAGCGGCGATTGTCCCGCCTGTAGACGGCGAGGTCGATGTCGAAGCATTCGCTGACATTCGCCGATGTCAAGACGTCTTCAATGGGTCCTTGACTGATGGCGGCACCGTTCTTCATGAGCAATGCGTGTGTGCATGCCGTCGGAATTTCATCGACATGATGTGTCACCAAGACCATCGGCAGACGTGGTACGGCCGTCGCGAGCGCATCAAGGTCGGTTACAAGTCTTTCTCGACCGCCGAGGTCAAGTCGGGCACTTGGTTCGTCGAGCAACACGACGTGTGGGTCGCACATCAATGTCCGGGCGAGAAGTACTCGTTGTTGTTCGCCTGATGACAGCGTGCCGAAGGATCGGTGTGCCAATGAGTCGATCTCAAGACGCGCCAGACACTCGTGCGCGCGTTGCCGATCGGACTCGTCATAATCGTTCCACCACGTCTCGAGTGCTCCGTGTTTTGCGGTCATCACCACGTCGATTGCGGCGAGGGCTGGCCGCAGGTCTGTCGCCAGACTCGCTGATGAGTAAGCGATGTGCTTGCGCACCTGGCGTACGTCGAAGCTGCCGAGGGGTGTACCCCGAAATGTGACGATGCCAGTCGTCGGGTGCAAGTAGAGCGAGAGAACTCTGAGCAAGGTGGTCTTGCCGCAACCATTCGCTCCGAGCACGACCCAGCGCTCACCGTCGTTGAGGTCAAGGCTCAGGTCATCGACGACGTGGCGCCCATCATGAACGACGGACGCATGTCGCAGGCCAAGCACCGCGTTGGTGGAGGTGTGCGCCGTCACTGGGTCGACGGTAGTCGCAGTGGCCGTCGCTCGTGGCAAAGTGTGTCGATGTCGAACGCGCGTGACGACTTGGAGAACGGTCTCGCACGCGTGTTGGGGGTCAATGCGGTCGTCGACCTCACACGGCTCACGTCAGGTGCATCCCGTGAGACGTGGTCGTTCGTCGCCGATGGTGAGAAGTACATCTTGCAACGCGAGCGCTCGGGTGGCGTCGGGCGGTTGCGGCATGAACCGGCTCTCTTGCGTGCTGCCGCAAGTGCAGCTGTGCCCGTTCCTGAGGTCGTGGTCGACGGGTCGGAGTCAGATGCCCTCGAACGACCGTTCATGATCGTGCGGTTCATCGAGGGAGAGACGATTGCACGACGAATTTTGCGTGATGATTCGTTCTCGAACACTCGGTCGGCGTTTGTGCGTGAGGTCGCCATGGCGATGGCGCGACTTCATTCACTGCCTGTTGACGTCGTGCCAGGTCTCGACGCTTCTGATCAGTTGCGTATGTACGACAAGCTCTTGTGTGACCTTGGCCAACCCCACCCGGCATTCGAGCTGGTCTTACGCTGGTTGAACGACAACAAACCCTTGACCTCACGTCGAACGATCGTGCACGGTGATCTGCGCCTCGGAAACGTGTTGGTGGACGGCCAGGGAGTACGGGCAGTTCTGGACTGGGAGCTTGCCCATGTCGGAGATCCGATGGAGGATCTCGGCTGGCTGTGTGTACGAGCCTGGCGATTCGGGTCGAAGAAGCCTGTCGCTGGCGTGGGCGAGTACGAAGAGTTGTTCGACGCATATGAACAGGCATCCGGTGTACGCCCTGATCCGGAAGTGGTGCGCTGGTGGGAAGTCTTCGGCACGCTTCGGTGGGGTGTCATATGCATCATGCAGATGACGGCTCACATGTCCGGTATGTCGCGAAGTCACGAGTTGGCTGCAATCGGTCGACGTGTCTGCGAGACCGAGTACGACGCTTTCAAGTTGTTGGAAGGACGATGGTGATGGCTGAACCACATGACGCTCCGTCAGCCCGCGAACTCGTGACTGCGGTGCGTGAATGGCTCGAACATGACGTCATTGACGGCAAGAGTTCGGCTGTCCGTTTCAACGCAAGGGTCGCCACCAACATCTTGGCCATGGTCGAGCGCGAGATCGCGCTCGGGCCGGTGCACGCACGTCGTCATCGTGAGCGGTTGGAGCGCCTTGAGTGCAGCGACGACCAGGAATTGGCGGCGCGCATTCGGGCGGGGCATCTTGAACACCGCTCAGACGAGGTTCGTGCATTGGTGTTTGAGTCCGTGTGCGACAAGTTGGCCGTGGCAAATCCGTCGTATATCGACGACGCCACGTGACGCTGCGATGACTTACGAGGTCGAGGACTCTCGAGATGAAGGAGCGCTGACGCGCACTGGCTGACCAGCGGCCAACTGCCCGCATGCTGCTGCGATGTCGGTGCCGCGATTCGAACGGATCGTCACGTTCGTGCCGAATTCGAGAAGAGTGTCGCGAAACACATGGACCCTGTTACGGCTACTTCCTTTGGTCGGCCAACCTGGGGTCGGATTCAAAGGGATGAGATTCACGTGTGCCGTCGGCGTGAGTCGTCGACTGAGAGCGTGCAGCTCTTTTGCATCGCGCATCGTGTCGTTCACACCTTCGATGAGCGCCCACTCGAAACTTATTCGACGATTCTTCACTTTCAAGTAGTCGTGGCAGGCATCGAGCAAGTCAGCGATGGGGTAGCGCTTGTTGATCGGCACCAATTCGTCACGGAGCTCGTCTCGAGCGGCGTGAAGCGAGACGGCAAGGTTCACGGGTAACGGCCGTGAGGCGAGTGTGCGGATTCCGGGGACGATGCCGACTGTGCTGATGGTGAGATGGCGCGCCGAGATGCCGATGTCACCATGGATGCGCTCGACAGCACCCCAGACCGCAGGTTCGTTCGCGAGGGGCTCACCCATACCCATGAACACGATGTTGTCGACACGTCGCTCGAGAGTGCGGGCTTCCCTGCAGGCACGCACCACTTGTTCGATGATCTCGCCGGCAGTGAGGTGTCGATTGAAGCCCGCTTGGCCAGTCGCACAGAAACCGCACGCCATGGCGCAGCCTGCTTGTGTGCTCACACACACCGTCGCGCGATCGTCGTAGTACATGAGCACTGTTTCGATCGGATGTCCGCCGTCGACGAGGCGCCACAGGAACTTGATCGTCTTTCCGTCATCTGCAACCGTGCGCAATGTCGGCTCGAGTGCAGGCGTGAACGACTCTGTGAGCTTGGCTCGCACGGCAGCCGGAAGAGTGGTGATGTCGTGTGGTTCGAGAAATTGTGAGTACAGGCCGTTCCAGACTTGATCGATGCGGTACCGGGGAGCACCGACAAGTTCGGCCTCGACGTCGGCTCGAGTGGCGTCGTACAACGAGATCATCGGCACGTACAGGTCACAGTGACTTTGCCAAGTCGGCGTAGTCGCTGATTCGTTGGCGGATGACGTCGAGACTTGCGGTCCAGAATGCTTCGCTCGTCACGTCGAGTCCGAAAGCCTGACCGAGTTGTTCGGCGGTGTCCATACCGGCGCGCGACAAAAGCGTGTCGTACCCGTGGCGGAATCGTTCAGGGTCCTTCGTGTACTGAGAGTAGAGGCCGAGGCCGAACAGCAATCCGTAGGTGTATGGCCAGTTGTAGAAGTGGCTGCCGTAATAGTGCGGCTTCAACACCCACATGTGCGGATGAGCGGTGCTCTGATCGAGGCCATCGCCATACGCAGCCAGCTGGGCTTCGAGCATCATTTCGTTCAACTCGGACACCCCGAGCGTACGGCGCTGTCGACGCGCGAACACTTCAGTTTCGAAAAGGAACCGGCTGTGAATGTCGACGACGACCTGGTTTGAACCAGCAAGATCGACGTCGAGCAACGCGAGTCGTTCGCGGCCGCTCAACTTGCGAAGCCCTGCTTCGACGACCAATGTCTCGCAGAAAATGCTTGCCGTTTCTGCAAGAGCCATCGGTAGACGCTTTTGGAGTGCCGTGCGGTGGGCCAGTTGAGTGTTGTGATATGCGTGTCCAAGTTCGTGGGCCGTCGTCTGCGCGCTCTCGGTGCTTCCGGTCCAGTTGAGGAGCACGAGCGAACGATCGTCGACGAATGACATGCAGAAAGCACCACCGACTTTTCCCTCACGGGGCTCGGCGTCGATCCAGTTTTCTGCAAGTGACCTGTCGACCAGTCCAGCAAGATTGTCGCTGTACTCGGCAAAGGCGGACTTCACGAGTGCGATGCCCTCGTCCCATGTCACCGAAGAGGACACATTCGGAAGCGGCGCGACGAGGTTCCACCACGGAAGTGCGTTCGTGTTCCCGTGAGCCGCAGCCTTGGATTTCATCCAGCGGCGAAAGTCGGGCAAGGAGTCAGAGACAGCCTTCTGCATGGCGTCGAAGGTGGCGCGACTGACACTGTTGGCAAAGAGCGATGCATCCAATGGAGAAGCCCAATGACGTCGGGCATTGATGACGTTTGCCTCACCTTTGATGCTGTTCATCGCTGCTGCACACGCAACGGCCACGGAGGGCCAGGCGGCCATCTCGGCGTCGTAGGCCGCACGTCGCAGATCTGCATCGGGGTGTGATGCGAGCCCGCGAATGGCCGGCATAGGCAAGGTGTCAATTGTGCCGTCTGGACGCACGACGTCTCCGGTCAATTGTGAGGTGACGTCGGCTTGGAGTCGACCCCATGCCGACGATCCGGTGGTCGACAACTCTGCGTACAGGCCCTCTAAGTCTTCGGGCATCTGGTGGGCGGTGCGCTCGGCAAGTCGCAGCAATGGACCGACGTGTTCTGCTGCTTCAGTGCTGAGCGTCGACAATTCATCAACTCCGAGTGACTTCACCCACTCTGCGAGTCGGGCGAGTAGTGGTGACGTACGTGCATCGAGGACCTCGATCTCGCTGAGCAGGCCTTGCGCAGTTTCGTCACGCGAATCGGTGGACACTGTTGCGTAGATGTAGGCGCCGAGCACATCGCCGGCGTCCATCACGCGGTTGTAGAGAGCGATCACCTTGTCTGCAGTTTCGCCGTCGCCAGTTTCGATCGCGCGATCGACTTTGCGCACGTTCGCCTCGTCGAACACTGCTTCGAGGCGCGACACGTCGGCGGAGAAAGACTCGAACGCGACTTTGAACGTGCGCGAGTCAAATGACTCGTGAACGTCGGCTACTGACCAGCGAGGAAGCGATGTGTGCGGAGCAGATGCAGTGTCTGTCATGCCGTCAGGCTAGGGGGCACGTCGCCGACGAACGCACGCTCGCGGTGGTGGCGGACGAAACCGAGTCGCTCATAAGAGGACAGCGCCGCTGAATTGTCAGCGTCGACGAAGAGCATCGCGACGTCTGCACCACGGCGTGCCATGTGGTTCAGGCCAGCAGCGGTGAGCGCCGTGCCGAGGCCGTGCCCGACATGATCGGGGTGCACAGCGATGACGTAGATCTCGCCCATGACGGGAACAGAGTTCGGATGAATCTTGGTCCAGCAGAAACCGGCGAGCGTGCCGTCGACATGGTGGAGGCGAATGCTGTCGTCGTCGAACCACGACTCGTGATAGCGCGAACGGAGTGTCTGGACGTCCCATGCGCCTTGTTCGGGGTGTGACGCAAATGCGGCGTTGTTGACGACCAGCCATGCGTCCTCGTCGCGGGTGCGCGAGAACGATGTGGTGCTCACATCGTCGCCAAGTTGAGCGAGCGCAGGTTCGAGGGGCAGGGGTCGACGCATCTGTAGCAACGTGCGTCCCTCGTGCAGGCCGAACTGTTCGGCGAGAGAGCGATGGAACTGGTTGGGTTCGAACACCCACCAGTGCACATGTCCGCCCCCTTCAGCCGCGACAGTGTCAAGTGCGATTTTCATGAGCTGCGGACCGAGCAAAGTGGTGTCGTAACGATGATGTGGATGCACGACCATGTCGACGAGCCATGAGTCGTTGCCACGCGAGATCTGGCTGTAGCCGACGATGTGTTCGTGACCCTCTTCGGTGGCGATGAACCCTGCGAAGCCTTCGCGTCCACCCATTCGCAAGTCGAGCCAAAGATGGTCGCTCAAGGGTCGGGAACCGTCGGCACGCTCAGCGGCCTCGAGCAACTCAGACACCTGCGCGATGTCGTCATCGTTCATTCTCCGCTTGATGTCGAACGTGGGCACGAGTGCAGGGTACCCTCGCGCCGTGGGAAAGCCCCGAACACCTGCCGCGCGTTCGCGTGAAGTCGCGAAGCGTCTTACCACGTTGTATCCCGCTGCAGAATGCGAGCTCGAGCACAAGAATGCATTCGAGTTGCTCGCCGCGACGATCTTGTCGGCACAATGCACGGATGCGCGGGTCAACATGGTGACGCCTGCACTCTTCGCCAAGTATCCGACCGCTGATGACCTCGCGGTTGCCAACCCGACCGACGTCGAAGAACTCGTTCGCTCGACAGGTTTTTACCAGACGAAGGCTCGCAACCTGATCGGCATGGCGCGTTCCGTGGTCGAACGTTTCGACGGCAACGTTCCGACTGAACTTGATGACCTCGTCACACTTCCCGGTGTGGGACGCAAGACCGGCAATGTCCTGCGGAGTGTCGTCTTCGACCTTCCCGGGCTTGCCGTCGATACCCACGTCGGACGATTGTCGCGGAGACTGGGGCTCACCACCGAAGAAGATCCTGTGAAAGTGGAGAAAGTGTTGAACGGGCATCTGCCACCGGAGGATTGGGGAAAGTTCAGCCTTCGTCTCATCTTGCACGGTCGACGCGTGTGTGATGCGCGCAAACCGCGGTGTCACGATTGTGAGTTGCAGGACATCTGCCCATCATCAAGCCTTCCGACCCGTGACAAAGTTGCGATGAATGGAACGAAATCGAGCAAGCGAAAATGAGCGCGTCACTTGAGTCAATGAATGCGGAACTGAGCGCAGCGGCAGAGGCAGTTGCGCGTTACCGCGACCGCATGGCAGACCTTGCTGCATCGATGGGTGGCGAGAACGAAGATCTTGTCTCTGCTATCTACGAGGCCGAACGAGCTCTGTTGACGGCGCACCGGTCGATCCTGCGGGCTCAACGACTTGCTCGTTGACAAAATCAACGACACTGCAGAGCACCAGCATCGGTAAGTTGTGACCGTGGCTCGCTCGTCACCCGTACCCCCTCGCTCCGACATCTCAGCTCTGTCGAAATACCACTCAGCCCAGGTCGACGTGCCCGTACGACTGAACACGAACGAGTCACCTTTTCCACCGCCAGATGGCTGGCAGGAAGATGTCGCGCGTCTTGTCACCTCGATTGATTGGAATCGCTACCCCGATCGCGAGGTCACCGCATTGCGGCGCGCGATTGCAGATCGTCACGATGTCGATGCCTCGTCTGTGTTCGTCGCCAACGGCTCCAATGAAGTGCTGCAAACACTCCTGCTGTCCTATGCCGGTGCGGGACGATCTGTCGCGGTGTTCGAGCCGACATATCAGTTGCACGCACATCTGGCACGAATCTCCGGTGCGACAGTTGTTGCTGGTCGTCGATCCGCAGATTTCACGTTGTCCACGGACGAGATTCAACGTGTCGTCACCCAGTACGCACCTCAAGTGACGTTTCTTTGTTCACCGAACAACCCCACCGGTCGCGTCGAGGCGTGGGACAACATCGAGTTGCTCTCTGACATCGCGCCTGGGCTTGTCGTGATCGATGAGGCCTACGCCGAATTCTCCGAGAGATCAGCGGTGGAGCGGGCGACCACACCAGGTGGCAATGTCGTCGTGAGTCGTACTTTCTCGAAGACCTGGTCGCTGGCGGGACTTCGACTCGGATATCTGATCGCGCCTCCAGATGTCGTCGACATGCTCCATGCTGTCGTGCTTCCGTACCACCTCGATTCCTTCAAACAAGCCGCTGGTCTTGCAGCCTTGAACTATGTCGACGAGATGAATGAACGCGTCGCGCGAATTGTCGCCGAGCGAGGGCGCATCATGGCGGCACTGGACGACTTCGACGTCGAGTCCTGGCCGAGTGGTGCGAACTTCGTGTTGTTCAGACCGACCCGCGTCGACGGCCACACCGTGTGGCAACGGCTCGTCGAAAAGGGTGTCTTGGTGCGTGATTGCAGTAGTTGGTCCGGAGTTGAGCACTGCCTACGGGTCACTGTCGGCAATGAGATCGAGAACTCCACCTTTATTGAGGCGTTGAAGCAGGCGCTCGAGCAGTCAGAATAGGGACATGTCTCGCACGGCCCGCATTGAACGGACGACGAAGGAAACGTCGATCACCGTCATTCTCGACGTCGACGGCCAGGGCCGATCTGAGGTCTCCACCGGAATTCCTTTCTACGACCACATGCTCGATCAACTCGCGCGCCATGGTGGGTTCAATCTGCAGGTGAAAGCACAAGGCGACCTCCACATCGACACACACCACACAGTCGAAGATGTCGCCATTTCGTTGGGCGAGGCGTTCAAACAAGCGCTCGCAGACAAGAAGGGAATCAGACGATTCGCTTCGGGTTCCTTCCCACTCGATGAGGCATTGGTGTCCGTGGCACTCGATCTGTCCGGTCGGCCCCATGTGTCGTGGAACGTTCCGTTACCGGAGTGCCTGCCACTCGGCGACCCACCGTTTGATCCATCGCTCGCGGAACACGCCGTGTCGTCGTTTGCCACTGCCGCAGCCATGACACTTCATGTGAATCTGGTCGACGGTAAGAACGTCCACCACATCATCGAAGCAAGTTTCAAGGGTCTCGCGCGGTGTCTTCGGGACGCAGTTCGCGTCGAGTCTGAAGGAGTGCCCTCCACTAAGGGCGTCCTTTCGTGACCGACCAGCCGCGTGTCGCGGTCATTGATTATGGCATCGGCAATCTGCGTTCAGCGCAGAAGGCGCTTGAACATGTCGGTGCAATCGCTCGTTTGACGAGCAATGAAGCAGACATCGATGCGGCCGACGCAGTGGTGTTGCCTGGTGTCGGCGCATTCGGAGCGTGCATGCGTGCCTTGCGCTCGGCCAATCTCGAATCCGTCACGCATGCCGCTGTCGACTCTGGCCGACCGTTTCTCGGAATTTGTGTCGGCATGCAAATGCTCTTCAGTGGTAGCGAAGAAGATGAAACCGTGACTGGACTTGCGGTCATTCCCGGAATGGTGAAGTGGATTCCGAGCGGTGTGCCACGGCCGCACATGCAGTGGAATCAGTTGCATGTCACGGCGCGTGATCCGTTGTTTGACGGCCTTGATGACGACGCGTGGGTGTATTTCGTGCACTCGCTCGCTGGGTATCCGTCCGATGGCCATTCAGTGATTGCTACGACGTCGTATGGCGGTCAACTTCCTGTTGCTTTCCGCTCCGGAAACGTCGCGGCATTGCAGTTCCATCCGGAAAAATCAGCAGAGGCTGGCTTGCGCATTCTGTCCAATTTCGTTTCGGGGATATCTCGATGAACACGACGTTCGATCTGTATCCCGCCATCGATCTGCGTGGTGGTCGTGTCGTGCGATTGACGCAAGGGAAGTACGACGACGAGACGATCTACGGAGATGACCCTGTCGATGTGGCGCGGGGCTTCATCAACGCGGGTGCATCGTGGATCCATGTGGTCGATCTCGATGCGGCAAAGTCCGGTGTCGGAACCAACCGTGAGGTCATCGGCCGAATCGCACAGGAAGCCCGTGAGGTCGCGCAGGTGCAGGTGGGCGGTGGCATTCGCAGCATCGATGACGCCCGTGAACTTGCCAGCCATGGTGTGTCTCGTGTGGTCATGGGGTCAGCAGCCATTGCGGCACCAGAGCTCGTGTCCGAGGTCGCCAAAGTGGTGCCTGTTGCTGTCGGCCTCGATCACCGTGGTGGGGAAGTGTCCGTCAGTGGTTGGACGAAGAGTGGAGGGCGGCGAGTCGAAGAGTGTGTCGGGTTGTTTCCCGATGCTGCAGTGTTCGTCGTGACCGACATTTCTCGCGACGGCATGTTGCAGGGCCCCGACGTCGAAGGGCTTGTCGCGGTCGCAGGCGTCACGAACACGCCGGTCATCGCAAGTGGCGGCGTCTCGAGCGTCGGCGATCTCGTTGCGCTCAAGAACACGGGCGTCCTCGCCGGTGTGATCACGGGAAAGGCGATCTATGAAGGTCGTTTCACCATTTCCGAAGCCCTGGAGGCGCTGCGATGACACCATCGACGACATCCTCCGACGTGGTTGCGCGCGTCATCCCTTGTCTTGACGTCACGAATGGCCGTGTCGTCAAAGGCGTGAACTTCGTCGACCTGCGCGATGCCGGCGACCCTGTCGAGCTCGCCGCGCGCTATGACCGTGAAGGCGCCGATGAACTGGTGTTTTTGGACATCACTGCGTCGTCAGATGGCCGAGACACCATGGTCGATGTCGTGTCGCGCACGGCGGAACAAGTCTTCATACCTTTCACCGTCGGCGGCGGCATTCGGGAAGTCGCTCATGCGCGCGCCTTGTTGCGCGCCGGGGCCGACAAAGTGAGCATCAACACATCTGCAGTTGAGCGACCCGAATTGATTTCAGAGATTGCAGAAGAGTTCGGGGCCCAGTGCGTGGTGTGTGCGATCGATGCAAAGCGTGATGCAGAGACCGGACGCTGGCTCGTCCACTTACACGGTGGTCGTACTCCAACTGACCGTGACGCCCTGGAGTGGGCGGTCGACGCTGTCCGGCGTGGTGCTGGCGAGATTCTCCTCACCTCGATGGACCGTGACGGCACACGCGAAGGTTTCGACATTGACCTGACACGCGCAGTGTCGTCTGCGGTGTCGGTTCCGGTGATCGCCAGCGGGGGCGTCGGCTCACTTGACCATCTCGCCGAAGGGGTCATTCATGGTGGTGCCACCGGAGTCTTGGCCGCCTCAATTTTTCATTTCGGCGAGCACACCATCGCCGATGCTAAGAGAGTGTTGAGTGCACGCGGCGTACGAGTGCGTCCAGCTCGTCCGCTTGACCAGCCATGAAATGATCCGCAGTGTGCGCAACGTGAACCTCGACGTTTGTCCATCGCGAGAACTCTTCATGCGCCGCGTCAACTGACGTGAATTGGTCATGGGCCGGAATCACGACATGCGTTCGTCGGTGATCACGCCGGGCGACACTTTCTCCTGACAACATCGCAACAGGTGGAGCAACGACTGCCCAACAATGGGCGCGTGGGTCGCTCACGTTCAGGCACGTTGCAGCTCCGAAGGAGTACCCAGCGACGACAATCGGTGCTTCGGGTGCGATTGTTGCGAGAAAGTCGATTGCGGCAGCCACGTCGAGGCGCTCTGCGCCATCGCCGTCGTGGACTCCTTCACTGTGGCCGACGCCACGAAAGTCTGGTGTGAGGGCGAGACCATCACGCTGAACCACGCTGGCCACGATGTTGCGAACCACAGTGTTGTGACGGTCACCGCCATAGAGCGGATGTGGATGACACACCACCCACGCCATGGACGGAGCATCGCCGCCGTCCGCGCGTATGAGGTCTGCTTCGAGCGCCAATCCGTCGAGTGTCTGCAAAGAAACGGTTTCCACTCGCACGCCCCTGACGGTACCGTGCATGGCGTGTCGGCCGGTGACGAGAAGCTTCCCATCAAGATGTTGAACGACAGGTTGCTCGTGCGCATTCCTCAGAACGAAGGAGAGCGTCGTTCGAGTGGCGGAATCCTCATTCCGGCCACTGCACAGATCAGCAAGCGCCTGGTGTGGGCGGAAGTCGTGGCCCTCGGCGCAAACGTCAGGTCGGCAGAAGTCGGGGACCGCGTGTTGTTCAGTCCCGATGACCGCTACGAAGTGGAAGTCGGCGGCAACGATTACATCATGTTGCGTGAACGCGACATTCATGCGGTCGCTGCAAGTCGCATCGAAGCCAGCACGGGGTTATATCTCTGATGTCCGGACTCGGTCGCATCATCGTCCCTGACGCCGACCAGTGGTCCGCTGTGAAATTCAACGCAGACGGTCTGGTTCCGGTCATCGCGCAATGCGTCGACACGGGTCAGGTGCTCATGATGGCGTGGATGAACCGCGAGTCATTGTCCATGACCTTCGCAGAGGGTCGCATGGTCTACTGGAGCCGTAGTCGCCAAGAACTGTGGCGCAAAGGTGACACCAGCGGTGACGGCCAGTACGTGCGCGAGGCGTATTACGACTGTGATGGCGACACCTTGTTGTTCGTCGTCCAACAAGAGGGCAAAGGTGCGTGCCATACAGGCGAGCGCACCTGTTTCTTCCAGCCTTTCGGCGCAAAGTGAACGACCGCGCGTCATGACGAGCTCTGCAGAACTCACGATCAAACCGACGCGCGATGAGTTTCGTGAACTTGCACGAACCCACACGGTCGTGCCGGTCTGGACAGAAGTGTTGGCTGACCTCGAGACACCTCTGGCTGCCTATGTGAAGTTGGTTGGTGACGGAGACGGATTTCTACTCGAGTCGGTCGAGCATGGTGAGCGGTGGAGTCGATTCTCCTTTGTCGGTCGTCATCCGCGTGGGACATTGACGTTGCGCAACGGTCGCATCACCGTTCAGGGTTCGGTGCCAAACACGGTCCCTCTTGACCGCGGCATCCTCGCGGCAATGGAGGAATTGTTGCGCGTGTACCAAGCGCCGCACTTCGACGATCTTCCGCCACTACAAGGCGGTCTCATGGGTCACCTTGGCTATGACGTCGTCCGCGAAGTCGAGAACCTGCCGAACGTGCCACCAGATGACCGTGACGTTCCCGATGCGTCAGTCAGCATCATCGGTTCGCTCGCTGCGTTCGACCATTGGCGCCAGCGTGTGTACATGCTCGAAAGTGTTGTCGTCGCCGGACTCGATTCGCGCGGTGTCGACGATGCCTACTCATCTGCGGTCGATCGCGTCCATCGTGCAGTGGAAGATCTTTCGAAGCCGCTCGACTACGTCGCCGTTGAGCCACCCGTGCCAGGCGAGGACTTACCGGCGATGCGCTCATCGATGCCAGATGGCGCCTACGAACGTGCCGTCGAAGTGGCCAAAGAGCATGTGCGCGCAGGTGACATCTTCCAAGTCGTCTTGTCGCAGCGGTTTTCGCTCGACCTGGAAGCCGACCCGTTCGACGTCTATCGCGTCTTGCGACAAGTGAACCCGAGCCCGTACATGTATTTCGTGCGCCAACCAGACCTCACCATCGTCGGTGGTTCGCCGGAACCGATGGTGCAAGTGCAAGGTCGCCGCGTGATCTCGCGACCGATCGCTGGCACCCGCAAACGCGGACGCGATGACGACCATGACCGCCGTCTTGCTGCCGAGTTGCGAGAGAACCCCAAAGAGCGCGCCGAGCACGTCATGCTCGTCGACTTGGCGCGTAACGATGTCGGTCGTGTCGCCAAGTTCGGCACGGTGCACGTCGATGAACTCATGACACTCGAGCGATACAGCCATGTCATGCACCTCACCTCACAGGTGTCTGGCGAGTTGATCGACGGGCTCGGCCCGATCGATGTCTTGCGTGCCACATTGCCGGCCGGAACAGTGAGCGGAGCTCCGAAAGTTCGTGCGATGGAGATCATCGACGACCTAGAGCCCGTGAAACGTGGCCCGTATGCAGGTGTCGTCGGCTACGTCGATTTCGCCGGCAACCTCGACACCGCCATCGCCATTCGGACCATGTTCGTGTCGAACAAGGGCGCAACACTGCAAGCCGGCGCCGGAATTGTCGCGGACAGTGATCCAGCAGACGAAGAACTCGAATGTCGCAACAAAGCCGCCGCACTACTTGCGACCGTGCCGGCGGCTCGTCGCATGACCGC